>DAOLIT010000053.1:0-36679 GCA_035328405.1 Pseudomonadota bacterium | reverse complement strand
CGTGCCACAAACACGCTTGTGGCCAAGATGAACAAAGTCTTCCGTGCCACAAACAGGTTTGCGGCTTTACAGGCTGATGCTGGGGACGCACAATCCTTCGCCGCTGCGTGGCAGAACGCAGAACAGTGACTCCCTCATGACTGCGATGCAAAAAAACGACTTCTTGTGGGCTCCGATTGAAGACCTGCCGTTAGACCTGACGCGGCTTGCGAGTGCGGACCTGCCTTCCCTGTCTGCGGTGTGGAGAGACCAGGCGGCGCGGCTTTCGGCCACGCTGTCCTATCAGTCGTTTTTGCAAAAACTGCAACGAGAAGCGGCCATTGAGACGGGCGTTCTCGAACGGCTGTACACGCTCGACCGGGGCATCACACAGCTTCTTATCGAGCAGGGCATCGATGCAGCGCTGGTCCCCCACAACATGACGGACCAGCCTGTCCCCAAGGTGGTTTCGATCATTTTGGATCAACACACGGCCATCGAGGGGCTGTTCGAGTTTGTGAAACAGGAGCGAAACCTGAGCACGTCGTATGTCAAAACACTTCATCAGGTGCTGACGGCGCATCAGGACACCTGCGATGCCCAGGATTCGCTCGGGCAGGATGTGCGAACGGCCCTGGTGCGAGGCGATTTCAAGCGGCTACCGAATCATGTTCGGCGACCCGATGGGGGGCTTCACGAATACTGTCCGCCCGAACAGGTCGGCTCTGAAATGGACCAGCTTGTGACATGGCACCTTGCCCATGAGCAACGCAAAGTGCCGCCGGAAGTAGAGGCGGCGTGGCTTCACCATCGTTTTACCCAGATTCACCCGTTTCAGGATGGCAACGGTCGGGTGGCGCGTTGTCTGGCGACGCTGGTGTTTTTGCGGGCGGGGTGGTTTCCGCTGGTGCTCCACCGCGACGATCGACCGGCGTATTTGCGGGCCCTGGAAACGGCAGACCGGGGAGACCTGGGGCCGCTCATTCTCTTGTTTGCGGCGCGGATGAAACGGGCGTTCGTCCGGGCGCTGAGTCTGTCCGAAAGCGTGCTGGCGGAAGGGGCGAATCAGCAGACGATTCTCAGGACGGCGATCGAGCGGCTGAAGCAGCGAGAAAACCAAAAAACAGACCGTCTGGTGCAAGCGGCCAGCGCCCTGCACGCACTGGCGGTTCGGCAACTGACGACCGCGGCCAAAACCCTTGGCCAAGAGCTCAAGCACGTCCGACGCAGCTACAAGGTGAAGGTTTCGTCGGCCCCGGCTGGCCACGAGACGGACTACTACTACCGGGGCCAGGTCATCGAGCACGCGCGGATGCTGGACTACTACGCCAACATGAACTACCGGTCGTGGGTGGTGATGAAATTCGATGTAGAGGGCCGAACGGAAATCCTGTTGCACTTCCATGGCGTGGGCCCCAAGGAATCGGGTTTGCTCTGTTGCGCGGCGATGGCCTACCGAAGGCTGCACGCAGGTCCTGACCAAGAACATCAGTTTGGGCAGCTTCAAACCATGGGGCCGGACCTGTTTGTGTTTGGCTCGATGGAGGAACCAGCCGTACAGCAGGCTCGGTTTGCAGAGTGGTTGGAAGAGGTGAAGACGGCTGGCCTCGTGTACTGGCAGCAAAGCCTGTAACCCGAACGGGCGGGTCGGCCCTGTGGGGGGGACGTGGGGTTATTTGGTGTGGGCGGGGGATTCTAGGCCGTCGAAGGAGGGGAGGTCGGAGATGTTGGGTTGGAGGACGATCTCGATGCGGCGGTTTTGGCTTCGGTGCTCGGGGGTGTCGTTGGCAGCGATGGGATCAAATTCCCCAAAACCGGCGGCGGCCAGGGCCTGCGGCTTAAGTCCTTTTGAGATGAGGAGCAGCGTGACCTCGATGGCGCGGGCGGCGGACAAGTCCCAGTTCGACCGATAGCGTGCGCTGCGGATGGGCACATTGTCGGTGTGTCCAGCCACGACGAAACGGCGGTCGGAAATGGCGGACAGCGCCTGCGCGACTTTGGCGAGAGCTTCTTGGCCTTGGGGTTTGACCTCGGCTTTGCCCGAATCAAACAGCACGTCGTCGGGCAGGGCGATCAGCATGCGCCCGTCGCGAATCACGACTTTGAGCTGCCCGGCGTCGATCATGGCTTTGAGTCGCTCGACGAGGCTGCGGAACATTTGAAGGCGCGCTTCGGCAGCGGCTTTTTGCCTGCGCAGCTCTTCGAGGCGCGTTTTCGCATCGGTCAGGCCGCTTTGAAGCTGGCCGCGCTCTGCCGTGAGTTTGTCCACGTTTTGGCCGAGCTTTTCGAGTCGTTCCTTCAGTTGGCCCACGAGCGCGGTCGAATCGTTGAGGAGCTTGGCGTACTGTTCTCGCTCGGCGGTGAGCGACTTGATCTTGTTTTCCGTCGAGTGCAACCGCCCGGACAAGTCGCCGATTTGCGCAAGCGCCTCCTCGGTGCGCTTTTGCCAAGCGTCGCGCTCGCGGGTCAGGTCCACGACTTTTTGGCGCGAGGCCAACAGTTCATTTTGGGCCAGCGCAAGTTCATTGAGTTTGGCCTGGTGCGTCCCCGCCGACACACACCCCGACACCCCCCCCAACAAAAGACCTGCCAGCACATACAAACGGACGTTTCGTTTCATCATGTGGTTTCTCCAAAAAACGCTTTCCGCGACGATAGCCGCCAAGCGGCGTCTGTCAACCATTGAGGGCCAAATGCACGGCCAGGTGGAGTTTGATACTGTGCCGAACATGCGTTTGGCTGCGATTGATTGTGGGACGAACACGGCGATGCTGCTGGTGGTGGATGTGGACCCGTCTGACGGAAAACTCGTGCCGGTGGCGGACCATTTGGAGATGCCGCGTTTGGGGCAGGACCTGGACCGAACCCACAGGCTGCATCCCGATGCGATTCGTCGAACGCTCGAGGCGATCGATCGACAGATTGCGCGGGCGGCGTCGCTTTCGGTGGACGAGCTTGTGCTCGTGGGAACCGAATCTTTGCGTGCGGCGCAAAACAGCGACGAATTGCTGTCTGCGCTGGCCGAGCGGGGCGTCACGATGCGCATCGTTTCGGGCGATGACGAAGCGCGGCTCGCCTTTTTGTCGGTGGCACGCAGCTTGCCGCTTCCGCCGGGCGTTGTGCGCAGTGTGCTCGACATTGGCGGCGGTTCTACGGAACTCATTGTTGGACAGGAACACCCTGAAGTTTGGGCGAGCGTCAAAATCGGCTCGGTGCGGCTGCACGAACGCTTCCTTTCGCACGACCCGCCGACAGAAAAGGAACGACATCGGTTGGTCGAGGCGATCGATGCGGCGCTTGCCCATTTGCCGAAACCCGAAGGCGAGCTGGTGGCGCTGGCGGGCACGGCCACAACGATCGGCGCGATCCACCTGGGTTTGACGCAATACGACGGCAAGCTGGTGGACGGCTTGCGAATGCCGACGAGCCGCGTGCGCGAAATCGTCAGTGCGCTGGGTGTTCGTTCCGTGGCCGAACGGACGCACATGGCTGGGCTCGATGCGCGACGGGCGGACGTGATTTATGCCGGGGCGATGATCCTGCTTCGCGTGGCCGAACGAGCGGGCGTGACCGACGTGGTTTTGAGTGATCGAGGCGTGCGTTTCGGCATGTTGGAGGAGCTTTCGGCGAGAAAAAACGGTCCTTCTGCGCATGGTCAGCGGTAACATCTGGCCTTGTGAGCACTCCGAGTCCATTTACAAAACGCTTTTTGTTGTCCCTTCGCGCCGATCGCTGGCGGAGTTTGGCCCAGGAACTCTCGGCGATGGAGCACGTTCATCATGTCGCCGCGATGCCGGTGGAAAAACGGCTGGAACGCGGACGAGCCGCCGAGCAAATCCAGGCGGTGCTGGTGGCGGTTCTGAACGACGTGGCGAATGAAGCCGGCTCAACCCGACATGAAAGTGGCCTGCCGCTCAATCGCGCGGCGGCCAAATACTTGCTGACCGCAGCCGATAGGCTCCGACGGGCTGCGCTCAAGACTGCGTGGGGCGCGCACAAGACCGATTCGGCCAAACTGAAAGATGCCCTGGGTGAAGCGCACGAATGGGACGAGATCATGCGGGCGCTCTCGAATCAGTTTGGGGTTGTCCATCCGTTCGCCGAAATGGTGGAATCCCTGTCGCTCGGCGAGCAAGACATGCAAACACTGGGCGTTCCCTGTTCCACACTTCACAATGGCGAGGATTTGCTGGCGCTGTAACGAGCGTTCTGGCGAAGAAAAAGCCCGCCTTGGCATGACCAAAGCACGGTGCCGTTCAACCCGTGCCTGTTGTCTGTGTCTTCCAAATAGAGAGATCGCCGATGAGCTTCACCAACCCATTTTTCTCTGTGCGAGCCTGTTCACGAGTTCGAGCCTTCGTCTTGTCAGTCGTTCTGTTCTGGGTTAGCGGTTTTGTCGGGTCCACCGCATCGGTCCATGCGACGGACAAACCCACGGCGATTCGTTTTGGCAAACTCGTGGACGGGACCGGGCGGGTGATTCCGAATGCGCTCGTTCTCATCGAAGGGGAGCGCATAAAAAGCGTGGGTCCCTTTGCGCCACTGCCGCCCAACACGCCGGTGCTCGATCTGACCCGCTATACGGCAATCCCGGGGCTCATCGACGTTCACACACACATGACGTATGTGTTCGACGACCAGTCGAAACTGAAACCGGTCGAGCAGTTTTTGAAACGGCATCCCGCCGCCACGTTGTTTCTGGCCCAGCACAACGCACGCAAGACGCTGGAATCGGGCGTGACCACGGTTCGCGACTTGGGATCGTTTGAAAACCTCGACATCGCGATGCGGGATCTCATTCGGCAAGGCGCGATGCTGGGCCCCAGGATGTTGGTCTCGGGGCTGCCGCTGTTTGCAACCGATGAACCGGTCAAGCCCGGCCAACCGCCCACGCCAGGCGCAGCCGATGGACCCAGCGAGGTCATGCGCGTCGCGCGGCAACAACTTGCCGCAGGCGCAGATCAAATCAAAATCGTCGGTTCGACCGGCGGATACGACGACGTGACCGGCCTTCAGACGTATTCGTACGAAGAAATGAAAGCCGCCGTGGACGTGGCGCACCGGGCGGGCAAACGCTGCGCGATTCATTCGTATGGTCCGCAGGGCGCAAAAGACGCGGTGCGAGCCGGCGCGGATTCCATCGAACACGCCGTGGATATCGACGACGCAACGCTGGCCGAGATGGCCCGGCGGCGCATTTTTTACGTGCCGACGATCGATCACAACCGCTACTACGCGGAAAATCCGCACGTGTATGGTTTTCCGGCGGCGGCGCTCAACAACTTGCGCGCGTTCATTCCCAAGAATCTGGAAACCGCGCGGCGAGCGTTTCGGATGGGCGTGCCCCTCGCGATGGGCAGCGATGCGGTGTTCACGATGTTCGGCGAAAACACGCGCGAGCTTTTGTGGTTCGCGAAAATCGGCATGACTCCCGCGCAGGCGCTTGCGACGGCCACGACCAACGCGGCGACGCTCTTGGGAATGGAAAAGAGTCTTGGCACGCTCGCGCCTGGCTTTTTCGCGGATCTGGTCGCGGTCGAAGGCGACCCGATGCAAGACATTTCGGTGGTGACAAACAAGGTGCGTTGGGTCATGAAGGGCGGCGTCGTGGTCGTGGACCGCACAAAACCCAGTTCCATCCCCGAAAGTCGTTCTTCGACGCTGCTTGTTCCGTAAGAAACCCGAGGCCGCATGACGAACAGCACTGACGCGCAACCGGCAACCGTCGAAGATGAACCCTCCGACATTTCCGGCATTGCTTCTTTTCTCGTAACCCACCACGCCGTTCACTTGGTTGTCCAGCTCGCCGGCGATTGGGTGGCCGCGCGGGAAGAAACCGTGCCCGAAGCCGAACGGTTGTGTGGCATCGCCGATACATTTGCCAATAGCCCAGCGTTTGCGACTCGGTTTCCAAACCGTGTGGGAGTCATTCGCTTGATGGTGCAGCACGCGCCTCCCGATGTGGTCAAGCAAGTCCTGTTCGAGCGCGGTGTGGACATCGAACTCGAAGGCGAAACGCGAACGGGCACCATCGCGTGTGCCTTTTGCCAGCGCACCGCATTTTCCGACCAACAAGTTTCGATGACCGATCAAGGCTGGGCGTGCCCGTCGTGTTTCCGTGCCTGGGTCAAAAAAACCGAGTCGGCCCGGATCAAGCCCAAGCGTCCGTTGTGGAAACGACTCCTCGGCGTTCTCTTTTATGTGTCGATGATGGTTTTCTTTGGGATCTTTGCCTATAGCGTGCTTCACGAGTTTCTGACGATGCACAAGGCCAGCAACAACATCCGCCAACACCTCCCCCGAGAATAAAAGAGACAGTTGTGTGGCGCGGCGCAGGTTCTTCCCCCGCTTGAAAACGGGGACGCGACTCGCCCGCCAAAAGGGGCCGTTCCCCGGTTTAGCGTTCTATCGGAATCTCGATTGCCGTCGGAGGCGGCACCGTCGGAGGCGAAGCGGGTTGGATGGGACGGGCGTGGTCTCCATCGGTTTTTTGCGGCGGCTTGACTTTGGCGGGCCGTCGCAACGGAGGCAACGCGAAGTCTCTTGGGGGTGGTGCCGCATCGGGCACGGACAAATCAGCAGACCAAAGGGCCGCATCCCACACTGCGAAATCCGCAGGTCTTTCGGCTGGAACGCCCAGGTCTTTTTCGATGAAATGCTCCAGCACATCCGGCTGCCCGTTATGCCCATGTCGCAATGTGAGAGCCACCGCACCCATAACACTCAAACACAAAAAAGGAATTCCGATCAAAACAACATATCTTCGTCTCAACGAATTGGAAACTGGCGGATTTGTTTTGTGGGTTTCTATTGCGGTTGCGGAATCTTCGGGCAAAGCGGACAGCGCGGACAACGCAGAAAAAAGCGCAGCTCCGTCGGCAAAACGGTCGGTCGGTTCCTTTTTTAGGCAACGCTCGACGACGCTAGAAAACGCCTCGGCCAGCGGCGTTTGTTGCAAAAACGGCAGCAAAGACGGCGCGGGCTTTTCTTTTGCGGCGGCGGACAGCTTCGCCAGGTCGTTTTCGGCAAACGGAGGTTGCCCGCAAGCCAGCTCGAACAACAGCGCGCCCATGGAATACACGTCGCTGTACGGCGTCGCAGGCTGGCCGGAAAAACGCTCAGGTGCCATGTAGCGCGGTGTGCCCAAAAGAGCGCCCGTCTGCGTCAAAGAAGCCGGCTCGTGTGCCTCGGGATGAGGCGATCGGGCAGACGGGGACGGCCCATCGACCGCAGAAAATGTCACATCCGCCGCCTCCGGGTTTCGAGCCGCTCCGCTGGCCGTTTCCGCCGGGGCCACCGGATCGAGCGTGACATCCGCAGACGGCGCGTTAGAGGCCGCACGCTCAGGCAGGTTCGCGTCGCCTGTTGTTTCCGGCAAAAACGGCGCAGTCAGCAGTTTCGCCAGACCAAAATCGAGCAGTTTGGCTTCTCCGGTTTCCGACAGCATCGCATTCGCCGGTTTTACGTCGCGGTGCAGCACGCCGCTTTTGTGCGCCACCGCCAAACCCGCACAAAGCCCAAGCGCAATTCGGAGCACCTGAGACAGCGGCAGCGGTTTTTTCACGTCGGCCAAGCTTTGCCCACGCACATATTCCGACACAAGATACGGTCGTCCGGCCCATTCTCCGACGCGGTACACGCTGACCACGTTGGGGTGCGCAAGCCGCGCAATCGCCCGCGCTTCGGTCAAAAACCGCTCACGCAGCGCCAGATTGGGTTCTTGCGCGATGAACTTGATGGCGACGGGCCGGTCGAGCAGCGTGTCGTGCGCCAAGTAGACCTGCCCCATCGCTCCACGCCCGAGCAATCGAATCATTCGGTATTCAGCGACTTCGGACGGCGGTGAAAAGGATGTGCGCACAGACATACACAAGACTCGCAGGCGATGCGCCGCGATTGTGACAAGCAGAAACGGTTTGGGAAGCGGTTACTGCACCGAAACGACCGAAGACGCCACACCGCAGATGTGCGACAGGCTTTCGATGTGCCGCACCATCACCAGGCCCGGCGCTTGTCCGTGATACGCGCCTTCCAGCAGCAGCCGGAGCGATCGTTTGCCTCGGAACGGCACGGTCAGAAGCTGCATTTGCGTTCCGCCCTGCCCTTGCTGGCCATAGATCAACTGGCCTCGATAGTCGGACAAAATGTCCTCGGTTTGCTTGACCGAGGTCGTCGTCGGCACGGCGATGATGGCGTAGTACTCGAGCGGGTCACGATCTTGGGCAAGCTCCACCTCGAAGGACAATTCTTCGCCGACCCGAGCCGTGGTTTTGGACACATGCACTTTGGCGAAGGGCTGCGTCGTCGGAACCAGTCGCATCATTTGCGGTTTGTCGATGCGAACGATCGCGCCGTCTGGAACCACAAGTTGCGCCGCGCCTTGCACCGTTTCTTCAAACTTGAGCGCGCTGCCGTCTGCTTTTCGTGGCGGTTGCGCCGCCTTTTGCGCCGTCCCCATGAGCAGTTGCAACTCCAAAAACCGCACCAGCGCCATCGGCGTCGAATACACACCACCGAGCAGCGCCGGCCCCTGAATCAACCCCGGCTCCTGCGCCAGAATCATGTTCCGCGCGATTTTTTGGTAAAGCTTCGCAAACTCCGCTTTGTCGCCTTTTTTGTAAAGGCCGATCGCCAGCTCGGTCAGGTATTGCGTCGCGCCCACCCGCTCGAACGCGCGCAAAAAACGGAACGTGTCGTAGGCCTTGGAAAACGACATGTCGGGGTCCCGCTGATTCCAATCGAGCTTCGGAAACAGCTTGTTCTTCGCCCACTGCGTCACCGCGTCGTCCGTCACCACGCGATAGACCACCTGTCCATTGATTTCGACCGGCACCACGTCTTCGCCGTTTGCGTCAAAGCCCGCGACTTGTTCCGTTTTTTGACCTTTGTCGACCAGGGTTTTTTGGATGCGGCCCGAAATCGCCTGCGCCGTTTGCAACGCCTGCTTCACCCGAGGATCGGGCGAGGCCGCCAGTTGCAGCGACCGCACCGCTGAAAACAGATTCCGCGCGACCCAGCCGCTCCACAGCGGATTTGTCGCAAGACCTGGATAAGGGCGGCACAGCCCCTCGGTTTTGTCGCAAAACGCCTCGTCCAGGTCGCGTATGTCTTTGTCTACCGATGTGCGCAAGGTGTGCGCCAAACCGTCATCAGACAAAAGACCCCGCGCCACCGCCGCCAGCAACGCCGATCGCACCGCCACCCGCGCGCTCAATGCCTCTGCGTGGCCAAACCACGACTCGCTCGTCGTGTACACATTCATCGCCATGCCTTTGAGCAGCGGCCCCGTTCCCGCATACACCCGCGCCGTTTCATCCGCGCCCACCGTCACCGTCGAGCCGTCTCCAAATTGCAAACGCGAGAACGTCACTTGCTGCTCTGAAATCGTATCGATGCGCTGTTCTCGGTTGTCGTACACCTTGCCGTCTTGACCCATCAATTTGAGCGCCAGCACGCCCGGTTTCGTCAGTTTCACCGCCAGGTGGTGTGTCGAATGGCCCGGCGGCACAGAAAATTCTCCCGAAATCCCCGGCCCCGACGCCACGAGCCGCAACGTCTGTTGGGTTCCGTTCATCGCATCGATCGGAATCCGCAGGTCCGAACCCGGCACAAACGTCTTCGGCAGCCTCGCTTCGGCCCCCGCGATCCGTTTCACATCCAGCTCTTTTTGACCCTGCGCAAATTCCAACGCTTGGGCCGCGACGACCCGCATCACCACTCGTCCCGTCTGCGGCGGCAACGTCACTTCCACCTGCGCCCGACCGTTGGCGTCCGTCACGATGCGCTGGCAAAACACCACTTTTTTGTCGCCTTCGCGCACTTCTTCTTTCATTTCGTCCTCTTCCCCGTCGCCGCCTGAACCGCCGTTCGCGATACCGCCGCCCATCGAGACTTTGCGTTTCATCAGGCCCCCGCCATAGCCGATTCCTCGACCGTAGCCGCCGCCGCCCATGCCTTTCCCCGACAAACCCAGGCTGCCCATCCCCATTCCGCCGCTCGGCGCAGCCGACGCAGGCGGAGCAGGCGGAGGTGCCATCGACATCGCTTTCATCGGGCGCGGCGCAGAGTCCTTTTTCGCCATCTGCATTTCCTCTCGCTCTGCCGCCACGTCCCGTTCTTCCGCTTCGATGTAGCCCGTGTTGTCCACCCACGACGACACCGATCGCGAAGCATTCCGCACCGAATCTCCCACCCCCGAATTGAGGTGTGACGCTGGGCTCCGCGACGGCACCCGGTTGTCATACACCTCCAAAATCGCCGACAGTGCCACACCAGTCCCCTGGTTTTGCGCGATCACCGTCACTGGCACTACGCCCTTGGGTCGCCCTTCCGCCTGTGTTTCCACCGATACTTTCAACTTGCCCGGCGGAAAACCCATCGCCCACCCTTCCTTGAATTTCCCACCCACGAAACCGCCGATCGTCACCAGCGAATACGGAGCACCCACCTCGACCTCCAGCTTCCGCCCCGCTGCCAAATCGCTGCCCACTTGAATCTGTTTCGAGGCAAACGTCCCGTCTGCATTCGGCGTGTGGACCCACAGCGCCGCACCGCTCACTTTCGCCGTCGTTTCCAGCACAAGTTTCCCGTTTTGCGCGATGAGTTTTTCCACCACAAACGGGTCGCTGCCCGCTTTCTTGCTTTCCACAAACACGTCCCGCCCGGGCACTTGCACCGTGTTTTCATACGGGGCCACACCTACTTTGTGGTCGTAGCTCACACCCCCTGCTCCAGCCACCATGTCTCGTTCCACATGGCTCGAGCCCTCGAATTGGTGCCGCAAACTTCCCCTCGGAGACACCACCTCAATCTGAAACGGCCCCGAGTGCCCTCCCACATTGAGCGTCCCGAAAAGCTGCCCTTTTTCCACCCTCATCTGCTGCGACGGCCCCGCGAACGTCCCGTTGCATCCCGGCAACATGCAGCGCGAATTCACCGTCACGTTGCCCGAAAATGGCTGGTTCGACATTCGCAGCTCGTTTTTGAACGAAAGACCGTTCCCCCACCGTTTGCCCGCCCCCGCCGCGTTGCCCAAAAACCACGCGCCGTTCAGCCGTTCCAAATCGTCCGGCTTCGTCACTTTTTTCCAGTCATGCGCAAACGACAAAGAACCCAGCGTTCCTTCCACCACCGAAAACGTCGCGTGCGCCTTTTTCCCCTGAACCGTCACGTCGATTCGGTATTCCCCAAGCTCCAGCCGTTTCGCTTCTCCGTCGAGCACCGGCATCACCAACACACCGTGCTCGTCCAGTTTCCCTTTCACATCCTGCGCGATTCCGTCCCGCTTCTGCACTTTCCCCGACATCTCTGCCTGCGGTCGTCCCAGCGCCATCACCTTCAAAAAGACCTTTTCATTCGGCCAGTATTGCGGCTGGTCCGTCGTGACCGACGTAAGGTCCAGGCTCAGCGCCGCTTTCACTCGGTCAATCGGGCCTTGGACTTGGTTTTTGTCCATGTCCACTTTGAAGAACTTGGACTCCCTGATCCCGATCGGCTTTTTCGGGCCCGCGAACGCAAACAAGATAGGAAACACACACAGAGCGACGAGAAGAGGCACAAACTTCTTTTGCATGGTTCCCCATGGTAACGGATGGGAGCTTTCCCCAAAACCCCTTTCACCGCTTCACTTGTTGGATGGGGGACGCTTAGCGCGCGGTCAGGGCCTCTGCCGGTGAAAGCCGCGCCGCATTTCTTGCGGGCCACGCAGCCCCGAGCACACACAGCAACATAGAAAATCCCACAAGTCCCACCACCAGTTCCCCTGAAAACCAAAAATAGCTGTCCGGTTTGAACGGAAAATCCGGCAGCGCCGAACGCGACATCCGATCAATCCCCAGCGCCACAAGCCTTGCCACCAGCACCCCGATCACGCCGCCCACAAAACCCATCACCGCCGATTCCGCAAGCAAAAGTCGAAGCACATCCCATCGGCTCGCACCCACCGCTCGCATCACCCCGAGTTCATGCCGACGTTCCGCAATCGCGCGAAAAAACGTGTGCGCCACATTCAGCGTCGCCACCGCCAACGTCGAAAGCGCCGTCAGCACAAACAGAGCCGTGATCAAGAGCACCGCCAGACCCGCCTGTTCCGCTCCGTTGTCTTCAATGGCAAAACCCAACTTCCGCACCGTTTCCACCACACCCGTTGCGCTCCGTCCTGGCTTCACTTGCACCGTCAGGCTCGAAAATTCCGTCGCTGCCTTTTCGCCCGCGTATTCCGCATTCCATCTTTGTACGTACGCCAACGGCACCGTCAGCCCAAACGTCTGCGCCCGATCCGACACCCCCACGAGCACCAATTTCCGTTGCCGCGCCCGTCCCGCTTCCCGCCGCGACACAAACGACCTCCCAAGTTCCGCTGTGGCCAAAAGACCCCTTAGCTGATTCACCAAAAAACCCGTGATGCGGGGCAGACCGTACATCCTCGCAAAAGACCCGTTGTAAAACTCAAGCAGCGTCGGAGAAATCAGCACCGGAACCGGCGGTTCGCACTGGTTTTTGTCCCACGAACAAAAGAAACCCTGCGGGCAATTTTTGTCCTCTGTGCAAAACGGATTTTTCGCGTTTTCGTAGTCCTTAAATTCCCACGGCGTTGTCTTTTCGCTCACCGCTGCCGGATCGATTCCGTCGATCGGCAAGTCTGTGTAGATCGGTCTTCCCACCAAGCGTTCGCCGCCCCATCCTCGCACCGGAAAGGCCACGCGCAGCCTCGGAAACACCGCCTCTACGTCTTTGTGCGCACGCAGCGTTTCGATCACGTCTTTCGAGAGTGTTTTTTGGCCTCCCACCAGCGCCGAAATCGCCCCCAGCGCCCCCAGCGCCCCCGTGTCTTGCACAGAGGCTTTGGGAGGAATCACCTCGATTCGGTCCGTCGGAAAAATCCGATGCAACACCCGCTTCTGCATTCCCAAAGACATCGCCAAAAAGAACGCGAGCACCGACACCCCGACCGCAATCCCAAACACAGACAGAACAAACGCTCGCAGCGTCCGCAAAAGTGATTGCACAAGCAGGTAGCCCGTTTGCCGAAAAGTCATCGCTCTGTCTCGTCCGCCGTCGCTGTATGCGACACAAGGGGTTCTGTTTTGGGAAGATCGTTTGTTTCGGAATCCTGTGCGATCCGTCCGTTTTTCAGCATCACCACCCGCGTCGTCGCCGACGCAACACGCGGCTCGTGTGTCACCAGCACAAGCGTCAAACCCTCCCGATGGAGTTCCGAAAACAAGTCGATGATTTGCTGTCCCGTCACATCATCCAAATTCCCCGTCGGCTCATCGCACAGCAGCACTTGTGGATGAAAAAACAGCGCCCGAGCAATCGCCACCCGCTGTTTCTGTCCCCCTGACAGCTCACCCGGACGACTCTTTTGTTTGTCCGCAAGACCGACCCTTTCCAGCGCCCCCCGCGCCCGTTCCTTCGCCTCCTTTTGCGGAAGAGGAGACAACGAAAACGCATTCGGCAGAAGCACGTTGTCCAGACAACTCACATGCGACAACAGATGAAAAGCCTGGAACACAAAACCGATGTGTTGGTTCCGCAGGTTCGCCAGCGCCTGGTCCGACAGCCTCGAAAAGTCCTCGCCGAAAAACGACACCGATCCTTCGTATTCCCGATCAAGTCCTCCCACGATGTGCAGCAGCGTCGATTTTCCCGACCCCGAACGCCCCATCAAACACAGCATCTCTCCGCGTCGCACCGTCAAATCCACACCGCGCAACACCTCGGGGTCCCCTGTCGCTGTTCCATATCGTTTGGACAGCTTCTTCACCAAAATGCAGTCGCGTTCGTCGGTCTCGGTCATCGTTCGTGAGGACGCGACTCTTACCACGTTTTTTCAAACCTGTGATCCCCGCCCGTTCGTTCTATGTCGAAGGGGGACGTTTTTGCCATTCTCCGCGCGTCACGACCGGAAGTTGCAAGGACCGCTCCCTTTCCAAATCCAAGTTTCCCAAATGCAGCGACAAAGGAGCTTGCACCCACTTGTAAATCGCTCGCGAAAACAGGGTCGTAAACTTCGTTGCCCAAGCAAACAGACGTTCTTTGGGAAACTCTGGGAACATCTCTGTAAGTACAACTCCCAACTCTGCGGCATCCAGTTTTTCCGCTGCATGAAGCGCGATGCACGCATCCAAAACTGGAAACGGCATCAGGTCTCTTTCATCCTGTTGATCGGGGGCCAATTCCGCAGAAGCCGGAATCGCAATCGTCTCGCGAATCCCGTCGAGTTTTTCCGTTTCCAACAGATAATCCAGCAAGCAATTCACGACTGTTTTTGGCAAGTTTGCGATGACCGCCAGACACCCCATCAAGTCTCCCCCAATCGTTGTGTAGCCTGCTGCCTTTTCGCTCATGTTGCCGGTCTGGAGGAACAAACCGGAAACCGCATTCGACCAGTTCCACATCCGTTCCGCCCGCAGCCGCGCTTGGATGTTCTGCACCGTCAGCGGAGTCAGTTCCTCTCCCGGTTGCAGCATCTTTTGCGTCGCCGCCACTTCCTGTGAAAACGCCTCCTCAATCGGAAGGATCACAAACGGAACGCCCAATTCCCTTGCCGCAATCTCAGCAGCGTTGCGAGTGTTGGAAGAGGAGTACCTTGTCGGCATGTAAAAGGCCCGCAAAATCTCTGCCGTCCTTTCTTTCACCACCGACGGACCATGCGTTTGAAAACGCCTTTTTACATACCGATGTGCAACCAGCAGACAAAGCAGACTGTCCCTCCCTCCTGACAGCGCCACGCCGATCTGTTTGAACGCACCGGTTTTTTCAAAATAGTCCCCCACTCCCATCGCCATCGCGTCCAGCAACTCCTCACAAAACGTCTGTTTTGGATCGACCGGAACGGACGGCGCGGGCAAAAAGAAATTCCTGTGAACCGGACCTGGATAGGAAATCATTTTGGGGGTCTCTGTGATTCTTCCCACCGGAATCACATGCGCCTGTCCAACCGACGATCCACCCCCCGCTTCGTGATCCACCGGACTTGATGGCAGACGCGACAAATACTCTGCGCGATCCGTGCGCCACGTCGTGTTTTCCGTCCTCAGCCGCGTTGTCCGACGAAGATCCACCGTGCAAACCGGTTCCCCTTCCACAAAACGGGGCGCATCCAGCAAGAGTCTTCCGTTTTGGGAAACGAACCCTCCGCCATCAAAAATCAAACCGTCGTTCGCGCCCACTGCATTCACATACAGAACCGTCACATTGTTATCGCTCGCTCGCGTGTTCAGCATTTCCTTTCGCGTGGCATGCACACCGATGCGAAAGGGGGACGCGGACAAATTCACCACAAGCTCTGCGCCTTGATAACTTCTCCGACGCATGGGACCGTCAGGGGACCAAATGTCTTCACAGACTTCCAGCGCGACTCTTCCAAAATCACAATCAAACAGAAGATCCCCAAAGGGAACTTTTCCGCACGGACCCAAATCCACTTCTGTGTAAAGTCCCGGAAAACCCCGCGCCAAAGTTCGTGCTTCATAAAACACGTTGTACAGCGGTAACTTTTCTTTGGGAACCACCCCCCATACTTCCCCTTTCAGCACAAAAGCCGCGCAATTGTAGACCTGCTCCATCGCCTGGACCACAACCCCACAAATGATTGCCATATCAAGCTTCGCCGTCGCTGAAGCCAGCTTGGCAAGTCCCTCTGTTTGTGCTTTTACAAACCCCGGCCAAAGCAGGAGATCTTCAGGAGGATAACCCCCGATGACCTGTTCCGGCAGCGCCGCCAAGGTGGTGTGTGCCTGAAAAAGCCTATGACAAGCAGCCACCGCCCGATCGACATTGCTGCTCGTGGCCCCAACCGTCGTGTTTACATTCCCAAGACCCAAACGAAGCAGTCGCATGTCTTCTCCTTGCCCGCAACGCGCGCAGTTTTTCTACACAGCCGAAGCCAATTCCTCGACGACGTGAGCCAACCGATTCGACAACCTGATCGACCACGCGCCCTCCTGTTTTCCCACCGCAGCCAACTCCAGACCTTGCAACAACGGGGGCAGGGTTGCGATTTGGCTGCGAACATATTTTTGCGTTTCCAGGGGTGTTGAAAGGGGGGCCACAAGTTTCTTCCCGCGCCACAGGGGTTTCAACAGGGGAATACCTCCCTTGGGCGCCTCTTCATCTTGCAACATCAGGAAATCGTGATCTGAGAAACGGTACACCTGAAGCAGACCTGGCAGAGTCGCTTTTCCAGACCCCCGAGACAGCTTCATCGTGAGTTTTCCGTCTGCATTTTTGACCAGTTTCCCAACCGCCCCAATTCCCGTCGCTGAATCCGGGCTGCACGTAATGTTTTCGCCCACTCCGAAACCATCTCCCCCTGCCGCTGCCAATTCACGCACCCGATACTCATCCAAGCCATCCGAAAGAAACAGTTTGGCGTGGGGTGCGCCCAATTCATCAAGGAGCTTCCGCGCGCGGCGAACAGAATCAGGAGTCACCCCGGAATCCAGCCGGATGCCGGACAATTTCCCATCGGAACCTTGCACTGCATGTTCGATTCCGCGCCACGTATCATAGGTGTCCACAAGCAGCGTTGCGTTGCCTGGAAACAGTTCACAAAAGCGGCGAAAAAACGCGCGTTCCGTTTCCGAAACAGGGGTTTGAAGACGCTCGCAAGCTTGGATTGCAAAGTGATCCATGGTTCCCACTGAGGGAATCCCATGTCGGAAGGACGCCGCGACATTGCTCGTCGCTACACATCCCCCAACATAGCTTGCATACGCTGCATCAATCGCGGCCAAAGAATGCGTTCGGCGTTGCCCAAATTCGATCACAGGTCGGGGGATTCCATCGCAACTGGCCGCTGAAACAACGCGGGCCGCTTTTGAAGCGACCATCGACAGAAAATTCAAACGAGACAACCAGGGCGTCTCGATCAACTTGCACAAAGAAAGCTTCGTTTGGACTTGAAGAAGAGGGGTATACGCGGAAATGGGGGAACCCCCAATCAGAAACGGAGTTCCATCTTCCCGCAGAGCCGGACCCGCAAAAGCGAGTGTGCCTTCAGGAAGTGCGTCGATGTCTCCTTCAAAGCCATTCAGCGACGAAAGTTCGGCAGAGATCCGGTCTCCCAAAGGGGTGTTGAAAACAGGTTCCAACACGGGATGTGTGCGCAAGAAATGAAGTTCTTCGGCTGAAAAAGACAGACTTTGACAGTGTTCGATGATGCTGCGGAGACCGCACGACACGACATAATTTCGCTGCTTGGGAAGCTTGCGGAAAAAGAACGACATCGAAAGCGGATCGTTCGTCAATTTCCCATTCGCCGCATGGGCGAACAGCGTCGTCAATTGGTACACGTCCAGTGTCAACGCAGAAAGGCTCACTTGCATCCCCCTACGAGCTGGTTACTCAAACCATGTTGCACGAAACCCGCTGTAAATTTCGCATTTGTCTCTTCGGTTTGTTCGGGAAAAACAGAGCGCGTCAAATCATCCAAAACGATGGCCGAAAACCCCTCTGCTTGCGCATCCAGTGCAGACCAACCCACGCAAAAATCTCGGGCCAGACCACAGAAAAAAATGCGTCGAATTCCGCGCGCAGACAACATGCCACCAAGGCCTGTCGTTGCCCTTTTTCCGTCGGGACCGATGTTCTCTCGGAACGCGCTATAGGAATCGGTGTGCGCGTAAGTTCCTTTGCGCAAAATGACATTCACATGCTCAAGCGGAAGACCGCTGTGAAGCGCAGCCCCTGAAGTCCCCTGAATGCAGTGGGAGGGCCAGAGCGTTTGCACAGAACCATACAACGGAAGGTTTTGGAACGGTGGCAGACCATGTCGGCTGGCGAAGCTGATGTGATCCGACGGGTGCCAGTCTTGCGTGGCCACGACAAAACCGAAACGCGGCAGAAGTAGAGCGATCGGCGTGACGACCTGATCTCCTTGCGCGACGGCGAGTGGACCTCCTGGCATAAAATCCGGCTGAAGATCCACGACCACAAGCGCATCTTGCTCGGGAGCAATCACCCACGAACAGGATTCATTCCCTACTGTCATGTCGTCTCCTTGGATTGATTTCGAGACCGTGCCGAAATCGCGTCCCTCAAGATATCTCAACCGGGCGGGAAAGTGCGAGGCAGTCCGCAAAATCCGAAAGCCCTTCCGATCATCCAACAGGGTCCCAGGGCAACAGGGTCCCAGGGCAACAGAGTCCCAGGGCAACAGGGTCCCAGGGCAACAGGGTCCCAGGGCAACAGGGACGCCGGGCAATCAGGTGAGCGGGGACAACCGCACGGGCTGATCGAACAGAGCACCTCCCTCACCCAGGTCGGTCAAAACCGCCTCGACCAAAGCATTGGCACATCGACCGTCGCGCAAGTGCCCTCCTTTTGGGGCGATCGCAACATCCTTTCGCTGTCTTGAATCGTGGCGGACAACAATGTTCATGCTCCCCAAAGCCGATTGAAGGACTCCCAAACCACCATCGGGGACTCCGCACGCGCTTTGTGGATGAACGGTCACTTCCAGCAAGCTTGTATCGGGTTTGACCCATTGCGAACATTGCGAGTCTGGACTTGACAAAGCCATCAAAAGGAGTGGGTATTCCTGGTTTGGCACCGACGGAGACGGTGGCATTTCATGAACCAAGTTCACCTTGCCAGAAGGAGTCGCAAACGTCCTTTCGGAAAACAACACAGGTGGGGCCAACGGATTGCGCACGGCACCATTTTCCAGGTCCTTGAGCGTGATGTTGTGCGACCCCAATTTGGGCGCAATCATTCTCTCTTTCCATTCCGTTGCAGTGCCTTCCACCACATGTGAAAGGCCCACGCGGGCGGCGAGTTCCTGAATGATCTGTAAGTCCGTTTTTACTTCTTTCGGAGGAGCAATCACGGGGCGCGATGCAGAGAGGTAGTGATGACCATAGGAACCCAACAGGTCATCGGATTCCAACAACGTGGTCGTCGGAAAAACGACGTGTGCAAGCGCTGCGGTATCGGTCAGATTGTGATCGCAAACGACGAGCAATTCACGCGAACGCAAAGACGTTGCCGTGGTGTTGGAATCGGGCAACATCACCACAGGATTCCCACACATCACCCAGACTGCACGAATGGGTGGATCGGACATCGAAAGGAGTTCCTTTCCAAACAGCGGTTCACAGATGGTGCGCGGCGCATTCCCTTTCACGAAAGACGTATCAAAGGCCCCTTTCCGTTTGTAATAGAAGGAAACACCGGCCCCCGCAACACCCAGATTTCCGGTCACGGCAGCGAGCGCATCCAAGGCTCGCACAACCGCCGCGCCATTCCGTTTTCGACCCATTCCCCAGCCAACCAAAATCGTCGCTGGCGCATGTTCTGTCAGCAGGTCCGCAACTACACGCACTTGTGCCTCTGTCACATCGGCTTCCGCGAGCCAATCTGCCAAGCTTCGGCTGTGTGCAAGTTGTCCAAAACCGGCAACGTGATCGCAATAGGAATCGACATCGGGGGCAAGTCTGTTTTCGTCAAAAAGAAGCTGTGTAGCGGCCATGGCGAGCGCAAAATCTCCTCCGGGCCGGACTTGGATGTAGTCGTCACACCATGCGGCCGTTTTGTGACAAACGGGGTCGATCAAAACCAACTTGGCCCCCTTTTGCCGACACTCCTTGAGCAGGGGGAGGAGATGAGGGGAGGCGACAAACGGATTCTTGCCCCACAGCAGAATGGATTTGGCATGGCGCAGATCAAAAAAATCGCTGGAATCTTCGATTCCAAAGTCCTCTATCTGGGCCGCGTCGCCTGCCCCTGAACAGATATCGCCCCGTTTCATGGTGATGGGGCCGAAGTGTTCCCAAAAAGATTCGACGACGGAAGACATCATTCCCAGAGTTCCCCCGGAACGATAAAAGAAGATGGATTCTGGGCCGGATTCCTTTCGGAAACGCAGCAATTCCGAAGCCACAAAATCCAGGGATTCTTGCCACGAAACGGGCAGGAGCTTGCCGCTCACTTTGCTGCGCAAAAGGGGTGTTGTGAGGCGCCTTTCGCTGTATTGCGTGGACAGAAAATGACTCGTCCGGTGGCACAAAAAACCTTGCGTGACGGGATGCTCTGGATCACCCCCAAGATGCGTGGCACGACCGTTTTCGACGGTGACAAGGATGGAACAAGCGTCGGGACAGTCTCGGTTGCAAGTGGTCCGCACTTTCTGTGTTTGCAAAGGCGCATTCATGTCTGGGCTCCAATTCCGCTGCGCGGCATCATCGGAAAACGCCGCAAGGTTGTCAAAATCGCGAGGGAATCGAGGGAGCGCAATCGCGGGGAAGCTCAACGGAGGTACGAGGCAAATCGCTCGCGATAGGTGGCAAATCGGCGGCTGATCGCGTCCGGGGTGAGACCATATTCCTCGAGGCTGTAATGGTGCTTTCCGTGTTTGTGTTGGCGATTGTTTGCAAGCCAATTTTTCATTCGTGCCTCTGTTTCCGTGCTCAAAGGCGCGCCAAATGCTTCGTAGATTTGCCTCACACCCCCCAACGGATCGCGTGCAAATTCGCGATAGGACAGATCAACAAAGGGGGAAGCAGAATGCACTTCGCGGGCCTTGAGTGCCGCGTCCATCAAGACACCCAAATGCTCGATCATCTCGTATCCCAATGCGGCTCGATCCACTTGATCGTGAAAAGCAGAACGCATGGTGAAAAACAGACTGGCTTCCGACGATACAACCTCGACCGGATCGCGATGAAGCATCACAATCCGGGCGTCTGGGTAGACCGAAAAAATAGCCCCCAAACCCAGCAAATGTTGGGGTGCTTTGAGAACCCATCGTTCCCCCGGACACTGCCATTGCAGCAATTGCAATTGGGCTTTGTGACGCTGATAAAGGGGTACCAAATCTTGTTGAAACATCCACTGTGCATACATCGGCAGATTGAGCCCAACCAGAAACCAGACACTTCGGATTTCGTTGGCAAACAGGTTGATGCACTCCTCCGGTTCGGTCGCTTCGAGCGCGTGAATCGCACGAAAACCCGGCGCAAGACGATCCAGAATCGCCAAATTGAGTTTCGCGCGGGCAATCCGAGGGTCTGTGTGATAGGTGCGGCTGGTAGGAGGGGGGCACGGTTGATCCATTTCCCATGGCCGCGGCAGACGCGACGCAGAATCTTGAGCCAGCAGACGATGCAGAAGGGTGGTTCCCGTTCGAGGAAACGACACAATGAACCACGGTTTTTCGATGCGTTCCTGGCGGATTTCTGGATGTTCAAGCAGCGTGGCGGAAACAGAGACGTGGTTGCGAAGGCGCTGGATGAGCATTTGCTTCAGAAACAACCTCCCAAACGGCGTCACATGCGGTTGGGACTGTGCCGCCAAAACAATCTGTTTGGTGGCTTCTCTCACGGCAGGATCTGGTTCGACAGGGGTTTGACCGACGGCCTTCCTGATGAGTGATTCTGCATCGAGTGTCGGTACGTCATATCCAAACCGATGCAGAAATCGCGCGGCACCATTTAGCATCCGAACCGGGATGGGAGGCCGAGGAAATACGGTCGAAGTCATGGAGTCCTCTCTTTGGAAGGGAAACATCTAAACACGAGGCACGCGCACAAGAACGCATCATTTCAAAAGATCGAGACGACTGAAAAGGGGCACTCGGTGTGTTGCGCGGGCGCAGAGTCCAAAAGGGTCTGTTTGGTTTGAATCCAGCGTCGGATTCTAGGAATGTTGCCCCTCCTCATGACTCGACGGCGAACACGGTTGACCGGTGGTGGGGTTTCGTGGGACGCTAAGACATGCACACCTTTGTTCGGAATGCTCCATTGGACCTTACGGCCCGTCCTGAACCAGCGGTGTCGGATCGCAGCGGACCACCGCTCAGCCAAGGGTTTTTGTTCACGTTGATCGGAATGGTGGCGTCAGATCTGTGTTCGGAGGCAACGCTCGAGACGATCACGCAAGCCGATCCAGATTTGTGGTACCCCGGTCAGGCGCTCGAGTCAGTGCTCGACGAAGTGGGTCGGAAGTCCCCGCGCGGTGCGTTTCGGGTAGGGCATTCTGTGTACTTCATGCTTCCCGACAAACTTCGCGAGATAGGAATCCTGGATGCGGCATCCTTTTTCCGAATTTTGCCGTCGCTGTGGCAAAATGTGACGAGAGGGGATTCTGGTCATTTTGAAACACAGATGTTGGGGGACAAAATGGCCCGTGTGGATATGGTCCAGCCATACAACTGCGAGTTTGAAGAAGGGGCTCTGGTGGGTTTTTTGGAGGGCTTGGGACACAGAGAAGTGACAACCCAACATACAACGTGCATGCGTTTGGGAGAGCCCGCTTGCAAGATTCTGATTTCTTGGAAGTAGGACGCCGTAGATTCCGATGACAGACTCGAATGAACGAATCACCTCTCGCATGAATGCAGAGGAAAAAACGCTTCTGCGCAAGGTGGGAACCGCGCTGGCGAGCATTCTGCATGGAACGCTGGTCGAAGTGCCGGAAACGAATCGGCGCGACGAGCTGGGCCTCTTGTGCGCGATGGCAAACCGAATCGGAAAGGAGATTCTGGCCGCGCGGAAGCGAGATACCCAGTTGCAACAGGAATTGGAAGACAAACTGACAGAATTGAAACACTCCTACTCCGTGCAAAACGAGCTTCTTGCGACAATCCAGGCGTTGTCTTCCCCTTTGCTCCATGTGCATGCGGGGGTACTCCTTGTGCCGATCATTGGACATATGGATGCGGAACGGAGTGAAGCTGTGTTGGAGACGATTCTGCAAGGAATCTCGCGGGTTCAGGCGCGTGTGGTGATCCTGGATCTCACGAGTGCGATTTCAGGGGATGTTTCGACGGCAACGATGATCAGCCATGCAGCCGCGACGGTGCGTTTGCTGGGGGTTGAGTTGATTCTTTCGGGGGTCTCTGCGGATTTTGCGCGGGTGGCAGTGAAAAGACAGCTCGCGTTCGATGCGGCACACAGCTACCGCGAATTGCACAGTGCGTTGTCGGCTGCACAAAAATTGGTCTCTGCACGCCGAAATTTGCACTGAGAAGACACAGCTACTTTCCGAGCATCCGCCGCAATTTCTGCCGATCGCTTTCAAACGTGAGGGAGGACGTGAGCTGCATGAAGTTCTGCGGATCAACCGCGCGCGGATACAGCATGGCACCGATCTTCACTTGTTCTTCCCCGAAGGTTGCGGGGCGCATCAGTTGCACAATCTGTTCGCACGTAAAGAAGTGCCCGCTGCTGACCAAATCTCTGGCGTAGTTGTATTTCTCGTCGCTGAATGACAGCCGTTTCATCCCCGAAAGGAGCTGCGCAAACTGCCCAGGGTCCACTGGATAAGCCTGCGTATGCGGATAGGAATGCGGAGGCGGTGTCTGTTGGTACACAGGAGGTTGAGGTTGCGGCGGCGGCTGATAACCAGGGGGCGGTGTCTGTTGGTACACAGGGGGTTGATGTTGTTGCGATGGGTGTTGGTACACAGGCGGAACAGGCTGGTATGGAGGCGGCGGTGTCTGTTGCGGCTGCGGTTGATAAGGGGAAGGACTTGTTGCGGGGCCCTGTCCAGGAAACGTAGGCATATAGCCACCCTGGAACGGGTCCCAAATCGGCCCCCGATAGACAGGGGGTTGATAACCAGAGGGCACCCGATAGTCTCGCGGCACGGGCACGGGTCGATACTGCCCATGTCGCGTCATGAGTTGTTCCAAACGCTGCCGCATGTGTTCAATGCTTCCGGCGATTCGCCACACAACCTCGGGGTCCCTATCAAAGGAACGATTGTTGAGCAGCGCCATGTTGAAAAGCCCCTCCATGGCTGCGCGACCGCCAGTGTGAAACCGCTCTTGATCGGCCAGTGTGCGCAAAAGATTGATGCGCACGGCGATGATTTGCTGATGGATCTGTTGCCCGGTGCGGTGATCGTCGCGTTCTCCGTTGAAGGCTTCGATCTGGGCCAGATCCAAAAGGAGTGCATGAACCCCCGGACGGCGAATGGGACGGGCCTCTGCTTGACCCTCTAGGAAACCCACATTTGAAAGGGGGATGAAACTGAACAGCAGACCCAACACAACAGAACGGCTTCGCATGGAGTACCTCGACTGACGTTTCGTTTTACAGGATGGTAGGATTCTGAAAAGACGATACTTCATCGCGCCTTCTTCAGTAAAGACAACTCACAGAACCAGCGCGCCACAGTGCGGGTGGCGATTCAATGGATTGCTCAGTGGAGGATGTTGCAGAGGGAGCTTGCGCGGGTTTGGCGTGGAAACGTCAGAAACGGCCCGAGGCCCCCAGACCGCCGCCGCCACCGGGTAGGGCGATGGGAGCAAAACTGATGCTCGGACCGGGGGTGTCGTACACGGGAACGCGGCGACCGGTCACCGCGCCTGCGATGGTCAACGCAAGCCCGGTGCCCTGAACCAGACCGGACAGGACACACGGAATCGCGGGCAAAACCGCCCATCCGCTGTAATAGGGGTTGCTGGAGAGGTAGCTCAGCTCGATCCAGGGCCCAATGACCGGGATGTACAGCGGCCAATAAGTCCCGTGCTTGGAGGTGCTCGCTGCGGAACTCAAGTCTTGGTCGAGCGCATTCCACAAGGCCGTCGGCAACGCGGTCAGCATGTACGAACCACCCAGGATGGCGATTCCCGCGATGAGAAGCCCTTTGTTGGGCCTTCGATATTCATATCGAAGGGGCTGCGGAGGCGGAGGAGGTATGGGCTGTCCATACGCGGGCGGAGGTATGGGCTGCCCATACGCAGGCGGAGGCACGGGCTGTCCATAAACCGGAGGTGGGTAGTACGGTTGCCCACCGGGATAAACGACCGTTCCCGGCGGCGCATAGTAGGGTTGCGGAGAAGCGCCGGGCGTGGTCGGCCCGACAATGGGCGGCGGCGGATTCACAACGGTCGGCGGGGCTGGGGCCACAACCGTTGGTGGAGCAGGTGCCATGGGAGGCGGCGGTGCGACAATGGTCTGCGCCTGCGCGGCCCCCAGACCTCCCCCGAAAAGCGATAGCGCGAACACGCCCGTGAAAAAAAGTTTGCGATAGGTTGCTGTCATATTCGGACTCCCTTCTTTCGTCTCAGGATGGCGCGTCTTCTTGCGGCATGCAAGCGATGGTTGCGTTCGCTCTTTCGAGACCCCTTGCGAAAGAGGATGTTCTTACGAGCGAACCGCAGGTTCCAAAAAGGTCAACACGCCGCGACGGGGATCGACCGAGACGGCCACACCAAGCGGCACCGCCCGGTTTCGCGCGCCGTGCCCCAAAGGAAGCCCGGACAGAAGTGGCAGACCGAGGCTTCCGATGCGTTCAGACAGCACATCGAGCGCGGAAGGATGCTCGGACGGCCCCTCGCACCGCAGCAATTCGCCCAAGACGACGGCCTGAACATGAGCAAACGCGCCGGCATGGATAAGGTGTGTGAGCGCGCGGTCGATGCGATAGGGGGCCTCGGTCACCTCTTCGAGCAAAAGAACAATGGGGCCACTTTCCTGGAACATGCGTTGCAGCGGGGTGCCACACAGGCGCGAAAGGACTTCCAGATTCCCGCCCAGGAGCCGCCCCTGCGCGGGATGGGACGCTTGAGTCAGCAAAACCAAATCCGTCACAGCCGGGGGCGGCGCAGGGTCTTCCAACAACGCAAACAGCGCCGCCTGGTCGTCTGCGGGCAGCTCGGCCAGTTGCGTTACGACGGGACCATGCACGCTGATCCGTTTGTGGAGCGCCCAAAACGCATGCAGCACGGTGATATCGGAAAAACCCACCAGCGGTCTGTGCGGAAATTCGTGCGGTGTGAGTGCAAGCAACTGAGGCAGAAGCCGCAGCGCCCCATGTCCGCCGCGCGCACAGAAAATACCGTGGACCTGCGGATCGGACATCGCCCAAACGAGTTCGGCCCACCTGCGCCCATCTTCCCCAGCCAAAAAACCCCGCTGCGCGACCAAACCATCCGAAAACACCGTTTCATAGCGAGCCGACAGCACCGACATGCCCGGCCAAAGCCTTGTTTGAGGGACCGGGCCAGAGGGCGCGATGACCGCGATCGCGTCTCCCCGTCGCAACCGGGCGGGCTTTTGCCACGCCGGGCCGAGTGCCTCAACCCGTGATGTCTTCGCCGCCATCGACTTGGATGACATTTCCCGAAATCCAACCCGCCAGAGGATGCGACAGCACCGCGATCGCCCCCGCCACGTCGGCAGGTTGCGTGAGTCGCCGCCCCGGATTCCGTTCTTGCGCGACCGCGAGCATTTTTTCGTTGCCGGGAATTTTGCGCAGGGCCGGTGTGTCGGTCACGCCCGCGCACAGCGCATTCACCGCGATGCCAAACGGCCCAAGCTCCAGGGCAAGCTGGCGACAGTGCGATTCGAGCGCCGCTTTCGCCGCCGACACCGCCCCGTATTGCGGAATCACCCGGTGGCTCCCTGAGGAAGTCATCGCAAAAATCCGCGACCCCGCCGACAAAAGCTTTCGCGCAAACAAATCCTGCGTCCAATACAGCAGTGAGTGCGCCATCACATCGCACGTCATGTCCATGTGCGACTTCCCGATCACATCTGCCGGGACCGACGACGGCGGCACGAACGGGCGCAGCGTCCCAAACGCCAGCGAATGGACGAGCACCCGCACGCGCGGTTCAGCGTGGCCCACCGTCGCTTCGGCGATTTGGTCGCACATCGCCTTGCGTTTGTCCTCGTCGGCTGCATTTTGGTTCAGAAACAGCGCCTTCCGCCCCATGCCCTGGATTTGCGACACGATGCGTTCGACGTTGGGCATCGTGCTTCGCCGGTCCAAATGAACGCCCGCGATGTCCATCCCCAGCGAAGCGAGCTTGAGGGAAATCGCCTCTCCAAAACCGCTCGAAGCCCCCAAAATGACCGCCCATCCCGAAAGCCCGAGCGAAAAACCGTTTGCGCTGCCTGCGTCCGAAGTCGTCGTGTTCATGCCGCCTGAAATACCACGGCCCTCGCGAGCAAACCATCCTTTTGCCCGGAAAGCCCCCGCTGCTTCAAACAGGCAAGTCTGCAAACCCCCAAAACAAAAACCCTCACTCGTCGCCAAGGGAGGGTTTTTGCGCTTTGTGCTCAGAGTCGGAATCGAACCAACGACACGCGGATTTTCAGTCCGCTGCTCTACCTACTGAGCTATCTGAGCGAAAAGCGAGGGAACGCTACGTTTTTCTTTTTTTCCCGTCAAGGACTATTTGAGACGGAAGTGCGCAGAAGTGTACGGCTTTCCCCGTCTGCGTCCGGGGGCACAAAGCCCGAAGACGCCTTGCGTGGAACGGCAGAACACGCTGCCGAGCTACGCGCTTTTTTGTTTTTTCAATTCGGCGAGAAGTTCGGGCAGGGCTTTTTCCCACGTTCCGACGAAACCGTAGTCGGCGACCTGGAAAATGGGGGCCTCGGGGTCTTTGTTGATGGCGACGATGACTTTGCTGCCTTTCATGCCGGCCAAGTGCTGAATTGCGCCGGAAATCGCGACAGCGATGTACAGGTCGGGCGCGACCACTTTTCCGGTTTGGCCGACTTGCAGATCGTTCGGCACCATGCCCGCGTCGCAGGCTGCTCGACTGGCCCCGAGCGCCCCACCGAGCACATCACACAGTTGTTCGAGAACGGCGAAGTTTTTGGCTTCCTTCATGCCGCGTCCGCCCGAGACCACGACGCGAGCCTCGGTCAAGTCGGGTCGGTCGCGTTTTTGGGTTTGCAGCTCGACGAACTCTGCGCCAAGCGCATCGATCGAGCCGGGAGCGACTGCGGTCACAGGGGATGAACCACCGGAAGGCTGCGCGCGAGGGAAATCGGTTTGCCGACCGCTCACGACGACCACGTCCGACAAAACTTCCAGCGTTTGCAGGGCATTGCCCGCATACGCCGCTCGGCGGAATTGTTTGGCCGACAGAACCGCGCTCACGTCGGGGGCAAGGCCCGCGTCCAGCATCGCAGCCACGCGCGGAAGCATGTCTTTGCCGACGGCTGTCGCACAACCGGCCACATGTGACACCCCCTGTTCTTTGGCGATGCGCGCGACGATCGGAGCATACGTTTCGGCCAAGCAATTCTTGAGCGCGGGCGCTTCAACGGTGAACACGCCGTCGGCACCAAACGAAGCTGCTTCCTTGGCCGCATCGGCGACGGAATCACCGATCAGGACAAAAAACAGCTTGCCGCCGTTTGCTTTGTGAAGAGCCGCCGCAAGAGAAATCGCAGAGAACGCGGCGGGACGGAGACGCCTTTCGGCCTGCTCGAGGAAAACAAGTATGTTGCCCATGGCATCACCTCAAATGACTTTGGCTTCTTTGTGCAGTTTTTCGACCAGTTCAGGGATGGACGCGACCTTTTTTCCGGCCTGGCGGGCAGGCGGCATGTCCGCCTTGAGCACCTTCGTCTTCATCGCCGCCGAGACACCCAGTTGTGCGAGCGTCGTTTGTTCCAGCGGTTTGTCCTTCGCCGCGCGAATGCCCTTGAGCGTCGCGTAACGCGGACCTTCTGGATACGAAAACGTCGCTGCCGTCCGGCCATTTTTGACGGCTTGTGGAGACACGATTCGCAAATCCACCGTGACCACCGCTGGCAGCCGCACTTTCTTGAGCTCAACGCCCGCGTCCACTTCACGACCGACGACAAGCGCCTTGCCGCCGTCTGTAACCTGGATGCTGCACGCAAACGTCGCTTGCGGCCACCCGAGCAGCGCCGCGAGCCTTTGCCCCACGTCGTTGCCTTCGTTGTCCGCCGCCAGTTTGCCGAGCAAAACCAAGTCCGGTTGATCTCGCTGCACGATCTTGAGAAGCGTCTGCGCGACCACGTTCGCATCGAGTGCTTCGTCTTTGGCATCGACACGAATCGCTTTGTCCGCGCCCATCGCGAGCGCCGAACGAAGCTGCGTCGCCACATCCGCCGGTCCGAGGGTGGCTACCGTGACTTGCCCGAGGCGCGCTGCTTGATTCGCACCGTCCTCGGTCAGGCGGAGTGCCGCCTCGACTGCGTATTCATCGAACTGGTTGAGCTGCCAATTGGCAGCCCCCAAGTCGATGGCGTTGTCTTTGAGTTTGAGTTTTTGGGTTGGATCGGGAATCCGCTTGGCGGTGACAAGTATCTTCACGGCCACTCCTTCCTGTGTTTCACGTTTTTGCGTTTCACGTTCTGTGGTTTTGCGTTGCCGAAAAACAGGTCCGTCTCACAAGTTGCACTCGCGAGACAGCGGCAACCTAAGTTGTTTCAAAAGTTGCTTCATCCGTTTTTTCACAGATACCAAAACCCCCCACTAGATACCAGCACTATCTAGTTCCCATCCAGAAACGTCTGTTGGGAGGGTGTCGGGTTTGCTCGACGTTTGGCGTACCATGGGGGTGTGAGGGATACATCTTTGCAAGAGACACTCTCGATCGTCATTCCCTGTTACAACGAAGAGGCTGCGCTGCCGTCGCTGAGAGAGCGCCTGCCACCGGTGCTCGACAAACTCGACGGACGGTATTCCGATGTGCGCGTGTTTTTTGTCGATGACGGATCTACCGATGCGACTCCGAGGTTGCTCACGGAATGGGCTTGCGTTGAACCGCGTCTCACGGTGCTTTTGCACGAACAGAATCGCGGTCTTGGTGCGGCGCTGAAAACGGGGTTTGCCGCCAGTCGCTCCGATGTCGTGGTGACGACTGATGCGGACGGGACGTATGAATTTGCAGAAATCCTGGGCCTGCTCGCGTTGCTTCTGCCCGACGTGGACATCGTCACCGCGTCTCCGTATCACCCCGAGGGAGGTGTCGAGGGCGTTCCAGCGTATCGCCTGATTTTGTCCCAAGGTGCGTCGCTGTGTTATCGCGTGCTCCTCGATCCGCACGTTCACACCTACACTGCGATGTTTCGTGCGTATCGTCGGCGCGTCCTCGATGAGGTGCGGTTTGCCTCGCCAGGCTATCTGTCGATGGCTGAATTGTTGGCGGATGCCGTTTTGCGCGGCTTTTCCGTCGCGGAGTTTCCGGTCGTGCTCCACGTCCGCAAATACGGTCAATCCAAAGCGAAAGTCGCTCGCATTTTGCGCGACCACTTGGGTTTTCTGTGGGCATTGCAAAAACGGGTGCGCTCCCAGAAACGAGCCGGGCTGTGAGCCGCAAATCGTTTGTCGTTTGCACGGTCCTTGGCACGCGCCCCGAAATTGTGAAATTGGCACCGCTCGTGCCACATCTCGACGCAGAAACGCACATTCGGCATGTCCTTTTGCATACCGGCCAGCACTATTCCACCGAGCTTGATGCGGTGTTTTTTGACCAATTGGGTCTTCGGCCTCCAGATGTTCACTTGTCCGTCGGGAGCCAAAGCCACGCGGCCCAAACAGGCGCGATTCTCGTCGGTGCCGAACAGTGCTTCTTGGATCACGATGTTCGTTTGGTGCTCGCGTTGGGGGACACCAACAGCACGCTTGGGGCGGCGCTGGCTGCGGCAAAACTCGCGATTCCCGTCGTGCATATCGAAGCGGGCTGCCGTTCGTTTGTGAAAACCATGCCCGAGGAAATCAACCGCGTCGTCGTCGATCACCTCGCAACCCAACTTCTGGCTCCCGACGAGCAGGCCAAAGCCCATTTGTTGGCCGAGGGCATTTCCGAAAAGGACATCACCGTCGTCGGATCGACCGCCATTGATGCGGCCCGGCATTTTGCGAAAAAGACACTCGGACGAACCATTGTGCGGGATGCGCTCACCCATTTGGGCCTGTCTGCGACGACGCCGTTTCTGCTGTGTACCGTCCATCGAGCCGAAAACACGACCGCTTCTGTGTTGCCCGGTTTGTTGCGCGGTTTGGGAAAACTCGCCGCTCGTCATCCGATAGTCTGGCCGGTTCACCCTCGGACGCGCCATTTTCTTGCGGAATACGATCTGCCGATACCGCACAACGTCCTTCTTTTGCCGCCGCTCGGATATTTGGATCTGTTGGCGCTGCTAAAATCCGCACAAGCCGTGTGTACCGACTCAGGAGGTTTGCAAGAAGAAGCCTATGCGCTTGGCACACCGGTTCTGATTTTGCGAGATGAGACCGAATGGACGTATCTGGTCGAACATGGTTGCGCTGCCCTTATCGGTAAATGCGAAGAAGACATCGAAACGCGCGGATTGGCTTGTTTGACTCAAGAATTCAAGCAAACAATGCGCACAGCTGCACAGAAATTGTCTGCACAATTGCACGATGGCTCAGCGTCGTTATCTATCTTGCAATCGATCAAACAACGCTGGTTTCCAAGCGCGCTTGCTCAGAACGGTTTTCCACCGACTTGCAGAAACGCAGACCAAGCCGGTGCCGGCGTAGGTGCCACTTCCAACGTAGGTGCCAAATCATAGAATGGGTCAGGCGTGTAATACGTTTGATTCAGCACGTTGTAGAAGTTCAAACTGGTCCACAACCGATTTTTGAAGAAGTGTGCGCGCACGCCCAAATTCAAGATCGCCTGCGGTGGCAATTTGTCGAACGTCAAATCCGAGATATTCGCAATGGTTGTTCCGTCGGCCAACGACGTGGTACGCAATCGGTTCGGATCATCGTAAGAACCAACCACCAGCAAGGTTCCATTGTGCTCTAGAAATCCCGGAATGACCGACAAGACCCATCCCAGGTTGAAGGAATGTTGAGGAACGCTTCGCAGCACACCGCGATCGTTTGTCGTAATGTGCAAAAATGAATAATTTGCAGATAGCGTATGATCGCCGATGTAGAGACGCCCAGCGGATTCAACCGTATGGATTTGTCTGTGTGAATTGAGTGCAGCACCGTTGTCGGTTCCGTTCGCATCCAAACGACGGTTTGTATAACTACCGTTTGAGATCACGATCAATCCATTTAGATCGGTATACGCATAATCGACGCGCAATTGCAGCGCGCGGATGGGGCCGATGTTTCGCAACAGTTTCGCGTTCCATTCGCCTTGAATGGCTTGGCTTTTTTCGTTGCTGAGGCTATGGCTCCCGCTAAACTGCACGGCTGCACCATTCGAGTCGGTATTGTTGAACACAGGCGGCCTGAAGCCCGTCGCATAGTTTGCTTTTACGTGCATATCTCGATAGAAGTTCCAGACCAGCGATGCGCTTCCCAAAATTGTTCCGCTGTTTCCGACATTTCCAAAGTTGTATTGCGCTTTTCCAAAACCACCTTGAATACGCAAACCAGCATCGAGCGTCAAGCTATTCACCGGACGGAACGTATCAGACAAATAGACGGCGGCGACTGCGCGGTTGGTCCCAAACAAAAACGGCAACGGGCAGCCGTTTTTGAACACTGGCGTGGTTCTTCCTGCCTGTTCGAGCGGACAACTGATGGGCAGTGCTTCGGGTGCGGAAATCGGGAAACGAACGGTCATTTCCGGTGCCCACTCGTAAAACAGATCGCCACCCCACAACAGACGATTGCGCAGCGGAAGCGACGCATCTCCATCAATCGTCAAACCCATTCGGTAGGAACGAATGGTCGTATCAAAAGTGGTTCCAGATGGATTTCTGGACGAGGCAGGCAAAATGACTGCATTCAAATCACGCACAAATTCGATCGCATATCCTTTGATATCAAGACCCAGCCGATCCTTGAGAAACCGGCCTTTGTAAGACAACGTGACGAAACGATCAAAAGATTGAAGATAATTGCGAACTGGCGTGCTCGACGGGGCATTCGTCGATGAATCCCATGCGCCCGAGGTCGGATTGTTCGCGAAAGACAACGACGTATTCATCAGCGCGAACGGAACGGAATACGACAAAGACACTGGACCATACGTCAACTTGCCATCAATGTTTACAATCCACGAACGCTCTGGATTCGTATCTGTATTCAGAGAATACAAATGTGGGCCCGGCAAAGACGGCGCTGCATTACGGGACAGCGAAGCAAGGATATTGTATCGAGGAGCAATGTAGGTTTCGTAACTGACATGTTGCACAATGCTCAAACGCGGGCCACGTTTGAAACGGAAGTTTTTCCCGAACAGAACGTAGGCGCGGAAATCCTGTGGAGAGCCAGGCCCATCGCCGTAACCCGCACTGGCCTCGAGGCCGTTGATGTCATCAGCATCTTTGCTGATCAGGTTGACGATGCCCAAAAACGAGTTTGCGCCCCACAGCACACCGCCAGGCCCGGTCACGACTTCGATGCTCTTGACGGTTTCCAGAGCCAAGGCGCGGTTGTACGTTCCGATGTTGAGGACGGGCTCGAACATCGAAACACCGTCGCGCAAAAGCAACGCGGCTTGCGCGGTGCCTCGGACGAGTGGCATCGGAAGCAAGTTGCCGCCGTTGTTGCTGGACAGCCAACCGGGGATGGTTTCGAGGACTTGGTTGATGTTGCGGTAGCCGCGCGCCTGGATTTCGTCGGCGCGAACGACAGTGACGATCGAGGGAGCTTCCTGGACGGTCGTGACTTGCTTGGCGGCGGAAAGCACGCGATCCGCGATGTCGATGTCGCTCGACGCGCCGCGATCGGTTTCGGTTTTGCTGGCGGTTTCGCTGGCCGGCTCCGGGTCGGGCAAAAGTACATCGTATGCGGGATCGAGCACCGACGGCGCAGGGCGCGCAGGCGGCGCTTTGTCGGCACCCCGCGCAGACAGGCTCATACCCAGGACGAGCGCGACGACAAAGCACCTCATAGAAGCCCTCCGGCGCGCGGAAGCAGCGAATACACCATTTGGAGCATGATTCGTCCCGATGGATTTCGCGGGTCGTCGCCCATGAGTCCGCCGCCGCCAGTCACGGTGAGTCGCACTTTTTCCGACGGCAAAATGTAAATCGAACCGAGCATTGCTGCCGTCGAGTATGTGACGCCCGAGGACACGGGAACGGTCCCGAGTGCTTCGACGCCCAGACCCAAGTATTTGTGTGCTCGCAGGGTCAAGGCACCTCCCCAGGTCAACTCGTGACCGACGGACCAACGCTCAGCAGGCGCGGCGGCCTGGGCTGGGGTGGGATTCGGCTCGACAAGTTGGCTGGTTTCTCGAACGACGGCCCCGAAGTTGCCGATCGCATGAAAACGACCCAGCAACACCCCGACAAGCAATTTGGGCCGAAACGTGAAATTCCGGTCGCCCAAAAACGAAGCCCTGTCTCCCACGGGAACGGTCGTTTCCAAAAGAGTGCCGATCTCGAAATACTTGCCGCCGTAAAAACGGGCTTTGATGGCGAAACGGGGGTCGCGCAAACCGGCGGAACTCAGACTGACGTTTTGGCGAGGCTGCCCGCTATAAAGACCAGTCGGCGTCGTGGAGCCGTACACCGAACCGCTGGCCGGGGGAACGACGACGGTTGGTTCGCCAACAGCGTTGGCATCGTACAGGTTGACACCGACGGGAATCATCGCGGACAGCGATAGAAACTCCCACAGACCAAAATAGAAACCGACATCGAGTGTGACCTGGTTTTCCACGACGGCAAACGGCGCTTCTTCGCGATTCAGCTTCGTGTCATTCAGCAAAAGACGCAGCGGTTTTCCCGCCCAACCCACATTCGCGAGCATTCCAAATTCAAACTGCTGAGGCGTTTGCGCGCGGTCTATCACCTGCAATCCGTACGCATCCATCGCGGGTGCCGTCGTCACGAGATCGAAACTTCGATCGGCAGACGCCGTGGGGACGTGTAATCCCAAGGCACACAAAAACCCAACGATACCCACCGTCTGGCGCATCAATTCAACCTCTCTTCCAGTTGAGTGAGCACAGACGCCGAGCCGACGAGCGTCGTAAAATTGGCCACCACGCCGGGCGGATTCGTATTGGCATACATGCCAAATTTGATCGTTCCGCGCCCGGCCATCGAGTCGGGCAGTCGGCGGCCAAGCATGATCGGATAGAACACGCCACCTGGCATCGTGCGGCTATCGGGCTCGATGCGGACTTGGATTTCGACCACATCCTTCCAACTGGTCGGAACCGAAAATGTGATCGCCGAAAAGTTCTGCGTCGGTAGATCGGGAGACGCGGTGCCCGCGCCGGTTTGATACAGGAACGAACCGAAGAGCACCCCCGACAACGGTTTCGTGTATTGCTTGGGGTTTCCGACATAGAAGTAGGGATGCGTGTCTCGATAATTGCGACACACATCAAGGCGTTTGGCGGATTCGGCGTCGTCCTCGGCGGTGGTCGGCGTGATGGCCTGCAAACCGCCTGAACGTCGTGGCTCGGCGAGCGTGTCTGGATTGTGTTGAACCAGAACAAGCAGGGTCGATCCGGCGCGGCCTTTGGCGACGACATTGGGGTCGGTGCTCGTCGATGGGAACGTCGCCAGTTTGGACAGAACTTTCCCGGCTTGGAGGACCAAGCGGTCGCGTTCCGCAAGCGTCACATCGGAAAGGGGGTCATCGTCCGAGGTTTTTTGCGCCTTTTGTGTGAAGTACTGCGCACCGCAAATCGGCGCTCCCAACGAACCGCGACTGCAGCCTCCGTCATCCCGATCGAGGCCACGAATGGAACACGGTTCGCCTGGATCAATCACGGGTACCACTTGGAAACCGGAAAACGAGTTCGGATCGGCCTGCCCACCGACGTTGGCCAAAACCCGTTCGGGATTTGGATCACCCGCACGATAGGCGTACATCTCGACATGGTGACCCGCAAACGGCAGCGTCGGAGCAACCGGAGGCATCGTGCATCCCGTCGGAATGCCGGGGGCGATGCAGAGCGGCGGCGAAAACGGCCAAGCAACCGACATCGCGACCACCGAGCCCGTGAAGGTATCGCAACCACCGGCCAAGGCCAGCAAGAACGCAAACAATAAGGACAGCTTCCGCGACGAGCCTAACACACACAAAAGCGTATCGAGTCGCCCGAACACCTGTCAATCAATTCCCTTGTTTCCTGTCCGAGAAGTCCCCGCCGCAACCGCTGCCACCTCGGGCGCGTATGTAGTGTTTGGTGGGCTTGCATCAGGCGTACTGTGCTGTTAACCGGGCTGGGGAGGGCCTGTGATTTTCGTCAAAAACGCTTCCAGTTCTCTACAGAAATCATCGAGGGCAGACACACGCGTTGTGACGCAACACAGCAAATTTTCATAGTCGATCGCATTGACAGTCCGAAGAATCTTATCGCTTGTTTTTTGTTGTGTCCGTTTCAAATAGGCAAGACACGCTCGCTGATACACATGATGAAGTTCTTCGCTTGGGTGTTCGATTTTCTCGATCAAGATCTTTTCCGGCACATCACCCAGCACATTTGAAACAACTTCGGGAGAGAGCAAAGGGCTCAACCGAGAAAAGTGCCTCTCTTCAGCCAAAAACCATGCTTCTATCTCCATCACTGCAATCACCATTTTTGCCGTCACGTTCATGGCTTGCAGATGGCGATCAATGAGCCGTTGTTTGCGTTCCAAACTGGACAGCGGTTCGGGATACAAGTCGGTGAGTCCCAAAACACGTTCGTAGCCAGCTTGCTTCAGACTTCGATACTGTTCACATAGGTCGGAAAGTACGCGGCTATCGCCGGCGCAGTTGTAAAGAAGAACAAAAAACTCGGCACCCTCTTGTTTGCTCAGACGCACTTGTTCCCAGCGACGGTCGAATCTGCGACCACCCGCCCCCTTCAGAATGCTGAAGGCGAGTGCGTGTTGACCTGCCAGTTCTTGCAAAAGCCGCAACGCAAAGAGTTGCTCTGTCAGACCTTCAACAAACAGCGCAAGTTTCTTCATCGCCAAGGATCACAATGGGCGGTTGTCGTGAGTGTTAGGTATGTCGTCGTCGTCGTCGAGGTAGCCACTCCTGAACAAGTCGAAGTGATTCAGACCGATCGATCGGAATGAATCGAATTTTT
>DAOLIT010000052.1:28798-39103 GCA_035328405.1 Pseudomonadota bacterium | reverse complement strand
TGAAATCGACGCACAGCAAACTCTCCCCAGTCAAACCCTTCGCCGCCGCACACCTGGGCGGCGCAGGTGCCAAATCCGGCATCGCCGGACACGCCGGCCCGCCACCCAGGTCGTGGAGCACGACCTTCATGTCCTCAAACGCCGCGCACGCGGAAAACAACATCATCGACAGAAACAAGAACACCGTTTTCATGGCTTCTCCTTATTGAGCTGATCGCGATTGAGTCGATCGGTCAGAAACGGCTGCGCCGGAGGCCACGGCTGGGCAGCGCAAGCCTTGTGGCGCCGCACTGCCTGTTTGCACGACGGTATGGGCCGGAAGGGCCCGCCGAGAGAGCACCGTGATGGGCACAGCCAGCGCAAGCGCCGCGAGGCCAAACCCCGCCACGGCCCAAGCGGGCCGACCAAGCGATCGCTGCACGTCATAGTCCGAAGCCGCAATCGTGCCCGCATCCGTCCCATTCGCAGCAAAGAGGGCCGCTGCCGTGACCGCGCTGGCCCCCACGAGCCCCCATAGCCCAACCAGCCCAACCTTGGCCCACTTCGGCCCAAAGGTTGTCAAGGAACGACCCGCTCGCGCGTCGAAGGCTGGTCCCCAGGCAGCGAGCCCAACACGCGGAGGTACACATCGGGCAGCGAGCATGGGTTTGCACAGATCACCGGGTTCGGTCCACGTTTTCGAATCGGCGGCTGCTTTCGCCCGCGCGACTTGCGCAGATCGCTCGCTGCGAAGCATGGCTGCCAGGGCGTGTGCGTTGGGCAGCCCAAGAACGGGCGGCGCCTCCGGTTTGGGGTTGCCCGGCGGAAGGGCGCGTTCCGACGCCTCGGCGACATCGACAGAAGAAGAAGGCGAAGGCCAACGTGCATCGAGGGAAAGCGCCGGTCCCTCCCCCACTCGACCGATGTACACGACCAGCAAGCGCGCCGGGCCTCGCTTTTCCGCCGCACCACGCCCGACCAGAAGGTTTTGGAGGACCTTTTGGGACCACGCGACCTCAGGCCCGCCGGGGTCTTGTGCGCGAACTTCGATGTGCAACGGCCCCTCTCGGAAACCGGACGCAGCCAGGGACGGCAAGGCCTTGCCAAACAGATCGCGGATGTCTTTTTGTTGACCCGCCAGCGCCGGATCGAGCACGAGCGCAACATAGATGTTCTGGTACAGCCGTTCGATGGGACGTGCCCGCGCAGAAGTCAAAAGGGCCCCGGCGTCGTCTGGGCCACACAGCGGCAACCGATCGGTGCGCACCAAGGCGGCAGGCCGCGCCTCTCCTTCAAAAGAAAGCCGTTCGCTGAGCTGGCTGGCCATCTCGGCGAGCTTGTCGGCCACCGTGAGGTCCCCGCACACGCCGCGCGGACACAGCGCGTATTGGTAATACGTGCGCCCGCTGGAAAGATCGTGGCGCCACAAGCGCACCCGCGAAACCAGGGCCGAAACGCCCGCGTCTTGGGCAACAAGGTCGTCGATGTCCGCGCCGAGCAGTTGTCCCTGGACCTGCGGACAGGCGTCTTTGAGAAGCGCGGCACATTCTTCCCCAAGGCAGTTTCTGAAACGTGCCTCCGCCGGTAGGTCGAGCCGCCCCACGGGACTGCCTCCAAACGACTCCAGGCGGAGCACGACCGCACGTTCGGCGGCGGCGTCTGGGTCGCAACCCCGCTCTATCCCCCAAAGCACGACGCGCGAAGACGCACCACCACCGGAGCCATCAGGTTGGGCAGCGACCTGCGTCGCAAAGCCCAGAAGCCCGGCCACAGCCAGCGGGGAAAAAGCTCGCAGCGGTCGCCGTGCAGCGAGCCTCTGCCGGATGGAAAGAAGCGTTTTTTTCATGATGTTCCCTCAGGGGTTTTGGAAAAAAGAAGGAGAAGCAAGCCGCAGAAGCCGCTCGATCGCCACGCGCAGCTCGGCCCGACGGCCCCACAGCGGCCCGCACAAGCCCTGCCGCAACACCAGCGGATCGCACAGCAATGTGGTGGGAAGCGACAGCGCACCGCTTGGCACCTGCTGGGACAGCGTGCGAAACAGCCGGTTTTCGGTGTCCAGGTAGTGCGGACCTTGCGGCAGAATCGCCGCGTATCGGTCCACGAAGTGCTGCATGGCCTCTGAACTTTGGGTTTCCGACACGAACAGAAACTGGACGAGCCCCTTGTAGTTGCGTTCTGTTTCTTTCACAAGCTCCGAAAGCCACGGAAACTCCGCACGACACGGAGCACAATAGTCCGCCCACAGATGCAGCACGACGACCCGCCCGCGCACGACAACGTGACCTGCCGGTTGCCGCGCCCACACGCCGAGCTTGGTGTCAAAGAGCAGCGCGTTTTCGTAAAAACCCGAAGGCAGTCGGTGACTCGCCAGGTGAAATTCGTCGTACCTTCGGCGCAGCGCTTCTGTGCAATCGGGCGTTTGGGCCACAGCCACTCCCGGCGCGCTCGCACCTGCCCCAAGACCCAGCGCACGAAGAACGTCCCGTCGTCGCATGGTCAGCAATCCACAAGAAACGCCCAGGCCACAATCTGCGGCTGACCCACGCGCGGCTCGTTCACGAACGGTTGGTCGTCTTTTTGCCGCAGGTACGGACGCAAGATTTGGCCCGGGTGGTTGCAGGAAAGACCCGTGGCGGGCAGCATGCGCAGCGGGGCTTCGTTGGGGTGAGCAAGGCGGCGCTCCGCCGCGTAATACTCTCCGACCACTTGCCGCAGCGACCGGGCCGCCTGTTCCACGAGCGGCACGATGGTATGGGCAGGCATTTTCGAGGGCACATACGCGGGCATCGCCGCAACCAAAAGCCGCGTGGTCGGACGACGAACGTGTCTTCGCACCAGGTTCTTGATGATGGCCTTCCGCTCGTCGTCCGGATGGCGCGGGTCTTGGCCAGGGAAGTAGTACACCACGACGTGATCAAGCGACGCCATGTCACCCAGGACCGAAGACAAGTCTTGCAAGTGGCAACCCTCTTCTCCAAGCGACGGGCAGCTATTCAGAAAGGCTCGCACGCGAGGGTTTGGGCACATCGTCTCGGCGATGAGTTCATACAGCACTGCCCGATCGGCCTGCATCACTTTGCCCATCGCCTCGATCCGACCCGCGACCAAGGCCAACTGCTGATCGCGTTCATCAAGATCGGGCAGGGGCGCATGCGCACAGCCCAGCAAGAGGACCGAGCCAACCAGGCCCGCAGCACACCGACGCGCTTGGCGGGCCAACAAACAGAATCGACGGTTCATGGGGAAAGGCATTGGATCGCAACGGGTGTCACGAGCTGTTGTCCCGGCGGCAACTTCCCATCAAGCAGCCGCAAGAACCGCTCTTTCTTCGCCGCAGACAACGCACCCGGCGGCGAAGCTATCACAGCTAGCGACAGTTCGCCCACACTGTGTTCGTCCCGGGTGATGCGCAACACCTCGTCGGGACACAGCAGGATCGGCGTCCTTCGCAAGGCGTCTAGAATCAGGGTTTTCTGCTCCTTGGGGCCACCGATTTGATGTACGCAGGCCAGTGCCGGCACGATGCACACGGGACGCGCACCCAACGGCCCCTGGAGGATGACCGCGCTTGGTGTTGTTTTTCGGGCGTCGAACCTGGCACCGGCGTCTGTGTGGATCGCTGCATCCGCTGCGTCTGCTGCATCCGCTGCATCTGCTGCGTCTGCTGCATGTTGGCACCCAGAACCAAGGTCTTCGGACCCAAGGTCCGTTTGCACAAACAGACCCATCACCGGTTTCTGCCTGTTCCCCAATCCGATCGACAGAAGCCCCCCAGCAAGAACGACGAGAAGTGCGACCACCGCCATCCAAACCCGTTTCCGCGACCTGGACACCGGCGCGTGTACCTGCACACGTTGGGAGGCGGCGGCTTGTTCGGAAGCCTGGACCAAAGCGTCGAGTGCCTCCAGACCCGGAGGAGGCGAAACCTGGGGTCTATAGTCTGCGGGCACATCCAGCGTCTGCGCGTCCTCTGCTGACAGACGCACGATGTGGGCGCTTGGGGGAATCGCCTTGCCGTCAGGCCGATTGGGCTTGGGTGGTTCGATCTGAAGCAGACGGCCTATCGCTTCATGGACTTGCGCCATCGAAGGCCGCAGATTCGGCTCTCGCTCGAGCATGTGGTCCACAAGCGCCGCCGTTTCCTGCGACAGTTCGGGCTTGACCGATCGCACGGACGGGGCTGTCTGTTCGTTTTTGGCCGTCATCACGGCAAAGGGATGCGTTTCGGAAAACGGAAGCCGCCCGGTCAACATCTCGAACAGCATCACGCCCAGTGCATACACGTCTGCCCGGTCGTTCACGTGTGCTGCAGAAATGCACTGTTCTGGTGACATATAGTTCGGCGTCCCCATGAGCGCCCCCGTTGCCGTCGTGAACAGGGGCGGACCGTGCTTCCCCTCTCGCCGCAGGCTGTCCGATAAGAGCTTCGCAATCCCAAAATCCAGCAACTTGACCCGTTCTCCACCCGGCGAATCCGGGTCCGGCACCAACATCACATTGCCCGGCTTCAAATCTCGGTGGATGATGCCTCGGGCGTGGACGGCGGTCAGGACGGATGAAAGCTGACGGGCGAGGGTCCACGCGCCTGGCTCGGTGAGAGGGCCGGACAGCAGGCGTTGCGCGAGTGTTTCGCCAGACAAAAGCTCCATCAGCATCCACTGCGTGCCGTCTGTGTGGCGACCAAAACCGAAGACCTGAACGACGCCAGGGTGCCGGATCTCGCTGGCCGCGCGGGCTTCGGCCATGAAACGCCGCGAAAGGTCCGGGTGTTTCTTGGCATTCAGCGTCAGGACCTTGAGGGCCGCGTGCTTGCCAATCGTCTCGTGAACCGCCTCGAACACCGCGCCCATCCCGCCCGAACCCAGCAGCCTGACCAACCGATATTCACCGATGAGGTCGCCTTCGCGGACGTTGAGGAGCTGACTCATGAGTGGGAGACCCGGCACAGAACGGCCCGATGGTCTCACAATCCCAGCGTGAGCGTAAACCCCGCAAAAGGACTGGGGCTCCCTTCTCGCGCGAAGACCGGTCCATGTGCCGGGGGGAAGGGCAATCCGTTTTTTAGAAGGGGATGCGTTTTTTGTCGCCGTTGCTGCACAGGAAAAAGCGGTCGAGGCGCAAATCGACGGAGCTTTGAAGTTGCTCGGGGAGGGCTTCCCCGGACACGATGACTTGCGAACAGGGGTTATTGGCAGCGGCCAAGTGGGCGCGCAAACTCGCTTCATCCAAAAAGAGAAGGGGGGCGCGGGAGCCGCGTTTCAAACGACGGTTGCCGGGCTCTCCTCCCAAACGGTCGGGCAAGGAGGACTCGGGCATCGGAACATAGAAGCGGCGGACGTTCTTGTGTTCCTGTTCGTAGCGGGCCACAAAACGGGCTTGGGAAAGCGATTCGACGCAGCGGGAACTGCGGGCTTTGCGAACGGCCTCGATGGCACGATCGGTCGTGTAGCCCTCGTGGATGAGCAGAGACGAAGCGATGGTTCCCGTTCGACCCCATCCCCCGATGCAGTGAACGAGCACATCCTGGCCTTCCCCGAGCCAACGAAGGATTTCCTGGCACAGGTCTCGGGTCGCGAGCAGGTCATCCGGCGGCTCGGCGTCTTCAATCGGAAAACAGAGGTTGCGTACACCGGCTTTTCGGAGCGCGTTGCGCAAACCAAACACGCCGTAAAATTCCAGCTCGCGGTCCGCAACCAGGGTCGCGACGACCTTGATGCCGACCTGCGCCAGGTGGGCGGCGTCGTCTTCCACCGTTCCACCCAAATCAGGCCGTCCCGGACACGCCGACAACCCAAGCCGACCCGGCGCGCCCAACAGCGATCGCCCATCCGCAGCCAACCAACTGATCCGCACCCCAACCCCTTCCTTTTTTTCGACGGACAACATGCGAACCACTTTACGCCGACCAGGCCCCGTTCCCAAAGCGCCGCGAAAGGCTGTTTGCAACGCGCAGGCACATCCCCGTGGTCTGCTTATAGGAAGAAGTCGGGGAAGAGGGGTTCTCCGGGGACGCTGGCGTAGCCGGACAGGTCGGTGATGCCTTCGTGGGCCAGAACCTCGTCATCAATCAGGAAGTTGCCGGTACACGAACGGCTCGGGCGGGTCAGGATGAAGTGGGCGGCGTCGGCGAGAATCTCGGGTTTGCGACTGCCGCGCATGACGGTCTCACCGCCCAGAAGGTTGCTGATGGCGGCGGTGGCGATGGTCGTTCGGGGCCACAATGCGTTTATGGCGACGCCGGCCTCGCGAAATTCCTCGGACATGCCCAGGACGCACATGCTCATGCCGTACTTCGACATCGTGTAGGCGCAATGCTGGGAAAACCAGCGCGATTCCATGTTGAGCGGCGGCGACAAGTTCAAGATGTGGGGATTTTGGGCTTGCAAAAGGTGCGGCAAACACGCCTGGGAGCAGGCGAAGGTGCCTCGGACGTTGACCTGGTGCATCAGGTCAAATCGACGCAGAGGCGTGCCGATGGTGCCGGTGATGCTGATGGCCGAGGCGTTGTTCACCAGAATGTCGATGCCGCCAAAGGTTTTGACGGCCTGGTTCACGGCAGCGACGATTTGGTCCTCGTGCCGAACATCGACGACGCAGGGAAGGGCCTGCCCGCCCGCGCGCTGGACTTCCTCGGCGGCGGTGTAAATGGTGCCGGGGAGTTTGGGATGGGGCTCTGTGGTTTTGGCGGCGATGACGATGTTGGCACCGTCTTTTGCGGCCCGCAGCGCGATGGCGAGGCCGATGCCACGGCTGGCCCCGGTGATGAAAAGGGTTTTGCCTCGTAGGGAGCGTGTGTCTGTCATGTCCACTTTCGTACCACGGCCAGCGGTCTTGCGGATAGCTCTGCGAAGGACCAGTATCAAAGTCGGACGATGATTCGGGCCACAAAAGCGATAGGAATCGTGGGTTTTAGCGGAGCGGGAAAAACCACGCTGGCTGAAAAACTCATCGCGCGGCTTTCCGCTGACGGCGTAAAAGTCTCGGCGGTCAAGCACGCGCATCACAACTTTGTGCCGGATGTGCGCGGAAAAGACAGCGACAGAATGCGGGCTGCGGGGGCCATGCAAACGCTTGTGTGTTCGCCGGATTTTTCGATGCTCGTGACGGTACACAAACCGCCTCGCGAGCCGGTTTTTCAAACGCTGCTCAATCGGCTGGACCCGTCGCTTGCGGACGTGGTGTTTGTGGAAGGTTTGCGCGGCACGGCGTACCCGAAAATCGAGGTGTTCCGCGCAGAACTCGGGCATCCGCTTCTCGCATCCACCGATCCACACATCATCGCCGTGGCGACCGACAAGCCGGACGTGCTCGCCCGGCTGGGTTTGTCCTGTCCTGTGTTGCCCCTTGATGACGCCGATCAAGTCACCGATTTTGTGCGATGCTTTTTGCGCCAAAGCCAAACAGGACAAGGAGGAAACCAGATGAACGAGACGACGCCTCCCGCCGAGCCAGCGGGAACAAACCAAGTGGACGACCTGCGCAGCAAGTTGGAAGAGCAACTTCGCAACGTGGGCAAGCACATCGACGACCTGTCCGAGCGTTTTCAGAAGGCCGCCCACGAGGCCAAAGCCAACGTGGACGCGGACCTTGGCAAGCTCAAAGAACAACACAAGGAAGAGTTCGAGCAGCTTCAAAAACTGCAAACCACGGCGACGGAAAGCTGGAGCGTGTTTCAGAAAAAACTCGACCAGATCGCGAAAAGCATGTCGACCGCAGTCGAGCAAGTGGTTGATCAGGCAGCCAACGCGCTCGGCATCGGCGACAAAAAGGCGGACGAGCCGGGTTCGCAAAAAACGGACGCCGCGCAAAGCGCCCAAGAAACTCCGCCTGCGATTGCTGCCGGCGAACCGGCCCCTTCTGATGCGCCCGGCGTCGCAGCGGGCGAACCGACCCCTTCCGATGCAGCAGCGGAAAAGCCAGGCGCGTCGCCGTCCTCGCCTGAAGCAGACAAACCGTAAACCCGACGCCCCAGCCTCCCCGTTTTTTTCCCGCCTCGCGTTCCTCGAAACACGATAAAAAGACCGCATCGACCCTCGGTTCTCTTTTTTTGCGAGGACACCCATGCCGAAAAGCCGTTTTGCTGCATCTCGTTTGGCCGCTTCCGCTTTTGCCATCGCCCTTTCTGCGTTGCCAGGTTGCGTGGAACGTTCCGACGATGGCCCAAGTGCCGAAGCACTCGAAGCCGCCAAAGAACACCTGTTGAAAGAAGCGCCCGCGCCGCGTTTTCCAAGTGGTGCGGTCTTTGAAAACAAAAAGGGGGCTCGCATCGTGTACCTCGGTGCAGACGTGGACAAAACGGAAGCCGAGCCCGGCGAATCCCTGACCGTGACGCATTATTTCCGCGTCGAAAAACCTCCCGGCGAGGGCTGGCGACAGTTCGTTCACATCGGCACCCCGGACCGACGCCTGCATCACAACGCGGACCATGTTCCGGTCGGCGGAAAGTATCCGGTTTCGGCCTGGAAACAGGGCGACATCGTTCGCGACATCCAGCGGATTCCGTTGCCGCAGACGTTTACAAACGACAAATTGGCCCTGTTCGTCGGCTTTTTCAAAAAGGGCGAGCGGATGGCGGTCCAATCGGGTCGTCAGGACGGGAAGAACCGCGTGATCGCGTTTGAACTGCCCGTCAAAGGGGGCGAACCCCTGTCTGCATCGCGAAAGCTGCAAGTTCGCCGCATGCCGTCCGGGCAGACGATCACCATCGATGGAAAGCTCGATGAACCGGCCTGGAAACACGCCGTTTCGACCGGTCTTTTCGTCCACACAATGACCGGAGGCCCAGCCGACCAACCCGCGCAAGCCAAACTGTTGTGGGACGACCAAAACCTGTATGTCGCTTTCGAGTTTGCAGACAAAGACGTGTGGGGGACGCTGGCCAAACACGACGACAAGCTGTGGACCCAGGAAGCCGCCGAGATTTTTCTCGACCCTGATGGAGACGGAAAAACCTATGTCGAGCTTCAGGTCAGCCCGCAAAACGTCACGTTTGATTCCTGGCTGCCCGCGTATCGGCAAAACGACAATGCTTGGGATTCCGGGATGCAAACCGCCGTCGTGGTCGATGGGACGCTCAACAAGCGCGACGACACGGACAAGGGTTGGACGGCGGAACTTCGCATTCCGATGGCAGCCGTCAAAGGTCGCCTCGAAACCGTCAAAGGCGTTCCGCCGCAAGTCGGGACGACCTGGCGAGCCAATTTTTTCCGGATCGATCAACCCAACGGAAAGTCCCAGACAGGTTCTTCGTGGTCGCCTCCGCTCGTCGGCGATTTTCACGCCCTCGACAAATTCGGCACGCTCGTGTTCGCCGATGAGCACGGCGGCATCGTACCCCTGGCCGCCCCTGTGTCACCGGCACCGCAGCCTGCCGCACAACCGTCTGTGCCTCCGGTTGCCCCAGCGCCCCCTGTTCCCGTTCAACCTGCGGCAGAGGGGCCACACAAACTGAATCCTCTTCTGGAACAAGCGATGAAAGGCGACGACACCCCATCACCGAGTGCAAAGCCACCGATTCCTGTTGGGTCCGCGCCGCCTGCTGTAGCACCCCCAAAAACGAAAGGGAATCCGAAATGAGCCACGCTCCGCAAACCAAATACGAGCTTCTTTACTTCCCCATCCACGGTCGCGCCGAGGTCCTCCGCCTGACTTTTGCGCTCGCCCAAGTGGAATTTGTCGATGTGGCCGTGACCGACTGGGCCACACTCAAGCCGCAGACCCCGCTCGGCCAAGTTCCCGTCCTCAAGGAAACCACCGGGGACACCGTGTTCCAGATTCCGCAGTCCGCCGCGATTTTGCGCCACCTGGGCCGCGTCTTCCAGCTCTACGGTGCCAACGAGCGCGAGCACACCATCGTCGATTACGTCCTTGAGTCCGCGATTGACTGGCGCAGCAAGTTCACCCCCGTCGCCTATGCCCGCATGTACGGCACCGCTCAGCAGGTCGTGGACAAGTACCACAATGAGGATTTGCCGCACCACCTGAGGCTCATGAACCTGCTTCTGGCCAGCAGCGCCAAAACCGGATCGTTCTTTGCCGGAAACACCCCCACGATTGCCGACATCGCCGTGTGGGACTGCCTGGATGCGCACCTGAGCAAGAACCCCAAAGTCCTCGAAAACCACGCCCCCCTGCATGATTTTTACGAGCGCGTAAAAGCCCTGCCCGGCGTCGCCGCCCACCTGTCCCGCCGCCGCCCCTCCGAACACGCTTCCTAAACCCGTTTTCGTTCATAGATCGCCGTCCGCACAGCAGTCGGACGCCATTCCCGTTCATAGATCGCCGTCCGCACAGCAGTCGGACGCCATTCCCGTTCGTCGAACGCCG
>DAOLIT010000052.1:0-28698 GCA_035328405.1 Pseudomonadota bacterium | reverse complement strand
GTTTCACACGCCCGAAACGCCATTCCCGTTCGTCGAACGCCGGTTTCACACGCCCGAAACGCCATTCCCGTTCGTCGAACGCCGGTTTCACACGCCCCCGATGCCATGGTTCCTCTCCAAACGGCACCGCAACGGGCTTGCTGCGCCAGGTTGAACCTCAAAACGGCGAAGGGCCCTTTTTCGCCGGGGATCAGTTGGCGGTGATTTGGAGTTTGAAGCGGCCTGGCCCGGCTTTGGCGTTGACTTGCAGCGTGTACGTGCCTGCTTTCGGACGCAGATAGTGAAATTCGAGCGACGACGGTTTTTCCTGGCCCGCCTGAAACGTCAAACCGGGGTCGCTGACGAAACTGAACGCCTCGCGCCCCAGCATTTTTTCGCGGGACCCATCGAGCTGCGCAAAGTACAGGTTGAAACTGTTGAGCCCGTCTCGCAGCACCAGCGTCCCATCCAGATCGCCGCTCGGTTGCAGCTTGAACGTGCCCGCCGCCGACGAAATCTCGTTGTAGGCGATCTCTTGGACCTCCTCGACAAAGACGCTCACGCGGTCTACTTCGCCCGCCTCGTTGTGCGCGATGAGTTTCGCTTCCCCGACGTGCAGGCCCGTGAGGACATAACTCCGCACGGTCGTTTCCTCAATCTTGAGCACGGCGGGCAAGTCCGTGCGCAGCATGAGCAGCGATTCGTCGCTTTTGCGCGTCGCCGTCACGTCCATTTTTCCCCCCGAAGCGAATTTGGCGGACAGCGGACAGCCTTGCAGATCGGACAGAACGCCCCCGCAATTCCGCACCTGAAACGAAGCCAGGCCCTTTTCCCCGTCGTTGCGACTCGTCCCGCACGCAGAAAGCACCGTTCCGACAAGACACCCAAAAACAACGTGTACAAACCGTTTGTTCAACATGCGTGCAGCATAGCGAAAACCCAGGTGCCTATACACCAGGGGTCGGGGCGTGCAGGATTTTGCACAGGGGTTTGAGCCGCCGCGAAATCGTCACCCGATTTTGTGCATCTACGATGACCGCGCCCGCATCGGGAAACGTCTCGACCAGCGCCAAACCGCGTTCCTTTCCCACCATCAACACGATGTCATCCAGACCGTCCGCTGTCGTCGCGTCCTGCGCATAAATCGTCACCGACCGAGCCCCTTTCGCAGGCCATCCCGTGCGCGGATCGAGAATGTGGTGATACCGCTTGCCGTCTTTGACAAACGCGCGCTCGTAATCCCCCGCCGTTGAGAAAGCGTGGTCCTGGATTTGGCACACCGCAAAGGAGTCGGTCGGATCTGCACTTCGGGGGTCGCGAATCCCGGCCCAAAAGGGCCCCCCCTCTCTTTTCCCGAACACGGCCAAATCTCCTCCGGCTTGTACCGAACCGGCCAGGATTCCCCCCGCCTTGAGCCGCCGCACCGCTGCATCGACCGCGTACCCCTTCCCAAGGCCGCCCAAGTTCATCGCCATTCCTTTTTTCAAAAGACGCACCGTGCGATCCGTGGGCCGAAGTTCAATCGCGCGATAGTCAATCAGGGGCAACCGCTTTCGGATCTCTTCTTTGTCCGGCAACACAGGCTGAACGTCGTCATCGAAAAACCACAGTCCGCGCAGCGCATAAAACGACACATCGAACGCCCCCAAAGACAGCTTGGAAAACCCCTGAGCGCGCGAAATCACGTCGTAGACCTCGGGAGAAACCCGCACCGCTTTCTGTCCGGCGTTTGCATTCACTTGCGACACTTCGCTGTCTGGTTTCCACGTCGTCATCAAGGACTCTAGACGCCGAATTTCGGACAAAGCGGCTTCCGCGTGGACCGCGACCTCCTCTTCTTGTTGCGGAGTCAGGTTCGCAGAGACATAGGCACGCACTTGCACCAGCGTTCCCATCGCGACCCCCGATCGCGTCACAAAACGCCCGCGGCTTTCGTGTTGCGCAAAAGCTTCCGTCCCAAAGCCCAACAACAAAACCGCCCCCAAAACGAGGGCAAACAGACACCGCTTCCTCATTTCCTCGCCTGTCCTAGAACTTTTTGAAAACAAAAAAGACGGCGGCAATCATCAGCCCAAAACCCACGATGTAGTTCCGCTTCAGGGGTTCCTTCAGATACAGAACAGAGAACACACAGAACACGCACAAGGTGATGACTTCCTGAATCGTTTTGAGCTGCGCCGCAGAATACACGCCGTGCCCCAACCGATTCGCAGGCACTTGCAGACAGTATTCGACAAACGCAATCAGCCAACTCACCGCAATGGCCTTCCACAGCGGCGCACTCTTGTATTTCAGGTGTCCGTACCACGCGAACGTCATAAACACGTTCGACAGCACCAACAGAACGATGGTCTTCATGTGTTTTTTTACGTACTATGCCGCCTCTGCTTCGGAAAAAGGAGCGAAAACAACCGCTCGCGGAAGACGAAAGGAAGGCGATGATGAATACGGACCGGAAACGAAGTTCTTACCTCGGCATCCTCACGTTGGGGGTGTTCTGTGCGCTGGCTTGGTTTGGGAGCGGTTGCCAGTCGGAACAGCCGCCGGTCGAACCGAGCGTTCAGGAAGACCTCACGACCGATCTCGACAAGTACGTAAAGACCAAAGAACCAACGTACTCGTGGAAGTTGCGATCGACGGTGAAAGGAACGGGGTACACCGCGTACCTCATCGACCTGAAGTCCCTGACTTGGCGTTCCTCGCAAGAAGTAGACAAAACCCAATGGCAACACGAGTTGCAGATTGTGAAGCCAGACAACCTGACCGAAGGCCCCGCGTTGCTCGCCATTTCAGGGGGCGACAACGGGAAAACACCCCCGACCAAACCCGATGACGACATGGTTCAGATTGCCAAGGGCACACAGTCGATTGTCGTGAATCTGGAACAAATTCCCAATCAACCCCTTTTGTTCGCAAAACACGATGGGAAACCCCATACAGAGGATGGAATCGTCGCGTTTTCGTGGGTCCAGGCGATGAAAACCCACGACCCGACCTGGAATGTCCGTTTCCCGATGGTCAAAAGTTCGGTTCTGGCGATGGATGCGGTGCAGGAATTTCTGCGTTCGAGCGAAGGCGGAAACGTGAACATCGAGAAATTCATCGTCGCCGGAGCTTCCAAACGGGGTTGGACGACGTGGCTTGTCGCTGCGGTCGATCCGCGCGTCGTGGCGGCGATTCCCATCGTGATCGATGTGCTCAATGTCGAAAAGTTCATGGTTCAGCACGTCGAGACGTATGGATTTTGGGCCAAGGCTCTGTACGACTACGACTACAACCACGTGATGCAGTTTATCGGCACCCCTGAAATGACAGAGCTTATGCGGAACGAAGATCCGTACCTGTACAGGAAGCGCCTTTCCCTGCCGAAATTTGTGCTCAATTCGACGGGAGATCAGTTCTTTTTGCCCGACGGTTCCCAGAACTACTATGCGGATTTGCCGGGCGACAAATACCTGCGGTATGTACCGAATGCAGACCACTCCCTTTCTGGAAGTGACGCCATGGAAAGTGTGCTCGCGTATGTCATGAGCGTCCGTGAACAGCGTTCCCGACCGACTTTTGCGTGGAACATGGAAGGGGCTGATCAAATTCGCGTGCAGACGGAAACGAAGCCGCAAAAAGTGGTGCTGTGGCAAGCCACGAATACCAAGTCGCGCGATTTCCGGGTCGAGACGATCGGCAAAACATGGAAAAACAGCGATCTGACCGATGCAGGCGGCGGAGTGTACGTCGCAAAGGTCGCGGCCCCGGCCACCGGATACACCGCGTTTTTCATCGAGCTCACCTATCCGTCCGGGCAGCTTGTTCCGTACAAATTCTCGACGCAGGTGCGGGTCGTTCCTGACAAACGACTCTTTGCGGGCATCGATCCGAAAACCGCAAAATACGAAGGCACGGGCCCCTAAACAGGTCGCAAAGCAGGCCCGTCCGCACGTGATTCGGCGGGTCTGCGCTGTTTTTTTTCGGGCCGTGCATTTGGAAGTTGACGGAAGGGGGCTGCGCGAAGTAGATCCTCCCTGCTGTCTCGCGGGAGTAACTCAGTGGTAGAGTGTTAGCTTCCCAAGCTGAAAGTCGCGGGTTCAAGTCCCGTCTCCCGCTCCGCGAAAAGGGGGTTTGTTGTGTTGGTGGGTGTGTCAGGGGGTCAGATGCCACGTTGGGCGGTGGCTTTTGCGACGCGCTGGATGGCAACGACAAACGCCGCCGTGCGCAGGTCTGTGCGATGGCTCTGTGCCGTCGAGTACAAGTCTTGAAACGCGCGGCGCATGATCTTTTCAAGTTCCGTGCGCACTCGCAGTTCCTCCCAATAGAACTGCTGGATGTTCTGCACCCACTCGAAGTAGCTGACCGTCACGCCGCCAGCGTTCGCATAAATGTCGGGAACAACGACGATGCCGCGCGCATGCAGGTTTTCATCCGCTTCGGGCGTTGTCGGGCCGTTGGCACCCTCGACGATGACTTTGCAGCGGATGCGGTGCGCGTTTTCACCGGTAATGACATGTCCGAGCGCAGCAGGAATGAGCACATCGCATTCCTGAAACAGAATCTCGTCCCGCGCAATGCAAGGCGCTCCCGTCCAACCCGCTAGCACCTTCTTGTCTTTGACCCAAGCCAGCGCCGCCGGAATGTGAATGCCCTCGGGATCGTAAAACGACGCAGTGTGGTCGCCTATCGCCACCACCTTTCCGCCCCGCTCGTGAATCAGCCGCGCGGAATGACTTCCGACGTTTCCAAAACCCTGCACCACAAACGTCGCATCCGAAATTTTCCGGTCTTGCGTGCGCAGATATTCCTCGGTCGCGATCAGAACACCGCGTCCGGTCGCCTCGTCGCGTCCAAGCGACCCGAACATATCGACCGGCTTTCCCGTCACGACGCCCGGATGGAAACCATGGAACTTGTTGTATTCATCCATGAACCACGCCATGACTTGCGAGTTCGTATTCACATCGGGCGCGGGAATGTCCACGTTGTCGCCGATCACCATGTGAATGCCCTGCACAAAACGCCGCGTGAGCCGTTCCAGCTCGCCAGCAGAAAGCTGTGCGGGGTCCACACAGATTCCCCCTTTCGCACCCCCAAACGGAATGCCCACGACCGCCGTTTTCCAGGTCATGAGCGACGCGAGCGCACGCACCTCGTCGAGGTCCACGTCCGAGGCATAACGGAGACCCCCTTTGAACGGGCCGCGTGAGTTGTCGTGCTGTACGCGGTATCCAACAAACGTGCGGATTTTTCCGTCATCCATGCGAATGCAGCACTCGACGCGCAGCTCGCGGAACGGAGTCATCAGTTGTTCGGAAATTTCAGGAGAAAGCTGCAACAGCTCGGCAGCCTTTTTGAAGTAGCGGTTGACGTTGGCAAATGCGTTCGACATGGGAACCTCTCAGACGGAGTATTTCACGTGTAGCGAGGGGCTTATGTCCCCCCAAAAGAGGAGGCCATCATACTATGAAGCTCTCGAGAGAAACAGCAAAAGCCTCCGACGCAGTGCGGCAAATGGCAAACAGAGTGGTCAAACGTGCTCGTCGTGGGGTATGTGTCCTGCATGAAGATTTTGTCCGTTGTGCCTCTTGGGATTCCTGAAGTGAAGGTGGTCCGATTCGCGCGGTTTCCCGATGAGCGAGGCTATTTCTGTGAGACCTTCCAGCCTGCCGATCTGGGCCAGCACCCGGAACTTTCTCGCGCGGCGAAACAACCCATTTTGCAATGTAACGAAGCCTTTTCCCGTCGAGGAACGCTGCGTGGCTTGCACGTTCAATGGAGTCCGAACATGGGAAAGTGGGTGCGCCCCCTGTTCGGACATTTGGTCGATTTTGCGCTGGATCTGCGCCTTGCGTCGCCCACATTCGGACGCATTGTCGGCTATGACATGCCCGCGCGGCCCGACGCAGACTTTGCCGAGTGGATTTTCGTTCCTCCCGGTTTTGCGCACGGCACGCTGTTGCCGCAGGACTCTGTCATCGAATACTTCTGCACGGCCTCGTGGAACAAAGATGCCGAAGCAGGAATCTCACCGCTGTCACCGGATTTGGATTGGTCGTTGTGCGACGCAATTCCTCGAACATGGTACGAGGAGGCGATTCGCGCAAAGCCTTTGCTTAGCCCAAAAGATCGATCGGCACCGTCGCTCACCGAGTGGAAAAGAGACCCTCGATCCAGCTTGGTCACGGGTTAGTACTTTTCCCCACCATCCGTCGGTCGGCTTGGCGTGAGGTCAGGAGGCGGTTCGGGTGCCAGCGACGGCAACATGAGCAGCGCGCTTTGCGCAAGGCCCAAAACCTTGCGAAGAGCAGGCGCAGGCACCGCGCCCGTCGCCAATAACTCGTTGGCCTTCACTTCAAAAGACAGCTCGTCGAGGAGCGTCGAAATGCCGAACAGTTTGTATCGCCACTCGCCGCGAAGACTCTCGATAAAACGCACAAGCAAAGCCCGAAACTGCTCCGCTTCGTCGCTCGTCTCGAACACCAACCGCGCGGTCAGGAGCGGATCGACATCTTTTGACATCGAACACTGCACGTATCGCGGCGTCGGAACACCCCCACGCAGACGCAAACGGCCTCGCAGGTTGAAATACTCGGCGGACAAAGCAGGCCCATTTTTGGGCAACGACCGTCGGAGCGCCGCGAACGGCGGCGACAATGCAGGCGGCGCTGATGTTCCTGCATCGGGCGCGCCGACTTGCGTAGCATCTTTCTCGACGGGAACTCGCGGCCAAAACGCCAACAAATCCGGCTGGTCCCAGAGCAAATCGCGTTCATCCCAATCGGGAACGCGACGCTTGGCCAATTGATCAAACACGGGCCGCAGTTTGCGACCCACGGCGACAAGAGCCGTCGGGCTGCGGCGATACCCAGTCGGATCAGTCGTCGCAATCACGAGCCAATCGGAAGACGCCAGCAATGCCTCGGCCAGCGCCTCCCCGGTTGGAATCGCCGTACCTGCGACAAGCAGGCGGGTGTCAGGAAACGCCCCCAGCACACCTACAATGTCTCGCCTGTGAGGCGTTTGAGAAAGCTCGGACAGACGCAGAACAACGCGCAAGCCGAGGTCCGCTTCGATCGCCTCGTCACCAATGCCGTGCAATTGGACCAGTTTCGGCGGCACCGTCGGTGGAGGTTTGCCGATGCGACCTCTCGGCTGGTTCACCGGCTTGGGAAACACGTCCTTTGTGGGTGGATGTGCGGAAGAGGGGTTCTTCGGCTTGGAATCGGATTTCAGATCAGGATTGAGTTTCTCAGACGGAGACGGAGAAAGAACGGGCGGGGGTGCCGCTTTTTTGGCGGGCACGATGTCCCACGAAAGCGCGACGGGTGGCACAAGCTTTTGCAAAAGCGACTGCGACGACAAAAGAACCGCGAGCGAAAGATGCAGCGCCAGCGATAGCAACAGGGGCCACAGGCTCGATCGATTGTGCAAGTCCGATTTCATCGAGTGCGCAAAAAGCAGTCTGTCATGGAGAAGCAGCGTTTTGGTTCACGTCGGGACAAGCCGCGCGAAAAACGCATCGAGGTGCCGAACAAACGCGGGATAGGTGTATTCGGCCAGCAACCGACGACGACCCGCCAGCCCCAAGCGAGCACGCACGGCACCGTCTTCCAGCCGTCTTAGGCCCGACACGATGGACTCCACTTGCGGCTCTACGACAAAACCGGTTTCACCGTCGAGAACAACTTCTTTTGCACCACCGGGCCGGGCGGCAAGACACGGCAGGCTGTGTGCCATCGCTTCCAAATAGACGATGCCAAAACCCTCTCCGCTCGACGGAAGCGCGAAAACATCGCTGCGAGCCAATACCGCGTGCTTTTCCTCCTCCGACAGGCAACCCGCAAAATGCACGCGCTCGGCCACACCCAAAGCTCGGGCGAGCGCCTCGAGTTGTGGACGCGCGGCCCCTTCACCGACGATTTCCAAACGAGCGTGCGAAAGATGAACCAGGCCGTGCAAGAGCAGGTCGATTCCTTTGGGTTCGTCTTTCCACAGCCTCGAAATCGCCACCATGCGCAAACCATCGGTCTGCCCGACTGACAACGGCAGCGCGTCTGCCGTCGAAACAACCGTCGAGGCACGCAAGGCCCGTTCCAGATTGACTTCGTCGAGGGCGTTGATCAGCCGTTGACAGCGCGACCGATCCACACCCTGCACAAACACCACTTTCGAGAGAGTGTCTTCACTCACACCTCCGACGACCGTCGCACGCCGCAGCGCCAACCTTCGCGCCATGGGCAGCGGCGACCACACATCGGTCCCATGCGCAATCACACCGAACCGACGAAAACACAAGCCCAGCGGTGACAAATTCACATGCCCCAGAACTGCAACCGAATGACGCCGCCGTTGCCGCAACACAAGGCCGGCGAACAACGCTCGATTTCCACCGAATGCCGCATAGGTCGCACGCACCGCTTTGGGAAACGCATCGGCAAACGCATTCGGACCACACGGATCGTCGGTGAGCACAACGACATCCAAAGGTTCCTGGCGTTTCTGCGCAAACTCTGCCGCCGCACGGACCAGCAGCCGATTGAACGCCGGTATCCCACCCGGTGCGCCGAGCAAACTGCTGAGCGCGAGCAGCATCTTTACGCCTTCCCGAGCATCCGCAAAAGCCACAGCGACGCGCTGGGAATGTACGTAATGAACAGCACGCCAAACGTCATGATGAGCAAAAACGGCAACGCATGCCGATACAGGTGCGGCAGCGGTTTTTGAAAGCGCGTCGCCGACAAAAACAGATTGAGGCCCATTGGTGGACACAAAAAACCAAGCTCGAGATTCGCGAGGAAAATCACGCCCAAATGCACCGGATTGACCTCGAACGCAACACCGAGCGGTGCCACGAGCGGCACAAGCACAACAATCGCCGAATAGATTTCGAGCACACTTCCCAGGACCAACAGCCCCAAATTCAAAATCAGCAGAAACACCCAACGTGAGTGAATGTGCGCCTGCACCCACTCGACCAGCCGTGTGGGGACTTCTGCTTCCACCAGGTAGTTGGTGAGCCCCATCGCGACCCCAAGCAACACGACCACCGCACCCACGAGCGACGCGGCCTGAAGCAGCGCACCTGGCAAATCTCGGAAGGGATGCACGTTGCGAAACACGATGAGTTCGATGGCCAGCGCATACGCTGCACCGAGGGCAGCAGACTCGACAATCGTCGCGATCCCAGACAAAAACGAACCCATGATGACGACGGGAAGAAACAAATCCCACTTCGCCTCCCACAGGGCGCGCCCGGCTTCATTCCACTTGAATGCTTGTTTGGGAGCCCCGGCGGAAATGCCTCGGAAAACGCCGTAGCCTGAAACCAGCAAGATCAGAAAAACGCCTGGAATGAAACCTGCGATGAACAACTGCTCGACGGTCACAGGGGCAACCGAACCCGGCGTGCTGGCGGCCACCGAGTACAAAATCACAGGAAGGCTCGGTGGAAACAAAAGCCCCAAACTCCCGGCAGCCGTCACCAAACCGAGTGAAAACCCTTGCGGATATCGATCCCGCAACAGCATCGGGTAGACGAGGCCTCCGAGCGCCAAAATCGTCACACCGGATGCACCCGTAAACGTCGTGAAAACAGCGCAGACCACAACCACCATCACCGACATGCCGCCCGGCATAAAACCGAGCACGCTTTTGTATGCGCGAACCAATCGGTGCGAAGACCGGCCCGTCGCCAGAACATAGCCCGCGATCGTCAGAAGAGGTATCGCCGGCAGTTGAGGATTCGCGACCAAACGCAGCGTTTCATTCGGAAGCGATGCAATCGGAGTCCCAGCCATAAAAAACAGCGTCATCGCCAAACCGGCCATCACCGCAAAAACCGGCAGGCCCAGCAAAAAACCTGTTCCCGTCGAAAACAAACCCAGCCATTTGACCAGCCCCGAAAGTTTGTGCGTGCGCTCAGCAAGCGCCTGCCACGTCGGATAGCGGTATTGAAAAAAACCAAAGAGGAACAGAGCAACCGCCGCCGCAAACGTCACTCCACACACCGCCCACGGCAAAAACCTCCGCCATGTCGAAACGGTTTGGAATGTTTCTACCGATGGAGGCTTTTCATGACCGTCGCCCAGGCCCGGCTTTAATACACGCCACGCAGCACGCGGTGCCATCAGCGCGAACACGACGGGAATCACGAGTTGCACATACCACTTGCGAAGACCGCCCGGCAGAAGGTCGTTGGCACCCGTCAGCCGTTCGACGGACACGAGTTGGGCGCTCGCGTAGGTCAAAAACAGCGCGACGAGCACAAACACCGTCGTCGTAAAGCCCTCAAGAACCGTGCGCAGACGACCTTTCGCAAGAAAACTCGTCGTGGACAAGCCCAAATGCTTTCCACCAGCGACGGCTAGAAGCGCGCCCAAAAAGCCGATCCAAACGGTGGCGTTTTGCACATAGAGCGACGCCCAGGTCAAATCCGACGGCAGAATCTTGTGTAGGACAAAGCCTACAGCATGCGAGAGCCACGGGATGCGACGACTTTCCCTGAGCACATCGGCCAACGAACGCAGACTCGCGAGGACCGGCAAAAAAACAATCCCAAGGCACAACAAACACAAGAGCCATTTTTCGACGATGTTCCCTCTCGGAGGCGGCTCGACGGCGAGGCCACCCGCGCCTTGGTCTCCTTGGTCCCCCACGTCTTGGTCGTTAGAATCTCGGGGAACTGCCACCGCCTGCGCGTCGGCCTTCGTCGAATCCGGCAAAACTTCGGTCTGCCCCGCCGCCCCAGCGCCCTCGGACTTGGGCGGGGGCATCGCCGGAGTCTCTTCTGAAGAATCGTCCATATGAGTGAAAGCAGTATATCAATCGGGCTCCTGTGGTACAGTGCCGACACGTTTCGCGATGGTCAGACAAGTCGTTTCTCTCGTGGATGACAGGCAACACATGCAGGCTTCGAGTCGGTCTTTCGGAAAGCTGTACGCTGGGCTGTTCATGTTCCTTCTCGCCGGTTCGTTCGCCTCGGGCTGCTCGATCAAAGGCTATGCGCTCAGAGCAACAGCCGACGCGCTTTCTTCGACTGGAAGCAGTTTGAGCAGCGAGGACGATCCAGAACTGGTTCGCTACTCGGCTCCGTTTGGTTTAAAAACGCTCGAATCCCTCGCCGAAAGCTTGCCGGACCACCGGGGCGTTCGTCTGGCACTGGCGAGTGGCTTTGTGCAGTACTCATATGCCTTTGTGAACCAAGATGCGGACAAGCTGGCCGATCAAAGCGTCGAGCAGGCCAAAGTCCAATGGCTGCGTGCGCGTCGGCTTTACTTGCGAGGTCGGGACTATGCAATCGCTGGTCTTGAAATTCGATATCCGGGTTTCCGCAAGTTGCTCCTGTCGGGAAATCAAGAGACAGCGAAGATGGCCCTTCGACGAGTGGGCCGGGATGATGTGCCTTATCTGTATTGGCTTGGAGCCGGTTGGGCACTCGCCATCAGTACCGCAAAGGACGATCCGGCCATGTTCGGGGATTTTCCGCTCGTCGGACAAATCATGGACCGAGCCCTCGAACTCGATGAATCCTATGACGAGGGCGCAATCCACGAGTTTTTTGTGTCCTATGACTCCTCCCGTTCCGAAGATCAGGGTGGCGGGCCAGCAGCGGCCAAAAAGCACCTCGATATCGCGCAAAAGCAGGGCGGCGGGCGAAAACTGGGTGCGCTTGTGTCGTATGCAGAAGGCGTGCTGCAGCAGCAACAAAAGAAGGCCGAGTTTGTTCAACTTCTCAAGCAAGTGCTTTCGACAGATGTGTACTCAGACGAGCCGGGCTGGAAAACGCAGCGGTTTGCGAACCTCATCGCGCAGGCACGGTCCCGATGGCTGCTTGGCAAACTGTCGGATCTGTTCGCAGAGTAAGTCGATGGCTCGCGTCGGAATGTTTCCTTGCCCGTCACGTCTTAGCCTGATGAAATCCTGATGATACAAAAACACTCCAAACATCTGTTGAACGGGGGCCGTGTATGGATTGTGACGACATCGCTCCCAAAGGACTTCCCATGAAAAAACGAGTTGTGTTTGCCGTGTCGGCAGCACTTTTGCTTGGTACGGTCGCGCCAGCCTCGGCCCAAGACAAAGTGGTCATCAAATTTGGTACTCGCGCACCGGCCAATTCCGCTTGGCATTTGAGCCTGAAAGAGGCAGCCGAGAAATGGCGTGAAGTGAGCGGGGGCAAAGTCGAACTCAAGATTTTTCCCGGCGGGACCATGGGCGACGAAGGCGACCTCATCAAAAAGATGAACGTCGGTCAGCTTCAAGCCGTTGGGGTCAGCACCGTTGGATTGCATGTCATCGCACATGACCCGCAAGCGATCGATGTTCCAATGATGGTCAGCAGCCGCGAGGAATACCGTTGCGCGCTGTCCAAAATGGCCCCGAAGTTCGAGAAAGTCCTGGAAAGCAAGGGGTTTGTTGTACTGGCTTGGGGCGAAATTGGTTTCACGCGCTTTTTTTCGACGGAAGCTCGGCCCACGCTTGCGGCCATGCGCACCTCCAAGATGTTCTCGTGGGAGGGAGATCCCGACAGCATCACGGCCTGGAAAAACGCCGGTTTTAAGCCAGTCGTGCTCAGCAGCGCAGACATGGTGCCGTCACTGCAAGTCGGAAAAATTGACGCAGTGTGCTATCCGCCGGTGCTGATTCTTGCGGCGGGAATGCACAACAAAGCCAAATACATGCTGGATCTGCCGTACTCGTCTCTGACTGGTGCAACGGTGGTTAGCAAATCCACGTGGGACAAAGTTCCCGAAGCCCTCCGCCCGAAACTCATCGAGATTTTCCACACCTACAGCGCCAAGATCGACCAAGACGTGGTGCGGATGGAAAAAGATTCTTTGGAAAAAATGAAACAACAGGGCCTTCAAGTCGTGCCCGTGCAGGACCTGCCGGAGTGGCGAAAAGCGATGGATGCGCTTTACAACGACATTCGAGGAAAGGTCGTGCCGGCGCAGACGCTGGATGAAGTCCAACAGGCCATCAAGGAATGCCGCGCGGCCAAGAAGTAGTTCCTCCCGAAACGCACCGATGATAAGAGACCTGTTTCGTCGCCCAAGCGGTCGCATTTTGGGAGTGCGGCTGGGACTGAATCCCAATTCCAGCTCCCTTGGTGCAGACATTACGTTTCTTTTGTTTGGGCTTTCCGCAGTGACAGTGGTGACCCCCATTTTGGGCTTTCTGCTGCGGTTTTCGTGTCGGGAAAAAGACCCTTCCCTGTCAAAATAAACGCTCGGATTTCGGCGCGAAGTTACATTTCCTCGTCGGAACGCAGCAGTCTGTACAGCAGGCCAAGCGCGGCTGAGGTCGCGATTTTTCGCACCTGTTCGCGATCGCCCGGCCAGTTCACGCGCTTGCATTTGGTTTGTTTGGGACTTGCGACCGCAATCCAAACCGTTCCAACCGGTTTTTCGGGTGTTCCCCCATCCGGCCCCGCAATTCCTGACACAGACATTCCATAGGTTGCGCCGAGTTTTTCGCGAATGCCTTGCGCCATTTCTCTCACGCACGCTTCGCTCACAGCCCCGTGCTCTCGCAGCGTTTCCTCTTTGACACCGAGAACGCCCTTTTTGACTGAATTTGCGTAGGCAATGACTCCGCCCAAGTAGTAGGCAGACGATCCTGGAACTGCCGTCAACACTTGGCCGATCATGCCTCCCGTACAAGATTCAGCGGTCGCGAGCGTTTCATTTCGACCGCGCAGGACCGTACCGACGACCGCGCCCAGGTCGTCGTCTCCGGTGCCGTACAGCGACGACCCCAAACGCGCCCGCAATTCCCGTTCAAGCACGTCCGCCGCCTGCGCCACTTCGCTCGCATCCGCGCCGCAAAACAGAAGCGTCACGAGCACTTCAGGAAAAGCCAATCGGTAGTGAATGCTCACACTCACCGTCTCGGCGTGCCGCCCATTTTCCGTCGCTGAAAGCAAGTCGGACAGCCGACGATCCACATGCGATTCAGCCAAACCCAACGTCCGGTACACCTTGCGAACAACCGTTTGCCTGGGCAAAAAACTGCCCAGTTTGGGAACGACTTGTTCCATGAACATCGGTTTCATTTCCCGAGGCACGCCAGGCAAGAAAAAACATTTTTTCGCTCCCAGACTCACGACAAATCCGGGAGCAACCCCTGTTCGGTTCACCAGTGCCTCAGCTCCATTCGGTATCCGAACTTGGCGCAAGTTGTTGTCCAAAAGCACCAAGTTCCGCTCGGCAAAACGATGTCGCATCCGGGCTTCGTGCGCGGAATCCACAATGGGTGCCACCGAAAGCCACGCACACGCGGCATCCACGGTCAGGTCGTCACTCGTCGGCCCAAGCCCCCCCGAGACGATGACCAATTCGCTCGTGGCAGTGGCCTCCTGAAGTGCGCTCACAATGTCGTCGATTTGGTCGTTGCAACCCAACCGCTTGCGAACCACGACTCCAAGTTTCAGAAGCTCAGCGCCCAAAAAGGCTGCATTGGTATCGACCACCTCTCCACGGTTCAATTCGTCTCCCACCGTCAGGATTGTGGCCACGATGCGATCGCCCGTTCGATCCAAAGAACTGCCAAAACCGCATTGCGCCGATGTTGCAAAAGGCTGCGAAGTTTCCGTGCTCATAGACAGTGGACAGTACTCCTGTTCGGTCTCTTTCAAAAAAAACGCCCTCCAAACGCCGTCGAAGCCATCTGCGTCCCCGCCAGCAGGCCCGTGTCCCTCGCGTTCCAGCCAAACTCCCCAGATTCTTGACCTCGAGAACGGCACATTCCGAGGCCGCAAACGCGCCGATTGACTTTCTCGTCACCGCGTTGATAAAGTCCTACTCTGCGCTGAAGATGCACAACAGCCTGGCGCTTTTACCATGAAGATTCGCTACGCAGCCAAGACCGACCCTGGAATGAAGCGGCAGCAGAACGAGGACTACTACGACACGCTCGAAGAGGAAAAACTCTTCATCGTGGCCGACGGCATGGGCGGCCACGCCAAAGGCGAGGTCGCGTCCAAACTTGCCACCGAAACGGTCAAGGAGTTTTTCAAACGAACGCGTGACGACGAAGCCACTTGGCCCTACAAGATGGATAAGGAGCGTTCGTACATCGAAAATCGCCTGGTCTGTGGCATCAAGCTGGCGAATTGGAAAGTCCACGAATCTGCGACGAAAGATCCCATGTGCAAAGGCATGGGCACGACGATGGTGACTTGCCTGATCTTCGACAACCGGTCGTATTTTGGCCACGTCGGAGACTCACGCGGCTACCGCATTCGTGATGGCGCGATCAAGCAGATGACGCGCGACCACAGCCTCCTCGAGGATTACAAAGAGGCCAAGCCCGACATGACAGAGGAAGAGCAAAAGAATTTTCCTCACAAGAACGTCATCACGCGGGCCTTGGGAATGCGTGAGACGGTGCAAGTGGATGTGCGATACGACGCTCTGCTTCCCGGTGACACGATCTTCCTGTGCTGCGACGGCCTGACCGGCATGATTGATGATCAGTCAATCCTCAAAATCGTTCAGGCGGCAGGCGAGGATTTGGAAAAGTGCGTGACGGATCTTGTCGCGACTGCAAACAAAAACGGCGGCGTGGACAACATCACCGTCATCGTCCTTCGCGCATACAAAGATGACGAGGAAAAGAAATCGTAGACTCGTCGCTCCGCTTCCCTGCCCTTCCCTTTTTCGTCCGATTTTTTCATGTCTTTTCCTCCCGATTCCGCAGCCTCCACCATAGGCCTCAAGGAGTCTGATTCGACTGCGCAGAGGGTCGCACCCTATTTGCTCGTCGTCGAGGGGAATTGTTCCTTTCTTCGTCCACTTCCACCATCAGGAGAATGGCTGATCGGGCGCGCGGAGGATTGCCATCTGCGCCTGTCCGATCGAACCGCGTCGCGACACCATGCCCGCCTCCTGATCGATGACAACGGGATCACGCTGTTTGACTTGGGCTCGCACAACGGAACGCGCGTGCTCGGCCACCGCATCGTGGGCTCTCGAAGGTTGCAACACGGCGACGTGATTCAGCTCTGCGACGTGACGTTGGTGCTTCACTCGCAAAACCTTACAAATCGTCCAAAAGAGTTTCTTTCCACGCCTGCCTTTCGGCAGCGGTTGGCCGAAGAAATCGAGCGTTCCGCCTGTTACGGACGGCCGTTGTCTCTTTTGTGCCTCAAGTGCGAGGAAACGACCGATTTTGTTCGGCTTTCGCTTCTCTTGCTCGAACAGGCCCGCTTGCTGGATGTGCTGACCCGCCACGATCTGCAAGTCCTGATTTTGTTGCCCGAAGCCTCGCCCGTGGATCGGACGCAGCTCGTCGAATCGTTCTTAGAAGCCGCACGCAAAGTGTCTCCCAAAGTGCGCGCAGGGCTTTCCGTGTTTCCGCAAGATGGAAATGATGTGGATTCGCTGTGGCTTGCGGCTTCAACCGCAAGTGGGCTAGCTCGAGACGGAGAATGCCTGCCGGCAAGTGAAGCTTCCCGCACCGAACAAATTGGCGTTCACGAGGTCACGATCGCAGACTCTGCGATGCAGCGGATTTATGCGTTGCTCGCGCGGCTTTCCAAAAGCCCGATGCCCGTTCTGATTCAAGGCGAAACAGGCACAGGAAAAGAAATCGCAGCGACGGCCCTACATGTATGGTCGAAACGGTCGGGACGGCTGGTTGCGCTCAACTGCGCCGCGCTGCCCGAAACGCTCGCGGAAAGCGAGTTGTTTGGTCATGAAAAAGGCGCGTTCACAGGTGCCATCAGCCAAAAACTGGGTCTTTTGGAACAGGCGGGCCAAGGAACGCTGTTTTTGGATGAGGTCGGTGAACTGCCGCTCGTGCTGCAAGCCAAGCTTCTGCGTGCTTTGGAAACCCAAACCATCGTGCGAATTGGCGGGCAGCGTGAATGGCCGATCGACGTGCGCGTGGTGGCCGCAACGCATCGAGATTTGGAAGCCGATGTAAAACAGGGGCGCTTTCGCGAAGATCTGTTTTTTCGTTTGGTGGCAGCTCGCGTCATGTTGCCGCCGCTGCGCGATAGGCGACGCGAAATCCCGCTTCTTTTGCGTCAGTTTCTCAAACGGGCAGCGAGACAAATCGGCCAGGCGACGCCCGCGTTTTCGGACGCATCGCTTTCGCTTTTGCTGTCGTATGCGTGGCCCGGAAACATCCGAGAACTTCGAAATGTCTGCGATTACGTGGCCGCAACGGTGAGCGAAGGAATCGTCACGACTGCTGACCTTGCACCCGTGTTGCGCTCATCGAGCGACCCAGCCGAAACGACGAAACCGCCTCCAGAACCCACCGCACAAGCCAATCTCGGGCATGCAAAACGGCCCGCGTTTCGGAACCTGGAGGAAGAAATTCGGGACCTCGAACAGCGACGAATGCTGGAAGCGCTGGCAGCGACTGGTGGCGTGCAAAACCGCGCGGCAGAGCTTCTTGGGATGCCGATTCGGACCTTTGCTTACAAAATGAAACAGTACGGCCTTCACGCGAGCGTCAAAACAAACAAATAGTCGATTTCTCTCGACGAAATCGCCCGGTTTGTTGCTGCTTCTATTGTCCAATCAAAAGATCGGATCGCTCGTCGGATCTGCCATCAAGATTGTCTATTTTGACGGACAACGGTCCTTGAGGAATCCCGTCGGGAACCTTCACCAGAAGTTCCACTGACGACATCCATTGAACTTCATTCGCTGCGATGCCTGCGATGCTGGTCTTTGCCGTCGGGGAAAACCCCCAGCCATAAAGCGTTGTCGTGCGCCCGCTCACAACCGTGCTCGGCGTGGCCTTGGAGACTTGAAGTTCTTTGTGTCGCGCATCGCTCACGTCGATGAGTGCGACCGGCAACAAAAAATCGCGGGCGAGCGCAATCTGGTTTCCTCCGACCGCGACAAGCTGCTTCTTTTCGTCCTCGAGCCGAAGCGACACTGCAACCCGCTCCCCCGCGTCTCCGACCTGCACACGCAAAAGCACGGAAACCGGATCGCGTTTGGTGAGTTTGGTCAAATCCTCAGGCGAAATCGGCTGCGCCGCGACCCATTTCGTATCAAGAACGAAGACTTGCGGCTCAAGCGTGGTAGCGGTTTGCGGCACGCCGGTTGCCTGCACTTTGATTTGGAAATACGCGCTCTCCGCCTGATTGCTCCCCGCGCAGCCAAACGCAACCAGCCACAAAAACAGAACCGAATGACGCAAGAACCTCATGTGCTGTTTATGCCATGCCATGGCCCACGCCTGTACGACGATACAGAATGCGCCACACGGGCTGGTCGCGTTCTTGTGCTCGTTCCTCGCGCAACGAACACGCAGGATACGGATTGTTTTTCAGAAATGACCATTCCCCTGCGGCATTGCGCAACCGGGGAGTCTGTTCAAAGACCTCCATGGCCGACAGCGCCAAATCCCAAATGTCGCTTTGAAAAAAAATCTCTCCGTCCGGCAAAAGCAAATCGCAAAGTTGCTCGGCCAGCGCCGGATTGACGATTCGGCGGTTGTGGTGCGCTCGTTTGAACCACGGATCGGGAAAATTCACGAAAAAGCGGCGAATGCGATGCCCAAGGAACACGCGTTCAAGATCGACGTTGATGTGGGCGAACACCGCACACAGGTTCCCAAGCCCTTCTTGCGCCGCGCGGCGGTTTACGTCCTCGACCAACGCCTTGCGAATCTCGACCCCGACGTAACTTCCATCTGGATTTTTGCGAGCCAGGTGGAACAAGAACTGTGCATCGGCGCAACCCAACTCGATTTGCAACTCGGGGTCTTGGCCCGGAGGCCGCAGAATCGGCTCGGGAGCGATGTCCAAAAGCTGCAAATGAAACGGATTCACATGGTGGCGAATACGCGGCGGCACGGCGCGCAAGATACCAGTTTGAGCACGCAGACCACCGCTTCCTTTCTTTCCGCGAACGCGCTTTTTGATTTGGCACTAGACTGGGCGCGTGAAAGGCAAAGAAGAGCCCGATGCACCGTTTGTGAGCGGCGCGGTCCCGGTCCCCGTGCCTCTCTCCGAGGATCACACGCCGCTGCCGATGCGAATGCCTCTTTTTGAACGGCCTCCGCCGCCGCCTTTTTTGGATGGCAAACCGGTCGCGTTGCCAACCCGCCCCAAACTGCCGCTGCACGCGCTTTCCAAATTGCGGCTTCTTCGCGCCGATGATTTGGCCAGCCCAGATTTGCATCGGGTGCAGCCCACGCAGTCACATTTCGCCGAGCACACAACGCCGCACATCGAACCCAAACCGCAACTTCCGAAGCCCAACCTTCAGCCGCCCCAGCCGACTTCCCACGACGACGATCTTCAAAAACCCGCAGGCCATTTCGTGTGGCAAAAACTGCTTCCGCCGTCGGGTTCATTGTCAGCGGTCTCTGCCGCTCAGATCTTGGGTTGGGCGATTGCGACCGGATATTCGGGCGGTGTGTGGTTGTGTCCGCAAGAACCTACACAGGCACGCGAGGTTTTTTTTGAAGCCGGCGAGCTGATCGGCGCACAGTCCAGCACAAGAGACGATGCGCTGTGGGAGCTTCTGGGTCCACACCTGACCACAGCCCAAAAAAAGCGCGCAGAAGAAGTGCTGAAAAAGGCCGGACGAGCCAGCACACGCCAGCAACTGGACCTGCTTTTGTCCGCCAAACTCATCGACCGCAAGGATTTCTGCCAGCGCCAAGTGGATTGCGTTGTCGAAATCGTGGTTCGCGCCGTGGGCTGTTTTTCTGGCCAATATCGGTTGCTCGACAAGACTTTGGAGACAGCCGAGCGGCCCATGCAGCCTGTGCTTTCGAGGCTGCTTCTCGCCTGGGCCATTCGCAAAACCCTGCCACTTTCCATGTTGCAGCAAGCCGTGGGCGACCTTTCTGCGCGTCTTCTGCCGCAAAGCCAGGGTGCCCTGTCAGGAGGCGGATTTGCCCTTTTGAACTTGGGTCTTTCGCAAAAAGAAGAAGAGGCGCTGATGCAATTCGATGGCGATCGCAGTTTGAAAAGCATCGCCGCAACCACCGGTCTGGGAGAGCACGCGCTGTATGCACTTGCCTACACGTTGCTATCGCTCGGGGCGCTTGCACATCCGTTTACGCTTTCTCCCGACGAGAAACTTCGGCTCGCAGCGAACCGAAAAGCGCGGGCTCAGGCGCGCGTCCAGGGTGAAATCATGTCGGCCATCCAACACAAAGCCCGACAATGTGAGTGCGCGGATTACTTCACGGTGCTTGGCGTTTCGACCACGGCGTCACTCGATGAATTGCGCGCAGCATATCTACGCGAGCGGGCCCGGTATGCGCCGACCTCTTTGCCCCAACGCAACCGATCTGCGCTCGAAAAAGAGTTGCAGCTCATCGCAATGGTGCTTGACGAGGCGTTTGCAGTGCTCGGCGACCCAGTGCGGCGCGCGTGTTACACGCCTTTTTTGCCTGCATCACAAAAGCAATAACCCTGCAAGTTTCGGCACAGCGTCGGCAGTTTCCTCTGTCAGGTGAAGCGGCAACGTCGCGAGCGATTGCGCAAGCTGTCGCAGCACCCGTTCGACAAACGCACGTTGGGAATCGTCGAAAAAGGCGCGGCTAACCGCCGGTTCCAAGTTCCGCTCGACGAAACGCTGCTCGAGGCAATGCTCAAGCCGCTTGCGAACCAACTCGGGAAACTCGCGCGCCGAATCCCAAAGGAAACCCCGCAACGACACGAGGTCTTTTCGCGCAAGCGGCACGAGCGCCAGCGGGCGTTGCAAAAGAAAATTTGCAACCATTGTCCCGAACACATCGTCCCACGTCGCGCTCACAAGTCCCGGAGACGTTTGCGCCAACACTTCAGGCAACGTCTCGAGGCGCACGCCCAAACCCTGCGCCAAAAACCGAGGCCGATTCGCGAGCCCTTGCAAAAACGCAGCGGCTTTTTTCAGATCTTGAAGCCGCACGAAAGGTCGCGTCCCCGTTTGGGAAGCGTCGTCGAGCACACGCGGATACAACGGTCGCACAAGCAACAAGGAAGACAGCGCGTCCGCCTCCTCCGATTTCAGCAAAGATGCGGATGTTTGCTTGGGCACAAGCGTCGTCGCCTCAGCGTCCACCAAGCACTTCGCCAACTTCCGAATGCGGCGCGTCAGGGTGTACCCAAGCCGAAACAGAAACTCGAGCCGCACAGAACGCAGCTTAGACGCGGCGCGAGCAGCCCCTCCATCTCCATCTGCGGCGTGTTGCGCCGACAACTGCTCCATCCCCAGCGCAAGATAGCCGGCGGTGCGATGCAGCGTCGCTTCTGCCGAAGACAGATCAGAAAACGGCACGCGATCCGCACTCATCGCCCGATTGCCCAGATACAGAAGTTCCTGCAACAGCGTCTGGCGTTCCTCGTCGGAAAGAAGTGAAGCGGCTCGCGGGAAAAGAGAAGCGTCTTGCGCAAAAGCTGGGAAAAACTGCGCGAAAAAGCCACTTTCCGCTGAAAGAAAACCGCCCGGCCCCGTCGCAGACACTTCTTCCACGACAAGCGCGGGTTTTGCTCGATGGTCAGCCTCCGCGTTTTTTTTCGGAGGCCCGGCCTGAGGGTCCACCTCGTTATAGATGCGCAGCGAATCGAAATCGTCCGCAAAACCCATGTCCGCCAAGCGTCCTGAACGAAACCGATACGCTTGCTCATCGGTGATCGCCCCCGCATCCCACCGCGCCGCCACAAGCAGAGTTCGCGCGAGATCCAAGTCTCCCCGATAGAGCTGCTCCAAAAAACGCCCGACAAAGGCTTGCCGATCGTTATCTCCGTCGGATGTAGGAAGGATGTCCACCACGAAAAACCGATCGGGAGTCTCAAAAAACACGCCCTCGGGTTCCTCGGGAACGGAATCTTCCTCGGACACGTCGTAAACCCGCACATGCCGCGACAAGAACGCCGTCAGAACTTCGGCATCGAGTTTCCGCAGATGAACCGCCAACCGCTGCGGTGGAAGCTCCGTCAAATGGGACAGCCACGCCGCCATCCGGCCCACATTCAGCTCGTCTTTGTCCCACGCATCCAGGTCCAAAAAACCCTGTACTTGTTCTGGCAAGCACATCGCGATGATTTCGTGTGCATCCGCCAGCCCAAGCGACTGAATGAACAAGAACAACGACTGGATCGGCGTCGCCCGCACTAGCCTCGCAGCGTCGGGACGCGCGAGCAAATCGGACAGCACGTCTTTCGGTCGTCTGCCCACCTCAAGCCACGAATTGTCGCCGCGCGCTGCGGGCATGGAAGGAACAAGACCATCGGCCTGGCCGAATGCTGTCGTCATGGCCGCGACGCTATGTCAAGTCTTCGGCGATCGCAAGCGACGGTCGAGCAACTCTTGAAGCTTTTCCTTTGCATCAGTCGGCGTCACCGAAGATGCCGGTTTGCGCCTGAGAAGTTCCGCCAACTCTTCATCCAACAGTTTCGGCGTCACCGCAGACGGCGCGTCACTCGGCAGAACTGGTGAAGCCGCTGTCTGGGCAGCTTCCGGTGTTTTTTTCTCGGTTCGCGCCTTGAAAGCGAGCACCCGCGCCATCAGCCGTTGACCTTCTTCATCCATCCGCCGAAAGCGCACCGTCATCCCCGACGGGTCCAACGGACGCTCTGGATCGAACGCGAAGCATTGAGTCACTTCGCCCTCGCCTCGCAAAATCGGCTGCCCGCCCGAAATCGACAATTCCAGCCGAACAACCGTCCCTTCGGCAGGCGGGTCGAGCGACGCGACAAACATCGAATGTTCCGAAATGTTCCGCGCGTATTTTTCGACAAACGTCTCGACATCCGCGTATTGAAGTCGAAAACGGATCGCAAGCGGTTCAGACGAAGACGGCGTGGTCGCAGAATTCACGAGCGAGAGTTTTGTATTCTCGTCCCCCTCTGTCAACCACGCTGTGCTCACTCGCAAAACATCGGTGGTTTTCAGGGCCAAAACTCACCGAACGCCGGTCGCCATTCACCGCGCAGATCGCGTTCCTTGTTCAGCAAGAACTTCGATCAACAGCTCGACCTCAACCGAAGACCACTTGGCCCGATAGGCTTGCCAGGTTTTTTGCGCTTCCGACACGTGCCCCGCCCGAAGCGCCTCCAGGGCTTCTCCGACTTGTTTCTTTTGCGCGGCGCGAATTTTTGGCTCTGTCAGGACTGATTCATGTGCGGTTTTGGTCGGCTCGCGTGCTTTTTCGACGCCCAAAAACGCGAGCAGCAGAACCAACGCCCAAACGAGCGCACTGACAACAGCCGGAACCAACCAACGAGAAGCCCTCGCCCTCGCACCCGCCCCAGCAACCGAGACCTGCGAAACCGAAGCCCTCGTGCTGTCGGCAGCTTGCAGAGGCACCTGTTCTCTGGCGCTCACGCTTGTCAAAACCTCCAGAGATTCCGTTTGTGGCGTCTGCATCCACGGCACATGCGTGGGTTCGTCCCACAGACGGTCCTGCGTTTCCCAAGGCTTCGCATCTTCACAGCACGCTGGTTCACCCTGGATAAACAACGGCTCGTGCGAAGGCGCTACCAAAGATTCCGTAGATTCCGTATGCACTTCACCGCCATCTTCTGTCGTTTCTTCCACAAGCCGCTGCTCTTGCGGATTGCTCGGCACAGAAGGCAGCGGTTGTACCCGCGCCAGGCCATGCGCGAAATCCCGCCCCATCGGCCGTGCCAGCGTGAGTCCGAACAGAAGCGCGGCCTGTTCCGCCGAGCAACTCGTCGCGTCTTCATACAGCGCATCCCATCGAGACCGTGGCCCTGCTTCTCTCATCCAGGTCGGTCCAAAGTCGTTTCGCTTTGTTCGTTGATCCATGGTCCAAACGACTCTATCGCGCCTGGAAAGGCTGGTATCGATTGTCGCGCAGGAAGAAACGCCCCTTCCAAAGGTCTTTCTCGATGCCACCTTTTTGCCCCGTTACAGTCAGCAAAATCGTCCGGCAACATCCCGCTTTGTCGAGCCAAAAAGCCGTGATAGCCTAACGCTTGGTGTCAAAGCGTCCTCCGCTCCTCGGCTATAACCACAATGTTCGTCATGCCGGACGGCTGTTTCATGTCCAAACCGAGGACTCTGGACCAGCCCGGCCTGTCATCACGACGCACCTTTTCATCGAAGGCACCATTCTTTCGTCGCAACGCACACCGTATTCCCTCGATGAGCCGGAGTCCGTGACGCAGAAGCGCATGCAGGAACAGCACAAGGCCATGCTCAAAAAGCTGCGCGATGGCCTGTTTGACAACCTGCCCGAGGTCCAGCGTTTTCCAGTTCATAAGGCCCATCCGACCGCAGAAACAGACGCGGCCACGCACAAAGCAGGTGTCCCCAAAACAGAGAGCGGTTCCTCGCCGATCTTGTCCCCGGTCCCTCCACCGCCTGTGCCGCCCTCTGTCAATACCGGAACTTTGGCGGATCGGCTCAAAAAGCTGAGCGGCGGTACCGTGCCAGCAGTTGCGACGGGTGATCCGAAAACCGCTGTTTTGCAGCAAGAAAACAAAGTCATTGTCGCTCAGGACCTGAGTGCTGAGGACGCAGTCGTCGAATTTGAAGCGGGCATGGACGAAGACGAACCCGCAGTCACGTTTGAAGCGGAAGCCGACGACGACGCGCTCAGTGAAACGACGCCACTCCCCAAAGCTGCCCCGATGGCAGCTCTAGAACCCGAGGAAAGCACCGCTCAGTTTGGCGCGCATCAAATGCCGATCGTTTCGCCGCCGCAAACTCGCCCCGCATCCATTTTGGCGTCGATCCCGCCTGTTCAGCGGTCCATCCCCACCTACACCATTCCACCCGACCTTTTCCGGCCCAGACCCACTGCGGAAGGCGTTACGTTGCGAAGATCGCCACCCGTCCCGGTTTCGCGTCCCCCGACTGATCCCATCCGTACGACCATCATCCGAGGTCGGCCCACTCGACCTGCGCCTCTTTTGCCCGCACTAAAACCCGGACAAACACTACCGCCCGACAGCAGCCTCGACGCCGACCTTCTCAGCTATTTGAATCGCGTCAGCAAGTCGTAACGGGTTTTCAAAAGCGACCCAGACGAAACCAACCCAACACGCTGCCCCCCAACAACTGGCAATCAATTCGCCGATGAAGACACACCGATTTGCACGAGCTTTGGATCTGCTATCGGCATCTCATCCGGTTTGATTTCCTTGATCCACGTTTCCGGTGCCGGCGTCGTCAAAAGTTCCTTTCGGAAAGCACCAATTTGCTCGTAGTAGGCCTTAAAGCGGATAAAGACCATCAGGTCTTGGAAAATGTCCGCCACCGCATCGGGATGCTCCGCCATGGCAGGCACCGCATAGCGCAGCAAATGCGCTAGTTCTTTCGCAGCCCAAGGATGCGTGAGCGTAAACGTCGCAATCCGCGCCGCCAGCTTGTAGTTTCGCAACCGAGTTTTCCACGTTGCGGTCCCCTCGGGTTTGATGCCTCGATTGCGAAACAGACGGAACTTTTTGCGCAGACGCCGACCAAAGCCCTCATACCCGAAAAGCTGCGTCGTCATCCAGTGGTAGCCCGCGTAGAGGTCCTTCTGAGACATTCGTTTCGGAATGATGTTTGTACGCGAAAGCTCTCCGAGCGCGTAGTCGCCGTCGATGCGGCCCTCTTTTTCGAGCCGTGCGCGCAGCGGAGTTCCCTGCGGCGCGGTCAGAAGGTAAGAGTTGCAGCACGGCAGCGCGAGTGCTTCACAAAAATCGACGTGTCGTCGGAAAATGTCCGGCCCATCCGTATCAAACCCGACAATCAGCCCGGACATCACGTTGATGCCATACGAGTGAATCTTGTCTACGTCCGTGCGGATATCGCTCTTGAGGTTCTGCTTTTTGTTCGCATGAGCGAGCGCCTCCAAACTTGAACTCTCGATTCCGACATAGGCAAACACAAGACCCGCCCGCGCCATCAATTCGAGAAGTTCGTCGTCCTTCGCGATATCAATCGAAAGCTGCGCAGCGAGCACAAACATTGGATCTTTGTCTTTGCGCCACGCCGCAATCCTACGCAAAAGGTCCTTTGCGTACTGCCGTTTGGCCGTAAAGTTGTCGTCGCCAATGAGCACCGACTGAAAACCCGCGTGGTACACGATGTCGAGTTCTTTCATGACGGTATCTGCGGGCTTTACGCGCACTTTGTTCCCGTAAAGAACAATGGCGTCACAAAAATCACACGTAAACGGACACCCGCGCGAAGTCTGAATGACGGCAGTCAGATACTTCGGCGCGTCGCACAAGTCCCACCGCGCCACCGGCGTCAAGTCGAGTTCCAACTTGTCCGCCTCGACGTAGACCCGCTCTGCTTTGCCCGCAGTCCAATCGGCCAAAAACTTCGGCCAAATCCGCTCTGCGTCTCCTGCGAAAATCGCGTCGAACGCTTGGGTCTCGGCAACCATCTTGTGGTGGTGTGTTGCATGCGGGCCCCCAAGCACAACAAACTTACCCCTCGATTTGAGCCAACGACACAACTCGTAGGCTCGCTCGCGGTTTGTATCAAAGCAAGTCATCGCAAAGATGTCTGCTCGGCAAAGCTCTGCTGCAGCTTTGTCAACTGACCCCTGACCTTGTTGCGCAAACGCCTGCTCCACGGTTGTCCCGAGGTATTCGTCGTAAAACGAAACCGTGAAATCATCCTTCGGCGTGATGGCCGCAACCGTGAGCAGCGATAGGCTTGGGAAAAAGGCGCTCTTGCCCATCGCCTCGTTGATGACCGAGGTGTTGAGAAAGTCCGTGGGACAGGTCGGGTTGATAAAAACGATGTGTGGTTTGGGCACAGGCTCTCCAAGGGGATAAGGCAGGCGCATCCTGCATTTTCCGCCTGTGTACCGTGGACAAGCCAAACGGGCAAGGTTTTTTCAGGCGGCGTCTACAGAGCCCTCCGCCCCAACCCCCCCAAGAGCTGTTCCCAAAAAGAAACGTAGCCCCAGGCACCGCAGAAGCCGCATCTCCTCAGTTTCGGGGCTACTTTCTCCCCTTGCCCCGTCCTTTTGCGGGCCCCTTTCCCTTGTCTTTGAGCTGGGCTTTGAGGGCTTCTTCCTTGCGGGCCAGTTCCTGCTTTTGCGCTTCGAGGGCTGCCAGTTCCGCCTCGGCCTGTTTGCGCTTCTCCTCGGCTTGCTGCGCCGCTTGCACCTCGGCTTGCGCCTGCGCCAGCGCCGCTTCCGCCTCCGCCACCTCCTCTTTGGCCGACGCGAGCCGCTCTTGCAGCGCCTGCACCGTCGCTTCCACGCCCCGCACCTGGCTCGTGCGGCGACGGAACGCCGCTTCCTCGATGCCCTCCAACGCAGCATCCCCTGCCGCCCACTTCGACAGCTCCCCGAACAGCGCCCGGCGTTCTCCGTTCACCGCATCCACAAGCTGCGGCCGTTCCCGCGACGCGAAATCATCCCGCTTCTGTTGCGCCTCCGACAGCGCCGACAGCGCGTCCGTGCCCCGAGACAAAAGCGCCTCCAGCACCTTTGCGAGCGCTGAAAGCTCTTTTTCCTTCGCCGTTTTCATGGACGCCACAAACGGAGTCATGTGCTGCACCTGCGGCCCCAAGGACATCCGCCGCACTTCCCACGCCGTCGGCGCACCGTAATACCGCTGGTACAAAGGTGCCGTCAGATCGTCCCGCACCAACATCCGCAGCGTCAAGCGGTGCGTTTCGACAAACGCATCGAGCAGCGCGTTCGCCACCACGACCGCCACCCGCGCCTGCTCCAGCGCGTCTTGCAGCGCAGCCTCCTGCTCCTGCGTCTTCTGCGCCCGGTCGAGCAGCGCATCCCACGTCGCCCGGTACGCCGTCCCATTCGGATGCGCACGCAAAAACAGCGCCGTGTACCGCACCTGCGAAACCACGCCGTCGAGTGACTGTTTGTCTGAAAGCAAGAAAGGAACCGTCGCGGCCATGATGCACCTCGTCTGAAAAACGTCCCAACCGGGGACTTGCAGGCGCGACTCTACCACCCAGATCCAGCGCCCGCGCCACCGTTTTCACGTGCGGTTGTCGCAAAACCAGCGTTTGCCGCCGCCGCCCAGCGCGCGCCGGTTCGTGAAACCAGCGGGTGCTGCCGCCGCCCCGCGCGCGCCGGTTTGCCAAATCCGTTTCTGCGGTCGCCGCACAGGCCTTTCTTCCGAAAGAACACGCCTGCTCGGTCTTGGCCAAACCCTTGTACGGTGCGAAAAACGCCTGCGCGGTCTTAGCCAAACCCTTGCACGGTGCAAAAAACGCCTGCGCGGTCGGGGTTCGATTGGTGCGCGGTGCGAAAAACGCCTGCTCGGTCGCGGACCGCAGACGTCGCTCTTTCAAAACATGCCTGCTCGGTCGCGGACCGCAGACGTCGCTCTTTCAAAAAACGCCTGCTCGGTCGCGGACCGCAGACGTCGCTCTTTCAAAAAACGCCTGCTCGGTCGCCGCACAGGCCTTTCTTCCGAAAGAACATGCCTGCGCGGTCGCCGCAGACACCTTTCGCACCGCCCGAGTCGCCCCCCACAGCCCAGGCCCGCCCCGCTCCCCATCGCGACCCCCCGACGCTGCGACCGCCCATCGCCTTCCGCCGGGTGGGGCCCATTACACCGAGAGCACGATCGCGGCATCCGGCGACGCAGCGGTGGCCGCCTGCACCAGCCACCGGTCGAGCTTCACCGGGTCTTGGCACGAAAGCACGTTCTTGCGCACCAAGTCGGTCACACAAACCCCTCGCGCCCCCAGCACCGCCAACAGCGCCTCAGCTTTGCCTTCCGCTTTGCCTTCCGCTTTGCCTCTGGCTTCGCCTTCGGCTTTGCCTCTGGCTTCGCCTCTGGCTTCGCCTCTGGCTTCGCCTTTGCGGATGAGGCTT
>DAOLIT010000051.1:0-39130 GCA_035328405.1 Pseudomonadota bacterium | reverse complement strand
GGTGCTGTCGCGAGGGGGGTGGCAGAAGGATGGACGAGGGGGGCCGGTTCTGTGGCCGGTGGGGGTGCTGCTTGCGTGCGGGACAGGGGTGTGGCTGTGGCACAGGGAGTGGTTTGCGCAAGTGGATTTGCGGGCGGTGCAGACGGGGCTTGTGTTGGGAGTGGGGACGGTTGCGGGGGTGGTCTATTTGCCCCGGTTTGGGAAGGGGAAATGGGACGGATGGGTGTGGCTTTTGCCGGTGCTTTTGTGGCTGGGCGCGGGGACCCTGGGGGAATCGGAACGGCTGCGGAAGGGGCTTGGAGCAGGGGTGCCGCTGGCGTCGCAGGGCGTGGGGGCGGTGGCGCGGCTTTTGGATTTCGATGGGGACGGGGCGGCGTCGAAGTGGGCGATCGGGGGGCGGGATTGCAACGATGGGGACGGGGACGTGTATCCAGGGGCGTTTGACTGGCCAGACGATGGGGTGGACCAAAATTGCAACGGTCACGACGCACACGCGAAACCGACGCGCGCGGTAGAGGTGCCCCTGCCCGCTTTCATTCCGACGAAGCCGAACATCGTGCTGATCACGATCGACGCGCTGCGGGCGGACCACGTTTCGAGTTACGGATATTCGCGGAAAACGACGGCGGCGCTGGACGCACTGGCGGATGGGGCAGACGGGGTGCTTTTTGAACAGGCGTTTGCGCATGCTCCTTCGACGCGGTACTCGGTGCCGGCGATTTTGACGGGGCGGTATCCGTCACAGATTGCGTGGGGGCCGCCGTGGGCGCATTGGCCTCCGCAGGTGTTGCCGGAAAACAAACTGCTTTCGGAGCTTTTGCAGATGGCAGGGTACGAAACGATGGCGATTCTGTCGTATCACTACTTCGAGCCAACGTGGGGGCTGGCTCGGGGGTTTGCGGACTACGACTACCACTTGCAAACGCTGCATTCGCTGGGAGGGGACCCGGCGGCGACCAGCGGAAGTTCGGCGAAGGAACTGACGGATCTGGCGATCTCGAAACTGGCGCGGCGGGTGCAACCGGGGGATGGAGCACCGTTCTTTTTGTGGATGCACTACTACGATCCGCACTTTCGGTATGAGCGGCACGCGCCACCGGAAGGGGAACCGGCATTCGGGAACAGGGAAGTGGATTTGTACGATGGGGAGATTCGGTACACAGATGAACACATCGGGCGGCTGTTGCGTTTTTTGGCGCAAAGTTCCGGGTGGGACAAGACAGTGGTGGTGGTGACGGCGGATCACGGAGAAGGGCTGGGGGAACACGGTCTGCCGCCGGACAGACGGCACGGATATCACCTGTACGCAAACCAAACGAAGGTGCCCTTGATGATGCGGCTGCCGGGGTTGTCGCGGGCGGGAGGGGCGAAACGGGTGTCGCAACCGGCGGGGCACATAGACATTTTGCCGTCTGTGCTGGCGTTGGCGGGGGTGGCGGTGCCGAAACAGGCGGCGGGGGAATCGCTGTGGCCGCTCGTGTTTTCAGGGGGCGGAGCAAAACCACGGCGGGTGTTTCAGGAAGTGATGTATGAGGGGCCGACGGTGCGGAAGGCTCTGTTCGATGGGCGGTATCACTTCATTGAAAACGTGATCCCGGATGGGACGCGGGAGCTGTACGACTTGGCGAAGGACCCAGGGGAAGAACACGACCTGCAAGGGCTGGCAGAGGACGTGCAGACGCGGCTTTCGAGGGAGCTGTCGGTGTGGCTGGATGACAGCGCGGTGCCGCCGGGTTTTGCGGAGCACCTGGCGGGGCGGCTGTCGCAGACTCCGATTCCGGTGGGGGTGGGAAAAGAGGGGCGGTTTGGGAATTGCTTGCGGCTGGTCGGGGTGGAACGAACGGGGGCGCGGGTTCGGCGAGGGGAAACGCTATCGGTAGAGGCCGTGCTAAAGGCGGAAAAACGAGTGCCGGCGGGGTACAAACTGTTTGTGCACATGCGGGGGACAAACGGAGGGTTCGTGAACGCGGATCATGACCTTTTGGGGGGGCTTTTGCCGCTGCAACGGCTGCGTCCGGGGATGTATGTGAAGGACGAAACGAAAGTGCTGATTCCGGCGGGCTTTCCGGTGGGAAGGGCGCAGATTGTGATGGGGCTGTACCGGAAACAGGAACGAATGCCGGTGGAGGGGGACGCACAGACGGCACTTGTGGGGGACAAGTCGCTTTTGCTTTTGGATGTGACGGTGGAATAACGGGGAATCACGGGAAACAGGAACGAAAAGAGGCGCGACGTGGCGGCAAACCGAAAAAAGAAAGCAGGGTCTTTGTTTCCCGTGTTCGTTCTGCGGGCGGGCGTACTGGTGGTGTCGGCGCTGGGTTTTTTGGCGATGCTGTACGTGGCTGCGCGGCGGTTGCGGTATCCGTTGGATTTGGAGTGGATGGAAGGCGGGATGTTGTGTCACGCGCTGCGGCTGTTTCGGGGGGAAGGGATTTATGTGGCTCCGTCGGTGGACTTTGTGCCGCATTTGTACACGCCGCTGTATCCGGCCATCGTCGCGCTTGTGGGAAAACTTTTGGGGGACGTGACGTATGTGGCTGCGCGGGCGGTGTCGCTGGCGTCGTTTGTGGCGGCGATTGCGCTTTGCGTGTGGTGGGTGCGGAAAGAGACGGGTTCTGTGCTTGCGGGTGTTGCGGGCCTGGCGATTCCGGCGGCGACGTTTGCCGAGACGGGCGGTTTTTTCGATTTGGCGCGGGCGGATTCGTTGCAGCTCCTGCTGAGCGTGGCGGGGGCGTATGTGGCGTTTTATTCGGACAGAAGACGGTGGAAGGGGGCGCTGGCGGCGCTGCTTCTTGGGGCGGCGTTTTTTGCGAAACAGACGGCGGCACCGCTGGCGGTGGCGTCGGTGTTGCCGCTGCTTCTGTGGGACAGGAGGCAGGCGGTCTGGATTGGGGGTTTGGGGTTGGTTGGTTTTGGGCTGGTGTCGCTTGGGCTTTCACGAGGGAGTGACGGTTGGTTTTGGACGTACATTTTTCGTCTGCACCAAAGCCATGCGTTTTTTGCGCACCGGGCGTTTGTCGAGACGCCGCTCACGCTGTTTCGGATTGTGGGACCGGGGATTTTGCTTGTCCCGTGGGCGGTGATTTCGCAAGCAACGGGCCGTTTGGCCAGCGCAGAGGCGGGGCGGGGTTTGTACTACACGTCGTGGCTTTTTGTGGCGGGCATGGGGACGGCGTGCTTGTCGTTTGGGACGCAGTGGGCACACACGAACGCCTACATTCCGGGGGTGTTTTTTCCGGCGCTGGCGGTGGGAATGGCGGTGGGGCGACTTCTTTCGCGGGACGATTCGGCGAAAAAGCCGACGGCGAGCGCGCAGTTGGCCCGTGAGGCACTGCTGTTTTGCCTGCTGTCGCTGAGCGTGCTTCTGCCGCTGCGGCGCGTGGAACTTGCGGCGCACATTCCGACTGCGGCGGATCGGCAATCGGCGGACGCGCTGCTTTTGCGTCTGGCAGGCATGCGGGGCGAGGTGCTGTTTCCGTTTCACCCGTTCTATCCACATCTTGTGGGGAAACGAACGTACCTGCATCGGATGGGGGTGTGGGATGTGCGGGGAACGGTGGCGGGGCCGGTGCGGGAGCTGTTCGCATCGCTGCGAGAAAGGCGTTTTTCACACATTGTGATGGACGACAAAGTGGAAGCGACGTGGGGAGACTGGCCGGACATTTTGGAACATTACCGAGTGGCCGAGCGTTTTTCGGGGCCGCGCATGGTCGAGGGCGCACGGACGGTGCCGGCTCTTGTGTTGCTGCCGCGTGAATGACCGGCGATGGATTTTGCGTTCGAGGCGGGGTTTTATAGGCCGAGGGCCGTGAGGGCTTGGCGCAAGGTCGCGCGGAGCTGTTCGAGTTGTTCGAGCGCCACATCGTCGCCTGCGGCTCGCAACGCGGCACGAATGTCGGCCAAGCCATCGGCGACGGTTTGGAGTCCATCGAGTGTGGTTTTGGACGGTCTGCCGCCGCCGCTGGATGTCGCGACCATTTGGCGGAGTTTGTCGCGTTCCTTTTCGACATCGCGCAACTGCCGGAGCGCGGTTTCCAATTCGGCGCGCTGTTCGGAAACGCGCTGGTTTTCGGCGACTTGTCCGACAGGTTTGCGGCGCAATTCGGATTCAAGCTGATCGATGCGGCGTTTGGCTTTGTCGAGTTCCTCGGCGACTTTCGGATCGGTCGCGGGTGCGGCAGCCTGGGCGACCAGCACGGGCACGGTCGCCTTTTTCAGGGCCTCGTCGCGTTCGTCGGTCAGGCGGCGGACTTTTTCTTCAAGCTCGGACACGAGTGCATCGGTTGACGCGGGAGCGGCGACGGGTTCTGGCGGTTTGCCTCCGCGTACACGGCGCAGATCGGCTTCCAGTTGCTCGACTTTGCGGCGCAAGCGGATCAATTCCATGTCTTGGTCGTCGTTTTTTGCTGCGTTTTTCGCAGCGGCTTCCAGCTCGGCGACTTGCGCACGCAGCCTGTCGCGTTCGGCTTCTGCGGCCCGGAGTGCTTCGACAGGTGCCCCACCGCCACCACCGCCGCCTTTTCGTTTGACCTCGGATTCAAGCTGCTCGACGCGCCTGCGGAGCCGTTCGGTGTCTCCTTCAGGGACGGGTGCGGCTTTGGATTTGGTTTGGGCTTCTTCCAAAGCACGTTTGAGCTCGCCGATTTCAAATTCCAGATCGCTGCGTTTGCGACGCTCGGCTTCCAATTCGTTGCGCAATGCGGCGACATCGACGCCGACCGTGCTTTCGGCTTGAGGCTGTGCTGCCGGCGAGGACGGTGCAGAAACGGGCGGAGGCGCAACGGGCGCAACGGGCACAATCGGCGGACTGGGCGCAACGGGCACAATCGGCGGACTGGGTGCAACGGGTGCAACGGGTCCAACGGGCGGGTTGGGTGAAACGGGCACGTCCTGAGGCGGAACGGGCGCAACGGGTGCGGGGTCGGCTTCAAAACGAACTTCCAAATGACCGCACCGAAACACGGCCCCCGGAAACAACGCATACCGAGCGACCCGTTCGTTGCCGACGTACACGCCGTTGGCACTGCCCGTGTCTTCGATCCAATACGCCGCGCCATCGAACACCACGCGAGCATGTCGCCGCGACACCTGTGCATCTTGGGTTTGGATTTGGCAATCCGTGGCCCGTCCGATCAGCACAGGCACGTTTTGCACATCGACGGTTCCAGTGAACCCAGAGACATCCCGATAGAAGAGCTTGGCCATGTCCGGTTATTCCACAGCGTTTCAGGCTACCATGGGCCGACCTTCCAAAAAACGAGGACTTTGCGCGGGTGTCAGCGACGAGGGCAAGAGCACCAATCGGCATGTTTGAAGTGTGTGAGGCAACGCATCCGGCGTTGCGCGGGGGAAAACCGGCTGCGTTCCGGGTGCGGGATGGCCAGGTGTTGCGGGGCGAGTGGCTGTTTCCCGAGGGAAAACCGGTCGCGGTGGTGGCGTTGTCGCACGCGATGATGGTCGATCGGCGCACGCTCGACAGGCCGCCGGGCGAGGGTCTTTTGTCGGCGCTCGTCGCGGCCCAGCTCCAGGTGTTTTGGTTTGATCAACGCGGCCACGGCCAAAGCGGACCTTGCGCTGCCGACCACGCCGAGTGGGATTACGACACGCTCGTGGAAGACGCTGGAGCAGTCGCTGCGTATGTGCAAGCGATGGCACCCGATCTGCCCGTGATCGCGGTCGGGCACAGCTTGTTTGCGCATGTGGCGCTCGCATGGCAGGCGGTGTCTACGGGCGAGGCACCTCGGTTTGACGGTTTGGTGCTGCTTGCGGGCAATGTCTGGCTGCGGGCGTTGGAACCAAGCGGTGCGCGGTTTTGGCTCAAGCGTCTGTCGTTTTTGGGTCTTTTGGCGCTGACGCGATGGCACGGATATTTTCCGGCGGTGCGTCTGTCGGTGGGGTCTGCGGACGAACCGTTGCCGTACCTGTTGCAAATGGGAAGCTGGCTTTCGTCTGGGGATTACACCGATCGAAACGGCGGCTCGTATCGGCAGAAACTTGGGCGGGTACAGGTGCCGATTTTGAGCGTCGCGGGCGCAGGCGACCACTTGATGGCGGTGCCGAGCTGCCAACTTCGGTTTGTGCTCGAAACGGCGGGTTCGGTCACGCACTGGACCATCGGGCGGCGATTTTGTGCGGCGATCGACCCGGACCACATGAGTTTGGTGATGAGCCAGGCGCTTTCGCCGGTCTATCGCGACGTGGCCGCGTGGATTGCAACGCCAAATCGTTTTGCGAAAACAGGCCAAACACCGCCACACCAAACACCGGCACACCAAACACCGGCACACCAAACACCAACAGGCGTGCTGTCTTGAGGGCGGCTTTTTGTCTGTGGATGTGTGTGTTTGTGGATGTGGCCGTGGTGTGTCCTGCGCGGGCAGACAAGCCGGTCGCGCTTTTCGATGGTGTGCAGGTGGATGTCCAGCAGGGGAAACTGTCGGCTGTGGCGAGCTGCGCGGCGGATCTGCTGTCTCCGTCGGCGGAAATCGCGCGGGTCAAAGCCGAACGGCTGGCGACAAACCGAGCCCGAGAACGGCTGAAAAAGGCCCTTGCGCAGCTTGTGCGCGATCACAAGGACCAGCTTGCGCGCTTTGGCGGGCCAGAGCAGGTGGCCAAGCTCGATCCCAAGCAAGCCGTGGTGGCGCAGGTCGATTACGGGGCCACGGGCGCGGTGGTGGTGAAGCTTGTGCTGTCTCTTTCCGGTGCAAAAACCCCCGAAAACAGCGAAAAACCGCCCGAAAACAGCGGAAAACCGCCCAAAAACAGCGAAAAACCAGCCGAACCGCCCGCAAAAGAAACGCCGTAGAAGCAGAGAAAACTAGAAAATGACTTTTTTGCGTTTGCGGGGTTTTTTGCTGGGTTCGGCGGTGTCGGCGGGCTCGGACGCGGGTGCGAGCGTGACGTTGACCACGCGGTCTCGGTCGGGCACGACCTTTGGGTTCGATGACAGGAAACCCTCGGCATCAATCCGCAAGGGCACAGGCTCGCTCGAACGCTTGAGTCGAAGCGGCAGCGACGCAGGTTTGCCAGCCAAAAACACCTGCGCGCCAGGCGGATTGATTTCCAGTTGAATGATCACAACCTCGGATTCGGGCAGGGCGACGGTTTTGACGGTCGGTGTGTCGGCTGGCGCAGGCCGGCGCAAACCCACGATGGCGACCACCACGGCCAGAACCAAAAAGGCGGCAGCGGCCAAAAGAAGCGGCACGCGGTTCGCTTTTTCGGAAAGGTTCGGCATGCGAACTTGGCCGACCATCGCGGTGGGCACTGCGGCGGCGACTTTCCGACCTCGCGCGCTTTCGATGGCCTGCCAAAACGCTTGCAAGGTTTGAAACCGGTTGTTCGGGTTTGCATCTTTGGCCTGCCCGAGCACGCTGCGCAAAGGAGGCGTGAGGTCCGACACCGCCTCTTCGATCAATTGGGCGAGCGCGGCTTGGTCGTCTGCCGCAGAAGCCGGTTCCTTGGTCGCGACGTACAAACCGCCATCCACCAACACGGCGCGTTGGTTGACTTTGCCGCCTCCGAGCGCGCCATCGACCGCGACATCATCGAAACCGACGATGAGCACGTTGCGTGTCGAAACCGCTCCGTGGCACAAACCGCGTTGATGCAGCGCGTGGAGGGCCCCGGCCAGCGTTCTTGCCACGGCAAGTCCCTCGGACAAAGACAGTTTGCCCTGCGTTGCCAGCCGGTCGGACAGGCTTTGGCCGGGCAGAAGCAGCGTCGCCACAAGCAACGAATCATCGGAAAGCTGCATCGCATCGGTCACGGCACCAAGACCCGGATGCGCCAGTTGGGTTTGCTGGCTCAGGGTCGATAGAAACGCTTTGCGTTGCGCCGGATCGACCGACAACATGCGCACGACACAGCGAAAACCGAGGCGGATTTGCTTGGCCTCGAACAGCGCGCCGTGGCGACCTTCCTGAAGCAGCCGTTCCAGTTGATAGCTGTTGCCCTGGGTCGTCCCCACAAGCGCCTGCATGGTCCCCAAAAGCCGCCCTCCGTTGCTTTTTGTCCGCTTCCTATCATGACATCGGCAGCGCGTTTCGGGCGCAGAGAAAACGGCTTGCCACCCCAATGGCCCGCAACGGTTACGCGGCAGGCAAGGCGCGCTCCCGGAGTTTGTACGCAAGCCGCGTCGCCATCGCCATGACCGTCACTTGCGGATTCACGCCCAGGCTGGTCGGCAAAATGCTCGAATCGACCACAAACAGTTCGCGCACGCCGAACACCTGGCCGTTTTGATCCACCACGGCGTCGTCCGCAGAAAGTCCCATTCGGCACGACCCGAGCGGATGTTGCGACGCGCATTCCAGTTGCCGACTCGGGATTTTGTCCAGGTCGATTCCGCGCAGATCGTCCGCCGTAATGCCTCCCTCGGGAAAACCCGGCGGCCCCCCGAGAATCGGCAAAAACACCTCTTTGGCCCCCGCCGCAAAATACGTGTCCGCCAAAATCCGCAACATCCGGCTCACCGCTTTTCGGTCGCGTTCCGACATGCGATACGTCACCACCGGTTCTTGCCGCCCCCACAGACTGCCCAGCAAGGAACGCCTCGGCAGCACGCGCCCGCCTGGGTCGTCGTGAATCAGGCCCCCGAACAGCGCCATGTGTGGCGCTTGCTCTGCACGTCGTTTGTGGCTTGGCCCCATGCCCGGCAGCGTCGCCGCCAGCACGCCCGTCGGCACAAACACGCTCATCAGCGTGATCCGTTCCGCCACAAACGCATCCGAGTGCGCACTCTGAAGCGCCCCGCGCCAGCCCTGCACCGGCTGGTCAAACCGCGCCATCACCCGCATGCTCGGATGCAGCGTCATGCCCTCGCCCACCGCAGGCAATCTGTCCGCCACGCCGCTGTCTTGCAACACGCCTGGCGTGTGCATCCCGCCGCATGCCAGCACCACTCGCCGCGCATGGATCACAAACCGACGCGACTTCCGGTCGAGCGGAGACAGAAAATGCCCGCTCACCCCGCAAGCGCGGTCCCCGTGAAACAGAATCTGGCCCACCCGTGCGTCGCAAAACACCGTCGCGCCTGCTGCCACCGCGCGCGGCAAGTACGTCAAATCCACGCTCCACTTTGCTTTGTGGGGGCAGCCGAAATTGCACCGCGAACAGCCGTCGCAGTCCTTTGTGTTGCGGTGGTTTTTCACCAGCGAATAGCCCAGTTTCTCGGCCCCTTCCGCATAAAGCTGCGTCGAGCGCGACCGCATGTGTTCCGGCACTTCTTCGATGTGGCAGCGCCGTTCGACTTCCTCGAAAAACGGCACCATCGCCTCTGGCGAAAGTTCCGACAGGCCCAGTTTCTTCACCCACTCGCTTAGCACATGTGGAGGCGTTCGGAAACACACCCCGCCCGTCATCACCGACGAACCTCCCACGCACCGACCCACCATCAAATTGATCGCGGGCGTGTCTCCGACCGGGAGCGCGAACGACATTCCCGCCTCGCGCCAGCCCCGCCGCATCGCTTCCGAGGGCCGCATCGTCGCAAGTTCGTCCGGCAGAAGGTTTGGGCCCTCTTCCAGCACCACCACCCGTTGTCCCGCCTCGGCAAGTTCCGCCGCCACCACAGCGCCCGCCGCTCCAGAACCCACCACCACCACGTCCACGCTTTCCTCGAACAGAGCCTTGGGCCCGCACAGACTTTGGCCTGAAGCGACGTTCATGCGACACCTCCTTCGGCATTTGCACCGGTCGCCGGTGGCATCACTGCCATCGGAAACCGTTTGCGCCCGCCCGGCACGCACGGTGCCTCGCCGCCTATCGCCAAAAGCTTGTCCGTCTGTTCGTAATACAGCACGCACAGCACCGCTTTGAGCGCCAGCACCAGCGCCGCCCCCGTTGGCGTCTCTTCCATCGCCGAAAGCGCCGCCACCCGTTCCGACAGCGGCAACCGTCGCAACCCCGGCGCTTTGCGCACAAACAGCGGCGCAAACCACACCACCGCAAACAGGCTCAGCCGAAACAGCAGCCGCGCCCGTGCGCTCGCCGCCGAAAGCAGCCGCACCGCGTCTTGCGTCACTTGTGCAAGCGCCTCTTTGGGCGGTGCCCCGCGTTCATCCGAAAACAGCGCCTCTGCCACGACCAACAGAGAGGCTTGCATTCCCCGCCCATCGCCATCGCCATGCCTATTGCCATGAAAAGTTCGAGAGTCCGTCGAAATCATCCGCGCAGCATGCACACACCCCCGCACCAAGCGCAAGCCCCCCGCACCCTCGCAAACCGCCCCAAGTCATTCCCCAAACGAACGAACCAGCGACCCGCCTACAAAGTCACCGACCGGCGCACCAACGTCGGCTTCGCACACTGCATGCGTGACCTGTGCGATGTGCCCCCCGCACCGAGGTATAAGCAGATCGCATGTGGCCGAACGGCACAGAGCCCCTTTTTAGACCCACGGCAAAGACAAAAAAGGCGAACGGAATGACTCAGGACATACGAAAGACCGCACAAGCAGGGCACCCCCCTTTGACCCCCAAACCCACAAAACAGCGTGACGCGCGGGTTCTGCCCGCAGACCTGGAAATCATCGAAGATGGGAAGACCTTGCGATCCGCACTTGCGAAACGCGGGCGCATTGGTTTTGTGCCGACCATGGGGAACATTCATGCGGGTCACATCCAGCTTGTGAAACAGGCGCGTCTGGTCTCGGACACCGTCGTGGCAAGCGTGTTCGTCAACCGGCTTCAGTTTGGCCCAAACGAAGATTTCGATAAGTACCCAAGAACGCTCGAAGCGGACCTCGAGAAACTCAACGAGGCCGGTGTGGACTTTGTGTTTGTGCCCAGCGAAGAGGAGATGTATCCCACGCAACAAACATGCTTCGTCGATCCGGGGCCGATCGGAGACCTTTTGGAAGGACAATTCCGCCCCGGCTTTTTTCGAGGCGTCGCCACGGTCGTGACCAAGCTGTTCAACCTGGTCCAGCCCGATGTCGCTGTCTTTGGCAAAAAGGACTACCAACAGCTTCGCGTCATCGAGCACGTCGTGCGGCAGCTCAGTTTGCCCGTACAGGTTGTTGCTTCTGAAACCACACGCGACCTGGACGGCCTGGCTCTGTCGTCGCGCAACAGCTATTTGACACCGCAACAGCGGGCCAAAGCGCCGCGCCTATACGATGTCCTGAAACAACTCGCCCGTCGGCTGGACGGAACGGCTCGACCGGCGCGAGCGCACGAAGACAGCGTGATGCAAGCACTCCAGAAGGAAGGCTTTGGGATGGACTACGTTGCGATCCGCCAAAGGCACAACTTGGAATCTGTACACGTCCCGGTCGGCGAGCTCGTCATCCTCATCGCCGCCCGTTTGGGCGAAACCCGCCTCATCGACAACCTGGAAATCATCCTGGAGTCCACAGAGCTCTTCTTCTAGGTGTTTCCCGCCAAGAAACGTAGCCCCAGATTGATGTCGGGCGAGGGCGGGCGAGCGCGCCAGCCTGCTGGCTGTGAGCACGCTTGACACAGCCAGCGCCCACCGCAGTGGTTTCTGGATGGGAACTAGGTCGCTGGGCCAGGCTATCGGTCTTCGGTGTCGCCTACTTCTTCGTCTAGGATCTCGCCTTCCGAAGAACCCCCCGTGTCGTTGCCGAGTTCGAGGGTAGGCCGTTGGAGGGGCTCGGGTTCTGATTGCGGCAAAGGGGCTTCCGGGAGCTGTTTCGCCGCCGCCGCATAGACTTTCGCGACGTGCTTGGCCGGTGCCTCGACGAATTTGTCGCCCCATTCCATCGCAACACCGACCAGCGCCGCCCGCCGAAACAGCGGTGGAACCGAAAACGTACAGCGCCAGCGCAGATTTTCTGGTATCAGCGCCGGGTCGCTTCCGTCGAGAACCGCACCTGCGGGAGGTTCGCATTCCGCCATGTCCGGGACAAATCGCCGCTTGCGATCATCAGTGAGAACCAACAAACGCATCTCGGGAAGCCGTTTGGTCCCGATGACAATCAATCCACCTTGCCCAGTCACCACGTCGTACGAGGTCAATTCGATGGCCTTGGGCATTTCGGGCGGCCTCAGTCGCTTGCCCTTCTTTTTCCGTCGAGAACTTTTGTGTTTCGACCGCGAGACGTGCTTGTTGCGTGTGGTCGATCCGATGTGAGCCCGACTCGAAGCGTCCGCCTTCGACATGTTCGGCGCAAAAAAGCCGACCGCGAGACCCACACAAAAACAAACAAACCACCGCAGCATGACCAAACCTTTTCGCTATAGCGATCCTAATCGCAGTAATCTGCGCCCAAATGTGTGATGAGATCTTCACCACGCAAATAGCGAAGCGTGTTTTTGAGTTTCATCAATTGGATAAACAGGTCATGTTCGGGATAGAGCCCTGGCGTCGTCATCGGTGTTTTGAAATAGAACGACAACCACTCTTGCACGCCGCTCATGCCGGATCGATGCGCCAAATCCAGGAAGAGCGCCAAATCCAGCACAATTGGTGCAGCCAGAATTGAATCCCGGCACAAGAAATCAATCTTGATTTGCATCGGATATCCGAGCCAGCCAAAGATATCGATGTTATCCCAACCCTCTTTGTTATCACCGCGCGGTGGGTAATAGTTAATTCGCACAACGTGGTGAAATTCTTTGTACAGTTCGGGGTAAAGGTGTGGCTGAAGAATATACTCCAACGCACCCAGTTTCGACATTTCCTTGGTTTTGAACGATTCGGGATCATCGAGCACTTCGCCATCGCGATTGCCCAAAATGTTCGTCGAATACCATCCACGCAAGCCCAGCATTCGAGCCTTCAGCATCGGTGCCACGACCGTTTTCATCAGCGTTTGGCCCGTTTTGAAATCTTTGCCCGCAATCGGCAGGCCGTGTTTTTTGGCCAGCTCGTGCATCGCTGGGAAATCCAGCGAAAGATTGGGCGCGCCATTTGCATAAGGCACACCGCTTTTCAAACAGGCATACGCATAGATCGCCGACGGGGCAATCGCTGGATCTGAAGCATCAAGGCCCGCCTCAAATGCCGCAAGCGAAGAATGTACTGTAGTCGGTGTTTGGTAAATTTCCGTCGAACCACACCACACCGCAACGCAACGCGATAGTTCGTTTTGTTTCTTGAATTGTGCGATATCAGCAATCAACTGCTCGGCAAAATCGCGCTTTGAGGAGCCTTTTTTGATATGCGTTCCGTGCAGTTTTTTCACCCAATGTGGTTCAAATACACCGGCCATCGGAGAAACGCCTTTGAGATACGGCTCTATCTGTGTGAGCGTATCTTTGTTCAAAACACCCGCGTGCGAAGCCGCCTCGAACGCATTGTCTGGGAAAATATCCCATCCGCCAAACGTCAAATCCGAAAGATTCGCAAGTGGCACAAACTCTCGAATCGTGGGCGTGCGATTCTCTGTGCGTTTGCCGATGCGAATCGTCCCAAGTTGCGTCAGCGAACCGATGGGCTGCGCGAGCCCCTGCCGCACCGCCTCGACACCGGCAATCGTCGTCGTAGCGACGGCACCCATGCCCGGAAGAAGCACACCGAGTTTTCCCTGCGCGGGCCGAATTTCTTTTCCTGGTTGAACAGCCATGTTTTGTTATTCCTTTCGAGGCTCGCGCTCATGCACGATGTGCGCCAACCTGCCCAAAGTGGCTTCGTCGGCCCGCACACGCAAACGCGCGGACTGTTCGCCGAATTGCTCGTCGAGCACGTCGGCCTGCGCGAAATACTGCGCTCTCAACTGCGGCTGATCGTAGGGAACTTCGATCTCTGTTTCCGTCAAACCTTCGTCGAAAAAATCGATCACGAGCTGACGCAACCGCGCCACATCTTGCGCATCTTTTGCCGAAATCGAAGCGTGTCGCGCAAACCTTGCAAGCCATTCTTCCGGGACTTTTCCCCCGTCGAGCTTGTCTGTTTTGTTGAAGACCAGAATTTGAGGGACCTCTGCCGCGCCGATTTCCGCAAGGACCCCGCAAGTGGTTTCGACGTGCCGCATGGCCGCCGGATCGGACGCATCGACCACATGCAAAATCAGCCCAGCCTCGAGAGCTTCGTCGAGCGTGGTCTTGAACGACGCGACGAGTTTTGTCGGTAAATTGCGGATAAAACCCACCGTGTCCGACATGAGAATCGGCCTTCGAGGCTCGGGATGAAGCTGGCGCACCGTCGTGTCGAGCGTCGCAAACAACTTGTCGGCGACGTAAACGTCAGCCCCCGTCAGCGCCCGAAACAGCGTCGATTTGCCCGCATTCGTATATCCACACAGCGCCACGCGACGCATGCCTTGTCGTCGGGCACTGCGCGTTTTGTGTTCGCGTTCGAGCGCCACAAGTTCGTCCCGCAACTCAGCGATGCGGTCGCGCAGCCGACGGCGATCGAGTTCGAGCTGTGTTTCGCCCGCACCTTTTCCGCCGATGCCGCCACGCACCCGATCCGACAGGCCCTGCGTCTCGCGCAGCCTCGGGGCCATGTATTCCAGGCGGACCAACTCGACCTGCGCACGCGCCTGACCGCTTTTGGCGTGCCGATGAAAAATCTCGAGGATGACCGCCGTGCGATCCAACGTCAGCGCCGCGCCAGTCGCCTTCTGGACATTTCGAGCCTGCGACGGAGAAACCTCGTGATCCAACAGGATCGCCGTCGGCGCCTCGCTTTGTTTGCAAAGCTGCGAAAGTTCCTCGAGCTTGCCCGGCCCAAGGTATGCGCTCGCGTCGAACGAACTGCGTTTTTGCGTGATTTCTCCCTCGACACGCATACCCAACGTCGTCGCGAGCCGCCGCAATTCCGCGAGCGATTCCCGAAAAGAAAGATCATCGTCTTCGGGCAAATGCACTGCGCACAAAAGAGCGCGCCGAGGCAGTTCATACAAAAACGACGGTATTTCTGACGAAGAATGTCCCATATGTGTGATGTCTTCCGGCGAGAGGGAGGCGGCAAAGTAGCAGCGACTTGGGATCTGTGTCTACCGCTCAGCTTGCGTCGTCGCGTTGAAAACCTGACTTCGCAATGTTGGTTTTTTGACGCTCGCACCGACCTCGGAAATTTTCGACAGCGCGCATCGGCGATTTGGGCATAATCGCCCGCTTTTCCCCGTGACTTCCGTATTGATCACCTGCGGCCATGAGTTGGCCGCTCTCAGCGCCGCACGTTCCCTTGGTCGAGCCGGCCAGCACGTCACCGTCGCTGTTCCAGATGGATTTGCGGCACCCGTCCGAACCTCGCGCTACGTCGCACAGGTCATCGCGTCGCCCGATCCGTGGCAGGATCAAGCCGCGTTTCGGCATTTTCTTCTCGATACAGCGTCGAGACATGACGTGCTTCTGCCGATCAGCGAGGCAGCCATGTTTGCAACTGCGGCTTGCCGAGAGCAACTTACCCGCACCCTGTTGTTGTTGCCGTCTGACAAAGACCTCGTTTTCGCGCTCAGCAAATACCACGCGACACGAGCCGCTCAGGCGGCGGGCCTCAAGACCCCCGCGACTGCCTTTCTCACCGACGGAACCGCACCGACTAGCCTCTCGGCGATGTGCGATGCAGCGTGTGAGCTTGGTTTTCCGCTTCTTTTGAAACACGACAATTGCAAATCTCCCGACGGAACATATCAAAAAGGTCGCACCATCTCTGTTCGTTCCCGTCTGCAAACTCGCGCCGTCTTGTCTGAGCTGCAAAAGAAAAACACCCCCATCCTCGCGCAGCAAATCGTCGCAGGCCACGGTGTCGGCACATTCCTTCTGCGCTGGGACGGGGAAACGCGGCTCGATTTTGCCCACACGCGCCTTCACGAGGTACCCTATTCAGGCGGTGTTTCGTCGCTCAGAAAAAGTTGCCACGACGCCCACCGGCTTGCCCTGTCCGAGCGCCTGTTGTCGCACATCGGCTATCAGGGTGTGGCCATGTGCGAGTTCCGCGAAAACCTCGACGGAGAGCCCGTTTTTCTCGAAATCAACGGTCGCTTGTGGGGTTCCCTCGCGCTTTCGTTGCACTGCGGTGTCGATTTCCCGCTCGCGCTTCTGCGTCTGTCGCAAGGCGCGCCGTTTCTGTCTCCGCTCGATTACCCCGACGACGTGCTGTGCCGCAACGTGTTCCCCGGCGAGTTTTTTCATCTTTCGTCGCTGCTGCGTGCCGCCGAAGTCCCACTTTCCCAAAAAATCCGGGCCGGTTTTGAGCAGGTCGTCCTCTCGCTTGATCCGACGGTGCGCCACGATCATCTTTGGCTCGACGATCCAGGCCCTGGGCTCGTTCAAGCGCGTCGCCTGTTCCAGGACATCACGACCAGGATTCGTCGCTTTCCGGGTTGGACAAGCCAAGCCCTGCGCGATCGCCGCCTGCTCGCTCATGAACAAGCCGAAACCCCGTCTCGTTTTGACAAACTTCCACACAGACCGCGCCGGATTTTGGTTCTTTGTCTGGGAAACATTTGCCGGAGTCCTTTTGCCGAACGGCATTTGCGCCAGCTTCTCGACAAACGAGGAATCACCGATATCACCATCGAAAGTGCCGGTTTTTTGCAACAAAATGGACGCCCAACGCCCGGGCAATTTGTCGAAATCGCTCGCGGTTTTCGCGTGGATTTGAGCACACACAAATCAAAATTGGTGCAACCCAATCAATTCGACGATGCTGATTTGATTTTGCTCATGGATTTGCAAAATCTGCGCAGGCTACTTGTTGAATCGCCACAAAACCGACATAAAGCCTTTCTGATCGGCCTACTCGCCCGATGTACCCAACCAGAAATTCCCGACCCCTATCTGCTGTCCCCCGCTCAAGTCGAAGCCAGCTACCAACTGTTATCAACCACTTGCCAAAATCTAGTCAACGACTGGCTGACTGACTTGCCCCAATCAAAATAAGCCTATTCAACCTTCCGTCGATATTCGGTATGGATCGTCAGTTCCCAATCGTCCAATCGGCTTACATCCACAACCACCTGCGACCCCGGCGGCAATTCGGGCAAAGACGGAATTCGTTGCCAAATAGGAACCAAATCAAACCGAATTAAATTATCACGTAAAACCGTCGCTGTCGTTTGTGAAATGTTTTCCTGCTGAAGATAACGAATACCAAAATGTCGTTCCATGTTTCGCTGATATTCGTCGTATGCAGCGTACGTTTGTTCAAAATCGCGCATCAATTTGAGCAATTCATTTTCGCGTTCTGAAAACGGGGAAGCTTCTTCGTAAATTCGTGCAATCAGAATCCACTGATTCACTAAATCGCAATAACGCCGCAGGGGAGAACTGGACCATAAATACTGCGCAACTCCCAACCCCGCGTGTTGGGCTGGATATAACGATAGTCGAACTTTTCCGCCATCTTGAACGCGATAAAGCGCACGGATATCTCGATCTCCCAGCAATTTCCCCCACGCGCTATTTACATAAATCATCAATTCAGCAACCACTTTGTCGGGAGGACCGCCCCGCCGACGCTGCGCCACGTCGATTTTCCCCTCAGCAAAAGAGAAGATGTAGTCGATCTGTTCTTGGTCCGGCTTCCCTCTGGACGCATTCATGCGGCAAGCCAGCTCGTACAAAAACAGAAGTTCCGAACCCAGCTCAAAATCCAGACGGCGCGCCTCAATGTTCTCGAGGGAAAACTCCCGGTCAATTTTCGGATACCGCAGATTTCGGTACATGGGTACGTATTCAAGGCGAGTCTCCTCCCCCAAAATTCGGTACGTCCCATCATCAGCGACGGTGATGTAGAGCGAGACGGCAGGACAATCTCGACCCTCATCGAGGCTAAATGGCTGGATTGCGTGCGGCGGCAACATCGTGATCTTGTCGTTTGGCGCATACACCGTCGAAAGCCGCAGCTTTGCGATTTCGTCGAGATCCGAGCCGGGTTGAAACCCCAAAGCGGGTGCCGCGATGTGGATTCCGACGCGAACCGTGCCATTTCCCAACCGAGTGACGCTAAACGCATCGTCGATTTCCGTCGTCGAAGTGTCGTCGATGCTGAAGGCGCGAACGTCGGCGCGAGGCAAATCCGGCAACGGATCGAGCGACGGCCTGGCCTGAAAACCTGGGCCTTTCGGAAAGTAGTCGAGCAAAAAACGCCCTGTGTGATACCCCGAACTTCCGTCCACGGCCCCGCACCGCGCCAGGAGTTTCGCCGGCGTCGTCTGATTCATCTCGCACGCTTGCAAAATCGCTTTTTGCTCGAGCCAACTCGGGTCCGGCTTGTACAGAACCTGCGGCATCCGCGCCGCGACTTCTTTGGGCAAAATCCCCGACGCCAGTTGTTCTGCGAGCGCCGTTTGCTTTTCAAGTTGGCGCTGTTTGCGAAACGCCGCTTTTTCAGCAGCCTGTCGCGTTTCCAGCGACACCGCCTGAAACCGTCCCAACGTTCGCCGAGCAAAATACTCCGGCGACCCCAACAGCGTCGCGAGCATCGCCACCGACTCAATCGTCGAAGGCGCATGCCCAAAATAGTCCTGAGCCAAATCCGAAAACGAAAACTCGACCTCGCCCGAGGCCTGCCACAAAAACTCGCGGTCGATCTCCCCAGCCAATGTTGTCCCGTCGGACAGTGCTTCCTGCGGCGACGGCTTCGGAAAATGCAGAAGCACTTTGTCCGCGCGCACTTTTTCGCGTTTTCCGCCAGGAAGCTCGACGAGAAATGCACCTGGCTGTTCAGACAAAACGGCACCGGCTCGGAGCACTCCGCCGTCTTCAAACAAAACATTCATGTGGGGAAACCTGGGCTGGCGTGAAAAGGAAAGGTCAGACCGTTACCACTTTTCTGCGTCCTGAAGCACGCTGTCGGCGGTGGAAGCAATCAGCCGAACCAGGCCGACGGTCGTCTCCGTTTTCGCAAAAAAATCGGGCTGGTTCGATTTGGCATTCGGATACCGGAACAACACGACCGAGCCAATTTCCCGTTTTCCGTCGAAAAAGTGCGCGTTCATGATTTCTCCGCTTTTGGGAGCGCCAGACATGGCAACCGCCGCCTTGTCTGCCGTCGGCTCTTCACCTCGGGCGACGTAATCTCCGATCGCCAACCTGGAGAGTTTTTCGACCCAATTTTTGAGCGTGTCATCGCGTTTGTCAGGCGTCGCGCCGTCGGCAAAAAAGAAATTCTGTTGATTTTGCCGGTTCCCCTGCACCACCACCCGCGTTTTTTCCCCAACTTTCACCTCGATGCGATCGTAATCGGCTCGCTCGAAGCGATGGAGTTTGCGTTCCATCAGACGAGAATCTGAAAATTCAAAATCCGCCGCGATGCGCTGCGAGAGCAAATACACCTGGCCCTGTCCATCCCGGACATACGAATCGCCGCCACCATAGCTTGTGCCCCCGAGGACGAAGTTGTACTCAAGGCCCTTCGCCCGCACCGTCAGTTTCTTTTTGCTGTCCACAAAACCCAGCTCTTTGGCCTTTGCGTCATCCACCGCACCGAGCGCCCGCAACGCTTTGAGCGGCCCAAACAGATTGAGCAGCTCCATCGCCGAATCATTGCCCCGATATTCCTTGACCGTCGTGACTTCTTTCATCTCGGGAGGCCGTTCGGGCTGTGCGGGTTTCTCTGCCGGTGTCGGTGCAGCAGCGGGCGTCGGCGGTTTGTTTTCTGCGGGTGTCGTCGCCTTGGCGTCCTGCGGATTGGGCGTCGGTGAGGTCTTGTTCTCACCGGTCGCGCTCGCCGTCGCAGGTTGGGGCACCGGAACTTTGGTCTTCGTTTTGGTGACGAGCCAGGCATACGGCTCGCCATCTTGTCCGGTGCGTTTTTCGACGGTGATTTCCTTCGTTTCGTCCTGGTAATTCAAGCTCGCAACGTCTTTTTTGGCAGCGTCGAGCACCACAACACTGTCCGTCTGCGTTTGCGTTCTGTCCCGCGTCCAGGTTTGGTACGCAAAACCCACCGCGAGCATCGCCAGCACTGCATGAACATAGACCGGCGACAAAAGGCTCTGTCCTCTTGCTCCACTCATGACGCCCTCCGACGACGCGCTGCGCGTGTGTACAAAAGACCGACCGCCAAAACCAGCGATGGCATAAGCAGCGTCGTCAGCCAAAACCACAGTTTTTCCTGACCTTTGGTGTGAACGATCGGTGCGTCTTGGTCTTGCACCGGCTCACCCATGATCGCTTCTTCCTGCATCAGCCACTTCACGCTGTCCACGATCAGGACGCGGTTTGGCAGCCACGAAATCAGCGCATCGCTCATTCCGTCCACCGACGCGAGCGCAAACAGCCGCATCTCGCGTTTGTTTTTTCCGTCTTTTCCGGGTTCAAGCGCCTTTTGCGCCACCGCAGCGACCTCGAAAACCTGGCTTTTTTCGCCTGGGTCGAGTTTAAAATTCCGATTCGCATCCGAAAACGTGTTCGGCATCGACCGAAGCGGAAAATCGACTTGCGCGCCCGCTGGAATGACCGAATCGCGTTCAAAAAAGCCGCTCTTCGGCAGAATCACGCCCGCTCGTCCTGAATTTCGCGACAACGTCGTCACCGACACATGCGAACTGAAGCTCGTCGAGACGATGTTCTCTCGGTCGTTGTCTTTGTGAGTCCGTACCGCAAACTTGTCCGGGTGACACAACACCTGAGATGTAAACCGCAAACCTACTTTCTTCAGGAGCGGTGCCAAATCCGCGCCGGTCTGTTCCGCCGTCGGGTCCAACAGAAGCAGCAAGTGACCGCCTTCCTCCAAAAACGTCGAGAGCGCGTTGATTTCCTCGGTCAAAAACCGCTCCGTTGGACCGCCAACAATCACAAGACCTGCGTCCTGCGGCAGCCGGCTGGCCAAACCGTTTTGTACAGAAAGGGTGCGGATCTCGTAGCCCTGATTGACCAACATCGTCCGCAACGCTCCGATGGGCAACCGCAGGTCGTCTTTCATCAAATCCATCGCCCCCGCGTCGAAAGACCGCTCGCCGTGGCCGCTTGTGAAATACACAACTCGGCCCGGGCGCGACAGCAGCAACAGTCGTTTTTGCACGTCTGCATCAAACGCCCCAAGTTGACCTCGTGCCGTATCGACATTCAGACCCAAATTCATCGTTTCCCGACTGCCCGGCTTGCCCTGCTCGTCGAGCTGTGTCAGCACAATCATTCCATTGCCCGACACCGACATTTCCTTCGCCCGCCCGGGTTCCAGCGCATGGTCGAGCCAAACCATCTGGAAAGTGCCCGACTGTTTCGCCAATTCGTCGAAATACGGTTGGATTTGTTCGCGAACCTCATTCGCCGTCGGGAAAAAGGCTGTCACGCGAATCGGGCGATTCAGGTTTTGCACAATTTTCCGCGTCGTCTCGCTTGGTCGTGTGTTCTGAAACCGGGCCAAGTCGATTTTGGAATTTCTTTCGGTCACGACGAAATTCAGCGCCGCAATAAAAATCACGACAAACGCGACAGACAAACCGCTTTGCGCCGAAAAGGAAACCCGGTGAGGCTCGATCGCCTCCGCAGCGCCCTTCCCATCGGTCATGGAGTAAATGGCTTGCTGCACAAACGCGAGCGGGAGCGCCCCCAAAAGCACCGTCATCGGCAGAAACACTTGTGACAGACTCGCCATCTTGTCGTAGCTCTTGCCGAGAGACGACCGAAGGCTTTCCTGCAAACCCGCTGCCTTCAGGTGAAACAAAAGGTACACAAACACGCCCAACAACATCACCGCACCTGACATCATCAGGTAGCCGAGCGCCTTTTTCTCCGCTTGATTCCGAGACGAACTCCGTCGAGACAGATTTCCCACAAAACCGGCAAGCATCAACACCACTGACAGCGCCGCCGCCCCTTTTTGCCAGCCTTCCGAAACCAACATCCGCTCGCCCAGAAACAGCACGAACAGGCCGATGAAAACCAACGCCGTCGGCCAAAGCACGACCTGTATCGACGGAGTACTCCCGCTTTTGCTCATTCCTTTTTCCGTCATGACTAACTGCTCCACCGTCGCGACTCAAGCACGCGCGTCGTTGCAAATAAAAAGGCATAGGTCATCGACAAGTAATAGGCCACGTCCTGCAAGCTGATCGAACCGCGCATGAACGACGGAAAGTGCTTGTTCCAAAGCGCCAGCCACGAGAAAAACTGGTCAAATGGGCGATCTGTGACCGGGGCCAAGAGCCACGACAACAGCAACGCGACCGAAATCGCCGCGCCCACAACCACCGCGACAAGCTGGCTCTTCGTCAGCGACGAGGCAAACATTCCAATCGAAAGCCCCGTCGCGCCCATCAGCAGCGTCCCCGTGTAGCCCGCGACGAGATGTCCTTTCGCCACCTTTCCATGCAAAAGCACCATCAGGGGCATGTACACCGACACGACGTGAATGCCACACAGAAAGACAAAGGCCGCCAAAAACTTCCCGAGCACGATTTGGTAATCGCGAATGGGCGACGAAAAAAGCAAATTCACTGTGCCTGTCTGGCGTTCCTCGGCGATAAGACGCATTGCCAAAAACAGACCCGCAGCCTCGGCCAGCCCGCCCGAGAAAAAGAAAAACTGGCCGATGACTTCGGACGATTTGCGCGACGTGTCGCTGCCGATGGCAAAGACGTTGAAGGCCAAGCCATCGATCAGCAAAAGCACTGCGGCGACAACCCACCCGAGCGGCGAACGTAAATACGCAGACAGCTCACGACGAACGATGAGAACAATCGGTTTCACAGCAACCACCTCAAACTTGGTTTGACATGTTGGAAAAAATCACGTCGCAGGACGCTGCGGGTGAGACGGATGCACGAGTCGCGCAAAAATCGACTCCAGCTCCACCGCTTTGCGACCCAGCGAAAGCAAGCCGAGGCCCGCTTCGACGACGGCCCGTGCGACCTGTGCTCGACGATCCTCGCTGCATTCGACCTCGATGCGAACCCGATGCGCGTGTTTGGAAACCACATTGGCGACAATCACGCCCGGCACCCGACCGATCGCCTGACGAGCGCGTTCGGATGCTGCATCAACGTCTGTTCCGCCTTCGACTTCAATTTCGAGCACGCCACCCTGTGCGTGTCCCTGCGCCTGTTGAGAAATCGTTTCCTCGGTCCCGTCTGCGACAAGTTGCCCTCGGTCAATCACCAACAGCCGATCGCATGTTTGGCTGATTTCCGTCAGGATGTGGCTCGACAGAAGAACCGTGTGCTCGCCGCCGAGACGTTTGATCAGCTCTCGCATCTCGACAATCTGGACAGGATCGAGACCGCTCGTCGGTTCGTCGAGAATCAGCAGCGACGGCTTGTGAACCAGCGCCTGCGCCAAGCCCACGCGCTGACGAAACCCGTGCGACAACGTACTGATGATGTCCGACGAAACTTCTTTTAAACTACAAGTTTCCAGCGCATCGCCCACCCATCGCCGGACATCCTTGCCTGCTACGCCTTTGAGTTCTGCGACGAAGCGAAGATAGTCTTCCACCGACATCTCTTCGTAAAGAGGCGGCGTGTCCGGCAAAAAACCCAACCGCTTTCGGATTTCGTGCGCATTTTCCGACAGGTCCAAGCCGTCGATTCGAACCGAGCCCGACGACGGAAGAATCAGACAGGCCAAAATGCGCAGCGTCGTGGTCTTGCCTGCGCCGTTTAGGCCCAAAAAGCCGACCACCTCGCCTTTTTCTATTCGGAAAGACAGGTCAAAAATGGCGCGTTTCCCGCCGTAGAACTTCGTTAGGTCCTCAACTTCGATCATCGTTCCGTATCTCCATCGAGTATTCGTGCTCGTTCCATGCTGTTGTCCCGACCCACGTCTCGAACGCGGGCCGCAAGATACGCATACGAACACACCTTTTCAACCCCGCAAAACAACCGACGGAAACCGCAGCTCTTCCCATGCTTGAGCGTCCTGCTCCCTGTTTTGCATCCACATGTTCTCACCAAACATTTTCTCGGCCCACATGTGCAACGGACTTGACCCATAAGGTCTTGCCTGCATACCATGACATTTCGCGCGATGTGCGCGGTTCCTTTCGGAAAAAAGGAGAGACCAATGAGGACGGTAGTTGCTTTCGCCATGGTCAGCCTGTTCGGTCTGGCCGCTTGCGGGCCCAAAGCCCAAACCACCCCGAATGCTCAAGCAGGAGCCGCTACGGCAAACCCGACGCCTCCGCCGCCCCCGCCGGCTGGCGCGCCCCCTCCGTAGTATTTGGCGCAGCTTGGGTGCTCGACGGCCACAAGCCGTTCGAGCGACCGCATGGGAAGAGCCTGTTGCCCACAAGGTGACAGGCTCTTTTTTTATCTCTTTCCGCATCGGGATTTTGCGCACGTTCATTCATATCGCAGCGCCTCGACTGGATCGAGTCTCGCCGCACGCCAAGCTGGATATAGACCAAAAAATACCCCAGTTAATGTGCTAGAGCACAAGCCGAGACAAATTGCCCATATTTCATAGTGTGCTGTCCAATTGCCAACCACGAGAGTGAGCACTTTTGCCAAAACAAATACCAACGCCATTCCGCCAGTAATACCGATCAATCCTCCCAAGCAAGCGACGATTCCGGCCTCTAACAAAAACTGTCGTAAGATATCACCACGAGTTGCGCCCAATGCGCGCCGGATTCCAATTTCACGGGTTCGCTCTGTGACCGTAACCAACATGATGTTCATGATGTTGATACCGCCCACAAACAATGAAAGCGCGGCTGTACACAGCATCAAAACATGGATAACCAAAAAGATGGCCTCTTCCTGTTTTTCCGATTCTTTCTCTGAATCAACCTTAAAATTTTCTACATCATAATGTCGCGAGAGAAGTATCGACTTAACAAAATGGCGTGCCCGTACCACAGAATCAGCCAACGTGCCCAAGGAAGGCATGACTCGAATGTAGATATTATCTAATTTGCGAGAGTGTCGAATCGAAGATTGAAATGTTGTCGCTGGGACAACGACTCTACGATCCCACATCCATGTGCCAGGGCCAGCAACCATCGGTGGCTTGTGCGCTAATACACCAACGACCTCCCATCGAACCGAGCCAATTTGAATCGATTTTCCTGACAGATCGCGCGCTCCATTCAGCAATATCTTCCATGCTTCATATCCAACGACGGCAACGCGAGCTCTGGAACGCAAATCATCTTCATCGATAAAACGACCAAATTCCAACTTTACATGATACAAATCGAGGGCTTGTGCAGAAGCACCTAGCACCATGACGTACATCTTTTTGTCACCAAAGATTGCTTTTCTTCTCCAACTTCGCAATTCGCCCTCCGCCAAAGATCCCCCCATCGCAACATTTCGATCCAACACCTGCTGATCAACCGAATCGAGAGCGCGCTGTGTTTTATATCTTTGTTTTTCGGGTGCCGAAGAATTCTGGACCTCAATCACGTCCTTTTCAGAAATAAATTGATTGGCCGAGGAGAGCGCATCTTCACCGCCCGCCAACAAACCAGAAAGCAGGACCACAGAACCTGAGCCAATCATCATTCCCAGCAACGTCAAAAACGCGCGGACTTTGTGTTGCCGAAAAGACAGCAACACAGAGGTGAGCAGATCCAAAAACGAAGAAAAGATGGACATTTGGAATCCCTATTATTGACTTCTGATCGCGACAACCGGCTCAAGCTGACTTGCGTTTCTGGCTGGCCAATACCCAAACAACAAACCAACCATCGTAGAACTAGTCAGTGCCACAAGTACGGCAGGTTGGGAAATTAACGTGAGCCAGGAAGGTTTATAGTGGGCAATCAGCGCCCCCCCCAACAGCGTTCCCAACATTCCAGCGAGCGCGCCTATAGCTCCGCCGACACCAGAAAGAAGGATGGCCTCAACTAGAAATTGCCTGCCGATATCGCTCGGAGTTGCACCAAGTGCCTTTCGTATGCCAATTTCTCGTATTCGCTCAGAAACCGAAACAAGCATGATATTCATAATGCCAACGCCCCCCACGAGAAGAGATATTCCAGCCAGCAAACCAACGATCACTTTCATGATTAGAAAGATCTGAAAAAAACCCTTGAATCTCTTTTCAAAATCAAAAATCCGAAAATCGTCAACTCCGTGATGTCTTTCCAACAAAATTGCATTGACAACGCGCTTAACAATTTCGTTGTTTCCAGGCTTGTCAGTCCGCAACAACAGTCGCCGTCCGTCTCGTCCCAAACTGGGCAATCGGTCGGTCAACATATCTATCGGCAGAATCAATGCGTCATCCCATTCCCACCCAAATCCGGGAACCCAATGATCCATTCTCTTGAGTTTTCCGATTACTCGGCAATGTGTCCCAGCAACAGTGAGGATACGTCCCAAAACATTTGTTCCTTTCCCCCATAACTTGTCAGATAGGTCGCTTCCAATCACACACACTCGCGCTCGGATCTCGTTGTCCACGGGATCAAGAACGCGCCCGTATTCAATTGAATAGTGAAAAAAGGATAGGAAATGAGAATCTCCACCAACGACATCTCCACGAACGATTTTTCCTTCATCGGATATGAGGTCTTGTCCCGGAACCGAAACGAATTGGGTCATGGCAGCAAGATGCGGAACATTTCGAATTGCATCTACATCGTTGCGTGTGATTCCGCCCTGGTGCATGCTGGCTTTTCCGTCTGCCGCTTCCGGCTTTGAGGGCCATAACGAAACAAGACGCAATCCGCCGATTTCTTCGATGCTCCGAGCCAACGTCGCAAAGCCAGATTCGGCCAAAGAAGACATCAGAACGATCGAAAATGCTCCTATCACAATCGAGGCCACGGTGAGCGTCGAACGAAAAACATTCGCCCGCAACACACGCAACGCAATTTGCAGATAGGTCAACCACACGGTGCCACGTTCCTACTTAAACTCGTTGCTTGCAGCGGAAGGAGGCCGGATTACGACTTCCTCATTTTCTGTCACACCCTCGATAACTTCCTGTTCGCGATCGTTGCGAACGCCAGCCTTTATCGTGATTTTTTCAACTATTTTCTCTTTTCCTGGTTGCTTCTCAACTAACTTACTTACAAAGTACTTTCCATCCTCCTTCAACACTGCCTCTATCGGTAGCTTCAATACACCCTTGCGGACTTCAATGTGGAATTTTACGTCCGCAGTCATACCGGGTTTAATCTCACCGAGAGCACCCGAATCCAACGTAGCTTCAACCGGAAAAACATCGGTTTCTTTGCCTTTTGGCGTAATCGCGGCGGGCGCAATTTTGGTGACTTTCGCGCGGTAGCTCTTTCCGGGAAGTGCATCGAGGGTCAGCGTTACATCTTGTCCAAGCTTGACTTTCGCGACATCGATTTGGTTCAGTTCGACTTTGGCAATCAGGGCAGACATGTCTGCGACAACAAGAAGCGAGCGTTCATCCAGCGTTGCCATCGTTCCCGGAACCACGGTTTCGCCCACGCGAATGTTGCGCTGAATTACAGTGCCATCAACGGGTGCTACAATACGCGAATATCGAAGCTGATCGTTGGCCACTTCCAAAGATTCTTTGACTTGCGCAAGCGCAATTTTCTTGGTCCGAAAGTCGTTGTCTGCCAAATCTACATCGGCTTTGGCGACAGCTCGATCGGCAAAAGCGCGGCGACGACGATCTAACGTGACAAAAGCAAAATCCAGCGCGGCCTGTGCTTTTTGGACTTCCTGATTGGCGCGAACGACAGACCGCTGAAATTCTGTCGGATCAAGAAGCAGCAAAAGTTGTCCCGCTTTGACTTGCATGCCTTCTTCGATCAGAATCTTTTCGACTTGACCTGCTACTTTTGATTTCACGGCCATTTTTTCGCGTGGTTCAATTTTGCCAAGTTCTGTCACCGCGACTTCCAAATCACCCTTTGTTGCCTTTGTAAGTAGCGATGGATCGAACGCCGCATGTTTTCCAGATTTGATTTTTGCATACATCCCACCCAATAACAAAAGTAACAATACGGTGATCACACCGATATACTTGGGCCACTTGGAACGTTTTTGGAAATTAGCCATATCGTCACTTCCCGTTGTAGAGGGATTCTGTTTGCTCAGTTGCTTCGTTTGAGACACTTTGCGGAAGCCGTCCTGCGGCCAGGTACAGTTCACCCCACGTCTGTGCAATCAGCGCGGTTTGGTTGGCCAATTGCACATCCTGGTTGATCAGATCAGTTGCCGATTCGATTAAATCAATAATCGCAACATCTCCATTTCGATAACGCCGTTCCAGGATGCTTAAATTATCTCTTGCTAGACTTTGCGTTCGCAACAATGGTTCACGAACACGGTACAAATGAACAAGTCTAGCGTGCAATACACGCACATCGGATTCAATGACACGGCCAATTCGGCGCTCTTCTGCCAGAAGACGCTTTTCCTCAAGCTGAGCATCTCGAACAGATGTATATGTATTCAGGGTATCAAATAGATTGTAACTTAATGTTCCACCGACAAAGACGGAACCAGTTATATTGGTAAATGGATTGGTTGATGAATTGGCGATACGCGCTCCGACAAGCGGGTTGTAGGGGTTGTTTGAAAATTGCACAAGACCGGAAAGGCTAAGCTGCGGGTAATAGCCTGATCGGGCAATACGAATGACCTCGGTTTGGGCAAGAAGCTGTGCGTGAGCGGACCGCAGTTCGGGACGGCGATGTCGTGCTTCGAGCAAAATTTGGTCCACGGTGTCGAGTTGCTCCGACGGAGGCTGGGGCACATCGACGGGTTCGTTTAAGGCAGTGGACAGAAGCGACTTCCCAATGAGAACAGCAAGCTGAGCCTTGGCTTCTAGAAGCCCACCTTCGAGGTCTGCTCGACGAGACAGTTCGGATTGGCGTCGGGTCTCCATGCGATTTTGATCAATTGCGGGGGCCAAACCGTTGCGCACTCGAGCAGCGACGGCGGCAGCGGCTTCGTCGTAACGAGCCAGCGACTTTTGGGAGACCTCGATTTGAAGCTCGAGCCGCCTGGCCGACCAGTAAGCACGCAGCACTTCGAGCGCAATTTGGCGTTCGCTCTGTTTGACGGAAGCCTCTGCGGCGTCTCGCATTTGCCGGGCTCTCTCGACGGTGGCGGTAACGCGGAAACCGGAAAAAAGGGGGACGTTCAAGTTCGCCGCCAAGTTGAATTGGCCAAGCGCACCCATTTGGAGCGCATCTTGGGTGATGTAGGTCCCGCCGCTGGCCTGGCATTCCGTTTCCGTCGGTGAAGACAACCCAGACAAGGACAACGAATAAAGCTGCAAAGGCGCATACAAATCGCCAGCGCCGGCGAGGGTTTTTGTGGACAGAAACGTGGCACAACTGGCCGACGGGGGCGAACCACCGAGATTGCTGACGCGGTATTGCTCATTGAGGAACGCATCGACGCGCAGCGAAACGCGATCAAGCTGGGCGCGCAAAACGGCGAGTTTCCCGCGTTCGCGAGTTTGGATGGCAGACACGATGCCGGGATCGGTGCGCAGGCCCATTTCGATCGCTTCCCGCAAGGAAAGCCGCTCAACCTCGTGCGAAGAATGCGCGACGGCTGTTTGGGCTGCGACGGGACGAGGGGAAACGACAGCCGCGAAAAGCGCGACGAGCCCTACCCCAAAAAGAGGAAATCTAGGCATGCAAGCGCTCCTCGTTTTTTTCGTCTGAAATAATGCGTCCATCGCGGAAACGGACAATTCGTTCGGCATAGGCTGCCACCATGGGTTCGTGCGTCACCAATACGACGGTCATGCCGCCTGCATGAAGTTCACAAAAGAGTTTCATGATTTGGTCTGTCATTTCGGTGTCGAGTGCTCCGGTTGGCTCGTCGGCCAGAAGCAACACGGGCTTGGTCACCATGGCGCGGGCAATGGCGACCCGTTGCTGTTGTCCGCCAGAAAGTTGATTGGGATGGTGATCGAGGCGGTCTCCCAAACCGACGCTCTGGAGCGACTCGGCGGCGCGTTTGTGCCGTTGGGCTTGGGGAACTCTGGCGTAGACGAGCGGCACCTCGACGTTGGCGAGCGCGTTGTGCCTGGGGAGCAGATTGAAAGACTGAAAAACAAAGCCGATTTTTTGATTGCGCAAGCGAGCCAACTCAACCTCGTCGAGGCTTTCGACGGGGACGCCATCGAGTTTGTAGCTTCCCGACGAGGGCTTATCGAGCGTTCCAACGATGTTCATCAGCGTCGATTTGCCCGAACCGCTCTGGCCCATGATCGCGACCATTTCTCCGCGGTTGATTTGAAGGTCCACGCTGCGAAGTGCATGAACCTCTACGTCTGAAGTTCGGTAAATCTTGCTCACAGACGAGATGTCGATGACGGGGACAGGCAACGATTTGGAGCTGGGGCTCGAGATCATGTGGGGGCACTTTCCGATAAGGACAGCAACCTGTGCGGGCTAGAAGATACGTCGAAGAAACAGACGAAGCGGAAAATTGCTTCCGCATAAAAACCAAGAGGCGATGAAGCGCGCGCGACCGAACAAATTGACGCGGCCAGGCAGCGCCGGAAGTAGACTGCCCAGGATGAAGCGAGGCGCGAAAAATACCTGGGTTCAGCTTGCTGGGGCGGGTCTGCTTTTGCCTTTGTGCGCTTGCAGTTTGTCCGATAGCTACTTGGTGCCGGCCAAAGCGATTGAGTTGGTTTCCAGTCAGCCGCCGGCGTCGAGGCAGCGGGCGCAGCTCCCGGCGCTGCACGAGAAAGAGCAGACGCCTGTGCTGATTCGATATCGCGCGCTGAATTGGGATGATGAGTCGCTTCGTTTGGCGACAAGCACGCCCATGCAGTTTGCGAGAGTGCGAGCGGCAAAGACAAATCCGTTGCTCATCGCGGGAGGCGTGATTTTGGCCCTCGGCGTGCCGCATTTTGTGGTGGGAACAATGGCGGCGCTCGACGTGCCAAAAGGTGAGGTGAAAACCGCAGACCCGTGGGGCGTTGGTGTGGGCATGGGACTCGGAGGGCTGCACTTTCTTGTGGGCGGTTTGCTGATGGTGTTGGGCGAACGCAACCCCAACATCGAACCAACGGAGCCGGGTCTTGTTCAGGCGTATTTGTACGGACAAATCCCGACAGCGACAATCGCTCCCGACGCAATTACGCCGACCGGCGAGGCTGCGCCGCCTGTGCGGCCGTCTCGGCAAGAAACCCGCGATGTGCCCGTCGGGCAGGACAACGACAAGAAGGACGACTGAAAAACGCATGATTTCCCGGTACACACGCGATGAAATGGCGACGGTCTGGAGCGATGCGCACCGACTGGCGCTTTTCCTGGAAGTCGAGCTTTGGGCGACGTGGGCGCTAGAACAGGCACCACGCAGCCCGATTCCGACGGGTACGACGCAACGGCTTCGGGCGCGCGTCGCTGAAATTCCGCCGCTTGATGCGGAGCGAATTTCTGAACTCGAGCAGCGAACGCAACACGAATTGCTCGCTTTTTTGGAGCACGTCGAAGAACGGCTTGGCCGAGATGCGCGCTGGCTGCATTTTGGTCTTACCTCGTCGGATGTACTGGACACGGTGCTGGCGCTCCAACTGCGTGAAGCGACGACAATCATTCTTTCAGGAATCGAAGACCGTCTGCTTCCGGCGCTGCGCACACAGGCTGAACGGCACAAAAACACGCCGATGTGTGGTCGCACGCACGGGATGCTCGCCGAGCCTATTTCGGCGGGTCTTTTGTTTTTGGGCAGCTACGCCGAGATCGATCGGGCGCGAAAGCGAATCGAGGCTGCACGAGAGAACATCTCTATCGGGAAACTGTCCGGCGCTGTCGGGGTATACGGAAGTGGTTGGGTGTCGCCCGAAGTCGAGAACGCGGCGCTCGGTCGGCTGGGCCTTGCGCCGGAACCGGTTGCAACACAGGTGGTCGCTCGCGATCGGCACGCCGAGCTGCTTGGAGCGTTGTCGTTGCTCGGCGCGGCTCTCGAACGATTGTCGGTGAATGTGCGGCACCTGCAACGCAGCGAAGTCGGCGAGGTGGAAGAGGCGTTTGCGGTCGGGCAAAAAGGCAGCTCCGCGATGCCGCACAAGAAAAATCCTATCTCGGCAGAAAATCTATGTGGTTTGGCTCGAGTCCTGAGGGCACATGCGGGAGCTGCGACGGAGAACATTGCGCTCTGGCACGAACGCGACATTTCTCACTCGTCAGTCGAACGAATCATCATGCCGGATTGTACGACACTGTGCGACTACATGGTACATCGCGCAGCCAAACTGGTGGCGGGCCTTGTGGTTCGTCCCGAACGCATGCGTGAAAACCTGGCCAAAAGCGCGGAACTACATGCGTCGGAAAAGGTGTTGCTGCAACTCGTCCGAGCGGGTCTTTCGCGAAAAGAAGCGTATGAGAAAGTACAAACACACGCGCTTGCGGTGGTGTCGCAGATGGGTTCTGGCGGACCCTCGTTTCGTTCGCGCTTGGCGCAAGACGCGGCCATTTCGTCGCTGCTTTCGCCAGAAACGCTCGATGGCTGTTTCGATCTGTCGGCGCACCTTCGACATGTGTCGGCGATTTTTGCGAGGGTGCTCTGCCAGCGAAACATTGATGCCGATGCTGACGCTGAAAAGCCGAGCGCGCCGCAAACGAGCGCAACAACACCAGGACCAAAACCAAATGAACCGCAACCGATTTCGGCGACGCGCGAGCAAAACCAAACAAATCCAAACAAATCCAAAGAAATAATGAAAAAGTCTTGCCAGAAAAAATGATTCCCCCTTCTTTGCTAGCTTCCGTATGCTGTGCAAAAATCCCTGTCTGAGGCCCAGGCTGCCTCACCAAAACCCGAATGGATGACTTTCACTGTTCTTTCTGCGGCAAGCGACGCCGCGAGGTCCGCAAACTGATCAGCGGCCCACGCGTCTTCATCTGCGACGAGTGTGTTTCGCTCTGTAACGACATTTTGTCGAAAGAAGACGCGCAAGAGCGGCCCCGCTATCCCAAGCCAGCCGAGATTTCGGAAGAACTGGACAAGTACGTCATCGGCCAAAACCGCGCGAAAAAAACGCTGGCCGTGTCGGTTTACAACCACTACAAGCGACTCTTGTCGCGCACTCGAGCCGGTGATGTGGACATTCACAAGGGGAATGTGTTGATCATCGGGCCGACGGGCTGTGGCAAGACGCTGCTCGCGCAAACGCTGGCGAAAAAGCTCGATGTGCCGTTTGCGATCGCGGATGCGACGACGCTGACCGAGGCTGGTTACGTCGGTGAGGATGTGGAAAGCGTCATCAAGTCGCTGTTTCGCAACGCGAACGGAGACATCGAAAAGGCGCAGCGCGGAATCGTTTGCATCGATGAAATCGACAAAATTTCTCGTCGCGGAAGCGGCCCAGCGGTCACGCGCGACGTAAGCGGCGAGGGCGTGCAGCAGGCGCTGTTGAAATTGCTCGAGGGAAAACACGCAACCATTACTCCCGACGGCAATCGGAACAGACCGCAACAAGACCTGATCCAAGTGGACACGACGGACATCCTGTTTGTCTGCTGCGGCGCGTTCAATGGTCTGGAAGACATCATTCGTCGGCGCGTTTCCGAGAGAGGAATGGGGTTTGGGGCCAAAATCTCGGCGCGAAACGACGAGGACAAAGACGCGCTCCGTGCGCAAGTCCGCACGGAAGACTTGATCAGATACGGCATGATTCCCGAGTTTTTGGGCCGGATACCGATCATCGTCTCGTGCGATTCTCTCGACGAGAACGCGCTCATGGACGTGCTGTGGAAACCCAAAAACGCGCTGACGAAGCAATACGCGCGACTGTTTGAAATGGAAGGCGTGAAGCTTCGGTTCACAGACGATGCGATGTTGGCCGTAGCGCGTGAAGCGTATAGACGGAAATCCGGCGCTCGCGGGCTCCGCGCGATCATGGAAGAGGTCATGCTCGAAGTGATGTACGAGATTCCGTCGATGACCGGAGTGCGCGAGTGTGTGATCAACGCCGATGTCATCCTACACAGACAGCAGCCGCAGCTCATTTTGGAAAAGAAAGCGAGCTGACGGTTTCCCGTTCTTCTCTTGTGCCTCGTTGCAGGGGCGGTTTCGAGCACGAGAGAATTCAGTGGTAATCCATCCTACGTTTCTGGCTGTGTTTTCTCGGACGAACGTGCCATAATTTCTGTCTTGTGAGGGCGATGCGAGGGGCTGCGCGTCTGGTAGGTATCCTTCTGTGCATCTTGGGCCAGCTCGACGCTGCGGACGCCAAGAAAGCGCCTCCGAGCGCAGCCGCAAAAGACCATGCGGCTCAGCTTGCGGAACAGGGGCTCGCTGCGCTGAAGCAAAATCAATTTGAGGCGGCGCATCAGGCCTTCGTGGATGGATTTCGGGCCACGCCACAGCCCAAATGGTTGTTCCATTTGGCGCAAGTGCTACACGCTCAGAAGAAGCACGTCGAAGCAAAAGACTTGTTGCGGCGGTTTTTGGCGGATTCGACGGTGGATGCCGAAGATCCGCTGCGCAAAGAGGCCCAAACCCTTCTTTCGTCCATTCCGGTCGAAGATGCCGGCGAGCTGCAAGTCAATGGGCCTCGCGGCGCGCGGGTCACGGTCGATGGCCGTTTCGTCGGCCAACTTCCTTTGCCGATGGCGCTTTTGGTGCCGACGGGTTCGCACCGCGTAGAAACCGAACTCGACAAATGGCAAGCCGGGAGCGATGTAAAAACCCGTCTGGGCCGCCAGGTTGAACTTCGTTTCAAACTGGGTTCGGATGTCGCGGTGGTTTCTCTGCCGCCAGCGGTTCTTTTGATCGACAAGACGCCAAACCCGCAAAACGCAGAGTTTTTGAACAAAAAACTGCAATCCGCAGTTGGCCGCGAGAGTTACGCCATCGTTCCCAAAAACGCTGTCGAAACGTATGCGAATCGTCTGGTCGCGTGTCTTCACGAACCGGCGTGTTTGAGGCAGGCGGGCCAACTGCTTTCTATTGAGTTCGCGTTGTGGGCCGAGGCGTCTCCGAACGGAAATGGATGGAAAGCCGAGGTTGCGCTCCGAGACACATCGTCGGGCACGGATTTGGGCAAGCGATCGGTACAGTGCGAAACATGTTCGTTCGAGGCGTTTTCAGGAAAAATCGCTGAGGCGGCGGGCGCGCTGTTCACGACCGCGCTCGGGCGAGATCGCGGGGACGTGGAAATCTCGACGAATCCCGACGGTGCAAACGTGTTTCTCAATGGCATAAAACTAGGGCAAAGTCCGATGAAGTTGACGCTGTTCGCGGGTCAGTACGATCTGCGGCTGCAAAAATCGGGTTTTGTCGAACACACACAGCCTCTTGAAATACACGACACCAGCACACAAACGGTCACAGTGTCGCTTCTCGATCGCGACGCACAAAACGAACCTGCTCCGATACAGCGCGTCGCCAAGCCACAGATCATTTCCGGAAAACGACCCATGTGGCGGTGGATCGCAGGCGGAGCAGCAGTCGGCGCTGGAGCGATTTTGGTCGGCTTTGGCGCAAGCGCGCTTGTCCAGAACGGGACGACGCTCGATGGAGTGTGTCCAACAGGAAACCAGTGCCAGTTCAACACGCTGACGCCCGGCATCGCGCTGACCGCAACCGGCGGGGCTCTCTTGATCGCTGGCAGCATTCTGTGGGCTTGGCCTCCGCCGAAAAAGACCGTCGTGGAATAGCGCACCTACCTGTCGGCTACGTGCCGCCGCATTTTTCCCCTGGCGCGGGTTTCGCGCGGAACTTAAGTAGTCGTCAAAGCGAGGTACGGACTTTGGGTCTAACGGACTATTTCAGCAAAGAGGGGCGCAAGGCGCGCAGCCTCCAGAAAATGATTCAGCGAGCCGGGGACAAGCATGCCCAGTCTCCCGACCGGTTTCGAGCCCTGGAACTTTTGCGGGACGACGGGGGAAGTGAGGCGATCTTGGGATTGCTCCGACGGTTTGGCTTTGTCTATGACAAGACCATCGAAGACGAGCAAGAAAAAGAGTGGGTGTTTCACGAGCTGGTCGCGATGGGTCCCAAAGTACTTCCCCCTTTGCGGAAGTACATGCGGGAAAGCGAAACGCTCGGGTGGGCGCTCAAAATTTTGGAACAAGTTGCGCGCGGCGAGGAGTTTCAAAAGGTCCTCGAACAACTTTGCGAACAGAACGACAACAACTACGTTCGCGACCCCAACAAGAAAATCCAGCTCGTCCACTTCATGGGCGAACACCGAGAACCCACCATCGCCAAACTCCTGATTCCGTACCTAGAAGACATCGACGAGGGCGTCCGCTTCAAAGCCGTCCAAGCACTCCTGCACCAAGCGCAGCCCGACGTGGTTGTTGAGCCTTTGTGCAAACTTCTCCTTCGGCCCACAGAAGAAAGTCGCCGCATCAAAATTCGCATTTTGGAAGGCTTTGCCGAAGCACAATTTGCGTTTTCCCAAAAAGACCGGGCCGCCATCGTGCAGGTCGCAAAAGACCTCGACATCCCCATCAGTCTCGACGAAAAAGGCCGGCTCAAGCAGAACTCCTAATCGAAGCTCCCCGGCCATCTAGCGACCCCTGACCACCTTCCCAAAGAACAATCCAGCATACGCCTCCTCGAAAGTCCCCCGACATCCGATCCGGACAGCAGTTGGCCATTCTGAGCAGACAGAGAACACGAACGAAGAGGCAGGCTCAACTGAAGAGCAGATATCAGAGGAGATCGAAAGAGACCTGGCCCCCGATGACCCCCACAACATCGTCTCTCCGCACAGCGTGGAACTCCTATCGCGAAGCTCTACACCCAAGAGTCGGGCCAACATCGCCAAGGCAAAGCAAGAGGTCGCAAGGTGGCGAAAAAAGTTGAAGACCGCGCAGGAGAACGTGCGCAGACTCACCCAGAAAGATGTCTCTTCCGATGGCAAGTCGAGTCGAGCGGTGAGGCGCGAAAGACAACGGCGGCTCGATTTGGCCAAAGAGAAGTTTGTAGTCGCAGAAAAGAACCTCGGCCACGCCCAAAAGAAGCTTGCAGAGACAAAGCAAGCGAATCGAGACCCGCTCAAAACGCAGGCTGTGGCGGAGCAGAATCACCAAGCGAAGAAAGCGGGCAAGCAAAGAAAGTACAGGCTTGCACAGATCGAAAAGGACCTCAAAAAGACAAAAAACCAGACCAAGAAACTGGATCGAAACATCAAGAGGGATCCGAAAAATGCAGACTCCTATAAAACCAAACAGCAGAAGCTGAAGGACAAACAGAAGAGGCTTGCGGGTGCGTATGAAAAACAAAAGAACGACAAGAGCCGCAAGAAGGACATCGGCGAACCGCGCCAATCGATTCAGAAAACGATCAAGGATGCGACGACGGTCAAGTTCCTTGAGGGTGAAAAGGGGGTTTTTGAAGGGGAAAAGTATCTTGTTCCAAATCAGACCCTATACGACAGCGATGATGGGAGTGGATCGATTACGGGAAAGGCCATCGGCGCGGAAACGACGGGCAAGTTGAAAGGAACGTTGTCCCACACAGGGTTTTCGGGATCAGCGGAGATATCGGGTCAGGCTACTTTGGTCGAAATACGGCTGAAGAAGGAATGGGTTGCTCCTTGCGATCTGAAGGGAGAGCGGGGCCAGGCAAACATGTTCGTAGATGTCCGTGGCTTCGTCGGTGCCGAAGGCGAAGCAAAGCCAAAGGCCAACCTGGGCAAGTTGCCTACTTACAAAGCAGAGATCAACCAGAACGCCATCATGGCCGAAGTGGACGCCTTTGCGGGTGCCAAGGTTGAGATTGGCGGAGGCGTTGGCCTTTCCTGGTTCAAGCAGGATCTGTCTGTCTATCGACCTCGAATAGAATCTGGAGCCACTGCAATCCACGGCATCTTGATTGCAATCCATCCACCGCTCGGTGCCATCCTGTCCATCCTTAACATGGGGACAGGAGTCACGGAGAAGATCCTCGAGCAGCTGCTCGATTTCAGCAGCAAGCCGGGGCTGGTGCCACTGGCCTCCGTGATGGGGAAGGGAGAGGCATCGTCTGGTGCCGGCGTAAGTGCGAGGGCCGCGATTGGGCTGCGCAACAGTCAGATCGTCACCCAGGTCAAGGCAAATGCAACCTGGGGGTTTGGTATGGGGGGAGAGTTAGAACTGATGATGGATATCCTCGAAGGACCCCTGTTCCTGCCCCTCCACCCGGCAACTCACGAGTTTGTGACGATGCTGAAGTCCTATCTCCGCAAGAAAATGGAGCGGATTGGGAGCCTGGTGCTTTCCCTGGGAAGCCAGCTTTTGAAATGGCTGTCTTCTGACGACGACGCACGAAAGCTCGTGGCCGGGCAAGGACACACCGCTCTCTCACTGGATGACCGCGTGGTCTTGGTGGAAAACATGCTGGGAGGTGCCTGCTTGGAATCGGACGAGCAGGCCATCTTGACGATCCTGCGGGATGCGAAGAGGCGTGGAGACATGAGTGCTCTTGTTGCGCGCGTCGGGAAGCGCACCCTGAGCTGGAAGATCGATGGCGAAAACAACGACGAGCTGCACCGAATCATCGACGCGGGCTGACGGACCACCGATCTGGCGCAAACAGCAAACATGTCTGTACCTAGGGTGCCACATGCTACCCCCAAGACTTCCCAAAAATCTCTATCGCGCGCCATTCAAAAAGGAACTGTTTGGAACGGCTTGCTCCATTCAACAGACGAGCGGTTTTGAGAGAGATTGTCGCAGTGTAGCGCGTTGGAAAAAAACCCCCTGAACCGGCATTGTCACGTCGGCATCCAATGCCTATGCAATGAACTTGTTCCCATCCAGAAAGGACTGCGGTCGGTGCTGGCTATGTCGGTCGTGCTCACAGCCCCAAGGCTGCTCCCCTAGCCCGCCTACGCCATCCCCCGACACCAATCTGGGGCTACGTTCCTGGATGGGAACGAATTTGTCTGCCGCACCCTGATATGATGAGCAACCGACGATGAAGAACCAGGCACTTGATACCAAACCCAGCACTTTGCCGTCCTCTGTTTCCGCATCCAAAGGCTCACGGCCTACATTTGACGACCGTTCCGATGTTGTTCCCGCCATGTTCGGAGGCCGCTACCAACTTCAAGGCTTGATTGGCGCAGGAGGAACCGGAACCGTCTATCGGGCGCTCGATGTCGAACTTGGCGAGGTCGTTGCGCTCAAAGTTCTGCGAAGGGAGGTCCTCAACGTCCCCCACGCACTCGATCGCTTTCGCAGTGAAGTCCGTTTGTCTCGCCGAATCACCCATCGCAACGTTGCTCGCATGTACGACATCGGCGAACACCTGGGCGAGCGATTTCTAACCATGGAACTCGTGGATGGCTCCCCCTTGTCCCACCTCCTGGGCATCGAACAAGGCCACCCAAAACCCCTCAATCTCACCACTGCCCTCAACATCACCACCGACATCTGCGCCGGCCTCCAAGCCGCCCACGACCTCGCCATCATCCATAGGGAC
>DAOLIT010000050.1:0-39856 GCA_035328405.1 Pseudomonadota bacterium | reverse complement strand
GCCTCAAGTGGCCAACGTGAAAACAAACCATAGAAAAAGTGTAAGCGTCGCGGTGGACGATGCCTTTGGCGTGCGCGGCAGCCAGGGCTTTGCACAGTTGCGCCAGGATGGGCTTGATGCGAGGCAAGGGGAGTGCGCCGGCTTCAGAAATGACGTGCGCCAGATCGTGGCCCTCCAGATACTCCATCGTGAAGAACACCGAGCCGGACGCCGTTTCTCCGAAATCGTGAACTTCGACGATGTTTTCGTGGCCTATCCGCGCTGCCGCCCGCGCTTCTTGGATAAACCGCTGCACCAAGTCAGGCTTGGCCGCGAAATCCTGAGAGAGGATTTTGATGGCCACTCGTCGTTCAATCAGCACATGCTCGGCCAAATACACCGCGCCCATGCCGCCTGCGCCGAGTTTTTTGATGATTTTGTAACGCTCCGACAGAAGCGTTCCGATGTACGGATCTTCCACCTCGGCGAGTTGCTTCAAAATTGCAGCTTCGCGCGCATCCAAAGACGCGCCCGAAGACGATGGGTCCTTCACCCCTTTTGAGCCTGCCCCAGACGATGTCTCGTCCGATTTGGGTGGATTTGGCACTGTGGATTCAGGTTATCACAACCGAAAGAGCCGAACCATCGGCGGGCTGTTTCCCAAACCGGCGGTGATTGTCCGATCGCTGGGCGATTGGATGAACGAATGTTTCGGCAACCGAACCGCGCAGAGCGAACCGAAACTACTTTGGGCGGGCAAACGGGTCGCGCAAACCCGTTGGCAGTGGGCCCGATGATTTCTCAGGCTTGCCCCCGTTCTTTTTGCCGCCGGACTTTTTGCCTTCGGATGGTCTGTGCCCGCCGGTCTTGTCCAGGAGCACGTCCACATCCTGATCCTTGTCCGGCTGCATGTCTTCGCTGTGTGTCTCGAAACCCTTGCGGCGCAGCTCCAAATGCAGCGGTTGGCCTCTTTTTGCCCCGATGCGAATGGGCGTAACACCCCGGACTTCGCCATCCACCACGACCTCGGCACCGCTCGGTTTGGTCTTGATGTTGAGCAGAACCGAACTCGGCGCCTCGACTTTGACCGGCGGTGTGGACGGCAACGTGGAAGGTTTGAACGTAACGACCGGTTTGGGAGGCGGGGGCGGAACGGGCTGTGGTGTCTCATGTGTGACAAGCGAGTACACCAAGAACAGAATCACGGCGACCAGCACCACCGCAACGCCGTACAAAATCGGCTTGATCCCTTTGCTCGAAACCGTTTCGCTTTTTCCTGTCGGGCGGTGCGTTGCCTGCGGCGGCACGAGCATTTGTGCCTGGAACTGCGGAACCGGTTGTTGCTGAGGGTAAACCGGCTGCGCCATGGGTTGCGGAAACGCCGCCGGCTGCGGGTAGTTCGGCAAGTTGTGCGCTCCCGAAACCGGCCCCGCTGGTGCGGCGGCCTGAGCGGACAAACTCGGATCGTCTATCACGATCCGCCCGCTTTTCATCTCTTGCTCGACTTGTGAAAGCGACTGTTCCAGATCTTTCATCGACGGAAAGCGCGCTTCCGGTTTTTTCGCCATCGCGCGCAACACGACCGATTCAAGCGAGGCCGGGATTTTCAGCTCCGGTTTGGCTTTCCGAGGCGGGATGACCGCCTCAAAAACATGCTTTGTGAGCGTCTGCGCCGGGCGGTCGCCGAGAAACGGCACTTTCCCCGTCAGCATTTCGTACATGATGCAGGCCGTCGCGTACTGATCGACGCGATGATCGGTTTCTTGCCCCGTCGCCTGTTCGGGAGACATGTATTCCGGCGTCCCGAGCACCATGCCGACTTGCGTCAGTTTTTGTCCGCTCCCGACCTTGGCGATCCCAAAGTCCACGATTTTCACGAAGTCTTTCTGTCCCTCGCGCTCCAGAAGAAAGATGTTTTCGGGCTTCAAATCCCGATGGACGATGCCCTTTTGGTGAGCGGCGTGAAGGCCTCGGGCCATTTGCGCAGCGATGTTGCAAACCCGCACCGCTTCCAATGGCCCTTCGGCAATCGCTTGGGCCAGCGTTTGCCCTTGCAAAAACTCCATGACGAAATAGGCGTGTCCGTCGGGGAGAACGCCGAAATCCGTGATGTCCACGATGTTGCTGTGGCCAATTTTGGACGCTGATTTTGCTTCCTGAATGAAGCGCTGTACCGACGCCGTGTCTTGCGCCGCTTCTTTCCGAAGGATCTTGATCGCAACCGACTTGTCGATAAGAACGTGGCGGCCCTTGTACACCACGCCCATTCCGCCTTCGCCCAGCCGCGCTTCAATCGCGTATCGACCATCAATGGTCGTTCCAAGCAGCGGGTCTGCTTCAACTTCCTTGGGTGCCGACGTACTGGGTAACTGTGTGCCGTCCCGAGGGCAAAACTCAAGCACGTCCGGGTACTTGATCTGGCACTGAGGACAGGTCTTCACAGCCGGCTCAGCTTACCGTTCTTCGCATGGGCAGGTCAATCTGGGGAGCACTCCGTCGCTGCTTGGACTGCGTTTGCGCATTACTCCAGGCCTCTGTCTCGCAGTTCATTGTCGTCTTCTCCCCGGAAATGACCGAGTTCGTGAAGCAACGTCGTCCGAATTTGAGCCTTCAGTTCGGAAAGCGCCGCGTCTGTGTCGTTTTCGGAACCGGTGACCGCGCGCAGAAGATTCTTTCGATACAGCACGATCGAACGAGGTTCGGCATATGGATTTGGGGATGGATTTGGGTGTGGATTTGGCACACCGGTTGCTGGATTCACGGGCGAACCTATCGGAAGTCCACGGAAAAGACCCACGATCGTCGGTGACAGCGGCGTTTCGTCTGCGGTCAAGTCCTCAATCGCCGGAAGCTCGGCCAATTCCAAACGCACCAGCCGCAGATCGTCTTGCAACGCTTTCGGCAGCCGCGCGACCTCGGAAGCCACGAGCGTTCGGAATTGCTCGCGCGTGACCGACGGACCCGTTGGGAAATCCTCTGGTGAAAGACCGCGCGCCCGCGCAAACTCCTGATCCGCGTGGGCCTGCTCCCCCTGCATTTCGAGCGCCAAGCCCAATTGATGGTGCGCCCAGGCATCCTCCGGCTCTTGCTTGATCAAATCGGCAAACACTTGCCGCGCTTCTTTGAGGCGACACAAATCAAACAGAACCAAACCCCGCTCGTATCGGGCTTGCCGACTGTCCAACATTGCGACGGCCTGCTCAAGCGGTCCCAGCGCCTCACTTGCCCGGCCCAGATCTGAAAGCGCCTGTCCTTCCAGCAAAAGCAACCGACCCAGCAACCGACGCTTCGCCGCCAAAACCGCATCGACGGCCTTTGCCGGTGCAACCGCCTTCCCTTCCGATGTTCCCGTTTCGGCACCCACCGTTTTGCGTGGAACGTCCCGAGCCGTTTTCGCGCCAATGCCGCTCGTCACAAAAACCAGGCGCTTGTCCGAAGCCAAAAGCAGCGACTTGCCGCGTCGGGCGTGCAAAAGACCCATCCGTGTGTGATCCGTCGCCGCCGAACCGGAAGCCTGGTGGATGTAGAAATCAGCTGCATCTGCCAGAAGTTCGGCATCGTTCGGATGGAGCGCGAGTGCAAACAGAAACGCCCGCTCGGCTTCGTCTGTGCGACCCAAACCTACAAGCGCCAGCGCGCGAAGTTGATGCGCCGCAAACCGTTCTTCGTCTTGGCGCAGCGTTTCATCGCAACAAGCCAACGCCTCTTTCAGCAGCCGCTTTGCCTCGCTCGGGCCGTCTTTTGCGACGCACTGCGGTTTTTCTTCGTTTGCCCGATCCAGTTTTTCAGCCGCTCGCTCGAGCAATGCCGCGACCGAACGCGGGGGAGAAAGCGCCGTGTCGTCGGCAAAGCAACGCAGCAGAGGTTCCGCGACGAGCGCAGGTTTGTCCGGTGCCGATTTCGGGCGTTTTTCGCGTTGGGCATTCGCATTGTTCCCGACGGACGCACCAGCCTCTGAAACACCCACATCCGACATGTCGGCAACCCCCGCACCTTGCGCGACGTTCCGTTTCGGCGACCGATCCCGCCCGCATCCCATCGCACCCAGCACCGCGACCAGGGTCAAACCGAGAACCGTTTTCCTGTTGAGTCTTTCCGTGAACAACGCGGCCATTATGGCAAAAATCCCGTGTGCAACAACCGGCCTCGCGTCGGCACGCGCCTGCTGCATAATCCGCCCATGCTGCTTCGTTTTTTTTTCCGGCTCCGGCAAGTCGGCGTGAATGCCTCGCTGACCGAGTATTTGACGTTGCTCGAGGCTGTCCAGGCTGGCGTCGCGTCGATGAACGTCGAGCATTTTTACTTTTTGTCCCGTTCTTGTTTGGTCAAAGACGAGCGTCTCCTCGATCGGTTCGATCGCGTCTTTTCCGAGGTCTTTTCTGGCGACGAGCTGCCCGCCGATCCACAAAACGGGGCCGCCATTCCCGAGGCGTGGCTTCGCAAACTCGCTGAAAAACTCTTGTCCCCCGAGGAAATGGCTCAAATCCAGGCCTTGGGCGGCTTTGACAAACTGATGGAGCGCCTCGCCGAACTTTTGCGCGAACAACACGAACGGCACCAAGGCGGCAGTCGCTTCATCGGCACCGCCGGTACCTCCCCGTTTGGTGCGTGGGGTAACAACCCCGAGGGCATTCGCATCGGCCAAGATCGCTCGCGGCACCGCAAAGCCGTCAAAGTGTGGGACCGACGAGAATTTCGCAACCTCGACGACGACATCGAGCTCGGCATTCGCAACATCCAGATCGCCCTCCGTCGCTTGCGCCAGTTCGCCCGGCTCGGTGCTGCCACTGAACTCGATCTGCCCGGAACCGTTCGCGCCACCGCCGACAACGCCGGCTTTTTGGACCTTCAGCTTCTGCCCGAGCGTCACAACACCGTCAAAATTCTGCTTCTTCTCGACATTGGCGGGTCCATGGACGACCACGTACGAACCTGCGCCGAGCTGTTTTCCGCCGTCCGCAGCGAGTTCAAGCACCTCGTCCATTTCTACTTTCACAACGCCGTTTATGAATCTCTTTGGAAAGACAATGCCCGTCGCCACACCGAGCGGACGCCGACCTTCGATGTCATCCACACCTATCCCGACGACTACAAACTCATTTTCGTCGGCGATGCTGCGATGAGTCCGTATGAACTGGTCATGCGAGGCGGCAGCGTCGAGCACTGGAACGAAGAACCCGGTTCCGTCTGGATGGATCGACTGCTCAACACGTTCTCGAGAGCAGTCTGGCTCAACCCGCTGCCGGAAATCACGTGGCCTCACTACGCCTCGGTAGACATGGTGCGCCAAATGATGCACGGAAGGATGTATCCCCTGACCCTACACGGCCTCGACAACGCCATCCGCGAGTTGTCCCATTAACAAGCAACCGCAACTTGTTTGCAAAAGCATCACGCCTGTCCGATTGTGGCAAAAAAGTCAGGGACACTCAGCTTTTGGTTTTAGGCATACGTCTGGCGTTTTTCTTACTACGACAGTCCAAAATAGTGTCTTTCCGCTTTTGCTTGCTGCGTTTTGGAGCATTCCAACAAAAGTTGCTTCCTGCCCCGCGTATTGAGCCGGATCAAAACCGCCAAAGCCTTTGCCCGGAAGTTGCACGTTAAACCGTGTTCCCATGTCTTTGTCATAGGAAAGATTCACGCCACCGCATCCCGCTTCGCTTTCTGGATCAAGGTCGAGCTGGTTGATGACCACGGTGTTGTATTTTTGCCAATTGTCCGCACGATTTTTGTCCGAACCGACTTCGCAAACGATGCCAGAAACACGGACGGGCGACGCAATCCGCTTCGTCAACCATTGGTTGTTGGCCGAGGTTGGCCCGCCTGTTGGCATTCGCGATTTGTCGAGTTCAATCGGGACAGGAACCCAATCGGAACGAAATTCGCCCGTTGCTTTCAAAATTGGATTGGCAAGCTGGGTCATTCCGTTAAATTTCGCGATAGAGCCGGACATCCGCTCTAACACTGTCCCAATTTGCAAATCTTTCGACGGCTGAGAAAATGTGAATATGTACATACTTCCGTAGTCCGGTGCCGACGTATCACTCACAGCCAAACCGTTTTGGAAAATGGATGAAACAATCAATTTTCCAGCAGACGTTTCCGTGCGATCAACCGTCACTTGTCTTGATAAATACGGACTGCAATATGAAGCATTTGGTGCCGTAATATCCAACGGTTTCATGAGTTTTGTGATGGTCGGATTTGGAAAATAGATCGCTGGCGTCGAACCCAGTGCTCGACTCTTGGTTTCTTCGAGGTTGAGTGCGACGCGACCGAAAATCGCCGGGAGGTTGAGCGGAAGTTGCGCAGACAAAACCTTCCCCCCGCGCATCGAAAGGGTCTTGAGCAGCGTCGGATCGCTCGTCGGGTTCGGATTGGTACACGGGTCCACGAGCCACAAGCGACTGCCCCCCGCAATGACATAGCCGTACAAGTTGCCGTCGAACGAAAACGGCTGACCCTTTTCGTCGAGGGTGTCCACATCGAACGTCATCTGCGTCGGCGTCACAGGGTTGGCGGGCGAGCCCAATTCGGCTTCCGTCGGATTTCGCAGCGAGAGCCGAAGACTCGTCAGACTGCGTTCCGTCGGAATCTGGCTGTCACACCCAGAAGCCACCGTCGTCAAACACAGAAGCCACAAGACCTGTCGTTTCAGAGTCGTCGTTTTCATCGTCGTGATCTGGGTCATGGTCATCCCTCGTCAGCGAACCAGCGGCAAAATTCGTCCGTCGTGAGCGAACACTTCGGGCAAAAGACACGTCACACTCGAATAATCGTATTCTCCCGTCGGTCCGCGACCTTTCACATTTCGGTATTGCCCCGCGTCGCTGCATCGATATTTCGCGTCAGCACCAAGGGTGCGGATAAAGTCTGCCAGCGCATCACGCAAACTGATGCCCGTGTTAAACCGCGTCGTGTTTCGTTTCAGCACCACAAAACCAGAACCACCGACGGAAATGTAATCGTTCACTGCCGCTTTGTAGCTCGCGAAACAATCGAGCGGTTTGCAATTGGTCGGATTCACGGTTCCGTCCACGTTGCGACACCCATCACCCAAAACCACTTGGTCCGCGAATGGGCCGACCCACTGCGCTTTCTGCGCGGCGGACGCCTTCAATCGCTCCGAACACGTCAGCGACGTGGGACACTGTGCTCGGTACGTTTGGCAGTCCGCCGTTTGCGAGCAATCACACAATTCCGGTTTGTTGCGACACGGGCAACGCTGGTTTGCGCAATTGAGCGTGAAGTAAATGCCCGACACCTGGACTTGCGTTTTGCAACCTCGTTCGCTCGAGCGATCTGCGACGAAATCCAGCATTTGCAGCACTTCGTCGCCGGACAGGAATTGCGTCGTGATCGTGTTGTCGAACGGAAACACGTTGTAAAGCTGCTCGAGGGTGAGCGGGCCCGATTCAAAGTCCGCTCGGATGCCCAAAGAGTTTGTCAGTGCAAAATCGGCCTCGACGCGCGGTCGCAAACGCATCGAAGTCGCCACCAAATTGCCCAGTTGCGAATCTCCTCCGCCCGCATCGTTGCGCAGAATTTTCGGGCACACCGACGAACCCGCTGGACAGGGCACCACTGCATACACCTGCCCCAAGTTCAGAAGTTGTTTCATTTTGATTTCGTAAGGTTCCAGAAGCCTGGACATGTCTGCGTCGGGAGGCGTGCAAACCACATTCGGTCTGGGCTGCGTTGAGCCTTTCGAGGGACAAGTCACTTTTGCATTCGACGGATGCGGAGGATCGCAGCGGATCGACGGATCACACGGGTCCGTCGGGTCGCCTTGCTGCCACGGACGTTCTCCGATGGGCAGAATTTTGAAGGTGTAGCTTTTGACAAAACTTCGACGCAAAAGCGGGTCCGCCGAATCGGGATCTCCGACGTGAACGACCATATCGAGAGAACCCACAAATTTCGCAAACGCGCCGCTGTTCACGATGATCGTGTGGCCTTGATACACGCCGCTTGTGTCGTAATGAGAAATATCGACGGGCGGGTAGTACACGGTATGCAAATGCCCACCCAGCACGACATCGATGCCGTTCAAATCCACCGCTGCGCTGTTCGGATCGCTGGTTTCTTCGTCGCCCGAGCTTTCCGAGACCTCGCGAGAAACCGCCACATCGTCCTCGGGGCCCATGTGGCTCACGACCATCATCAAATCGACCTGCGGTCTAAGCACGCGCACAAGCTCTGACACCGCCTGTTTGGCATCGCGGGCACGCAAACCCAGCGAATTGTCACCTTCGATAGAACTGTTCAGCGACGACACGTTGCCCAAGCCGATCACGCCGACGCGAAGGCCTTTGACGTTGAAGACGGACACCGGCTGGATGAAACGGCCCAGTTTCGGGGACCGCTGGTCGTCGGGATCGGACCACTCGTAGTTGGCCGCGAGGATCGGAAAGTTTGGGCCGTTGTTCATCAGTTGCAACCCGAGCATGACCGCCCCCTTGTCAAACTCGTGATTCCCAAGCGCCATCCCCTGGACGCCGAGCAGCCCCATCGTGCGCACTTCGACCTCGCCATTGAAGAGGTTGAAGACAGGTGCCCCTTGAAACATGTCGCCCGAGTCAAGATGCAGCGAACGCGGCGACCGGGCCCGTTCGCGTTTGATCACCGTGGCCATCCGAGCCAGACCTCCCACCGAAGCGGTTGGAAACGCGGCGCAGTCGCTGTCTCTGCTGCAGCTCACCGAAAAATCCGAGCTGCATTTCGATTCGATGCACATCCCCGAAAGCACGTTGAGTCCCAAGTTTCGATCGGGCAGATTCGGCGCGTATTGGTACGGCAGAAGCCGCGAGTGAACGTCCGACGTGTGAATCATCGTCAGGCGCACATCCTGACCGCGCAGATCCTCGGGCTCGCGCGACAGGGTGCAAGACGACAGACACGTGCCAAAAAGCCACGCGCCAAAAAGCCACGCAAACTGCTCCAAAAACCGTGCGAATAGGCGATCAAACCGCATGAGACTCCTTCCAAAAAAGCGAGCGGCACTCTAACAAAAACCCCAATTTCCGTCGAAAAACCTGGCTCGGATCGTCACAACACAGAATGTTATCCGCGCCGCGCGTGGGCCGACCGCACGCAAGTTGCACTTTTGTTTGTGAAGCGGCTTTTGCGCTTGACCGACTGTCTTCGGCATCCGATATTGCCAACAGAACCTCACGCACACGTAAGGGTTAGAGTTGCAGGAAAAACAGCCAACACAAAACGCGCAAACCGATGCGGAAGACGGCCACAAGCTGCTGCGAATCGGCCAGTTGGCCGAGCTGTGCAACAAAACGGCCCGCGCGCTGCATCTTTACGAAGAGCTGGGTTTGCTGCGTCCGGTGATTCGTTCTCGTGGCGGTTTTCGTTTGTATTCGCACGCGGCGGTCGAGCGGGTGCAGTGGATTTCCAGGTTGCAAGAAGCGGACGTGTCCCTGGGGGAAATTTCGCAACTTCTGCGCGATCTGGAAGGGCAGCGAATCGGCACCGAAGCAATGACCAAACTGCGATCGCTGTTTTCGCAAAAACTCACGGAAACCCGCGAGCAAATCGAGAAACTCACGCGGCTTGAGCAGGATTTGCGGGCCGGGCTGGACTATCTGGATGGCTGCAAGGTGTGTGATACAGGCACACCCAAAAGCGAGTGCGAACGCTGTCGGATACACGGACACAATGGCCCACAGCCGCTTCTTGTCGCTGGCATTCGGGGGACGTAAAGGACGACCATGGCACTTCATCTTCCCATTTTTATGGATTACCACTCGACGACGCCGGTTGACCCGCGCGTTGTGGACGCAATGCTGCCGTATTTTTCGACGCATTTTGGCAACGCTGCGAGCCGGAACCACTTGTTCGGTTGGACTGCGGAAAAAGCCGTCGATGATGCGCGGGAGCAAGTTGCACGGCTGATTGGAGCAGCGGGCAAAGAGCTCGTGTTCACGTCGGGGGCGACCGAATCGAACAACTTGGCTCTCAAAGGCGCGGCCCACTTTTACAAAGACCGAGGCAACCACATCATCACGTCGCAGATCGAGCACAAATCCGTGCTGGATTCGTGCAAACGCCTGGAACTCGAAGGCTTTGACGTGACGTATTTGCCGGTCGGCCCAGACGGAATCCTGCGTCCCGAGACGGTGAAGCAAGCCATGACCGATCGCACGATTTTGGTTTCGGTCATGTTCGCGAACAACGAAATCGGGACCGTGCAGCCACTGAAGGACATCGGCGCTGTCGTCAAGGAACGCGGCGCGCTGTTTCACACGGACGCAGTGCAAGGCATCGGCAAAATTTCCTTCGACGTGAACGATGTGCAGGCCGATTTGGTGTCGCTCACGGCGCACAAACTCTACGGTCCCAAAGGCATCGGCGCGCTGTATGTCCGACGAAAACCACGGGTTCGGCTTGAAGCGCAAATGGATGGCGGCGGGCACGAACGAGGTCTGCGATCGGGCACGCTGAATGTGCCTGGCATTGTCGGCTTTGGAAAAGCGTGCGAAATCGCACAAAACGAGATGGTTGCCGAATCGGCGCGCATTGCTCGGCAGCGCGACCGTTTGGAAATGAGCCTGATGGCTGCGTTGCCCCATGTTTTCCGCAACGGTTCCTTGGAACACAGGCTGCCTGGAAACAGCAATTTGAGCTTTGCCTATGTCGAAGGAGAGGGGCTTCTGATGGCGCTCAAAGACGTGGCGGTTTCGTCGGGTTCGGCGTGTACGTCAGCGTCGCTGGAACCGTCGTATGTGCTGCGTGCGCTCGGGATTGGCGAGGAGCTGGCGCACACGTCGATTCGTTTTGGTCTGGGCCGTTTCACGACCGATGAGGAAGTCGATTTTGTGATTCGCCTGACCGTCGAAAAAGTGCGCCGCCTGCGCGAAATGTCCCCGCTTTGGGAAATGGTGCAGGAAGGCATCGACTTGAAAAGCATCGAATGGACGGCTGCTCACTAACGCTTTTTCACTCACAGAGAACACGACCATGGCGTACAGCAACAAAGTGATCGACCACTACGAAAACCCCCGCAACGTCGGAAGTTTCGACAAGAACGACCCCGAGGTGGGAACCGGTCTCGTCGGAGCGCCGGCCTGCGGCGATGTGATGAAACTTCAACTGAAAATCGACGACGAGGGCGTCATCAAAGACGCCAAATTCAAGACCTTTGGCTGCGGTTCGGCGATCGCAAGCTCGTCGCTTGTCACCGAATGGGTGAAGGGCATGTCGATTGACGACGCAGAAAAAATCCAAAACGCAGCGATTGCAGACGAACTGAACTTGCCTCCAGTGAAAATTCACTGCTCGGTGCTCGCAGAAGACGCCATCAAAGCTGCAATCGCAGATTACCGTCGGAAAAAGGTCCCAAACACCTCGGCGGAGAAAGCGAGCCAGCCATGAGCATTTTGGCCACAAGCAAAGCCGTCGCTGAAGTGAAACGGCTGCGAGACAAACGAGTGGCCGAAGGAAAAGCCGCTCAAGGTTTGCGCATCGGGATTCGGGGCGGTGGATGTACGGGTTTTTCCTACTTGTTCGAGTGGGCGGACGAACCACCGCGCAACACCGACAAAGTGTTCGAGTTTTCCGACGGTGTTCGCATTTTTGTGGACCCGAAAAGTTTCGTCTATTTGAACGGCACCGAACTCGATTTTGTGACGAGCATGATGGGCTACGGGTTCAAATTTCAGAACCCGAACGTCAAAGGAAACTGTGGCTGCGGTGAAAGCGTCCAGTTCTAATTCGTTCTTTGCGCTGTTCGATCTGCCGGAACGCTTTCGCCTCGACGCGGCGGAACTCGAAACGCGGTATCGAGAAAAGTCTCGACGGTGGCATCCCGATCGATTCAGCCGTGCTCCCGCCAGCGAACGGGCCGAAGTTTTGCAGCGCGCGACCATGCTCAACGAAGCCTATCGAACGCTGCGCAGCGACGGAAAACGTGCAGAGTATTTGTTGAAATTGCGGGGCGCGGAATTGGGAGAAGATGCTCCCAAAACGGCGCTCGACCCCGATTTTTTGATGCAAATTCTCGAGTGGCGCGAAGAATTGTCCGACGCAGTTGCCGAACGAGATGTAGCGAAAATCGCGGCGCTCAAAAAGATCGTCGAATCGGCGCACGCCCAGCTCACGCAGCAAATGGCCGACGGTTTTGAACACCTTGAGCACGGCGATGCGACGGCGATCTCGCAGTTGACTACCCTCTACTACATGCAGCGGTATCATCAACGGTTTTCCGACGAGATTTTGGTGGCTGAGGATACGACAGCGCCGCGCTCTGCCGTGTTATAAGCCGCGCGCAAACAGTCCTTTTTCCAGAGAAAGTTCCATGAGCCTCTTTCAGATTGCCGAACCCGGCGAGCAGAAGACCAAATCGGCTTGCAAAGGTCGCGTCGTCGGAATCGACTTGGGCACAACCAACTCGCTCGTCGCAGTTGTGCGTGACGGACAACCAGTCTGCCTGCCAGATGAAACGGGTGGCGTGCTTTTGCCGTCGGTCGTTCGTTACCAAGCCGGGAGCGCGCCGGTCGTCGGACACATCGCAAAAAAACGGGCGCACGAAGCTCCGCACGACACGATCGCATCGGTCAAACGATTTATGGGCCGCAGCGTCGCAGACATTGTGAAAGAAGGCACGGCGAGCCGATTTGGACAGTATTTGTTCGCCGATCCGTCGCTGTTTCCTGACAGCGTGGTGCGATTTTTTGTCGCTGGACCAAACGGCAGACGGCCAGTGACGCCGCTCGAGGTCAGCGCCGAGATCTTGCGTGTTTTGCGCAGTCGCGCCGTCGAGGCATTGGGGGACGAACCCGAGGGCGCTGTGATTACAGTTCCGGCGTATTTCGACGACGCCCAACGCCAGGCGACGCGCGATGCCGGACGACTTGCGGGTCTTTCGGTCTTGCGGCTTCTCAATGAACCAACGGCAGCGGCGCTGGCCTATGGGCTTGATCAAAACCGCGAGGGCCGCTTTGCGGTGTACGACCTGGGTGGCGGCACGTTCGATGTGTCGATTTTGGATTTGTGCGATGGCATTTTCACCGTCATGGCGACGTGCGGGGACACGGCGCTAGGCGGGGACGACATGGATGCGGCGTTTTCCTTCTTGCTGCTCGAGAAGCATCCCGACGGAAAGCGGTTGGCATCGCGGCTCTCGGAGGATGCGGTTTTGTCCCGGCGGTTGCTGGACGTGGCCCGAGAGGCGAAACACGCGCTCACCGACGGGGAGAAAACGACGGTTTCGTTTGAGGGCGCAACCCTGTCGGTCAGCCGTGAGGAATTTGAGCAAGCCATCCAGCCAGTGCTGGAACGTACCGCCGCTCCGTGCCGTCGCGCGATGAAAGATGCCGAGTTGACCGCAAAGGACCTTTCCGGTGTGATTCTGGTCGGTGGTGCCACGCGCGTTCCAGCCGTGCGTCGTTTCGTCGAGTCGATGTTTGGTCAAAAACCCCTGTGCGAGCTGGACCCGGAACAAGTGGTTGCGCTCGGTGCTGCCGTGCAGGCCGATATTTTGGCTGGCGATAAAAACGACGCGCTGCTCATTGATGTCTCACCGCTGTCGCTGGGACTGGAACTGATGGGCGGAATTGTGGAAAAGCTGATTCCTCGCAACAGCCGCATTCCAACGGGGGCGAAGCAGGTGTTCACGACGTATGCGGACGGGCAAACGGGTTTTGACCTACATGTGGTGCAGGGTGAGCGTGAGACTGCAAGCGAGTGCCGGAGCCTGGCTCGGTTCAAACTGACAGGCGTCCCCAAAATGGCGGCGGGGATGGCTCGGCTCGAGGTGATGTTTCTCATCGACGAAAACGGCTTGCTGCAAGTGGGGGCGCGGGAATTGACCTCGGGGCGCGCTGCGCACATCGCAGTCAAACCGTCGTATGGGCTCATCGACGAGCAGATTGAAAAGATGCTGCTCGATAGTTTTGAACACGCCGAGGACGATTTGCGAAAAAGAGTCCTTTTGGAGCAGCGCATCGAAGCAGAGCGCATTTTACAGGCTCTCGAGACTGCGCTCGCCCAGGACGGATATCTGTTGTCCGAGGAAGAAATGCAGCCGATTGTCGAGGCTCGAGCCGCACTGACAGCCGCGAAACAGGGAATCGATCACCGGCTGATTGCGGATTGCATTTTGGCGCTCGATGTCGCGAGCAAAGAATTTGCACAACGACGGATGAATGAGCAGCTCAATCGGGCGGTGGCCGGAAAGTCGGTCGCTTCCGTCGAGAAGGCGGTCCAGTTTGACGAAAACGCGGTCCCGAAAACCGTGTCTTTGGGCGAGTAAACCGATGCCTCTTGTGATTTTTCTGAACGACCTAGGCAGCGACGACAAACCCAAAACCATCGACGTGCCCGTCGGGACCACGATTTTGGATGCGGCCCGTCGGGCTCAGGCCCAAGTGGGTTCGGCGTGCGGTGGTGTGTGTGCCTGTTCCACCTGTCATGTGTATGTACGCAGCGGTCTGTCGTCGCTGTCGCTGCAAAAAGATCGCGAAGAGGACATTTTGGACAAGGCGTTTGACGTGCGGCCCGTCTCTCGGCTGGGCTGTCAGGCCAGAGTTTCACAAACGCCCGTCGAGGTCGAAATCACGCGCGAAAGCCGTCGCGCCTACTTGGACGAACACCCCGAAAACAAGCCGTAGCGGGTGCTGGAGAGCCGTTTAGGGCTTCAAGCGAAAGATTCTGCGCAGAAACCCCTTGATCGCTTCAATGAGCGCACGGAACAAAATCGAGCCTGCGTCGAGGACTTCTTCCTGTTTCGAGACGGAGGCGATCGGTTTTTGTTCGATGAGGGATGTTGACGGGGTTTCGGACACGGGTGCGGTTTTCTGCGCGGAGTCGGGCGGTGGAGTCGATGGACGCCGCTCCGTCGGCGCTGACACGGTGCTGGAGGCGGTCTCTGGCATCGGTCTCGGGTCAGTTGTTGTCTCTGTCTGAGCCGTCTCCGCTTCCGGTTTGGCTGCGTTTGCGTTGGCAGCGGGTTGCTCGGAGGTCGGCACCAACGCGTTCGGGTCGGGAAATTGAGCGATTTGCGTTCGGGCTCGTTCAACGAATTGTTTGAAAAGCTGCTTCGCGACCGCCTCGAAGACGCCTCGTCCAAAACGAACGAGTTTTCCGGCCAATTCGACTTCTGCCGTCACCGAGACTTCGCTGCCTCCGTCCTGGGCTTCCGTCACGGCGCAACGCATCGTCATTTTGGCCGAACCTCCGCCGGTTTTTTCGTCGCCGGAACCGACCAGCGACAGATGCCGGTCCGCGTCGTTGACTTCGACGAGCGAGGCACGCCCACGAAAATCCTGCACAACGGGACCGACTTTGACTTTCATCGTTCCCAAAAAGGTGTCCGGCCCGCTTTGACCGTCGAGCTTGGCACCCGGCAAACAACCGGCGATCAAATCGGCGCGCTTGAGAAAAGCCCAGACGCGATCAGGCGCGGCTTCGACGACAAACTTCTCTGCGATGTTCAAGTTCGACATGGAGAGACATCTAGCGCACTTTGTGAGGAAATAGGGGTCTGTCGAAATTCCGTCGGTTATTGCATCGAGCTGGTCGGCGGAAGAAGCGGCGGCGGAGCGTCCTGTCGGCTGCGCTCGACCAGCACCAAAATCGTCAGGAGCAAAAGCAGCGCAGCCAGCGACAGACCGGCGATGACCCATCCGAGCTTTAATGCTTGCGGTGTTTGAGATGCCTGGCTTTGCCTGGACGCCGCCATCGAAAACATGGCAGCAAAGGGAAGATCACCGGGTTGGCTGCTTGCACTGTTTTGGGACGATGGCATGGGGCTTCTTCCGGCTGGGGCAGTGGTTTTGGCAACAGGGTTTGCATTTGCGAGCGCAGCCAACTTTCCGAGGACGACAGGCTCTTGCGGCGGAAAAGATGGCACAGCCGTCGTCAGGTTGGCCGTTGCGGAGGTCATTTCAGGTCGGGACGAAGACAACGGCGGAGCTTCGTCGGTCCAGGAAGAACGCGTGCTGACAATCGAGTCTACCTCGGGCTGCATTGGGGAAATTGCCGTCGGCACTCTCGGTGACACGATCTGGGCGGGACGACTGTCATCGGTTTGCGTGCCAACTCCCGGCTTCTGCGCAACGGGTTCAGGGAGTGTGATTTGTGCGGCGGATGGTGGGAGATTGGCGGACATTCCCCCACCGTATGTGGACACCACAGGATGGGGCGGTTTGCGTGGAGGTTTCGTTTCTTCGTGAAACAGCGAGGCGCGCGGCAAGTTCGATGTGTGCGTCATCCGTGGTGGCACCGAGGTCGGTCGATCTGGCTTTTTGTCCGACACAGGGCGCAACGGGACGGGCAAAGACTCGCTCTCGGGTCGCGATTCCGACCGACTGCGGATGGGGACGGGCAAACTCACCCACTCCGCCTTCGGCAGATCACTCGGTGCTTTGTTCAAGCAGGCCAGACAAACTCCGTCCACTTCCGCGTCACCTGTCGTCAAAAGCTCGTTTCTGCACAGCCGACACTCACGCATTCCGGATCGTTACCCCAGTGTAGCCGCAAGAACCCTCGTCTGACCCGGCAAATTGACAGCTTTTTCGCCGATGTCGATGCCGGGGATGGCGCGCTTCCACACTCGGGTTTATGTTCGTCCCCATATCGTCAAAGCAACATGATCACCAAAGAACTTCAAGAGTCCCTGCTGTCTGCGTTGGCACAAGCTCGAAAACGGCGTCACGAGTTTCTGTGTCTCGAGCACGTTCTGTACTCATTTACGGAGCAACCGACGACGCTCAAACTCTTGCGGGCCTGCGCTGTCGATGTTGCGAAACTGCGCCAGCAACTCGAGGAGTTTCTGGAAGAGAAAATCACCCGGTTACCGGAGGGAGTCGAGCATGAGCCGGAGCAAACGCTGGGCATCCAGCGGGTTCTTCAGCGTGCGGTGCTCCACATGCAATCCTCGGGAAAGTCGCAGATTGGGTCGGGGGACGTGCTGGCCGCGATGTTTCGGGAAGGCGAGAGTCACGCTGTGTTTCTGCTTTCGAGCCAGGGCGTGACCGGTCTGGATGTCATGAATTTCATCTCGCACGGCATTCGCAAGGACGCAAACCCCGACGGAAACCGCAGCCCATGGAATGTCCAACTTATTCGCCAAGATGCTCAGGCCGATAACGACGCGGATGGGGAAGATGACGACCGGAATCGGAAGCGTTCACTTCTTGAAAAATTCGCTGTAAACCTGGTTGCCGAGGCAAATGCCGGTCGCATCGATCCCTTGATTGGGCGTGAAAGCGAGCTTCAACGCACCATGCAAGTGCTCTGTCGGCGGCGGAAAAACAATCCGCTTTACGTCGGGGACGCGGGTGTGGGCAAAACGGCGCTTGCCGAGGGACTCGCGTGGAAGATTTCGCGAGGCGATGTACCAGAGGTCCTCAAAGACGCCGAAGTGTATGCCATCGACATGGGCGGTCTCGTCGCTGGGACAAAATTTCGAGGAGAATTTGAACAACGACTGAAAGGCATTCTCACCGAGCTGCGCAAAATCAAAAAAGCGATCGCGTTCATTGATGAAATACACACCATCGTGGGTGCTGGGGCCGTTTCCGGTGGTGGAATGGATGCGGCGAATTTGCTCAAACCCGCGCTGTCGTCCGGCGAACTGCGCTGCGTTGGCTCAACGACGTTTGAGGACTACAAAACGTCCTTTGACAAAGACCGTGCGCTCTCGCGTCGTTTTCAGCGAATCGATCTCGCGGAACCGACGGCGGACGAAACCTTCCTGATATTGAAAGGCTTGCGCGCAAGGTACGAAGAATTTCATGGCGTTCGATACACCGACGCTGCCTTGCGAGCAGCAGCGGATCTTGCAGCCAAACACATGACCGATCGCCGACTGCCAGACAAAGCCATTGATGTCATCGACGAGGCTGGTGCTGCGCTGCGAATTTTGCCGAGCGCATCGAGCAGAGCGAAAAAAATCGTGCGCCCCACGGATGTCGAGCAGGTGATCGCGAAAATGGCGAAGATCCCGCCAAAATCGGTTAGCGCCGACGACAAAACGCAGCTTCAAAATCTCTCGTCGGAACTCAAGAACGTCATTTTTGGACAGGACTCGGCCATTGAATCGCTGGTCACGGCCATCAAGCTTTCTCGCTCTGGCCTGGGCAATCCCGAAAAGCCCGTCGGCTGCTTTCTGTTTTCCGGGCCGACTGGCGTTGGAAAAACCGAGTTGGCCAAGCAGCTTGCCCGTGTGCTCGGAATCGAGTTTTTGCGTTTCGACATGAGCGAGTACATGGAAAAACACACCGTCTCGAGGCTGATTGGCGCGCCTCCGGGCTATGTGGGTTTTGATCAGGGCGGTTTGCTCACCGACGCTGTGCGCAAGACTCCGCATGCTGTGCTTGTGCTCGACGAAATCGAAAAAGCGCATCCTGACGTGTACAACGTCCTCCTACAAGTCATGGATCATGCGACGCTGACCGACAACAATGGGCGCAAAGCCGATTTTCGCAACATCGTGCTCGTCATGACGACCAACGCCGGGGCCCGCGAGCTTCAGCAAGGCTCGATTGGTTTTGGGACGGCACCGATCAAGCACATGGACAAAACCGCCATTGAGCGGACCTTTAGCCCAGAATTTCGCAACCGCCTCGATGCTTGGATCACGTTCCAATCGCTGAACCCGCAAGTCACGTTGCGCATCGTCGATAAGTTCATCGGCGAGCTGGCCGCCCAGCTCGAGCAGAAGAAAGTATCGCTCGATTTGTCCGACGAGGCACGGCAGTGGTTTTCCGAAAAAGGCTACGACCGGCAAAACGGCGCACGACCCATGGCTCGCTTGATTCAGAACGAACTGAAACGCCCGCTCGCTGACGCCATCCTGTTCGGTGCCCTTCAAAACGGCGGTGCCGTCGCTGTGACCGTCGAAAAAGACAGCCTCGCGTTGCACTTTGAGCCTGAAAACAAGCCCGAAAACAAGCCCGAGAGCAAAACCGAGAGCAAAACCGACACAAAACCCGATACAAAACCCGACACAAAACCCGACACAAAAACAAATGCGTAACCGGACGAGACTTCGAAGCCGGTGCGACCCCCAAGTGCAGGCCAACTTGTTGAAAGCACAAGGCAACTCTTGACGCTTCGCAGGCCAGGTGATGTGCTAAAGAGCCTGCGCTCACATTCCCCATTGCTACCAGAACCCCAGAGGATCGAACGAACATGACAGACCGCAACATTTCCGGTTCGCTGTCGCAGCCGGCCCTGTCTTACATCATCCCAACCGTCGTCGAGCAGACCCATCGCGGCGAGCGCGGCTGGGACATCTACTCTCGGCTACTCAAAGATCGCATCGTGTTCTTGGGAACGCCCGTCGATGACATGGTTGCCAACACGATCATCGCCCAGCTTCTTTTCCTCGAATCTGAAGACCCCGACAAAGACGTGATGCTCTACATCAATTCGCCCGGCGGCCTTGTGACGGCAGGCATGGCGATCTACGACACCATGCAACTTGTTCGTTGCGAGGTGGCGACGATTTGCATGGGCCAAGCGTCGTCGATGGGCTCGTTTCTGCTTTCCGGTGGTGCCAAAGGGAAGCGGTACGCGCTGCCGCATTCGCGAATTTTGATTCACCAGCCGCTCGGCGGTTTCTCGGGCCAAGCCACCGACATCGAAATTCACGCGCGGGAAATTCTGCGTACTCGAGAGAAACTCATCGAGCTGTATTCGCGTCACACCGGGCAGCCCGAAGATCGCATCCGCCGCGATATGGAGCGAGATTTCTTCATGAGTGCGGCTGAGGCCAAAGAATACGGTCTTGTGGATGAGGTTTTGGTCAAGAAAAAGGCCGAACCGAAAGCAACGTAAGCAAATACCCATGGAGGAACGTATGCACGGCCTCGCTTGTTCGTTTTGCGGGAAAAGCCAAAAAGAGGTCCGCAAACTCATTGCTGGCCCGACGGTGTATATCTGCGATGAATGTATCGGTTTGTGCAATGACATCATCGCAGAAGAAATCGAAAAGGACGAACAGCCATTTGGCCAGAGCAGCGTTCCGAAACCATCGGAAATCAAAGCTGTTCTCGACGAATTTGTCATTGGTCAAGACCGGGCAAAAAAGATTCTCTCTGTCGCAGTTCATAATCACTACAAGAGAATCGATGCAAAGGCCAATACCGACGAAGTTGATTTGCAAAAATCAAATATTTTGCTGCTTGGTCCAACGGGAAGCGGTAAAACGCTATTGGCTCAAACGCTGGCGCGAATTTTAAATGTTCCGTTTGCGATTGCCGATGCTACGAATCTGACCGAGGCCGGTTATGTGGGTGAAGATGTCGAGAATATCATCGTCAGCCTCTTAAACAATGCCGACCATGATGTTGAGCGAGCTCAACGCGGGATTGTTTACATCGACGAAATCGACAAAATCGCTCGCAAAAGTGACAATCCATCTATCACACGCGATGTTTCCGGCGAAGGTGTCCAGCAGGCCTTGCTCAAAATCCTCGAAGGGACCGTCTGCAATGTCCCTCCCAAAGGTGGGCGAAAACATCCGCAGCAAGAATTTCTTCAGGTCGATACGACGAATATCTTGTTTATCTGCGGCGGCGCGTTCGTCGGCCTCGAAGATGTCATTGAACAGCGAATCGGGCAAAAGATCATGGGCTTTGGTGCCAACATCCAAAGCAAACATGAAAAGAAAATTTGGGATTTTCTGAAAGAGGTGCAACCCGAAGATTTGCTCAAATTCGGTTTGATCCCAGAATTTATTGGGCGCTTGCCCGTTGTTGCGCCGCTTCACGAGTTATCTGAAGAAGCGCTCATCGATATTTTGACGAAACCCCGAAATGCGCTTGTGAAGCAGTATCAACGACTCTTCGATATGGATGGCGTGAAACTGCGGTTTACAAAGAATGCTCTCAAAGCTATCGCACAAGCTTCTTTGAAAACACGCAGTGGAGCGCGAGGTTTGCGCGCTATCGTCGAGGGACTACTGCTTGATACCATGTATGAAATCCCGTCCCATCCCAATATCAAAGAAGTGCTTGTTAGCGAAGAAGTGGTCGAACAAAACCAACAACCCTTGCGAATTTTCCACCAAAAAGACCTTGCGACAGCCTGATGCTTCCAGATGATCACAAATGGTTCTGACCGACGAAGAATAGGCGCGGGCTCACCAGAGACCTTTTTTTGGCGGGCCCTGCCCAAAAGGGTTCCAAGAAAGGGGTATTGGGCACGGCGGAAAAAGTCTCGGAGGGTAGGTCTTGTCCTCCGTCATAACGTGCGTTGAATCGGTATGGGGGAGGGACCCCCGCCTTTGGCGAGGGCAAGTTACGCGCCGCGCGATGTTTGGGTTGAGCCCGTCTGAAAGGCCTGATGTGAGCCGGTCTATGGCAAGGCTGTGTTGAAAAAACGATACGGGCTTTGGGGGGTACAATCAGGTGGGGGAACGGACGTATTCAAATTCGAGCGGTTGGCCGTTGATGCCTTTTGCCGGAGGCGCGATCCAACCGGCCATTTTTCCGGGCTGTGTGACCGGTTTCATCAGGCTCACAAGATGTGCGCGATCCTCGTCGGTGGGCAGCCATTTTTGTCGCTGCGAAAGAAACTCACCCTGCGAAATCGGATTGCCAAGCGGATCGAAAAAGTGCTCCGCGTTCATCGCATACACACCGATGTTGCGATGAAACCGACGATTCGGCAGAGCCAGACGGTGTGCCTCGCCCGCTGACCCGAGGTGCTGTTCGATGGTGCGATTCCACTTGTCCACGGCGCGCTGGCAGTCCTGAACGTAGCTGTCGCGCAAAATTTCGTTCATCGCGTTGAGCAGCGGAACTTCGACAGAAACAAGCGTGTCACCCTCGGATGGAACGGAAAGTTTGTATACCTGGTTCAGACCCGTGTGCTCGTCGTGGTGCGTCGTTTCGCGATAACGACCTTTCAGCCCGAGGCTGAAATACTCGGCGGCATTGGAGGAAATTTCGCTGCCGAACAGATCGAGCGACAGAGAAAACCACAAGTTCAAGTGCCGTTGCACCATGTCGAGCGGAATGCCCCCAGCCTTCATCACCGCGTCGGGAGAATCAGTTTTCGTGTCAAGAAGCAGCTCGCACGCTCGCTGCACGACGCGGTCCACGCCCGTCTCGCCGACAAACATGTGGTGCGCTTCCTCGGTCAACATGAAACGGACGGTCCTTGCCAGCGGATCGAATGCCGATTCAGACAGCGACGACAACTGATATTTTCCGTCGCGATCCGTGAACATCGTGAACATGAAAAAATCGAGCCATGTTTGAACCGGCTCGTTGAACGCACCCAAAATGCGCGGCTTGTCGCGGTCCCCAGACCGTCGCTCGAGCAGTGCCTCTGCCTCGTCGCGACCGTCCTTCCCAAAATACGAGTGCAGAAGGTACACCATCGCCCACAAGTGGCGTCCTTCCTCGACGTTGACCTGAAACAAATTGCGCAAGTCATACAAAGACGGTGCGGTGTGCCCCAGCATGCGTTGCTGCTCGACGGACGCCGGTTCTGTATCGCCTTGCGTCACAATGATTCGCCGCAGCGTGTTTCGCACCTGGCCGGGCACTTCCTGCCACACTGGCTGGCCCAAAAACGAACCGAAAGCGATCTTTCGGTCTGGCGTCGGAGGTTCCAGAAAAATTCCCCACCGGTAGTCCGGCATCCGCACATGGTCAAAATGCGCCCATCCGTCGGAACCGACGCTGACAGCCGTTCGCAAATACACCATGTCCTCGTGAAAATGGTCCGGCCCCATTTCGCGCCACCACGAAATGTAGTTCGGTAACCATTGTTCCAGCGCACGCTGCAACCGCTTGTCCGACGACAAATTCACGTTGTTGGGGATTTTTTCAAACAATTCTGCCGACATCGCACACACGCCTTTCCAAAACGGGTCTTGAGTGTATCTGGGACGATGCCGCCGATTTCTGTTTTGTGTCGCAAATCACGCCGATACCGTCGTTTCAAGACCGACTTCCCGCAAAAAGAGCGGCAAGTTGTCGATGTGCGTCGCTTTCAGTTGCACAGCGTTACCGTTTCTCTCGATGACGCCGCGCAGAAGCAAAAGCCGCGTGCCATAAATCACTGAACGCTGCTCCTCGAGAAGTTGCGGTTTTACGATCACATTCAGCAGGCCCGTTTCGTCTTCCAGCGTCAGAAACAAAAACCCCTTCGCCGTCGGAGGCCGCTGTCGAATGATGCACAAACCCGCCACGGTCACACACCGCCCCGTCTGTCCGACGGACAGTTCGTCGATTCGCAGCACTGACCGAGTCGACAGCTCCGCTCGGAAAAACGACAGAGGATGCGCTCCGATGCTCACGCCGCTGCTCCGAAAATCCGCCTCCATCTCCTCGACCGGCGTCATCGACGCGAGCGGACTCGTGTCCACGCCCTCTTGCGTCTGAAACCGCAGCGAATGTTGTTTTTCCCACGCGCTCACCTGCCACAGCGCGTCGCGACGGTTCGGCGTTCTTTGCAAGCCCGACAGCGCGCCCAGCTCGGCCAGCGTCGTCATTTCCTCCTTCGACAGGCCTTTGCAACGACACATCCAATCGTCCACCGACGCAAAAGGCCGTTCCGACCGAGCCTTCACGAACGCATCGACGGCAGCAGCCCGCAGACCTGCCACATATCGCAACCCCAACCGCACCGTTTTCTTGGGTCCATTGTCGTCGGTCGCGGACTCAGCCGCCGGCAACGAACACGACCAAAACGACGATGCAACACAAAGCGGAAGCACCGTCACGCCATGCCGTTGGGCATCTCGAATCACCGTCGCTGGAGAATAAAAACCCATCGGCCACGCATTCAAAAGCGCCGCATAAAACACACCCGGATGGTGCGCTTTCAAATACGCACTTGCATACGTCAGCCACGCAAAACTAATCGCATGAGATTCAGGAAAACCATATTGCGCGAAAGCCGTAATCGCCAATTCAATTTGTTCAGCGGAATGCTTTGGAATCCCATTTTTCTGCATTCCAATTCGCAATTGATCGACCAATGCAAACATTTTTTTCTTGCTTCGATTGCTGTCCATTGCTCGTCGCAATTGATCAGCCAAACCACCTGAAAAACCTGCGGCCACCATCGCCATTCTCATGACTTGTTCCTGAAAAAGCGGGATTCCCAATGTGCGAGACAAAATCGGAGCAAGACTCGAATGTGGATATGAAACAGGTTCTTCTTTCATTCTTCGCTTCAAGTACGGATGAACCATTTTTCCAACAATTGGGCCTGGGCGAATCAACCCGACTTGAACCACCAAATCATAAAATGTATCCGGTTTTGTACGAGGCAAACAAGACATTTGCGCACGGCTCTCTATTTGGAAGATACCGATCGTATCAGCCGCAGAAATCATCGAATAGACCTGTTTGTCGTCTCTCGGCAAAGACGCGATATCAAACGGCATTCCATCGTGACAAGGCACCAAGCGACCCGCTTCCTCAAGCACCTGCATCATCCCCAACCCGAGCAAGTCAATTTTCACAATCCCCATATCAGCACAGTCGTCTTTGTCCCACTGGATAATGGCTCGACCCGGCATGGCTGCCGGTTGGATCGGAATTACTTCATCCAACCGCCCCGCCGCGATGATCATTCCGCCTGGATGTTGACCAATGTGCCTTGGAATATCTTGAATATCCTTATAAAGCGCAATCAATTTACTTACATTTGAATCGGACGGATCGAGGCCAACCTGTTTGACATGTTCCAAAAATGATACTGGTTCAGTGCCTAAATTTTCTCTTCCATAGGCTCCAAACTCGTCGCCAAATCGACTGAGTTTTTTTGATAATTGTGAAATCGTATCTTCTGAAAAGCCGAGAATTTTCCCAACATCACGAACGGCACTCCTTGCTCGATAGGTTGTATATGTTGCGGTCAGTGCACAACCAGACGCACCGTATTTCCGATACAGATATTGAATGACCTCTTCTCGTCGATTTCCTGATGGTAAATCCAAGTCTATATCGGGCCATTCGCCGCGTTCTTCAGATAAAAAACGCTCGAACAGCAAATCCATTTTCAGTGGATCGCACGCGGTGATTCCAAGTGCATAACAAACAGCCGAATTGGCGGCGCTTCCACGACCTTGCACAAAAATTCCACGGCTTTTGCAAAATTGAATGATATCCCAGACGATCAGAAAATATCCGCACAACCCCAATTTGCAAATCAAAGACCACTCTCTGTCTAATTGAGCAATTGTTTTGTTGTTATAGGTAGAAAACCGACGTGGCGCGGCATCGAAAATGATCGCACGCAGAAATTCCTCTGGTTTTTCACCGAACGGCAACGGGTATTCTGGGAAACGATATCCAGCATCGTCCAATGAAAATGTACACCGATTTGCAATTTCGACGGTATTTTGTATTGCCTCTGGAATATCGGTCAGCAGCGAGGCCATGGCTTGTGGCGTTTTGAGGTAACGCTCTCCATTTTGAAGAAGCCGCTTTCCCGCAGCAGCCAGTTCCACCTTTTCTCGAATACAAGTCAGTGTATCCAATAAAAGCAATTGATCTGGACCAAGCATTCGCACATCATTGGTCAATACGAGGGGAAGTTGTTTTGCCTCAGCAAGACAAACCAGTGCAGCATTGCGGATGTCTTCTTGCGCATCAAAATGGATTTGCAACTCGACAAAACAATGATCTTTGCCAAAAATTCCAGCTAGCGTATCAAGTTTTCGTGCAGCAAAGTTTGTGTCACCTGCGTCAATCGCTTTACCGATATTTCCCTCTGCTCCACCAGTGAACGCAAAGAGGCCATTTTTGTGACTTTCCAAATCGAACAGCGTTAATCCACGCTTTCCACGTAGATCGCTTTGATGCAATGTGATCATTTTGCATAAATTTCGATAACCTTCTTTTGTTTCGCACAACAGAAACAGCGGAGACCCATCGACTGTCAATTCCGTTCCGTACAATGGTTTAATACCATGTTGTTTGGCCGATTTATGGAAACGAACAAAGCCGGATGCGCTTGCGAAATCAGTCATTCCGATCGCAGAATATCCTGAAAAGGCAGCGGCCTTGGCCAAGTCTTCTGGGTCGATCGTGCTTTGTAAAAATCCAAAGAAACTTCGGGCTCGAAGTTCGACGTAGTTATTATCAATCATAGCGGCCATCCAGGAACCATATTCCAGTGTTATGTTCACAATACAAACGAAAGGCCTCTCCAGACGGCACTTCGATATCGAAATAATCGCGCATGTCCTCGGTCCCGCTTCCTGCGCGCAAACGATAAGGTCCACCGCAAAAGACGATTGGGCCATTGATGCGTTCTGCGGCAATCCAGGCTGGTTTTCCTTCTTTTTGCACAACGGTGGCTTGTTGCGGAGGCCGAAAAAGATGGATGGCCATTTGAGGTGCAAGCTCCTTCGGATCGGGGGTGTCGTCGGGGTCATTTGTGGGCGGCGGAAGTGGCAGCACCGTCGCCAAACCGGGCAAATGGGAATCGACCACGGCGGCCTGGCCCACTGCGTCGTCACCGACGAGGGCCGAAAGCCGCGCGACCAGGTTCATGAGTTGTTCGGGATAGAGCCGTTCTCCGTCGAACAGGCCAAGTTGCGTGTGTTTGGGTCGCTGCACGCGGGTGCGCACCGACAAGGCACAGACGGCGGTATCGGGTGGCCGGGCTTGCAACGTGAGACGCAAAAGATCCATGAGGACGGCCACATCTCGCGTCGGAGAGGCCACTTTCACTTCGACGGTGCGAACGCCTTGCGGGTGATGGAAAAATTCGACCGAAAAACCACCGCACGAAAGACTCATGGTCTTCAGTCGAGCGACGACACGGTCCAGCAGCCCTCGTAGCAAAAACAGAAGCGGCTCGAGTAGTGTTTCGGGCTCGTCGAGGTCGAACGATTCGCTGACATCGGGCGGCGGTGGAGTCAAAAACAGCGGGGTTTCGTCTTCTCCCGACGCCAAACGATGGAGCGAGACGCCAGCTTTGCCCAAACGCAACGGCAACGCGGTGCGCGGCAGCGCCATAAAATCGCCGAGGGTACGCAGACCAAACCTCTCGAGAAGCAAACGCTGCTGAGCGGTGAGCGGCAACACTGACAAGGGCAAGGGTCGCAAGTGGAGTTTTTCGTCGCCCGCTTTGACGACGGTGATGCGGCCTTTGGCCTGTGCGAGAAGTTTCGCGGTTCCGGCCTGGTTTGCGATGGCGACTCGACCATAAAGCCGCACGGTTTCGGCCTGCGCGGCGAGTGCTTTTGCTAGCAAACCCTCGTCGGGAAAAAGTTTGCTCAAGTCCCCGACGCCACACAGCACGCAGCCGTCGTGACACTCGATGCTTGGGGAAAACGCCGAGGCAACATCGTGCAATGCCTCGCGCGCTTCTTGTCGGTGTGTGTCGCGAAGCCGTTCGAGCAGCAGGTCTCCGCACAATGACTGCGCTTGTGCGACGGTGTGTCCCGCTCGCACACCCATGTTGCGTGCGGCAAGCGTGGCACCCAGCACTACACCCGAGGGCTTTTTCTCGTCGCACACGGCGAGTTTTTGTTGTCGAAGCTCGGGCTGTGCGCGCAAAAGCGCTTGCAGCGGCCACGAAGGAATCCACAAACACGCGATTCGTTCACAGGAACGTGACATGTCGGCCTCCCTCACTTGTCCAGCGTGAATGGCTGCACGCCGCCCGGAAGCCCCAGACGATTGCGCAGGACTTCGATGCGCAGGTCTTGCGCGCACAGCCTCTGTCGTCCGCCGGGCACGGTTTGCCATCGTGTGCCGCCGTTGCGAATCGACAGCGTGGCTGCGGCGAAACTTTGCGCGAGCGGTTTGTCAGCCAAAAGGAGCATCGCCGAGCCGGCTCGCTGCAACCGCAACACCAGCTTGGACCACAGCGCCGCCCGACCCCACTGCGACAGATCGGCCCCGCAAACCAAATACAAAACCACCAGCGACAATCCGCCCGTGGAGAGGGTCAGGTCCGTCGCACGAAGTGCTTGCGCAGCCTGTGTGGCTCGCACCCACAGCATGCGATGCAAGACCACCCCTTGTCGCAGGGCACTTTCCGGGTCGAACGCGCTCGCCCCGTCGATGAGCACGGTCCGTTCTTTCCGTCGCGTGGCTTGACCAAGCAACCACAGCACGAACGACAAACGCCCCGATTCGCCGATGGCCTCGACGATTTGACCACGGGGCAATCCGCCGCTCAGCGCCTCGTCAAGCACGGGCAAGCCCGTGGAAAGAGGGGGCTTGTGGGGGCTTGGTCGCGCGCCGCAAGCGCGTCGAAGCTCGGCGAACGCTGCTTGGCGCAGCGCGATTTTGTCAGAGGCAGCAACGAAATTCGGTTCGGCCTGAACGGTGTTCGGTGAAAGCTTGAGTGCCAAATTGAACATGCGTTCAGGTTTGATGAGAACGCATGTTCAGTCAAGAAAAATGAGGTCGCGCCCTGAACTAAAGTTCACGGCATCAGGAACAAGAGTTCAGTTTTGATGGAAGTTTGAATGCCGAGGGTTTTGGGGGAAACGTCCAGGGTGGTTGTATCAACGCTGGATGCAGTCCCGAGGAAGGTCGAAAGTCACGCTCGGCGAGATGAACCAATCACGCAGCGACGCATTGGGAGGGTGCCGGGATCTATGCTCCGGTCGGGACTCAAGAGGCGTTTTTGGAGGGGAGCGAACGGGGGCGGCTGTCTATTCGACGTTGATGAATTGGCCACCTTGCAGGACCAAACCGCTGCGTTGGCACAGCTCGGTCAGGAGTTGCTTGTGTTCCGCAGAACCGAGGTGTGCGTAGGCTCGGCTGGCGATGTTGGCGTCGTGAATCGAGCACGCGGCAGAGCCGACCCATCGCCACGCCTCGATGACATGAGGGCCTGGTTTTTCGGCAGCCTTGAGCGCCAATTCGAGCGCGCGTTCCTTTTCGCCTGTTTTGTATAGGTCCTTGGCTTCCGCAAGCACTTCTGCGGGTGACTTTTCGGGCGGCGCAACGGGCTTTGTCGGCTCGCCGGGTTTGCTGTCGCTCGTCGCTTCGCCCGTCCCTGTGTGGGTGCCCGTCCCACTTGACGCAGTTCCGGTGTGTGCGGGCTCGGTGCCCGCAGCGCGAACAGGGTCGCCTGTGTTTGCCGGTGCGGTGCCCGTTGTGCCAGCAACGGTGCCCGTTGTGGGTTTTGTCGTGGCTCCGACTGCCACAACTGCGCCTGCCGGACCAGCGGGTTTTGCGGTTCCAGAGACGGTCGTTGGCGTTGCGCCAGGCCGATTCGGAACGGTGCCCGGAGAAAGAACGGTCGGCGCTGGACCTGTTGCTGGACTCGTTGTGGGCTTTGCGACGACAGGAGCCGTGACGCCCACCACCGCAGAAGTTGCGTCCGAAGGATCTTCGGCACCCCGGAGCTGCAAACCAACTTCTCGCACTACAGGCGCTTTTTGACCGGTTGCGGCGTCTTCCGCGTGCCCTGCAACCACGACAGGTCCTGCGGCGGCAGAAAGATCAGGCAAAAAAGCCTGGACGACGGGTGGTGCGACAACTGGTGTGGTTGTAGTCGGAACGGCTACAGGGTCGGGCTTGGCGACGACCTGCGGTTGCGTTTTGCGAACCGCGACGACGACGATGAGCACGATCAGCACAACGACCACCACACCGCCGGCGAGCAAAACCGGAAGCGACGATTTTTCTTTCGGAACTTGCATCGGCGGCGGCGTTTTTTCAAACAGCGGCGGCGGAGCGGCCAACGCTGGGATGGGAAGAGACGCAGGGCGTACCCCAAACGCGGCACGGGCGGGCAGTTTCGGTTTCGCCTCGGGCGGTTTTACGTCCGCCGGTTTGGGGTCGATGGGCGCAGCAGAAACCGGCGCGACGACGGGTGATGCGGGCGGCGGCGGCGGCGCAACGACTCTCCCCGAGGGCGGACTCGCGCGCCCCATCAGATTTTCGGGAACAGCGTCGCCTGGTGCCATCGCACCACTTTTTGGACTCACGGCACGGACAAAATCGAGGGTTGTTTCGTATCGATCCTCTCGACGGCGGGCCATGCCACGGTGGATCGCGGCGACGACATGCGGCGGCAACTCGGGCATAAACTTGCCCAACGGACGTGGATTCTCGTTGAGCACGCGCGTCGAGATTTCTTCGGGAGTGCCCTCCTCGAAAGGCGTTTTGCCAGACAACACCCGATAGGCGAGTGCAGCCAGCGCCCACTGATCGGCGCGACCATCGACGGCGGCACCTTCCACGAGCAATTCGGGCGCGTGATACACGGTCGGAGGAAATTCACGGCTCGAACCGTGAATCCGACGGAAACAAGCCAGCCCGAAATCGGTGACTTTGGTCGTCTCGATGACACGATCCCCCAGATCGTGCCGCACAAGAAAAATGTTTTCGGGGCGCAGATTGCGATGGACGATGCCGCTGCGGTGGGCGGCATGAAGCGCCGACCCGACCTGAGAAATCACGTCCATCGTCTGTGGAATCGGCAGCGTTTCTTTGTGCTTGAGGCGCTGCGCGAGGCTCTCGCCCTCGAGGAGATCCATCACAAAAAATGGCACGCCGTTTTCGTCGCGGTCAAAATCTGTGATCACCAAAATGTGCGGGTGACGAAGCGTGGCAATGAGGCGAGCCTCGTCTTGGAACCGCTGGTACACCTCTGCACTCGAGGACAACCGTCGATGCAAGACTTTGACCGCATACAAGCCGCCCGACCGCACGTGCCGAGCGACATAGACTGCACCGACGCTCCCGGACCCCAAAAAACGCTCAATGCGATAGGTCTTGGCCAGAACTTCGCCGACGATGTTCTTGTCTCTTCCGCTCATGACAGGTGCCGGCCATCTTACCGCAGAATCCGCAGTTTCGATTTTGGAATCACCCAAACCGGTAAGGCGATCGCAACCGCCGCGTAACAAACTCAAAGTTCTAAGCACGCTGGATCACAAAACAATTCATGTGGGATTTGTTTTGCCTGGCCGGACATTGGGATGTTATGGTCACACCATGGCAAACTCTAATAAGACCGATGGGGGCGAGGGGCGGCGACGGGCAGGGCGGGTGTTGCCGCTTTTGCCCTTGCGCGATTTGGTGGTGTTTCCGGGTATGGTCGTGCCGCTTTCCGTGGGGCGAGAAAAGTCGATTCAAGCCCTGGAACAGGCGATGACCAAAGACAAGCAAGTCGTGATTTGTACGCAAAAGAGGGCGCGGACCCAAGACCCGGATGCAACAGACATTTTTTCCGTCGGGACGCTGGGCGATGTGCTCCAGCTTTTGCGGCTGGCGGATGGGACGGTCAAGGTGCTTCTCGACGGGAAGAAACGGGTGCGGGTGCGCCGTTTCGTGGGCGGGGAAGCCTTTTTGGCGGCAGAAGTCGAGGAAGTGGTCGAGCCGGAAGAGATCGGTCCCGACGTGACCGTGCAGATGGAAAAAGTGCAGGATGCGTTCGCTCAATATGTCAAGTTGAGTCGGAGAATCCCGCAGGAACTCGTTGGCTCGACGGGGACGATTGAAGATCCGGGTCGGCTCGCGGACACGGTGATTCCGGCGCTCCAGCTCAAGTTGCCGGACAAGCAAATGCTGCTGGAAATCGAATCGCCGCTCGCGAGGTTGACCAAGCTGCTCGAGCTGTTGTCCACAGAACTCGAAATGTTGCAGGTCGAGAAAAAGATCCGCAGCCGAGTGAAACGGCAAATGAATCGCTCGCAAAAGGACATGTACCTCAACGAGCAAATGCAGGCGATTCAAAAAGAGCTGGGCGAGCGCGACGAATTCAAAAACGAGCTGACGGAAATCGAAGAAAAAATTCGACAGAAAAAGATGTCGCGCGAGGCGGTGGTGAAGCTGAAAAAAGAGCTTCGCAAGCTCAAGATGATGAGCCCGATGAGCGCGGAAGCGACGGTGGTGCGAAATTACATCGACTGGGTGTTGTCGCTGCCGTGGGACGAACGGACGCAGGACAAACTGAACATCAAAGAGGCCGAGCACATTCTGGAGGAAGACCACTACGGTCTGCACAAAATCAAAGAGCGCATCGTCGAGTATTTGGCGGTTCAGGCGCTGGTGAAAAAACTGAAAGGGCCGATTTTGTGTTTGGTGGGGCCTCCAGGCGTGGGGAAAACGTCGCTTGCGAAGTCGATTGCGCGGGCGACGGGGCGGCGGTTTGTGCGTCTCTCGCTCGGCGGCGTGCGCGACGAAGCCGAGATCCGTGGTCACAGGCGCACCTACATCGGTGCCATGCCCGGAAAAATCATCCAAAGTTTGAAAAAAGCTGGCAGCAACAATCCGGTGATGCTGCTCGACGAAGTGGACAAAATGTCCACGGATTTTCGCGGCGATCCATCGGCAGCGCTCCTGGAAGTGCTGGACCCGGAACAGAACCAGGCGTTTGTGGATCACTATCTGGACCTCGATTACGACTTGTCCGACGTGATGTTTATTGCGACGGCAAACAACCTGCATTCCATTCCGCTGCCGCTGCAAGATCGCATGGAAATCATTCATCTTCCGGGCTACACGGAATGGGAAAAGCTCGCGATTGCCCGTCAGTATTTGATTCCCAAAGAAAGCGAGATGAACGGCATCCAGAAAGTGCGGCTCCACGTTTCGGCGGACACGCTGCGCGCCGTGATTCACCACTACACGAAGGAAGCGGGCGTCCGCAGCCTCGAGCGCGAACTTTCGACCATTTGTCGGAAAATCGCCCGAGAGGTGGTGCAGAAGTTGGCCGCCGGACGCACACCCGAAAGTTTGCGTTTCCAGATTTCGCAGGGGAACTTGCAGAAGTATCTGGGTGTGCCGCGTTACCGATCTGGGCGCGTTGAGGAACGCGACGAAGTGGGTTTGTCGAACGGTTTGGCCGTGACGATGTTCGGCGGCGAGCTGCTCGCGACGGAAGTCAGCGTGGTGCCGGGCAAAGGAAAATTGGTGCTGACGGGCAAATTGGGCGAGGTCATGCAGGAATCTGCCCAAGCCGCCATGAGCTACGTTCGCTCACGGGCGGATGCGCTGGGGCTCGAACGAGATTTCTACCAAAAGGTCGATGTCCACGTGCATTTTCCCGAGGGAGCCGTGCCAAAAGACGGGCCGTCGGCAGGCATCACGATGGTGACAAGCCTTGTGTCTGCGCTTTTGCGTGTGCCGGTTCGGCGAGATGTGGCGATGACGGGCGAGGTGACGCTGCGGGGCCGCGTTCTTCCGATCGGTGGTGTCAAAGACAAGATTTTGGCCGCGCATCGAGCCGGAATTTTCACCTGCATCATTCCGAGTGAAAACCAGAAAGACCTGAAGGAAATCCCGCCGAAAGTGTTGCGGTCGGTGACAGTGATTCCCGTCGAACACATGGACGAAGTTTTGCGGAACGCGCTTTTGCTGACCGATCCAAACAAGTTTTTGTCGCAGCCTTCTCAAGCCGTGGATTGGCGCACCTCACCTGCGACAGAAAACGTCCAGTAGTTTCTTCCTACCTGTATTCCAAACCACTTTTCCAAACCACATTCCCCAGCGCGATCGTTTCTCGACGGGGAACGTGTCGGCGTGCGGCTTCAGTCTTCAGACGACAGGGTGTAAGCGATCTCTTGAAAACTCGGTTTGTTGACGGGTTTGGAAAGCTCGGCGCGAATCGTGACCTTGCCGGGCTCGGTCGGGAGTTTTTCGGCAGGAATGACGAACAGGAGCACGCGCGACCCGACGGACAACACCCGTGCATCGCGGATCTGTTCAAAGGAAACCTTGTTGTTCTGGCTGACGGTCAGTTTCACCGTGTGAGGCTTCGGCGAACCTTTCGTCTTGCCCGAGAGAGCAACCGTCACCTTGCACAGGATGTCGGTGCCTTCTCCGGCAATGTGGCTGGGACGCAGCGGTCTGTAACCTGCATCGTTGTCCAGCTCGCCGCATTCCATCGTGCGAAAATCATAGGGTGCCGGCGGCAAGTCGCCCTCTTGAGCGGAAGCGCCGAAACCGGAACAGACAAGCCAGCCAGCAGCCAGCATCGCGAACCCCTTACGCATCGATATTCTCTCTCCCTTCTTTGCTAAGAAACGGGCCATTTAACACGACTTCTCACGACAGCGCGACCAGATATCTCATGTTCCGGTCTCTTGGCTGCTCGGGAGGTTATGGGAGTCCGAGGTGTACGCCGTGCGCAGATCTGGCCTGGCGGCGCTGTTGCGCTTCTTTGATGAGGGGCTCAAACTCGTCCGGCCCGAGTCTGCCTCGCAGCGTCGCAATTTGTCGGTCGACGAGATCCGCCGCGCCGTCCATTTGCCGACACCGAAACTCCGCCGCGCTTTGAACAAGCAGGTCGTAGCCCTCACAAACTTCAACACCCGACATGAGCGCACCTGCAACCACAGAAACCACCAACAAGCTGTATGCGGCGCTCGCATGCCGTTTGGTCAGCCACGAGACGTTTTTTCGCAGCTCGATCGTGTCCGACAACGACAAACCACCATCCTGCGCAGCCAGACACAGCACCCGAAACAACCGTCCGACGGTTCCGACGTTGGGCTCGATCGGTCCAAAATCCCCGTGCGCAAGCTCTGCGAGCCTGGTTTGCCCTTCTTCGCGACGGTCGCCGAGAAGCAGCCCGGCGAGCAACAACCGAAAGAAGCGGTTTTCTGGACCATTGTGGGCACTTTCAGCGATCGCCTTTTGCAAATGTGCTTCTGCCAAGTCGCTGCGACCCACGCCTACTTCGATCGCCGACAAAAACAGATCGGCGATGAACAGAAGACCTGGAGGCCATTCCGTCCTCGCATGCGCTTCCTCGAGCTGGTTGCGCGCCGCGCCGACATCGGACATGCGCAAAAGACCTTCGGCAAAAGCGATCGTGGCGCAGGCCAGCGACGTGTTTGACCATTCGGGAGTCTCGACTTGCTCGACGCCAAGTACGGCACCAAGGGATTGCGTCAGCCCCGAAATTTCGTCGAAAAGAGGCGGCGTTTTCCAGCATGCGCGATAAAGACTTGCCGCGAGCCACATCCGTTTTTCTTCCAGGCAGCGAATCGGGCGATCCAGCGTCAGCAGCGAATCGGCGGCGTGGGTGTCACCTCGACTCAGCGCCGAAAAAGCGAGCAGAGGACGCACACATTCATCGGCAAGTTCGTCGTCGCCGAAAGTCTGATTTCGCTGTGAGCGAAAAAACACCTCGGTTAACCCCAAGGCTTGGCACTCGTCAGCAAGCCTCCGCTTCCTCTGGGCAGATGGAGGCGTACCGCACACGGTTTTCCCGACGAGTTTCGCAGCCGGTTGAGACGACATTGTCCGCTCCAAAGTGAAGCCAAAGCAAAGCCAAAGCAAAGCCAAATCAATGGAAGACGCCTACTATCGCCGGAAGTGTAGGCAGGAGCAAGACGACTAGGGAGTTGCCAACTAGGAGCCCGTATTTCTGCGTAGCCTTGTGTATTTTGGGTGGGATACGTTTTCGACGGGGATGCTTGGTTTGCGCTGTGGGATGAGGGACGCGAGTGGACAGATGAGTACGTCCGCCTGGTACATATTTGGTACATATTTGGTACAGGCTTCTGTGTCTTGTGTCTGTCTTCTGTGTCTCTTCTTTTCCGTTTGTGTGTAAAGAGTAGGAAAACACCGTCCGAAGCATCCGAAATGGCCTATCAGCGACGATGAATCTTCGGACGCTAGGTGTTTTTTCTACCGTCCGATAGCGTCCGAAGCATCCCGAAACGGGCCAACACCCCGAAACCCAGCCAACAGGTCATGTTGTGCGGAGCAGGCCGCGAGGGTCTCGGGGGCCTTGTACGGCCAAACGGCCAAACGGCCAAACGGCCAAGCTGGCAGTGCTTGGCCGTGGCTTGGCCGGTGCGCGGCAAGAAGGGCGTGTTCGGTTTGGGCGGTTGTGGAATGCGGACGCCCTTGCGTGCTGGGGGCTTGTTGGGTGCCGTGCAGTCGGGGAGGCTTGGGAAGCTGCCGGTTGCGGACGCCCGGGCGTCTTAGGGGGTTTTTCCCCTCACACAACACCGCTCTCCCTGCTGTTCCGAAAACCCCAATAAAAATCCGCCTGTTGACGCCAGCGGTAGAACGAGAGCTTGCCTTGTGGGAACCGTCGCGGTAAGGACGGCGGATGATTGACCCAGCCCTAGAAGCAGAGCTGTCTTCAAAGTCCATCGCTGAACTCGAAACCGATGTGATCATGGTCGTCTGGCACTACTTCAAAGAGAAGCTCTACGGTCAACCCAAGCATGTGATCCGTCGTCTTGACCAAATGAGTTGCATCCTCACCCGCATGCGCAAGGAGTGTGAACAGGGAGCATTGCCACCTGGTGACATGGAAGAGAAGCGCACAGCGCACGCGGCTCGAGAGCTTGGCTGGTTGCTCATTTGGCGCGCAAACCTCATTGGGCAGGGCAGAGGAAACACACTGATCCTAGACTCACAGACGAAGAAGCCGTCTCGGTACAAAGACCAACCCGTCACAATCCTTGATTGGGTGAGGCAGTTTTTGGATCCGAACGCTCACCCGATCCGCGAAGAGTTGCTCAAGCAGAGTGATCTGGCGCACATTCTGCAATGGAAAGTGGATTTGCTCAGTGCCTTCCAGGAAGCACGAAAGCTCTTCAATGCGTACAAGCTCCGAAAGAGCGACAGAGATTCGGCGCGCACCCATGACAGAAAGCGACTCGGTACACAGGAAGCGCGCAGGCTCATCACAGAGACGATGCGGGTGGTGTGGCGATGCCGTACGCGCCCACTCCCCACAGACATCGAAAATGAAGCCCACCAAGCCCTTGCCTGTGTGCTGGATAAATCACAGAGTCCTCTTGAAGCCGCGATACCGTTGGTCCAGAGGCTTGCCAGAGACAAGCTTGTGACGACAATCGCTGCCGATACTGTGAGGCAAGCAGCCGAGTACAAACGCAACAAACCGCCGATGTCAAACGGCCTGAGCGTGAAGATAGGCGAAAAGATCATTCGCTCCTCAGACGGAGTGAGCGGTGCCATCGCAAAAGCACAGATGGCGCATCTGCGTTGGAGGAACTCACAGCCTGGTTCGCATCGCAAAAAACGATCCGCAAAAACACCCGTTTGAGCCGATCGAATTTTGCAAAGTGCCCTCTAGCTTGAGGGCATGAGCGTCTCCAAGGACCGAACCACAAACAACCTTCCAACCTTTCACTTTCACCGCGTGCGTGCTGCTCTCGCACTGAGAGCATCGAGCATTGAGGCCATTTCCCGCGCTGCCGATGTGACCAGTCGTCATGTCTGGTTTGTGGTAGCGCGACAGCGCCGACCATCTGCTCGCCTACTGCAATGTATCCGCTCTGCGCTTGGTGAATCCGGCTGGTTATTTGCTACCGGCCAGACCGACACCTTGCGCGATGAGGGGGGCAGCGATGTTGGTTAAGCCTTCTGTGCGGTCTGAACATCCTGCGTTTGATGTGCGTGGGTTGTTTTCGGTGTTTGCGGACGCTGCGGTGAAACTGTTTTGGGGGCTTTGGGAAACGGCGCAGCAAACAGTCTGTGAAATGGCCTATCAGGGGGCCAAGCGTGCGCTCGCGGAATCGGATGCGCAGCGATGGGATGAGCATTGGATGGATTCGACGAACGCCGCGAAAATGCTCGGTTTTCCGTCGAGACAGGCATTGCAGAAAGCCATGGATCGGAATCCTGATTTGGCTGCGATTGCAAGCCGAACAGGGAAGCGTTTGCGCTTTCGTCGGACGGACGTGGAAGCGTTCATGGCCCAACACAGCCGACAGACGAAAGGGGGCCAAGGATGATCCCCAAAAACGAAAACGCCCGACGTTTTCCGCGTCGAGCGTTCTCAAGGAGTGCCCCCTATGACCAAGAGGCGAGCGGAACCGTACAAACAACGCCCGAGCAAGTCAAGAGGGACCTTTGCGAGCCTGAACGTGTGCTTGCAGCGTTTGGGATGCTCGACGGGGCACAGCGGCAAGCGCGCGGCTACATGATTCGGTGCCCTTGGCAGGACGAACGCACGCCCTCCTGTTCGGTGCGGACGGGGCATGACGGTACGATCGCCGTGCATTGTTTCGGATGCGGGCAAGGCGGTGATGTGCTGTCGTTCATTGCTGCGGTTTGTGGGCTCGACATCCGGCGTGATTTTGCGCAAGTGCTGAAAGTGGCCGGGGAACAAACGGGGCATGCAGTGAGGACGGATCGGCGCGCGTGGCCGATGCCCGAGAGCGGACCCCCTCCCCACAATGAGGTGATGAGGCTGTGGGAAGCGTGCAAGCCGGTCACAGAAGATGCCGCGCTGTCGGAGCAACTCCGCAAGCGTTCCCTTTGGCCGGAAGGTGTGGCCTCAATTGATCTTGCGCGTGCGTTGCCGGATTCGTGCGCAGCGTGGCCGAAGTGGGCCCAATGTGGCCAACAGACATGGCGGGAATCGGGGCACAGACTGCTTTTCCCATTGTGGAATGCGAAAGGCGAACACCGTTCGTTGCATGCCCGTCTCGTCCAGAAAACAGAGGGACCGGGCAAGACAGCAAAGGGGCTGTTTCCGTCGGGGTACAGCGCGAAAGGGTTGTTTTTGGCGGACTCCTTTGCGCGATTCCTGCTCACAAGCGGAATCCCCCCATGGTGGCGATGGGAGGAACCGCCCAGCATCATCGTGACCGAAGGTGCCCCAGACTTCCTGACCGTGGCATCGCATTTTGGAGAATGGGAGTGTGTCCCGGCTGTGCTGGGCGTGCTGTCTGGCTCATGGTCAGATGATTTGGCAAAGCAGATCCCGGATGGATGCCGGGTTGTGGTGAGAGTCCACAGAGACGAAGCGGGGAAAAAGTACCGAGACACGATCTGTCGCTCTCTGTCTGGGCGCTGTCGCGTGTTCGCGGAAGCTGGGGAGGTGGCCCATGTCTAAGACCGCCAAGACTCCCAAGCCCCCCGATTTGAACGACGAGAAACGTGAGCAGGGCAGCTCGTTTAACCCTATGGGAGACAAACTTGTGGAAATTCAGCCACACCCCGTACCGAGGGACCAACCCCCAACCAAAGGAGCGCGCCGTATGGAAGACATCATGCCCGAACGCATCAACTGGCTGTGGCCGGGCTACCTGGCCGCAGGAAAACTGTCTCTGCTCATCGGCGACCCCGGCATAGGAAAGAGCACGCTGACGCACGAAATCGTCGCAAGGTTCAGCCGTGGTGAGCCGCTGCCAGGAACCACAACCACTTTTTCGCCGCTCAACTGTGGCCTGTGTTGTCGTGAAGATGATCCGGCGGATACCATCCGCCCCCGGCTTGATGCTGCGAGGGCGGACGTTTCTCTCGTCTTTGTGCTTGATGACGTACAGACGTTGCCAAATGACTTGGTACAGCTAGAAGCGAACATTCGTCAGCACGCGCTCAAATTGGTTGTCATCGATCCGATCGTGGCGTTTCTGTCCGGCAAACACGACTCCTACCGAGATCAAGACGTGCGGCTCGCACTGACTCCGCTTGTGGAAGTGGCGCAGCGAACAGGCTGCGCAGTGCTGGCGGTCATGCACCTAAACAAGAGGCAAGGCGTGTCGGCCCTGTATCGCGCCGGTGGTTCGATCGGCTTTGTCGGCTTGGCACGCACGGCGATGATGTTGGCCAAAGATCGCGACGACCCCGAGCGCCGGGTCTTGGCTCAGCTCAAAAACAACCTGGCAAAAGAGCGCACGGCGCACTGGCTGCGGCTCGTGACAGCGCCCGGACACGAAGTGGCGGCGATTGAGTGGGGGGAACAATGCGACCTGAGCGCCGATGACCTATGCGGTCCGCCCGAGAGCGCCGAAAGCCGCTCCGCACTCAATGAAGCAGTGGCGCTTGTGCGCGACCAACTGGCCGACGGACCCAAGCCACAGGCAGAGATCAAGCGCCGTGCAAAAGATGCGGGAATCGCCGAGCGCACCCTCAATCGTGCGCGACGTGTGCTTCGGATTCCGGCTCGCAAAGAGGTCTGGGCGCTCCCAACTCAGCAAGTGGAGCCATGATGCTGGCCAAGCTTGGGATGTTGGCCGTTTGGCCGCGCGGTCTAT
>DAOLIT010000049.1:0-39902 GCA_035328405.1 Pseudomonadota bacterium | reverse complement strand
GGGCTAAAGGTCTGCGGCGGGGCAGGTTCCAAACGATGGGGGTGGGTCTTTCGGAACGATCGAATCGGGCAGAATTTCCGTGACGGCATCTTTCACGAGCCGTTTGGTCAGCCTCGCAACTTCGACGAAATCCCGCGCCTTCACCGATTCAAAGAACGAACCATCCTGCATGTCTTTGAACAGGTCGCGATACATGGCCAACACACGTTCGCGATACGTCGGATCGATGCTGACGGCCTTGTCTGCAAAACGGTGGCAGTACTGACATTTTTCGCAGTCCACATCCACGCAAGTATGTTTCAGGAAACGATCGATGAAACCGTCGAGTTTTCGGTTGTCCAGATACAGCGCGGTTTCCCCTTTTCGCGGATACAGGAGTCCCATCGTCTTTCCCAATTCCTGGAGTTTTGGAACTTTGGTCACATTCACTTGTGAGGGTCGGAAGAAGTACTTGATCGCCCGCGTTACCGAGTACGCCTCCTTGGATGCCTCTGTGTTGTAGGCCTCTTTGGGATAATTGAACGGAAGCACCAGGTCGAAGAAGTTTCCGTCGTACCGTCGTTCGGAATACGCCTTCACCCGAGTGAGCAGCACTTTCGTCGGCGTGTTGCGCTCCACAATTTTGAAATTGTCGAGACCCATCGCTTCGTAGTGGTGCAGGTCTTCGGGACGAATCCAGTTCGCGCGGATGTAGTTCACCGGTTCGCGAAGTCTGTAATCCAGACAGAACAGCATGTGATAGTCGAGCGGAAGTGTTCCCTTGCGCCCCTTTTGATGTTGGGAACCGTGCGACAGACTCGCCGCGTGCGTTCCCGCAATCGCACAGTCTTGCCGACAGGAATTGTTCACGATCAAGGACAGATCGCAACGGACTCCTTCCCGAATGGCTTTGAGCGCAGAAAACTCGCGCGCAAACGCAGTTTCATTGAGCACGATGCAGTCCGCACCGTGGTCCTCCCAAAAGCGCGCTTTGCGAACGGAGTCCGTAAAACGGTGCGCGCTGATGCGCACCTTGAACTGCGGATAACATCGCTTGATCATCTGGAGTAGATAGATTTGTCCGACGGTGATGCTGTCCACTTGGATTTCACTCAACCAATCGAGTGCGCTCCGCAGTTCCCTTTGTCCTTCGCGCGTGTATTCCGCATTTCCCATGCACATCGCGTTGAGCAGATAGTTGAACTGAATCCCCATGGAGTGAACTTTTCGGACAGTCTGTTCGACTTTTTTCTTGTCCACTTGTGGCAGATAAAACGAGGGCCGACCTCCCCCCAAATAGTCTTTCGATACCTTCCCATAGACTTCATACACTGGATAGCCTTTGAGGCCGTCGATCAGTGCATCATCAAAGTTGCAAGCTACGCTCAGACGCATTCTACGTTCTCCTTTGTCGTTCCCTGTTTATCCCAACGCGGCGGTTTGGGTCTGTTCTGTGCTGTACGGAAGCGTGGACACACATCGCGACATCCGAGCAATCACTTCTCTTTGCAACTTCGCAAAGTCCGCGACATTGATCTGTTGTTCGGAATCCGAGCGCGCGAGGTCAGGATCGGGATGTACTTCGATCATCACGGCCTCTGCACCGACGGCAAATGCAGCGCAAGCGAGTTCGCTCAGGATGTCCCGCCGCCCCGCCGCGTGACTCACATCCACGATGACCGGCAAGCGGCTCATTTTTTGAGCCAACGGAACGATCGACAGATCCAGTGTGCCGCGCGTCTCTTTTGCGAAAGTACGAATCCCACGCTCGCACAAAATGATCTGTTCGCTTCCGGCCACCGTAATGTGTTCCGCAGCGTGCATCCACTCATCGAGCGTCGCACTCAAACCCCTTTTGAGCAGAATCGGCTTTCCAGTCTGCCCCGCTGCGCGCAAAAGGTCATAGTTGTACATGTTCCGCGCGCCAATCTGGATGATGTCTGCATAGCGCGCGACAACCTCGACGTTTTCGGGGCTCGTGGCTTCCGTGATCGAGATCATTTGGTGACGCCGACACGTATCCGAAAGAAGTTTCAGCCCTACTTCCCCAAGCCCTTGAAAGGAATAGGGGGAAGTCCGGGGTTTGAACGTACCGCCCCGCAGCAGTCGCACGCCAAGGGCTTTCAAGCCTGACGCCACAGATTCCATTTGTTCGGCATCTTCCACCGAACAGGGGCCCGCAATGTACTGTGGTTCGCTGCCCCCAAACACTTGATCTTGAACGGCCACTTTGATCTTGGGACCACTCAACGCCGATACCTTGAGCTGCCCCCGCACTTTGTCGTCTTGGACATCGACACTTGTGTCAAAAATCCTGCGAAACAACGTACGCACCGAGGCATCCGACAGCGGCCCCTTGTTGTGCGTCGTGAGCATGTCCAAAAGCTGCGACTCTCTGTAGGGGTCGCGAGTCGGAAGGCCCAGCCGACGCTTTTCTTCGGCGATTTTCAGCACACGCTCTGTGCGCTGGTTGATTTGGGAAAGCAACTTCACACTCAAGTCTGCGATCTCGTTCCGCAGTCTTTGGATGGTTTCGGACACGTTGGGACCTCCAAGGGCTTTTTCGCGCATCATTCCGTGACACCCCGGCGCACAACAAGACGCTAAGATCGCACAGTCCTTGGGAATCCCTGTTGCAACCCTTTTGCAACGCGGAAACAGAATTGTGTGCGATCGAGCACGCAGACCGCTCTCTTTTGCAACAAGAGAGCGATTCCAAACCTTTTCTGTGAAGTGTCTGGAAGTGCTCTGTTTGGCCAACCCACGCAAACCGTGCGAAACAGAACTCTTTTCGTGCGATGGTTCCGTTTTCGCACATTCAAACAAAGGACTCCTGCGCTCTGTCTTCCCACAGACCTTGCGCCGATCCATTCGTTGCGAAAACACACGCAGCAAAAAAATGTTCTATCTGTCATGGCGCGATGACTCGGCGGTGACACAACGCGCGCAGACTGGCGTTCAAAGACAAGGAGTCCGTCGATGACAGCCAAACCACATGTACTTTTGACCAGTGTCATTCGTCCCTTTGGGGGGCCTGGAGAAGGGGCCTCTGTCGGTGCAGAGCTATTTCATGCGCAGATCACCCGCGCCCAGAAAGGTTTTTCCCTGCGACAAGTGATTCGTGTGTGGGGTCTCGATCTGATCGCACAGAACATCACCGCGCCGACGGTCGTTCTTCACTATCCGTCTCTGTCCGAACTGAAAAAAGAGGTCCAAAACCACAGCTATCAATACGTGGGCATCAATTTTGTCGTCGCCACGTTTCACAAAGTCCGAGCCATGGTGCGTGTGATTCGTGAGCAATCTCCCGATACCAAGATCATTTTGGGAGGCTACGGAACCGTCCTCCCAGATGAGGTTTTGCGCCCCTTTGCAGACTACATTTGTCGCGAGGAAGGGGTGACGTTCATGCGGAAACTGTTGGGGGAAGATGCTTCTTTGCCGATTGCCTCGGCGCATTCCCCTGTTCCTTCCACGGCAGTTCTGGGGCATCAACAATCGACGGTTGTGGGGCATGTTGCAGCGGGTCTTGGGTGTGCAAACGGATGCGATTTTTGTTGTACGTCGCACTTTTTCCGGCGCAAGCACATTCGTTTGGTTCCCGACGGATATGCGCTGTATGAAGCGATGATGGAGACCCAAAAAAGGGCTGCGAAGGAAGGCTATGAAATGCAGTCCTGGGCCGTGATTGACGAGGACTTTTTCCTGTACCGCAAGCGTGCCGAGCAATTTCTGGAGGCTGTCCGAAAGGGGGGAAAATCCCTCTCTTTGCTGGGTTTTGGGAGCATCAAAGGTCTGTCCCAATTCACGGCAGAGGAGATCGCGGAAATGGGTTTCGATCTGATCTGGACTGCGTTTGAGGGCAAGGAATCCGGGTACGAAAAACTGCAAGGCCGCCCCATTTCAGATTTGTATGCAGACCTGCGGAAACAGGGGGTTGCGGTCCTTAGTTCCATGATCATCGGTTTTCCGTATCAGGATGAGGCGCAGATCTACAGGGAGTTTGCAGAGCTTATGAACCTTGAGCCCGCGCTGTGCCAATTCCTGATCTACTTTGCGTTTCCCGGAACGCCCTTTTTCGATCAGGTGAGCCAAGAAAAGCGTTTCCTTCCACAATACAAAGACAAGCCCGATCTGCGTCGGTGGGATGGCTTCTCTTTGCACCTGTCCCATCCGCACTTTACGCCTGAACGGCTAGAGGAATTGCAACGCGAACTTTATCGCCAGGACTTTGCACGGCTCGGCCCGAGTTTGTATCGTTTGGCGCGTGTGTGGTTGACTGGCTACGAGCACTTGCGGAACTCCCCAAATCCGCTTTTGCGTGCCCGGGCCGAACGTCTGCGTGCGCAGATTCCTTCTGTCCGTATGTCGCTTCCAGCGGCCCCCTATTTGCTGCGCTCGGACGCAGCCTTACAACGCGCAGAGCAACTGAGGGAGGACTTGGATCGCGTGCTTGGAAAGGAACCTCTGTTGAACCGGTTGGTATCTCCGGTCGTCGTGGCGAGTGGTTTGCTGAGTGGTTTCTTGGCGAGTCAGGGTCTTTTGCAGCAACCGGGTCTTTTGCGTCTGGCGCACCGGATGGCAGAGCCAGAAGCAGACTCCAAAACGCCTTCCGTGTTTGCGTTGCAAGGAAAGGGGAAGACGCTGTGGTCCCGCCTTTCGGAAGACCTCGAACAGCGTGCGATTCAGCCTCTGTTGCACCGAATGTTTGAAAATCCCGATCCCGCAGTTATGCCCATCGCCAATTGGGAAGACGCCGGAAAAGGGGGCGTTCCGAAGACCTACCATGGCTTGCGCCATCCCGCTTCAGAGACGGTGGGAACTACGGAAGGATGAAGTCGTAAGGGTTCTGCAAAACTTGCGCCGTCACAAACCGATCGAACCGGCGCAACCCTTGAAAGAGCCGCCAGATCATCTTGTCCTCCCGGTAATAGGAATGGATCTCTGTTTCAGTCAAGGGGGCCGTATTTTTTGCATGTTCTGAAAGGAACGGTGCGGCCTGTTCCAAGAAAGCCGCAATCCGTTCGGGGCGGCCTTCCTTGATGAAATTCCCCGCGATGTCTTTGGCGGCCTCCCGAGGCAGAAAGTACCGCCCGACCACCTTTTCAAACAAAGTGTGCCGCAATAGGAATGCAAAGGGGCGGGGCAGACTCCGCAACGAGAGGGCAGGTGCGATGGCCAGTCGTCCGTGTTCCCGAAACAAAGGGGTTCCCACATCCAAATACGTGGCGCGCGCTTCGGGGTTGGAGTTCTGTTCTTGCACCCAGGCCCAATTGGAAATCTGCGCATCCAGCCCCAAAGACAATTCGGGGGTGTTGCTTGACAATGCTGCAACCACCCCGGACAGAACTTGCGACAGAAACTTCGCCCATACATCGTCGTTTGCATGTAGCAGAAGGTGATTCCCGATGGACTCCTTTTCCAAACGGGGTTGAACCAAATAGACAACGATCCGACCGTTTGTCTGGATCGGAAACACCTCTGTTTCAAGGACGTGGACGTTGCGTTCGGTCAAGAACGCGATGTACTTGCGCACTTCCTGTGCATAGGAGGTGGCCTCCTGTTCGCTGCGAAAGCCAGCCATGCGTTTGAGCACCACTTGAGGTCGTTCTTGGGACGAAAGGACGGCAGAGATTTCGCCATATCCCAAGATGGAAACGCCCTCGCAAGGGGAAGCGACGCGACCTTGCGCGATGCGCAGCTCCAACTCGGTGAGCCAAGCAGGATCGATCGCGCACACAGGCGGCATCAGGCGACTCCATACGTGCGAAGGGTGCCGATCGCGGCGTCCAAACCGGACAGTGCCTCGTCGATCTGTTCATCCGAAATGATGAGGGGCGGCAAAAACTGGAGCACCGAAGAATCATTGCCGCAAAAGACACACAGAAGCCCATGGTCCAAACAGGCTTTGGACAGGAGGGGGCCCGCCATCGACGACGAAAACTTGAGCCCGAGCATGGCCCCCGTGCCGCGCACTTCCAGAAAGCCACTTTCCTGGTGCTTGTCCTTGAGGGCTTCGAGTTTTTCGCGCATCGCCTGGGAAAAGGTACGGACCCGTTCCAAAAACGCCGGAGCGGAGCACAAATCGAGCACGCATTCGGCGACCACACAGCCCAAATCGGCTCCCCCAAACGTGGAGATATGGGAAAAGGGGTCGTCTGCAAACACGCGCGCCAAAGAAGGGGTCATGAGGGTCGCAGCGATGGGATAAAGGCCTCCTCCCAAACCCTTGGCAGTGACCAGGATATCGGGTGTGACATGGTGTTGTTCCACAGCCCACAACGTTCCGGTTCTGCCAAGGCCTGTCTGCACTTCATCGGCGATGTACGCAGCCCCCTGTTTCGCACAGAGTTCTTTGACAAGTTGTAGGTATCCAGGGGAAGGGACAGGCATTCCCAAGGTGGCCGGAATGGTCTCGAGGATACAGGCAGCGGTGTCTTTGTCGATCGCTTCCCGTGCGGCAGCGGGGTCATCAAAAGGAATGCGGACAAAGTCGGTCGTATCGATGAGAAAGGGATGTGCGTACTTGGGCTCTCCGGTGGCGACGGCGAGGCCGGTGTGTCCGTGATAACCGCCCACTGCCGACACGATTTTCCGCCGCTGCGTGGCACGACGAGCGACTTTGAGGGCCAAGTCCACAGCCTCGCCCCCTGAAGTTGCAAACACGGCATGGGTTAAGCTTTTGGGAGCGAGGGCGGCGAGTTTTTGGGCGAGACGGACTTTGGGAAGACTCGGCAGGTGGTGATTCCCGATATCGAGGTGCTGAAGGCCAGCGAACAGCGCAGCGACGACAGCGGGGTGCCGGTGTCCCAAGTTGAAGGTACCCCCGTTCGAGTGGCAATTGAGCAAGCGGCGCTTCCCCTCACTGTCCCACAGATACACCCCTTCGCGATGGCCGATGGCAAAGGAGAGCCCCAGCGCGGACAACCATTCGGCTTTGCCAGGGGTCATGTGTTGTGAAAACAGGCGAAACACCTCCTCGCTGGAATGAGGGGAAAACGGCAGGTCGGGCAGCGGTTTCATGGCCAACATGACACCTGAACCCGCACCTCGAATCAATCCCGTTCAATGATGCGCCCGCAAACCCCCGCCCCAAAACCCCAAACCAGCCAAACCACCGATAGCGATCAGCGAGTCAAAGACTTGGCTCAAGTGAGTCACCGATTCCGATGAGGTGAGTCGGGGTGGTGGATGTGGGATGTTGAGTTCGGGGCGGTGGACTTTCGTCGGGATTGACAGGGCTTCGCTTCGCGTGATACCGGAAAAGCCTGCACGAAGTCGTGCATGACTTTTTAGCAAACGAGGAGACGCAAAACCCATGGCTCAAGCGCAATCTGCCAGTGAACTGTTTGACACCCTGCTTCCACCCAAACTCGCCGCAGCCCCAGACAAGGCCCGCGAGATCAACGCCGTGTACGTATTCAAAGTCAGCGGCGAAGGCGGCGGCGAATGGACGGTCGATTTGGCGAGCGAATCGCCGGGCATCTCGAAGGGCGTGAAAGCGGGCGCAAACTGCACGATCGAAGTGGCGAACGCGGACTTTGTGAACATGCTGAAGAACCCGGCGCTCGGGATGCAGCTTTTCATGACAGGGAAACTGAAAGTGGCTGGCGACCCGATGCTGGCGATGAAGCTGCAAAAGCTGTTCGCGCTCGGCTAAACGAACCAGCGGATTGGCGAATAGGGGGGCCCCCGTTCGCTTTGTTCCGCGCCCAGCGTTTCTCTTTTCCTTTTCCCCCTTTCCCCTTTCCTTCTTTTGGACATGCAACCTCTTCAGTCTGTTCGTGTGTTGGATCTGTCTCGGCTGCTGCCGGGGCCGTTTTGCACCCTGGTGCTGTCGGACTTGGGCGCGCAGGTAGACAAGGTGGAGGACCCCTTTGTGGGCGATTACCTGCGTCTGTTTCCGCCTCTTGCCGCGGGGCAGGGGGGAGCGCCGGGCTTGTCGGGCCGATTTGTGGCGTTAAACCGGGACAAGCGATCGCTGTGCCTGGATTTGAAAAAGCCTGCGGGAAAAGAGGCGCTTTTGCGGCTTGTCTCGCACTATCAGGTGCTGGTTGAGAGTTTCCGGCCCGGCGTGATGGACCGGCTGTCCCTGTCGTGCGAGACGCTGTGGCAGCACAATCCGGCGCTTGTGGTGTGTTCGATTTCTGGATACGGGCAAACGGGTCCGTACAAAGATCGGGCGGGGCACGACCTGAATTATGCGGCGCTGTCAGGGGTGTTGTCTCTGTGCGGGGCGAAGGTGGCAGACCCGCCGCATCCTTTGCCGATCCAGCTTGCAGATTTGGGGGCCGGGGGACTGTGGGCGGCCATTGGGATTTTGGCGGCGCTGAGGAAGGCGGAACAGACGGGGCAGGGGAGTCACATCGATCTGTCGATGTGTGAGGGGACGACGAGCTTTCTTTTGCCCGAGTTTGGGAATCGGTTTGCGCGGGACGAAGAGGGTGAGGCGGGAGGAAGTGGGAATGGGAATCAGAATGGGACTGCGGAGGGGACTGGGAGGGGGGAAGACACGCTGACCGGAGGGGTTGCGTGCTACGGAGTCTATCGGACTGCGGATGGGGGTTTTCTATCGGTCGGGGCGCTGGAACCGAAGTTTTGGGCGAACTTGTGCCATGTACTGGGGCGGCAGGGCGATCCGAGCGAACTGGTCGCACCGCCAGCGGAACAGGAGCGGCTTCGAGAGGAGCTGCAAGCGATCTTTTTGAAAAAAACGCGGGCAGAGTGGGAGGCTCTGTTCGCGCAAGCAGATGCGTGTGTGGAACCGGTTCTGTCGCCGGAGGAAGTGGTGACGCATCCTCTGCATGTGGCAAGGAAACTTGTGTTTGATGGACGAAAGGAGACGGGGGAAGCTCCGCTTTGGCAGGTGCGAACGCCGCTGCGGCCTGTGGACCAGCCGTGTGAAAGACCTCCGGTTTTGGGTCAGCACAGCCGGGCGATTTTGACGGAGGCAGGCTTTTCGGAAGCGGAAATCAACGCGCTGTTTGCGCAAAACATCGCGAGGTGAATCATGGTTTTGTCTGGGTATGGGAATCCGATGACTCTGTTTGGGGTGTACTTTTCGCGGGCCAAAGAGGAAGTGAGCCACGATGCAACAGAAGTGGCCTTGGCGACGGCAACGGGGGATGGGAGACCGTCTGTGCGGATGGTGCTGCTGAAGGCGCTGGATGAACGGGGTTTGGTGTTTTTTACAAATTACGGGTCGCGGAAGGCGCAGGAGCTTGTGCAAAATCCACACGCAGCGATGTGCTTTTTGTGGCCGAGCTTGCAAGTGCAGGTGCGGGTCGAGGGAGTGGTGGAAAAACTGTGTGACGAAGACTCGGATGCGTACTTTGCGACGCGGGAAAGGTTGAGCCAACTCGGGGCGTGGGCATCGGAACAAAGCCAACCGCTGCCGAATCGAGAGACGCTGCTGGCTCGGGTCGAGGAGGTGACACAACGGTTTTTGGGGCAAGAGGTCCCGCGCCCTCCGCATTGGGGTGGGTTTTTGCTTTTGCCCTTGAAGATGGAGTTTTGGCAGGGGGAACCGGGGCGGCTGCACGACCGGCTTGTGTATGCGCGAGAAACGACGGAAAGGGATTTTTCGCAGACGCGGCTGTATCCGTAGTGCGAATTAATACGTGGTTTGGTTGATGATCGCGCCGAGTTTTTGGCCGGTTTGGGAGGAGATCGCGATGTCGGGCGCAGAGCCGGTTTTGCCGTCCACAGGTCCTATCGCGATTTGATCGACAGCATTCATGCCGGGGAGCGCGGGGGAAACGACGAACGCGCCTTCAGGTTGCGCGAACAACACTTGGACGCTGCTGCCAGAGGCCATGACGAGATCGTCGTTGCCGTCTCCATCCAGGTCTGCGGAGGCGACGGCGGTCGGGACGCTGGGCAGGGCGGTTTTGAGTTTGCTGCTCCAGGTGGCGTCGAATTGGAAGGCGCCGCTCGATTGGCCCAGAAATACGAAAGGCTCGCCGGCTGCGAAGGTGACGAGATCGATCTGTTTGTCGCCGTTGAGGTCTCCGAGCGCGGCTTTTTGGTCAGCGCGTGCAGTTTGACCGCCCGTGATCGCCAATCGGTTCGCGAGGAGCAATGGGTCTCCGGTTTGGTACACGTACAGTTCCGCATCGGATTGGACCGCCAGCACGGTGCCTTTGGGATCGACCGCGAGTCCCATGACTTTTTGGAAATCGAGCTGGCCAGCCAGGGTCGTACAAATCTCGGGCGAAAGACTGCATGAGTCGGTTTGGATGGCGTCGGCATTGCCATACAAATCTCGCCCAAACGCGATCGCTCGGTTGGTTTTGGAAAGGAAAACGGCGCGGGCAGGTCGATCGGCCCAAGGTGCGATGGAGTAGTTGGCGAACGCGGGCCCGATGAGCTGGATTTGGTCGGATGTAATTTGATAATCGACGAAATGCTGGCTGCGCCCAGTGCCGGTGGCTCGTGGGAAAGACTGAAAGGCCAAAAAACCGCCGGCGGGTTTGATCGCCAAACCTTCGGGGGTTTCTCCGGCAGGCTGCGTGTCGAAGGTCAGCAGGGCACCAAACTGAGGCTCAGCGAAGATGCTGATGGGCATCACGGCGTCGGCTTTGCCTGTGCGTGCCACGACGACCTGGGCGGTACCAAGAGAAATCGGCCCTTGGTCGAGCATGGCTTGGGTCACGTTGATTTGGAGCACGCCGTCTCCCAGGGACCCGAGCGAAACCTGTTTGCCGTTTTGACGCAGCGTCACAACGCCGGGACCTTGACCCAAACGCACAGTCAGTTGCGCGCCTTGGCGGGGCAGCCGGCTGGGCATCACGGTCAGCGTTTCAGATGGCGTCTGGTCTGTGACGCAACGCGGATCGGTTGGATCTTGGTCGCACAGACTGACTGCACACGAGGAATGGGCCACAGAAAGCCCGAGAACAACCCACTTCAAACGACTCATTTTGCCGCCTCCGCAACCGAACTTTCTTTGACCTGTGGCTTGTTTTCAGGCCAAAGAAGGGTCAGCACCGTGCCCACGGTGAACGCTCCCGCCATGACGTAGCCAATCGACGATGGCACTTTGTTGTCAAGCACACAGATCTTTGGCACGCCCGACGATGCGTTGCAATCCATCCCGGTTGCGTTGCCGTCGGTTGCGGTCAGGGCAACTCCTGCCACAAGCGACCCCAAGGCCAACCCGCCCAGAACACCCGCCAGAACTTTTCGTTTGGGACTGAGGGTGAGAATCGAAGACGATGCGGGCTTTGGGGGCTGCTCGACGGTCGGCGGTGGAAGCGGTTGCGGTTCGGCGGTCGCAGGTTTGGGGGGAATCGGGCCACCCGTGACCACCGCGAGGGGTTCGGGATCTTTTGGATTGGTCGTGGTGGTTTGAGTGGCCGTTGTCGTCGCAGCAAACGGCTGTTTGAGACCGGTCGTGAGGTCCGTTTGGCCAGGATTCGCGACGGGATCGGTGCCGTTTTTGGGCGGCGTCATGCCAAGGACGATGACCGGCTTTTTTTCTTGTTCCGCCTGTTGCGCTTTTGCAACGGCTGCGTTCGATGAGTTTTCGCCTCGGGAATCAGCCACCGCACGAACGAACAGCTCGTGCAGTTGCGTGGACAGCATGTCGGGGCTGCAACGATCGCAATCACTAGACAGCTCTTGAGCCTTCGTTTTGTTGAAGTCGTAAAGAAGCACGCCGAGCGATTGGTTGCCGCCTTTGCTTTTTTGCACTGTCCCGGCGAGCACCAAATCCGCGCCTTTGCTGGCGGCGAGGGTGAGCAGACATTCCTGTTGCACACACTTGCGTTCGGTGTTGGTCAGATCGCCGCTCGGCACAAGTTCTTCGCCGGCCTTCTTGAGCCGGTCTTGCGCGATTTTGAGCAACTTCGCGTCGGGCCGACCCTCACGGAGCACGGACAGAAGCAACACTTTCTCTTTCGCCCATGCCGAGACGGGCGAAAACAGAACCGACAGAGTCAAACAGGAGACAAGCCAAAACCCAAAAGGGGAAAGCCTTGCCCTACGTGCGTTCTTGCGAATGGTCACAAGTCTCCTCCAAGGGTGATCTTCCTTATTGGGAGGAGTCCAAGTCAAGACTGGATCTCGGTTTTTTGGTGTTTTGGGATGCAGTGTGCGGCAGAAGCTTGACTTTGCCGTCGGGCAAAGCAATCTCAGCGCATGCAGATCGAAAGTTATTCAGAACATGTAGCCCTTCTGCGCTCTTTGGGAACGCTCAAACAACGTGGTCTGTCGCCCAGGAGCGTGCTCTTTTTGGCGCTTGCTTCGTCGGGGCGGATTTATCTTGCGCTGCCATCTGTGCCAGGGTCCATCACGTCGGAAACGGTGCGCGTTGCAGAAAAAATGGCGTTGCGCTGGCCGGACAAACAGGACGACGGGGTGCCGGACCGGCTGTATCACTTCGACAGCATTCACGCGCTGCGAGACGATTTTTGTGTGTTGAATGGTGATCGCCGTCTGAAAGATCCGGGCAACGCGATGGATGTCGGGGCAGTGATGGCTCGTTTTGTCCGAAGTTGCGGGGCCGCGAGCGTGTTTTTCGGATGTACGCCGCACCAGCCGGGCAGTTGGCTGCTTGGGGGAACGGAGGCGGTGGCGCTACACGACTATGGTTTCGTCGAGGTGGTTCCTGTGCCGGGCGGTCTTTTGGCCAGGAAAATGCACGACGATCGGCTCTATCTATTGACGTTTGCGGACGTGGCGCGAACCGGGCATTTGGAAGGTTGGCTGCCGGTGTTTCAAAGCTCGCTTGGGAACATTCTGCTGGTGGAGCGCCGCGTGGTGGAAGGTCGGCTGACGCTTTCGTGTGAGCGGGGGCTCGTCGAGGTCGATGTGTCCGACTTGCCCGCCGTCCGCGAGCGGGCGCGTTTGCCGTTTCTTTTGCCTCCGAAAGACGAGGACGCTTGGGACGATTTGGACCTGCACGAAGAGTCGCGCGCGGAACACACGGTGTGTCCGGCGGTGCTCGGGCGGTTGGGGGAAGAGGCGTTTGTCTTGACTCGCGGTGTGCCTGAGCCGTGGGGGTTGCGAGATTTGCGTCCGGCTGAACTGTGGGCCGCTCCGACGGGAGATTTGCGCGAAATCGAAAGTTGGCTGACCCAGATCGGCATTGCCGCGCAGGCGCTTTGATGCGACGGCACGGGTCGTCGTTTGTTCGACGTGCGTGCATGTGGCTCTTTGGGGTCTCATGTGTGGCATGTGCGCCACAGGCATACGCCGCCGAGCCGGTGGTTGGAATCCGGTCGCTCGGGATGGGCGACACGCTGCGGGCGATGGCTTCGCAAAGTGAAGCGATGCTGCTCAATCCGGCTGGGCTCGGGCTTTCCAAACAATTTCAGGCGAGCGGTTTTTACAGCTTGCGGCTTCCGTCGCTCGGGCACTTTTTGCACGCCTCGATTTCCGATTCGGTGACGAATCGCTATTTCGCGCTTGGGCTTTATTACAACTACCTGCACGAAACACCACGCTTCGGTTTCCGACTGCGGGCCGGAGGCGATGAACTTGTGCAGAAAGTCGTGGATGCGCCGATTGTGCGAGACGGCCATGAATCGGGCGCGTCGCTCGCGATACCGCTCGGTGAACGGTTTTCACTCGGGGGTTCGCTGAAATACGCGTACTACTCATTGCGAGCGCAACTGGGCAGCGACATCGCACCACCCGCGCAAACCGCAGCCGACAGCCGCATCGATCGAGAAAACAGCGTGGATTTGGGTTCGGTCGGAAGCGTGGTCACGTTCGACATCGGTCTTGCGCTGCGGCCCTTTGCCGGATTTCACGTCGGTGTGGTCGGACAAAACCTGTGGCCGCATGGCGTCGAACTTCCCACGCTGCTCGGAATTGGTTTGGGCTATGACTTCGGCAACAGGCTGCTTTTGGCTGCGGACACCGTGATAGACTTCACCGGCCACGAGACCTGTGCGGACATGACTTTCGCGACGTGCAACGAAACAACCAGGCAGACGACGGTTCGAGTCGGCGCGGGCGCTGAGTGGACCATCGCGGGGAAAGTGCCGGTTCGTCTCGGGTATCTGTACGACGATTTTTTGCGCGGACACCATGTCAGCGGTGGTTTGGGTTACGTGGCCCAAGATTCCGGCTTTGCTGTGGATGTGTCGTTTCGCCAACGAGTGTCCTCCGGCGCGGAAACCGTGCTTCTGTTTGGCATCCGCATTTTGCGCGACGGCGCTTCGGGCAACGGGAACTAGCCATGGACCTGCGCGACGAGGGAGAGCTGGTTCGGCGACTGCAAGAACGCGACGAAAAAGCTTTTCAGCGGTGCGTCAAGTTGTATCAGGACAAGGTCTACAACTTGGTCTACAGGATGCTTGGGAACCAGGCCGAGGCCGAGGACGTGGCGCAAGAAGTGTTCGTCACGCTGTTCAAGTGCATCGACACGTTTCGTGGGGATTCCAAGTTTTCGACTTGGCTGTATCGCGTCGCGGCGAACCACTGCAAAAATCGGATCAAATACCTCAAGCGGCGTGCGCACAAACAGACGGGCGAGCTGGATGATGCGGCGGAGGCAGAGATGCTCGGTTCGACGCAGGGCACCCTCGGGGAACAGCACGCAAGTCCGGTCGAAGCGCTGGAAGGTCAGGAAATTCACCACATCCTGCAACGCGCCATTACCAAGCTCGACGAGGAACATCGCCTCTTGCTCGTGCTGCGCGATGTCGAGGAAATGTCCTATGAAGAAATCGTGCAAGTCACAGGGCTTGCAGAGGGCACGGTGAAGTCGAGGCTGCACAGAGCGCGTCTTCAGCTGAAAGCGGAAATCGCCCGCCACACGAAATAGGGCACTCCCAACAAAAAGGGGGCGGAGTCACAGGGAACATGAGTGAGCCAGCGGAAAAAAACTCGGACCAAAAACACGACGGCCTTCTTGCCGATGACGACGACGCAAAAGACATGTCCGATGTTCCGAGCGATGAGGACGGAGATTCGGCCCGCTCCCTCTTGTCTGGACTTGCGCCCGTGTCGTCGCCCAAAGATTTGTCGCAGAAAGTGCCCGAACTCATCGAACGCAGGTCGCGCGGTCGGTTTTTTGGCCGACGACGGCTTCACGAACGCATTCCGTTTGTTTGGCTGTCCTTGGTGATGCTGCTGGTGACGGCGCTTTTTTATGCCCTGTTGCGGATGACGCCTGCTTTGTTCTCGTCGCCGTAATCGTTTGGCGTGCTAGAGTGCCGCCGTGTCAAAAAGGCAGTTTTCGGGAAGCGAACAACCCGCCGCAGCCGTCCATGCCAAACCTCCCGAGGCTGGCAGTCCGCCTGGGCGACGTGTGTTGCCGCACAGCGAAGACGCCGAGGAGTCGGTCGTCGGCGGTTTGCTGTTTTCAGGCCGGGCCATGACGCAAGTCGCGGACATCCTGAACGCCGACGATTTTTACGACGCCAAACACGAGGCCATCTATTCTGCGATGGTCGATTTGGATCAGCGGACGCGTCCGATTGACCTTGTTACCGTCGCTGAGCAAATCCAAAAAAACGGGCAAATGGGAAAACTCGCGGCTCACGGCAACGAGGCGTATTTGGCCGAACTTTGCAACAAAGTCGCCACCGTCGAGAACATCGCATTTCACGCTCGCATCGTGCGCGAAAAATCGACTGCGCGACGGCTCATTTTGGCTGCGTCGGGCATTTTGGAACGTGGTTATTCCGACGACATCGAAGTGGACGACTACATCGACTCGGCGCAACAAGCTGTTTTCGAGATTGCCAACCGCTCCAATCGACAAAGTTATGAGCCTGTGCGTCGCGTGCTCCATTCGGCGATCAAAGCCATCGAGCAACGCTTTTCACGCAAGCAAGCCGTGACGGGCGTGCCGACGGATTTTGCGAAATTCGACGAATTGACCGCAGGTTTTCAACCGGGTGAGCTGGTGATCATCGCCGCCCGTCCGTCGATGGGAAAGACGGCTTTTGTGATGAACTGTGCGCAAAATGCGGCGCTGAATCACGGTGTGCCGGCGCTCGTGTTTTCGCTGGAAATGTCGAAAGAATCGCTGTTGGAACGTGTGTTGTGCAGCGAGGCCCGCGTCGAGTCGCACAAGCTCCGTTCGGGTTTTTTGGAAACGCGCGATTGGATCAACATCACCAAGGCAGCGGGTCGAATCGCTGAGGCGCCCATGTGGATTGACGACAGCGGCTCACCAACGCTCCAGGAAATTCGCGCGAAAGCCCGTCGCTGGAGAGCCGACCCCGGCGTATTTCCCGATGGCATAGCGCAACAAGGTTTGGTCGTGCTCGATTATTTGCAACTTGTGCAAGGTCCGCCGCACGGACGCGAACAAAATCGAGAACGCGAAATCAGCGAAATATCGCGCGGCTTAAAGGCCTTGGCCAAAGAACTCAAGCTGCCAGTGCTGGCGTTGTCTCAGCTCAATCGTTCTGTAGAAACGCGCGCAGACAAACGTCCGCTTGCATCGGATTTGCGCGAATCCGGCGCAATCGAACAAGACGCGGACTTAATTTGCTTTATCTACCGTGATGAATTTTACAACAAAGAGACGGACGACAAAGGCGTTGCTGAAATCATCATAGGAAAACAGCGCAACGGTCCGACTGGCACTGCGCGGCTGACATTTCTAAACCAATATACGCGCTTCGAGAATCTGGCCGAGGATCGGATGGAGTAGAGACATGGAGACCCACATAAACGAGGCCGTGCAGTCTGTGCCCTCGTCGTTTGAAACCAACCCTCAAAAGTATCGGCATATTCGTTTGGAAATGGATGGGAACGTGGCGCGCTTGCTGCTTTCCATTCGCGAAGACGAGCCGCTGGTGCCGGGCTATGTGCTCAAGCTCAATTCGTATGATTTGGGCGTCGATTTGGAACTGGCCGACGCGGTACAGCGTTTGCGTTTTGAGCATCCAGAGGTTTCTGCTGTCGTGATTTCGTCAGCAAAAGATCGAATTTTCTGCGCGGGCGCAAACATCCACATGCTGGCGCAGTCGAGCCACGGCTTTAAGGTCAATTTCTGCAAGTTCACAAACGAAACGCGGCTGTCGATTGAGGACGCTTGCCGACACAGTGGACAGACGTATTTGGCGGCGGTTTCTGGGCCGTGTGCGGGCGGCGGGTACGAGCTGGCCATGGCTTGTGCGGAAATTGTCCTCATCGACGATGGATCGAGCACCGTGTCTTTGCCTGAAGTGCCTCTTTTGGGTGTGCTTCCAGGGACGGGCGGTTTGACTCGACTTGTGGACAAACGAAAAGTGCGACGCGACCGGGCGGACGTGTTTTCGACGCTGGCGGAGGGCATCCGAGGCAAACGAGCCGTGGAATGGCGTTTGGTCGATGCGATGGTGCCGCGCAGCCGGTTCGCGCAAGCCATCAGCGAACGTGCCCAGCAGGCGGCCAAGCGCGCTGAGAGCAACAAGGCCGTTGGCAATGCGCCCAAAACGGGCATTTCGCTTGAACCGCTTTCGCCTTCCGTCGAAGAGGCTGCGTTGCGTTACCGGTTTGTGACGGTGACGATCGATTTGGCGTCTCGGACAGCTCACCTGACGATGCACGGTCCCGGTGCCGACCAAACCGTGCATGCCGCACAAGATGTATTCCGTCTGGCCAGCCATGGTGACTTGTGGGCGCTGCGCGCATTTCGAGAACTCGACGATGCGCTGTGTCGGTTGCGGTTTCACTATCCGACGGTGGGCCTTGTGTTGCTGCATACTCGCGGCGAACGGGCCCATGTCGTTTCGGCGGATGCTTCGCTTCATGCGCTGCGGCGGGACTGGCTGGCGAACGAAGTGCTTTTGAACATGGCTCGTGTGCTGCGGCGTCTGGACATGACCGCAAAGTCGTTTTTTGCCGTCGTCGAGCCAGACAGTTGTTTCGCTGGCTCTCTTTTGGAGCTTTTGCTTGCCGCAGATCGGAGCTACGTCCTCGACGATCCCAGGGTTCAGCTTGCGATGAGTCCGCTGAATGCGGGTGTGCTTTTGTGCGACAACGGCCTGTCTCGCCTGGGACTTCGTTGCCTCGACGAGCCAGAAAAAGAACAGGAACTTCACGCGCGCGGCGCGCAAGGCCCGTTTTCGGCACAAGAAGCCGATGAATTCGGTTTTTGCACGGTGCTGGCAGACGATTTGGATTTCGACGATACGCTGCGGCTTGCCGTCGAAGAGCGAGTCAGCCTGTCGCCCGACGCGCTGACCGGCATGGAGCAAAACCTGCGTTTTCCGGGCCCGGACACGATGCCCGGCAAAGTGTTTGGTCGGCTGTCGGCGTGGCAAAACTGGATTTTCGTTCGGGAAAACGCGACAGGCGCGCGTGGTGCCCTGAAAAGCTATGGCAAGCCCGAGCGACCGAGTTTCGATTTTCGGCGCACCTGAACGTGTTGAGCAGCGACGCAGGAAAAACGCGCCCAGACGAATGCAGTTGTGCTCTCATGGAGCGCAAAGGAGTTCGGTCATGAAAGAGGCACTGGGTTTGTTTCTGGGCGTAGGTCTTGCGACAAGCTATGTGCTGCTTCTGCGGGTGAACACACACCTTTACGCACAGGCAGGGCGTCAAGGGCTTGCGCTTGCACTTCATGTGATTCGTTTGGTGGTTCTCATCGGTGTGATGGTCTTGCTGGGTATGTTCGGGAAACGCTTTTTGCTGGCCGGCTTGGTCGGTTTTGTGCCTACACATCTGCTTCTGTATGTGTGGCTGCGGAGGCAATCGGATGACCTCGCCGCTCCATGAGCCGGAGCTGTTTCGCCTTGGACCGCTGTCCGTCAGCGGCTCGCTCCTGACGAGCGCCGGTGTGACCCTGTTTTTGAGCGGTTTTTCGCTGGTTTTGCGGTCCCGTCTGCGTCCCGAACCAGGCCGAGTGCAAGCCATTTGTGAAGTCATTGTCACGACGCTGCTCGAGCAAATCGAGGAAGTGACGCGCAAAGACGGGCGACCTTATTTGCCTTTGCTGGGCACGCTTTTTCTGTTTCTGCTTTGCGCCAATTCGCTGTCGCTTTTTCCGGGCCTCGCGCCGCCGACGGAGCGACTCGAAACCGTGTTTGCGCTGAGTTTGACCGTGTTCGTATCGGTCTATTTCTTCGGCATTCGGCGGCACGGTCTTTGGCGGTATTTGAAGCACTTTTTTCGTCCGACGCCTTTGCTGTTTCCGATTCACCTGCTGTCGGAAATCACGCGGACGTTTTCGTTGTCCATGAGGCTGTTTGGCAACCTGATGAGCCACGGCTTGATTTTGGCGGTGATTGTGTCGGTGGCGGGCTTGCTCGTGCCGATTCCGATCATCGCGTTTGGCCTGTTTACAGGTGCGGTGCAAGCCTACATTTTCACCGTCTTGGCCTCGGTGTACATCGCTGCGGCAGTCGAAGACCACACCCCCGAATCCACTCAAGGAGCCCATCGAGCATGACCGTTCAAGTGGCCAGCATTTTCGGTGCCGTCGTCGCCGTGTCCTTCGGCGCGATTGGACCTGCGTTTGCCGAAGGTCGAGCCATCCAAGCCGCGATGGAAGCGATCGCGCGCCAGCCCGAAGCGGGCCCGACGATTTCTCGGTCGTTGTTCGTCGGTCTCGCGATGATCGAAGCGATGGCCATTTACTGTTTGGTCGTCGCCCTGGTGCTTTTGTTCGCCAACCCGTTTGTCAAGTAATCGATGCACGTTTCGCTGCTCAACGTCGCGTTTCAGACGATCAACTTTCTTGTGCTGGTGTTTTTGCTCAAGCGGTTTTTGTATGGACCGATCTTGGCGGTGATTGCCGAGCGAAAGCAGAAGATCCAGCGCGAGCAGGAAGCGACAGCCTCGGAAAAACGCGAAGCCGAAGCGCTCAAAGCGGAATTTGTGCAAAAACTCGCGGTGTTTGCGGATGAAAAACAGGCGCTGCGAAACCAGGCGCTTGCCGAGGCAGAAACCGAAGCGTCCGCGTTTCGGACCGCAATGGAACTGAAATTCGATTCCGAACGAGCCCGGCAAAACGTGCTGTTGGAAAACGAGCGCACAAAAGTTCAGAAGCAGCTTGAGCAGCACGCGCTCGAACTCGGTCTTTTGATTGCGCAAAAATTGCTGTCATCCAAGGCCGTTGAAACGAACCCGCTTGAGGCTGTGCGGTTTTCGCTTTCGCAAATCGCCGCGCTTCCGCAGGCCGAACAAGATTCGGTGTTTTCGAGTGTGCGACAAAACGGGGCTGAACTTGCGTCGGTGAGTCCGCTCGAAAACGAGCTCGTGCGGCTTGCGGAACATGAACTTTCGCGAGCATGCGGCGGTACGGTGTCTCTGGCCTGTACCGTCGAGCCCAAGTTGCTGTGGGGTCTCGAGTTGCGGCTGGGACATTTGTCTTTCGCGCTGCATCTTTCCGAGGCGTTGCGCAAGGTCAAAACGGAGCTTTTCCCGACATGAGCGACTTTGCGCCTCGCGTCCGCCAGTTTGCGCAAACCACGGCCCAAAAACTGCGCGATTTGGACTTGTCGGTGAAGGCCGAATCGCTTGGGCAAGTGGTATCGCTGGCCGATGGTGTGGCGCAAGTCGCAGGCCTACCTCAAACCGCGATGTTTGAGGTGCTCACCTTTTCGACGGGAACGCGCGGCTTGGCCGTGACGCTCGACGAGGATTTGGTGGGTTGTGTGTTGCTTGGCAAACAGGACGGAATTTGGGCGGGTTCTCTCGTGCGTGGAACAGGTCAAGTTTTGCAAGTTCCCGTCGGTGAAGCGTTGCTTGGACGTGTCGTGGACCCGCTCGGGCAGCCACTCGACCAAGGACCGGTGCCCACAACGCAAGAGATGTTGCCCATCGAACGGCCCGCGCCTGGCGTGACGCACCGTCAGCCCGTGACCGAACCGCTGCACACCGGCACGACGGCGATCGATGCGATGTTGCCGCTCGGCAGAGGTCAGCGTGAACTCATCATCGGCGACCGTTTTACGGGCAAAACCGCGATTGCAATCGACGCCGTGTTGAGTCAGAAGAACACCGACGTGGTTTGCATTTACGCCGCGATTGGTCAGCGAGCCTCAGCGGTGAACGAAGCGGTCGCAGCCATGTTGGAAAAAGGTCCCAAAGAGCGATGTCTGTGCGTGGTCGCTGCGTCGGATGCTGCCGCCGGTTTGCAGTGGATCGCGCCGTATGCAGCGTGTGCGATGGCGGAATACTTCATGGAACGGGGTGGGCACGCGCTGCTCATTTTGGATGACCTGACCAAGCACGCGCAGATTCACCGACAGATTGGGCTGCTTCTGCGCAAACCGCCGGGCCGCGAGGCGTATCCGGGCGACGTGTTTTATCTGCATTCGCGCTTGCTCGAACGCGCCGCGAAATTGTCGACGGAACGCGGCGGAGGTTCGCTGACCGCGCTGCCCATCGCCGAAACGCTCGCCGGGAATCTGTCGAGCTACATTCCGACCAATCTCATTTCTATCACCGACGGGCAGATTTTCTTAGAACCGCGCTTGTTTCACGAGGGCCAAAAACCGGCGATTGATGTGGGCAAAAGCGTTTCCCGCGTCGGTGGAAAAACGCAGATTCCGGTGTTGCGCAAAGTGTCCGAAACGCTGCGGCTGTCGTACGCGCAGTTTTTGGAACTCGAAGTGTTCACTCGTTTTGGCGGCGTTACCGACGAAAAAACGCAAAAAATCATCGATCGTGGCAAACGAGTGCGCGCTGCCCTGTTGCAGCCGCAGTTTCAGCCTCTGTCCACTGCTCACCAAGTCGCGTTGTTGCGTGCAATCGAGCAAGGCGCACTCGACGAACTTCCCGTGTCGAGGGTGCCGCTGTTTCGCGATGTGCTCGGCAAGCGTTTGCAGACAGACCAGGAGTCGCTCGCGACGCGCATCGAAAACGGACAACTGCTGACCGACGCGGAAGAAAAAGAACTTTCCGATCTGTTTCGCGCCGTTTGCGCAGAACTTGCGCCCCAAACCGACGAATCGCCACCAAAGGACCCGTCGTGAGTGCGCAGGAACTTGCCGCCCAAATCCGCACGGTGCAAAAGCTATCGGAACTGTCGCAAGCGATGCGACAGCTGGCGGCGGCCCGGCGAGGACAGGCAGCCCAGTATTTTTCAGGTCTTTTGCGATATGCCGAGGCGACGCGACACGCGCTCGAACAGGGTTTGTCGTTGCTGTCGGGTCCGACGAAACAGGAAACCGAGACGACGGGCCCAGCTCCTCTGCTTGTCGTGTGTTTGTCCGAGCATGGTTTCGTCGGTGGGCTGAATGAAGCTCTGTTGTCTCGCGCGCTTGTGGAACTTGCGCAGACAAAGCCCACTCCTCCGCTGTTTGTGCTGGGCAAAAGGGGCCAAAGGTACGCGGAAGAACGAGGCGTGCCGATGTTCGCTTCGATGAACATGCCGACGACGCTCGCCGCGGTTTCCAGCACGGCACAAGAACTGGTCCGCGCGCTCTTTGACCGAATCGGGCGAGGCGAAGTGACGGAAATTGATGTTGTTTTTGCGTTTCTGCGCGGTCCCGCGACGTTCGAGCCGCGAAAGGAGCGCCTGTTTCCGCCGCACGTTTTGCCGAAAATGCACTCGAAAGAACCACCGCTCCACACACTGCCCGTCGAGCAGCTCACGGCTCAGCTTCTTGAGGAATATGTGTTCGCCCAAGTGACTTTTCTGATTGCGTCGGCGTTTGCGTCCGAACAGGCCGCCCGCTTTTCCGCGATGGATTCGTCGTATCGCAACCTGCAAGACCGGCTGACGGAATTGCGTTTGCTCGAACAAACCGAACGGCAGGATTCCATCACCAGCGAAATTCTCGAAGTGTCGTCGGCCAGCTCGTTGCTGTTGGAAACCTGAAACATGGAAAAAAACGGGCAGATCATTCGGATTCGCGGCTCGATTGTGGACGTGAGGTTCGACACGGGCGAATTGCCGGCCATTTTGGAAGCCCTTCATGTGAGCGAAGGCGGGCAAACCCTGACCCTCGAAGTCGAGCAGCATCTCGGCAAGGGGGTGGTTCGGTGTGTGGCGTTGCACGACACCGCTGGTTTGCGACGCGGACAGACGGTGGTCCGAACCGGCCAGTGCATCCACATTCCCGTCGGTGAACACATGCTCGGCAGGCTGTGCGACTTGCTCGGGCAGCCGCTCGATACGTTGGCCCCGCTTCCCGAGGACACTCCCCGCCGACCGATTTATCGGAGTGCGCCGCCTTTGCGCACACACGGACTGACACCGGAACTGTTTTTCACCGGCATCAAGGTCATCGACCTGCTTTTGCCGCTCCGAGCCGGCGGCAAAGCCGGTTTGTTCGGCGGCGCGGGCGTCGGCAAAACCGTGTTGCTGATGGAACTCATTTTTGCGACGGTGCAAAGCCACGGCGGCGTGTCGGTCTTTGCGGGCATCGGCGAGCGTTCGCGCGAAGGAAACGAGCTGTGGCTCGATATGCAGAAATCGGGCGTGCTGAAAAACACGACGCTCGTCTTTGGCCAAATGAACGAGCCGCCCGGTGCGCGATGGCGCGTGGGTTTGTCGGCGCTGACGCTCGCCGAGTTTTTTCGCGACGAGCGAAAACGCGATGTGTTGCTCCTCATCGACAACGTGTTTCGCTTCATCCAAGCCGGCGGCGAGGTGTCCGGCCTGTTGGGTCGTTTGCCGTCGCGCGTCGGATACCAACCCACCATGGCCACCGAGGTCGCCGAATTTCAGGAGCGCATCACGTCCGTCGAAGGCTCGTCCGTGACTTCCATCCAAGCCGTGTACGTTCCCGCCGACGATCTGACCGATCCAGCCGTCGCCCAGCTTTTTTCCCACTTTGACGCCAGTTTGGTGCTGTCTAGGAAAATCGCACAGGAGGGCATTTATCCTGCGGTCGATCCGCTCGCTTCGTCGTCGAATTTGCTCGATCCGCGCCTCGTCGGCGAAGAACACCACCGCATTGCCGAGGCCGTTCGCAAAACGCTCGCGCAATATCGCGAACTGCAAGACATCATCGCCATGCTTGGCCTCGAGGAATTGTCGCAAGAGGACCGTCTGACCGTCGCCCGCGCCCGCCGTTTGCAACGCTTTTTGACGCAGCCGTTCCTTGTGACCGAGGCGTTCACCGGACGCAGCGGTCGCACCGTCGCCCTGAAAGACACCCTCGCCGGTTGCTCTGCGATTTTGAACGGTGAATGTGATCGCTGGCCCGAAAGCGCCTTCTACATGGTCGGCCCTCTAGAAGAAGCCCGAAGCCGACTCTAACCACCCAACCCACCGCGCGGCTTCCACACCAGAACTCCACGCAGTCCTTCGCCACCCCAAGCACTATCCCAACAGCATTTCCACATATCCGGCCCCAAAATGGGAGTAATTCTTGGCAACACACGGGACGATCCCGACCCCAAGAACATCTACAAATCAAAAAATGTCTCAAAAATTGCTAAAGAAAAAACGTGGTCGAGGTTGTCCAATCAATAAATAGAATTCAGGGAGCACTCAATCTTATCGGCTTGTGGGTCACAATCGGCCTTATCAACAAAAGATTGGTATTCCGACGGACTACAGTGGGGCGAGGAGGTGGCGGTAGCGGGGGAGGGGCCAGAGGCGGGCGTCGCACAGGTCTTCCAGTGCGTCGAGGGTTTCGCGCAGGCGTTTGCAGGCGGGCAAGACTTGCGACGCAAATTCGGCGGTGCGTTTGTGCAAAACCTCGATGGCGTCGGTCTGCGCGACGGCTTCTTTTAGCGCGGACAGCCGAGCAAACGCATCGTTGGTGAGCGACGCTTCCGTTTCGAGTGCTTGGCCCACCGCCGGCAACGGGAAACCCGCCTTGAGCGACTCGCTTTTTTGTTTCAGATCCTGCAAGACGGACGGAAGAATCTGCGTCTCGGCCATCTCGCGCAGAACCTGAGCCTCGATGAGGACGCTTTTGGCGTACTGCTCGTGTCGAACGTGGATGCGCGCTTCCTGTTCGCTGTGCGACATGACACCCGACGCAGAAAACAAGTTCTGCACGGACGGCTGTTCCCACGTCGCCAGTGCCTCGACGGTATTTTTTGCGTGCGGCAAACCGCGTTTTTCGGCTTCTTCGCGCCAAGCGTGCGAATAGCCGTTTCCGTCGAAACGAACCGCCCGCGTCATCGCAATCGTTTCGCGAATCACCAGCATCGCGGCGTGTCGCAGATCGTGGTTGTGGGTGGTCGCAAGCTCGCGCGCCCGGTGATTCATCCACCCGAGCGCGTCGCCGACCATGGTTTGAATCACCGTCAGCGGGACCGCGATCGCCTGCCCGGCACCCGCCGCGCGAAACTCAAATTTGTTGCCTGTGAACGCGAGCGGACTCGTCCGATTGCGATCGGTGTAATCCTTGGCGAGCACGGGTAGCGCAGGAATCCCCAAATCAAGCTGCTGTCGTTCCGACGACGACACCGCACCTCCGGTTTCGATCTGGTCCAAAATCCGACCAAGTTGTTCGCCCAAAAACACCGACATGATCGCGGGCGGCGCTTCATTGGCACCCAGTCGGTGGTCGTTTGTCGCCGAAGCCACCGCCGCACGGAGCACCGCACCGTGCCGCCACATTCCGAGCAACACCGACGACAAAAAGTACAAAAATTGCAGGTTTTCCTCGGGCGAATGACCGGGATCGAACAGGTTTTGTCCGTCGTCGCTCGACAGGCTGAAATTGACGTGTTTTCCAGATCCGTTGACTCCCGCAAACGGTTTTTCTCCGAGCAACACGGCCAACCGGTGCCGCTCGCCCACTTTTTTCATCACTTCCATCAAGAGCTGGTTGTGATCGGCAGCGACGTTGGCGGGCTCGTAAATGGGGGCCAGCTCGAACTGGTTTGGGGCGACTTCGTTGTGCCTCGTTTTTGCGGGGATTCCGAGGCGAAACAGCTCCATTTCCAAATCCTGCATGAACCGCAGGACGCGTTCTTTGATCGCGCCAAAGTAGTGGTCTTCGAGCTCTTGACCTTTGGGCGGACGCGCTCCCTGAAGCGTGCGGTTGCAAAACATCAAATCCGGTCTGGCTTTGTACAGGTCCAAATCGACCAGGAAATACTCTTGTTCCGCGCCGCACTGCGACGTGACGACCGCGCCTTCGTGACCAAACAGCGCCAGGGAATGCGTCGCTTGCTGTCCCACAAAATCCATCGCGCGCAGAAGCGGAACTTTGTGGTCGAGCGCCTCGCCGTGATAGCCGATAAACGCCGTCGGAATGCACAGCGTTTTTCCAAGCGGACCCGTCATCAAAAAGGCCGGGCTCACCGGGTCCCAGGCCGTATAGCCGCGCGCCTCGAACGTCGTGCGCAAGCCGCCCGACGGAAAACTCGACGCATCGGGCTCGCCCTGCACGAGTTGCACGCCCGAAAACGACTCGATGACGCCGCCGTGTTCGTCCCACGAAATGAACGCATCGTGTTTTTCAGCGGTCGCACCGGTCATGGGTTGGAACCAGTGCGTGAAGTGCGTGGCACCACGCTCGATCGCCCAATCTTTCATGGCTTGGGCGACGACGTGGGCGACCTCCGAAGACAGGCGTTCCCGTTTTCGGATGCACTTGCGAAGCGCGCGAAAAACCTCTTTGGGCAAACGCTCTTGCATCGCGCGCAGGCTGAACGTATCGCAGCCGAAATACGAGGACACTTTGTGCTGATCGAGACGAGAAACGACATCCGTTCGGGCTGTGCTGGACATGGGGCGCGAGGGTATCACGGCTCCATGTGAAGAAAAATCCGCCAGGCACATTTGCACTGGCTTTGTGGAGTTCTTTCATGAAAATGGTCATCTATGACACAAAATAAAAACGACAAAAACATGCTACCTGGACAGACACGGCGTTCCTTTCTTTACACAGTGGTGGCCACGGCCGCTTCGGCGGCGCTGCTCCCAGCCTGCCAGGACCCTCCCAAACCCATCGAAACCGTCGATGGAAAGGCATTTTTCCCTCAGTCGGTTGCGTCGGGCGATCCCAGACCCACCAGCGTGATTTTGTGGACGCGCGCGGTGAATCCGGCAGCCGATTCGGAACCGTGCCAGGTCAAGCTGCAAGTTGCCTCGGAAGACACATTTTCGGTCTTCATTTTCGAGGGAGAAGCGATGCAGGTCACTGCGGACACGGATCACACCCTCCGCGTGAAAGTGACTGGGCTTGCCCCGAAAACGACCTACTTTTACCGCTTCTTGGTTCTGCGCGACGACGCGATCTATGTTTCGCAAACCGGGCGTACCCGCACCGCACCCGCTGCCGACGACAAAACGCCCATCAAGTTTGCGTTCTGGTCTTGCCAAAGTTTCGAGGGACGCTTCTACAACTCGTGGCAGCGTTTGCTACAGCTCGATGAGCCGCTCGATTTTGTGCTCGGCCTCGGTGATTACATCTACGAGACGGTTCCAACCACTTCAGCGAGCACACCACGCAGCGTCGCTTTCAAAAGTCCCGCCGGTGCCGTGACTGTTTCGAGCACGCGCCTGGGTGCGGCCACCGTCGGCCAATACCGTGATTTGTACAAGCGATATCGCTCCGACGAAAACCTGCAAAAAGTCCACGAGCGCTATCCGATGATTCTGATGTGGGACGACCACGAATTTTCCAACGATTGTTGGGGCGCGTCGGGCACGTACCAAAATGGCAAGGTGTCCGAGGTGGACGGCACTCGTCGGAAAAATGCTGAGCGTGCCTTTTTCGAGTTTATGCCCGTCGATGATCCAGCCGTTCAGTCGGGCAGTTTGAAAGTGGACGAGGCCAACCTGTATCCGCGCACTCGTTTGTTCCGCGATTTTGTCTTTGGGAAAAACCTTCAGCTTGTTGTGACGGACTTCCGAAGTTTCCGGCCCGATCACTTGATTCCCGAGGAGGCGTACCCAGGCAGCGCCGCTCTTGATGCCACCGCGCTGCGGGCCCTTGGCGCATATCCTGTGTTTCAAAACGATCCGAATTTTGCGGTCATCGACATTGACGCGCCGCTGTACACAAGACAAAAACTCGTTTTGGTCCAAGCCGCTGTCGAAGGTTGCCTCGCAGCCGGTCTTACCCAAGCCGACGCGGAGCAAAAAGCCGCGACTTGGGCATCGGGAAAAGTCTCGCTTTTGTACGTAAATGCCGTTCTGAAAGCAGCCAATCAAACCGCACTCTTCATCAATCCAATGATTGGTATGGAGCGCGCAGTTTGCTGGATACATCTTGGAAAACAAGGCTTGTTTACGTACATGGGATCTCGAAACCTCGTCGTCAAGCCACTGTTCGATTTGTATGCCTATTACCAGTGGATGGTCAGTTCTGGCGTCAGTGAAAACGTCTTTGGAAAAGATCAGCAAGAGTGGATGCAAAAAACGCTGATGGATTCCAAAACAAGTTTCCGTGTGATTGGCACTTCTGTGATGCCAACGGAAGGCATCCTGGATTTGACGACGACACCCGGTTTGCCACCAACGCTTCAAAATACGTTTTATTACGGTGTGGACGGTTGGGATGGTTTTCCGAACAAACGCCAAGAACTGATTGATTTCCTGAAAACGAACAGCATTCCGAATACGCTGTTTGTTTCAGGAGACATCCACGCGGGCTTTGCTTCGACGCTGGGCGGAAACGTCGCGGTTTCCCTGACCACGCCGGCCATCAGCTCGGGAACGCTGCAAGAAACCGTTGCGGACACAGCAGTTTCTTTGGGATTTCCCGTCGATTCGCCCCCGTATGCCAAGGTCGTGACCAACCTCGATCAGACGCTCAAAGAATCGAACCCGGCCATTGTGTTCGCAGCGACGAATCAGCACGGATTCGTTCTGGTCGAGGTGTCCGAAACGAGCGCCACCGCGACCTACCACCTGATCAACCAGTCCGAAGTCAAAATCGACTCCACCGCTGCTGGGGCTGGCCTGGCCACGAAGTTCCAAACCAAGAAATTCACCATCCAAAACGGCACCATCACGCCTGTTTAGCAAGTTCCCGGTCCGCGATGTGGGACAGGGGCAGCACCTGCGCGTGCGTTTTGAGGAAAGAGAAGATCTCGACGAGCGCCGCGCGCTTTTCGTGCAGCGGCACGCGCAAATCCGGTTGTTTCGCGACCAGCTCGCTTGGAATTTCATCCAGCTTCGCATCCAGCAGATCCATTCCGTGCAATTCCAAGTTGAAAAACGGTTGCTGTCGCATGCCTGACAAAAGCGACCTGCGCAACGCGGACGACAGCAGCAAAAACGTACCGATCGCGGGCAAACGCAGGTGCTTTGTGACGGCGATGGGAAGTTCCACCATCGGCGCATTCCCTCGCTTGTGTGGCTGCGTTTTCGACGGGCGATACGGCTGGGTCGGTGCGAATTGTTGCCATGGAGAACCCACAATCGACCCCGAACGCTGGCCCCGCAATGCAAGCAAAGAAAGCGCCGCGAGTTTCAGCAAGTAGTACGGAGGACACGCAAACACAGACGAGTCGTATCGAAAACCCAGGCGCAAAAGCGTCGCAAACAGCGTCGGTGACAGCGAATATCCCGGAGCGCGAAAACCACACGGCCCCTGTGTCGTTCCTCGCAGGTCCAATAGGACATTTTCACAAGACAGAAGCTCTGTTTCGATCGCTTCGGCAGACAGACGGCTCAAGTTGTACGGATGCGAAAAGGAGTGATTCCCAAGTTCATGGGAATCCTGAGCGGCTTGTCTCAACAGGGTGTGTCCCGCTCGGCCTTTTAGGGCATCCTGTCCGACTACAAATAGGGTGGCTGAAATGCCACACTCCGCAAACAGATCCAAAAAACGGGGGACCGCGCGCAGCATCACGACTTCTTCCAGTTCCGTCGGAAAGGGAGACAGACCATGGATCTCGTAATAGCAACGGAGCGGATCGAGATCCACGGAAACACTCGCCACACGCAGGGTCATTTCTTGGGGTTCTCCTTGTGCTCCGAAACCCTACTTCGCATCGTGGGAAAGAGTCCACTCCTATCCCTTGCAGAGGTACACAAAAAGGGACCAAAAAGTAGGTGACATCGCTCGAGTTTTTTGCGCAAGAATACACCCCGCCGCTTTTCGCAGAGGCCCAAATCGCGGCCCAGAAAAACCGAGGAAAAGGACCGATGTCTGTGTCGCAACATTCCCCCGAAACCGTCGCAGGTGAAGCCTCCGCTTCCATCGAACTGTCGGTTGTCATTCCCTGTTTGAACGAGCAGCTCAACATTCCGGAGCTGGTTCATCGCTTGCTGAACGTCTTTTCGATGGGACAGTTTTCCGGCGAAGTGATTTTGGTCGATGACGGTTCCACAGACGACACCGCGCAAGTCATCCGCAAGTTGGCCAGCGAACATCCGAATCAGGTGCGCGGCTGTTTTCATTCCCAAAACCGGGGCATCGCTGCCGCGTGGCGAACGGGGGCGGCTGCGGCGCGCGGAGTCCTCATCTCGGTGATGGATGCCGACCTTCAGTATCAGCCCGAAGATTTGCTGCGTTTGCGTCGGACTTTGTACGATTCCTCTGTGGATGTTGTGCAGGGTTTTCGGAGTCAGGTCGGACGACAAAAGGACAAACGGTACCACTTGAGCAGAGGGCTCAATCGTCTGCTCAACGGCATATTCGGAATGTCCTTGCGCGACAACAAAAGCGGTTTTTTGATGTGTTCGCGCGAAGTCTTTCTGGATCTCATCACGTATGAGGGGACGTACTTTTATTGGCAGTCCTTCATCATGGTGGCTGCGTATGCAAAGGGGTATTCCTATCGCGAGATCGAGACACTCTTTGAATCTCGCAAGCAAGGCGTCTCGTTTTTGGATGGGAGCCGCAGCCTGGTTGCCAGCGCAAAGACCTTCTACGATTTGGGAGTCGCTGCGCTTGAGTACCGTGTTTCGCGTCGTCCGCCGGACATTTCGGAACAATACTTGCGACGCAATCCGGTTCCCAGCAGAGCCCCCGAACGCGACCCCCTTTCAGAGATCCGTTGGCGTTCCTACATGGCGACGTTCGACAAGACGCACTGGATGATCACGCGAGATGTCGAAGCCTATTACGAGACGTTGCAACGCACCCAGTGGTTGACGCCTTCCCAAACGAAGGAATTGCAGGATGAAAAGCTCCGTCGCTTGGTTCGGCACGCCTATCGGAATGTTCCGTACTATCGGGCGAAAATGCAGGCGGTCGGGCTTCATCCCGAGGACATTCGCGGGCAAGCAGACCTTTCCAAACTGCCCATGTTGTCCAAGGAGGATGTGAGAAAGCACCTCTACTTTGACATGATGTCCGAGACGCACGACAAGTCCCAAATCCTCAAAATCAGCACGAGCGGATCGACGGGGGAACCGTTTGTCTGTTACGCCGATCGGAGTCAGTTGGAATTTCGCTGGGCGGCCACGCTGCGGGCGCAGGAATGGACCGGATATCGCTTCGGAGACCCCTGTGTTCGACTGTGGCATCAGACGCTGGGGATGTCGCTCGAGCAAGTGGTTCGTGAGCACTTGGATGCGCTGTTTTGCAACCGGACATTCATTCCCGTGTTCGCCCTGTCCGACAAAAACCTCGACGAAATGATCCGCAAAATCGAAGACGCCAATCCGACCCTGATCGATGGGTATGCCGAGGCGTTCGATTTCTTGGCGCGCTATCTTTCACAACACGCCAAACAAAGCACGATGCGTCTCAAACCGAGGGCGCTTATGTCCAGTGCGCAGACACTCCCAGCGTCCAGCCGGAAGCTCATTGAAGAGTCGTTTGGATGCAGGGTGTTTGACAAGTACGGGAGCCGCGAATTTAGTGGAATCGCGTATGAATGCGAGGCACACGACGGCCATCACGTCGTCGCAGAAGGCTACTTGGTCGAGATTCTGGTCGGGAATCGCCCCGCAGAGGTCGGCGAAGTGGGCGAGGTCGTCATCACCGACCTGAACAACTACTGCATGCCGTTTGTCCGCTATCGAATCGGAGACCTGGCAGAGGCCATGTCCCAAGACCTCTGCTCGTGCGGTCGTGGGGCCCCTCGCATCGGTCGAATCGAAGGCCGGGTTCAATCCATCATCCAAGGGGTCGATGGCCAGTACATTCCCGGAACCTTCTTTGCGCACTACCTGAAGGAATTTGACTACGCCATCAAACGCTTCCAGGTGATTCAGGAAGAGCGCGGCGCAATTCGCTTCCTGGTCGTCAAAGGACAGCGGTATTCCCAAAGTATCCTCGATCAAATTCTGGACACGTTCCGAAAGCACTTGGGCACCGACATGCGCATCCAAGTCGAATTTGTCGAAGACATTGCCCTTGTCAGAACAGGCAAACACATGTCCACTGTGTCCAAGATTCCCATCGACTTTCAGCGAGACGTGATCGGTGTCTCTGTCGGCGGGGGAAAGGCTCCCAGACCGGCTCAAGGGAGTTCTTTGTGATTTCCCCAAACCGCATTCACACGGTTTCGCGCCCCGACCTTGCGTATGTTCCCATTCGACCTTTTTCTCCTCCGAATCCTGTGTACTCTGCGGTGGAAGATTTGTTCCTCGGTTTGGGGATGGATGCGACGCATGCAAAGACGCCCGCCTGGAATCCGCTGGGTGAGATCATTCGTCCTGGGGATTCGGTGATCGTCAAGCCGAACTTGGTTTCCTCGAAAAACCTGCATCAAAAGATTACAGGGGACAAACTTCTGGCCAGCAGCACGCATGGTTCTCTGCTCCGTCCTGTGCTTGATTACGTATTGCGCGCCACGGGGCCATCGGGAAAGGTTCGTGTGGTCGATACGCCGGTCGAGGGCTGTGAGATTGAAAAGGTGGCGGGGCCGCTCGGGATCTATGCCGTCGTCGAGTACTTGCAAAAGCAGGGGCATGACATCGCCTTTTTGGACCTGCGGTATTTTCGCGTAAGGCCCTACTTTCTACTGGATGATGTTCGGGCTTTGGGGCGGTCTCTGAATGCAGGTTTGCTGCTGCGGCAGAGTCTTTTGGGCGACCCCCTTGGATACCAAGTCGTCGATTTGAAGGAACGGAGTTTCTTTGCGCGGGCGGATGCACCACCTGGAGAGAGACTCCGGTTTCATCGCAGCCACTACCTGACGCCTGTCGTGCATCACACGGACGGGAAACACGAATACAGCCTTCCCAAGACCGTTCTGTCTGCCGATGTCGTGATCAACCTGCCCAAGATGAAGACACACAAGAAAACCGGGGTCACGTTGTCGTTGAAAAGTGTGATCGGTTTAACGAACGAAAAGTACTGGCTGCCGCATTTTACGGCGGGTGATCCGACGGTGTCTGGGGATGAATACGACCGCGCGCAGGAGGCAGCAGAGAGTCTGGAAAATCGCTTGAGTCGTTTCCCCCTTCCGGGCGATCACAGTTTGGTGTTGCGCGCTCCCAAAGTCTCTGCAAGACCGAAAGTGATCGATGGGAGTTGGGAAGGAAACAAAACGCTGTGGCGCACCATTTTGGATCTGAACAAGATCCTGTTTTTTGCAGATCGGAATGGGAAGCTGCACGATGGGCCGGTTCGCAGATATTTGACGCTGGTGGATGGAATCGTGGCAGGGGAGGGCGAAGGACCGCTGGGAGCGACTCCCATCCGCGCTGGTTTGCTGATTGGGGGAATGAATCCGGTGTTGGCCGATGTCGTGGCAGCGCGCGCGATGGGTTTTCCCATCCAAAGCATGCCGATGCTTTGGGAGGCGCTGGGTGATGCACTACTCCCCGACTCGACCCTTGCGGCGCTCGAACACACCCAAGACGGTCCCCCTTTGTCGCGCCCCTTCGTTCCCCCCAAAAGCTGGCCTTCGTTGTCTGTCCCGGAGCCCTCGTAGGTAGATGTTCGGCAGCCACACGGAACCATCCTAGACGATGCGTTGTGGTCAGTGGCGCTAGGTGGTTGGTGTGAAGTGACCCGTGCTCCGTTGCAGGTCTGTCTTGCTCGCTACGTGGTCCGTTCACGCCAGTGAGCTAGATTTTCGAAGGGAATCCTCATTCCAAAACGCTGAACAAAGCCCAATTGACAAATTGGTCCTGCATCGCGGTTCTACCCGTTCTTTTGGGCGAAGGTTTGCATGAAATTGGCAAGGGTTTGGGCACCGGAAAGGGGGAAGGCGTTGTAGACAGAGGCGCGAATGCCTCCGACGGAACGATGGCCCTTTAGTCCGTCCATTCCGTTGGCCTTGGCTTCCTTGACGAAAGCATCTTCGAGGGCCTCGTTTGGGAGTCTGAAGGTGATGTTCATGAGGGAACGGCTGTCCTTCTGGGCGTGGCCGCGATAGAAGCCGCCGGATTGGTCGATGGCGTCGTAGATCAGCGCGGCTTTTTGGCGGTTGTGGTTGGCAATGGCAGACAAGCCGCCGGTGCGCAGGAGCCAACGCAAAACGAGATGCACGATGTAGATCGGAAACACAGGAGGGGTGTTGTAGAGGGACTTGTGCTCGACGTATGTGCGATAGTTGAGCAGGATCGGGAGCTTGGCCTGAGCGGCTTTGTCGAGGCGAAGCAGATTGTCCCGAACGATTGCAAGGGTGACGCCTGCGGGACCCGCGTTCTTTTGGGCACCGGCATAGATGAAACCGTAACGCGCAACATCGACGGGGCGAGATAGAAAATCGCTCGACATGTCGCAGACGATCGGGAGTCCCTTCGCATCGGGTTCGTGTTGCCACTGGGTTCCGTAAATCGTGTTGTTGCTGGTGGTGTGGACGTAGGCGCAGGCTTCGGAACAGTTCAGCGCGTCGTTTTGGGGGATGCGGTCAAAACCGGTTGTTTCGGTGGTGGCAGCGACGTGCGTTTGCCCGACTCGATTGGCTTCGACAAGCGCCTTTTTGGACCACTCACCGGTCAGGACGTAGTCGGCGCAGGTGCCTGGCAGAAGCAAATTCATCGGCACCATCGAAAATTGCAGCGTCGCGCCGCCGCTCAAAAACAAGACGTGATAACCGGTTGGGATGCCCAGCAGTGTGCGGAGGTTTGTTTCCGTCTCAGTCAGGATTGCCTCGAATGCTTTTGAACGGTGGCTGCACTCGAGGATGCCGATGCCGCTTGTGCCGAGTGAAAGCAGGTTGTCGCGGGCTTCGAGAAGCACGTCTTCGGGCAGAATCGCGGGTCCGGCGGAGAAATTCAGAATGCGTTGTGTCGTCATGAGGGGAAGGTACTCCGTTTTGCCCCGTTTTGCGCAGTTCGTTCGATCGAAAAGCGCGCGTCAAAACATGCGCAGGCGCTTGCGGGCACGGTATGGTGGTGGCTGCTGCGAACAGCGGCGAGCAAAGGACAAACGGGTGAAGCTGAGACGGAAGCAGGCGGTTATTGGCGCAAGCGCGTCGTGGAGAGTGCGGTTGTGCATGGGACTGTGTGTCGGACTTTTTCTGTTCGGTATGACTGGGTGTCCGGCGCAGCTGGTGCTGGTGCGGCCATATCCGGTTCCCAAAACAGAGACGTTGTTGCTCTCGATTGCGAAACAGCAGCAGGCGATAAAATCGGCGCGGTTTCGGACGAAAGCGGATGTGCCAGACGACCAGGGCGGGCGGGTGAAACTGGATGTGTCGTTTGCGGTGAAGAGACCCATGTGGTTGAGGGTCGAGGCTGAAAGTGCGCTGGCGGGGGCGCTCCTCACGCTGACGACGGATGGGCAGCGGTATCAACTGTTCGATGTGCGGAACCAAAGGTATGTAGACAGTCCTATGTCTGCGTGCAGCATGGCGCTGTTTTTGCGAGTCTCTGTTCCACCTGCGTTGCTCATGGATGCGTTGCTTGGGAGTCTGCCTGTTTTGGGTGGACAGCCTGTGGAACTTGGGTGGGACAAGGAACAAGGCGGGAGGGAAAAACTCACGCTGAGGCGGGAACAGGGCGAGAGCCAAGTCCTTTATTTCAAATGGGACAAAGATTCTGGGGGGTTTGACGCCGTTGAGTCACTGTTGCTTGATGCAAACGGCAAGCCGGACGTGCGAATCCGGCACGATGGTTTTTCAACGACGCAGGATGAAACGGATCAACATCAGACTGTGCGGATTCCGAAGTACACGGTGGTCGAGAATGTGGCGCAAAAAAGCGAAGCGCGTTTGCGCAGAAAAGAAAGCGAAGTGAACGCGATACTGTCCAATGATGTGTTCGTCCTGTCCAAACCTCCCGGAACGACACAGGAGGCCGATCCATGCGTGGCCCCCTGATGCTTGTCAAAATGCAGTGGATGAGAGTTCTCCCATGTTGAAACAGAGGTGGATTGAGACGGCCCGCCTGATGTCCGTTTTGCAAGGTAGAGAACCGCAGCGTTTGTCGTTGCCTGGATTTCGGGAATCGGCGGTTCTGGTTCCGCTCCTGGTTTCGGGGGACCCGGTGAAGGGCAATCTCGCCGTTTTGGAAGACCCCCAAGTGCTCTTTATTGTGCGGACGGATACGTTGCCCACTCATGCAGGGCAGGTCGCGTTTCCGGGCGGCAAGAAAGAGGCGCAGGATCAGAGCCTCGAACACACGGCACTGCGCGAAAGCTACGAAGAATTGGCTATTCCGCATGATCGTGTGAAGGTGTTCGGCGCCCTCGATGACATTCCAACCCCTTTTCAATTCACCATCACCCCGTTTGTGGGTCTTTTGAACGCCGATGTACCGCTTGTACCCGACCCTGGAGAAGTGGCTGAGACGTTCACGATGCCTCTGTTCGACTTGCCCAGTTTGTATCGAGAGGGTCCCCCGATCGAATGGCGCGGTCGGCGCTACAAAATGCACGACTTTGCACACCCCAAACACCGAATCTGGGGTGCCACCGCTGTGATGTTGCTTCAGCTCCTTTTCCTCCTGGGCCTCTCTGACATCGACGGCAGCAGACACGAAACCGTCCCGTAACCCGGTTCGCATTTCTGTCCGCATTTCTGTCCGCATTCCTGTCCAAGAGGAGTCGCTGCCAAAAACATGTGCAAAGAATGCCTTTTTTGCGGTACGACGGGTTGCGCGGTCTGAAATGGTCCGCGTGTGACCCAAAACGGTTTGTGCATCGCAAAAAGGAGGTTTTCATGACGGCGCTCAAAGCGAAAAGCATGGGCTTGTGGCTCATCGCCAAGAAAAACTGGTGGCTGCATTTTTTGTTGGTTGCGGTCATCAGCATCTCGGGGGTCGTTTGGCTTGGGTATGCGACGTATGACGGAGCACCGCCGGTTGCGTCGTTTGCGCTGCCTGGCGGTCAGGTCGTGGTCACGAAACAACAAATCGTGCGCGGAAAAGAGGTCTTTCACCTGCGCGGCCTCATGAATTACGGATCATTTATGGGGGACGGAGCCGAAAGGGGGCCCGATTTCACTGCGCTCGCGTTGCACAACATGGTCGAGTCCATGCGCTCGTTTTACGAGGGTGAACTTTCGCAGAAGCAAGCCATGACGCAGCATGATCGCGATGCCATTTCGGCTCGAATCAAGCGCGAACTTCACGAAAATCGATTTGACTCCCAAAGAGATCAAGTTGAACTGAATCCCGCGCAGGCGTTGGCCTTCGAGCAAATCAAGGCACGTTTCGCGCGAATGTTTACAGACCCAACGGACCCCGATGCGTTTCATCCGATCGGTTTCATCTCGAAAAAGGAGGATCTAGACGCGCTGTCTGCCTTCTTTTTCTGGGGTGCGTGGGTGTGCGCAGCGAATCGTCCGGGGGAGACATACAGTTACACCCAAAATTGGCCCCCAGACCTTGACGCAGGCAATTCCCCGACGCTGCCCACGTTTTTCTGGAGCGTCCTGTCCATTTTTGCCCTCTTTTTGGGAATTGGCGCTGTGCTGTATGTTTACGGACAAATCAAGACACTCCCTGGCAGTACGTTTGATGGTGTGAAGATGGCGCTTTCAACCGAGGATTTGGAAGCGCAGCTTGTGAGACCCACGCAACGAGCCACGTACAAGTTTTTTGTGTTTGCGATGATTCTGTTTCTTGTGCAGGTGCTCGTTGGGATTCTCGCGGCGAACGATTTTGTGCGGGCCGACAAGACCGTGGGAATCGACCTCCCGAAACTCATTCCTTTCAACATCGCTCGGAGTCTGCACCTGACCCTGCAAATCTTCTGGTTCTTTGTCTGTTGGATTGGGTACACCGTGTTTCTTCTGCCACGAGTGGCGCACGTTCCCAAGGGACAAAAGGGGCTCATCAATTTGCTGTTTGGGGGTTGTGTTCTCGTCGGAGCCGGTGTGCTGTTTGGCTTGTACGCAGGCCCGTTTGGATATTTGGGAGACAGCGCCGCCTATTGGTTTGGGAGCCAGGGTTGGGAATTCATGGAACCGGGCCGCGTGTGGCAGATTCTTCTGCTTGGCGCGTTCGTTCTGTGGATTCTCATCATCTATCGAGGCGTCAAGCCGTGGCTCCGCAAGGCCAATTTGTGGTCTGTGCCCGCGTGGCTTTTGTACGGCAGCGGAATCATGGTCGCGTTCTTGTTTTTCGGACTCCTGGTGACTCCCTCTGCCAACTTCGCCATCTCGGATTATTGGCGGTGGATGGTCGTTCACATGTGGGTCGAGGCCACCTTCGAGGTCTTCACCACCGTCGTTGTCGGCTATCTGCTCGTACAAATGGGACTCATCACACGTCCCATGGCCGAGCGCGTGATTTTCCTGGCCGTCATGTTGTTTTTGGTGACCGCACTCGTGGGTATTTCCCACAACTTCTATTGGATCGCAAAACCGAGTTCGATCATCGCGCTCGGGAGTGTATTCTCGACGCTGCAAGTCCTTCCCCTCATTTTGCTGACGTTGGATGCGTGGAAAATGCGACAGGAAGGAAAGCGCGCTCTGGAACTTCAGGCACAGGGGAAACAGGTGCTCGTCATGGACGGCGTGTGGCTGTTTATCCTTGCGGTGAACTTCTGGAACATCTTTGGCGCGGGTGTGTTTGGGTCCCTCATCAACCTGCCCATCGTGAACTATTACGAGCACGCTACGTATCTGACCGGGAATCACGCGCATGGGGCCATGTTCGGCGTCAAAGGAAACGTCGCCATCGCCGGGATGTTGTTTTGCTGCCAGCATCTTTTCCGACGGGAAACTTGGAATCCCAAACTCATCCGCATCATCTTTTGGTCGCTCAATGTGGGCGTCGCGCTGATGATGTTCCTCGACTTGTTTCCCGTCGGTTTGTACCAACTCACCGTCTGCATGACCCGAGGCCTTTGGTACGCACGTTCTGCTGAGGTTGTTCAGAGTACGTTGTGGAAAACGCTAACCTATGCACGCTCCGTCGGCGGAATGCTCTTTACGTTCGGGGGAGTGATTCCGCTGGTGTGGTTTGTTCTGTCGCGTGGTCGTGCGCTTTTGCCTGAAAAAGACAGCGCAGAAGGTGAGTGGACTGCATACGAAAAAGACTGGTCCGCCGAGTAGTTTCCCCAGTTTCTTGCCTCTCGCGTCCGGTCGGTTATCCTGCCTCGCATGTCTCGAAGGAAAGTCTCGACGACGATCTACATTACCGAAGAGCAGTTGGCCGATCTCAAACGCCTGCACGAAGTCACCAAAGTTCCCGTCGCCGAATACATCCGCCAGGGGATCGATTTGATCTTGGCGCGCCATCGCGATCCTGTAAGTCCCCAGCGCCAACTTGGTTTTGAAACGCTGCTTTCCGAGCCAAGCAGCCGCTCCATCTCGCCGGAATGAGCATCCTGCTTCCGTTTCACCCGCCGCGCGCGATAAAGTATTGACGAGGCTCTTTGCGCAGTTTGGTCGCGCTGGCCTCTGGGGATATGGAGCAGCGACGGTTCGGAAGCTACCTTGTGGTTCGGCGACTCGGAAAAGGGGGAATGGCCTCTGTTTATGAGGCCATTCACGAACCGTCCGGTCAACGCAGCGCCGTCAAGGTGCTGCATCAAATGTTTGCCCAAAATCAGGAAGTCCTAAACCGCTTCTTTAACGAGGCCAAAGCCGCCAACGCAGTAGAGCATCCCGCCATCGTTTGCATCCACGAATGTGGGATGACTCTCAGTGGCGTCGCCTACTTGGCCATGGAATACATCGACGGCGTAAACCTCCACGAGCGCCTCTACCACGTCGGAGGCATCCTGCCCGAAATCACCGCCATCCAAATCACCCAACAAATCGCCTCCGCCCTCTCCGCCGCCCACGAAAAAGGAATCGTCCATAGGGACCTCAAGCCTGAGAATGTGATGTTGGTTTTGGAGGGGGGGAGGTTGGGGGAG
>DAOLIT010000048.1:0-40383 GCA_035328405.1 Pseudomonadota bacterium | reverse complement strand
GACGTAAAGCCGCAGAACATTTTTTTGGTTCGGCATGAGATTGCGGAGGTGGTGGAGGAGGTGGCCAAGGTGGTGGACTTTGGCATCTCGAAGATTCGCCGCAGCGACGGGCAGATGACACGCGATTTGACGCTGCTTGGGACGCCTCAGTTTATGTCGCCGGAAGCGGCGGTCGGGCAAAACTCGGCGCTGGATGGGCGGGCGGACCAGTGGTCGCTGGCGGTGATTGCGTATCTGTGTTTGAGCGGACGGCTGCCTTTCGACGGAGACAACCCGATGGGCGTGCTGTTCAAAGTGGTGCACGAGGCGCAAACGCCGCTTCCGCAACTGGTGCCCGACGTTCCCCCACATGTGGCTTCAGCGATCGAGAAAGCACTGTCGAAGAAGAAAGACGACCGGTTTCCGCGCATGGTGGACTTTGTGCGGGCCATTCTTGGGCAACAGCAAGCGGTCCCGTCGCGATACCAGCTTTCTCCATTGTCAGCCATGGCCGCGCTGCCTGCTCAGTCGCCGGTTGCGCCGAAACCAGCGCAAGAACGGCATCTCCCAGTCGCGATGCCGAGTGTGGGACAAATCGCAACGGGGCCTGCGGTGTCGCCCGCGCCGCTCGCACTGCAACCGGGAGCGAATCCGGGGTTTGCACCGAAAACGGTGATGCAGCCGACGCCACAACCCAGCTCGGCGGCGATGACGGCGGTGTACATTCCGTCCGCCAAGCCCTCCACGGGAAATACGCCGACCAACATCGTTTTGAATGAAGAGGAAATGAAGGCCTTGCTCAATCGGTCGTCGGCGACACCGATTGTGGACGGAGAAGAAGTCGATACATTTGACCAAGGCCCGACCGGCGTCGTCGGTTCCGTCGTGGGTTCCAACGATCCCACACCTCCCGTCCCAGAACCAGGACTGCGCACGCCAAATCCCGACCGTCCGTTCGATCCCTATCCGAGCACGTTGTCTCGAGCCACCGGGCAACAGGCGGTCTCGTCGGGAAGCACGCTGGAGCCCAGCTCGCTTGGCAAGACGCGCCATGTGGAAATCCTGTTTTCGATTTTGGGTGTCGAACCGCGTTCAACCGTGCGCCTCGGTTTGTGCGGAGCAACGGCAGTGCTGTTGGCTGCCTTGCTCATTTGGCTTCTGAGCGGTTCTGGAGAAGACGCGCACACGGCAACAGGTCGTCCGACGACAGCAGAAGACAAACTCGCGGTGGACGCGGGCACCGCCGCAACCGAATCGAGCGATGGAAAAACCCATCCAGGTCGCCCGACGACTGGTTCGACCACGAATCATGCCGGGCATTCCGGTGCCCCCAAAGGTCCAGGCAGGAATCCGGTGTCAAAACCTCCCGAACCATCCCAAAAGCGCATCAAAATCGATCCGGGAATCTGATGAGAACCTGGATTCTATGTTTTTCGCTTTTGCTGTCTGCGCCCGTTCATGTTGCGAACGCAGAAAGCCATGCCGATCCGCATCACAAAGAACGCGCGCTTCAGTTGGCCCGTTCGCTGTCTCAAGAAGCGACCCAGGCTTTTGAGCGACGCGACTACGCTCGCACACAAACGCTTTTGGAAGCGGCGTACATGCTGTTTCCCAGCGAGAAATTCCAATTCAGCCTCGGGCGAACCTATGAGGCGACCGGGCAAAAACTTCTGGCGATGCGCGCGTTCCAGCAATTTCTGCGCAAAGTGCCGCTTCACGATCGATCGCCGGGCCAAACCGAAGACGCGACCTACGCAATCGGCAAGCTCAAACGCGATTTGGGGCATTTGCTGTTTTCCCAACCGCTGCCCGCACCCGCGCAAATCGACGACGAAGCGTCTGTACCGGCAGGCTCGCACGATGCCTGGGTCGAGCCGGGCACGCACAGGTTGGTTCTGCCGCAAGACATCGAACAAGTCACGATCGGTCCAGGCGAGACACGGACGATTCGCGTCACGGGCGAGACATCGATGGCGATCACCAGTGCAGATGTCGTCGTCGAACCCAAAGCTCCGCCTGCGCAACGAAGAGGGCTTGGGCCCGCAAAATGGACGCTTGGAACGCTGGGCGTGTTGTCGCTTGCGACAGGAGGCGTGCTCGTCGGCATCCACGGTTTGCGGGCATGCAGCGACTTTCCAACCGCATGCCGCGAGCCGCTGGCAACACAATGGCCAGGTGTCGGCTTGTTGGCCGGCGGCGGTACTTTGTTAGGCGTTTCGATCGTGCTGTTTGCGGTCGATCGAAAGCGATAGGTGGCCAAAGGACGCAGGCTGTCGATCAGGGTCCACGATTTTCTGCTTTTTCCGTCGAGGCGCGGGTGGATTGTCAACTGCTCGGAGCACATGCTCGACGGCACGCGAAAACTCTTTCGACTTCCTGTCTGAGGCACGCCGCGTTCGTTTTTGCAAAATCCCTGCTGGCCAAGGATTTGTTTGCAAAGCCCGAGGAACTGGTCGATCCGCTTCAACCCGAAGTGCCATCAAGGCCGGCGAGAACGTGCGCGAAAAATCCAACTCGGCGGGTTCTGCTGCCGGAACGCTCGGCGGACGAATCCAAACGGAAAGTTCGGCGACCACCGTTTGCGGAGTTTGCGCATCTCTCAACACCCAGTTCAAAAACTCCACACCCTTTTTCCCGCCGTGTCGCACGATGCCACGCAAGATGGCCATGAGTTCGTCCTGCGACAGCGTCGTCAGCAACTCGCGTGCGGTCAGCCCGAAATCCTCCTCGGTGTCCAGCGTGGACAAAAGTTCGGCCACTGACCGCGCAACAAACTGTTCCGGGTCCCGCAGACGCAAGTCCGACGGTGCGGACAGGCCCAAATTCGCCAGCAACCACAGCGCGCGTTCTTTGGTCCGATCCGTCGGCTGCGTGGATTTGAGAAGCCGACGCACACGCGGCAAAAGCAGCGACACGTCCACGGAACACAGCAAAGCTTGGGCTAGGTTCGCTTCCTCGTCGCTGTCGGACTCGAGCGCCCGCAAAAGGACAGGCAATGCCAAAGACCCAGACTCCGCTAGCGTTTGGACGAGCGCCTTTTGCTCCTGTGCGGACAAAAACCCCCCAGATCTTGCTCGCTTCAACGCCTCCGCCACGTGAACCAGCGGCGAAAGGGAGACAGTGTGTCCCTTCCGGGGAGGCGTCGCCCTGACCACATCGGTGCCTGTCATGTTGGCTCCTGCCGCAACGCTGTTTGGTTGCGACAAACTACATGACATATAGGGTCATTTTTCGTCAACGCGTCTGAAAAAGCGCGAGCCCAAAGGTGAGTCAAAGTGCGAGTTTGTAGCCGAAACCGTAGACCGTCAGGATGTGGCGCGGGTGGTGCTGGTTGTCCTCGAGTTTCTTGCGCAGCTTGACGACGAAATTGTCTACTGTCCGATTCGACGGATACGCCTCGATGCCCCAGATTTTGTCGAGAATTTCGTCGCGCGAAACCGGTTGTCCCACCCGCTCGTACAGCAGTTTGAGGAGTTCGACCTCATAAAACGTCAGCGTGTACGTTTTGCGAGCGCGACAGAGCGTATGCGTATGTAGGTTGATTTCGGCTGTGCCGATGTGAATTGTCTCGGGTTCTTTGCTGGCTTGTGGGCGCGACAGCCGACGAAAAATCGCTTTGATTCGAGCCAGAAGCTCACCGACGCCAAACGGCTTCGTCACGTAGTCATCCGCGCCTGCTTCAAGACCCCGAATTTTGTCCATTTCCTGACCGCGCGCCGTCAGGATGATGATCGGAACGACCTGATTTTCGGCCCGGATTTCCTCGCACACCTGAAAACCGTTGATGTCCGGGAGCATCAGGTCGAGGATCACCAAATCCGCGCCGCGTTCTTTCATTTCGCGAACGCCCGCCCGTCCCAGCATGTGTGTGACCACCTCGTAGCCTTCAAACTCGAGCACGTCGGTCAGCCCGCGAACAATGTCTGGTTCGTCCTCGACAATCAAGATCCGTGCGCGCTTGGCGACCTCTCCCGAACCGCTGTGTGGCGGGCTTGCGTTGCTCGCAGGACCTGTGGATGAAACCGCCATTTAGTTTTTTTCCTCACCATCGGCAGTGTGCTTATCGCCGTGGGCTCTTTCTTCCTCTCCCGAGATCACCGGCAATGTCAATGTAAAGGTTGAGCCGTGGCCCGGTTGGCTTTCTACCGACATGTGGCCGCCGTGCGCTTCTGCGATGTGTTTCACCAAGGCAAGACCAATACCCGAACCACGAATGTTTGTATTTCGCACCGCCCGCGTTCGATAAAATCGCTCAAAAATCTTTCGATGTTCTTCTTCCGAAATTCCCAGCCCCTGATCCGTTACGCTCAATTGAATTTCATTTCCCCGTGGCGAAACCGTGAGCCGCACCCGAATGGGGCTTTGGCCGCCATACTTGATCGCGTTATCCACCAAATTGAGCAGAAGCAACGTCATTGCATTTTCGTCCAGGTTCACTCGAGGAATGGCTGTTCCAATATCTACATCGAGCTGGCGACCTTCGCGTTCCAAACGGTAGCGGAAAAAATCAAGTGCTCTCTCGACGACCTCGCCCAGGTCGCCCGGTTTCATTTCATAAGCCGCTTTCCCCCTTTCCATCCGAGAGAAATCGAGAACATTGTCAATCAATCGAGAGAGTCGCTCTGATTCTCTCGTAATGATCGAAGCATATTCACGTCCTTTCTCTGGGTTTTTGATTTTTCCCAGCATCAGAAGTTCAGCGAACATCCGAATGAGTGAAAGCGGCGTTTTGAGTTCATGGCTCACATTGGAAATAAATTCGGATTTCAACGCAGACAGACGTTGTTCAGTTGAAATCGTATAAACCAAGAATGCCGTTCCTACCAAAATCAAACCAAGCATCAATCCGATCAGCACCGTATCGGTCAAAACTTGCTTCTGAATTCCCGCCAGAAGGCGATCATTTCCAGTCGGTGCCATTTGCAATCGCCATTGGTATACGGTTGATTCAAACCGCCTATCATACAAGTATTTTCCTGGGTTTTTGATTCGCTGACCGAAGATCACTTCATTTCGGCTGTCCAGAACGGAAACCTGAAATCGACCCGCGATAGGTTCAAACATTTCTGGAAAACAAGTCCCGACCAAATAGTCCAAATTTACTTTCAAAATAATGTAAAAAACGCGATTTCTTGCGGCATCGTACCTTTTAATATAACTTAGCAAATAATCCACGCCCTCGACTGTGATGTGAAGGTGACGGTGAAAATCTGGACGTTGTTCTGCGAGCGGTAGGTCTGGGCGGATTTTCTCTCGGAAAAGGCGCAAAAACGCATCCGCCTCGGGCTTGTTTCGACGCTTGTTCACATAGCCACCTTTCACCAATTCTTGGTTTTCATCCAAGACAATTGCGGCTTCGACAGCATGTGACAAACGAACAATCTCGGACCATCTTCGCGAGAAATCCTGCAAATGCTCCAAATCCACCAAATTGAACAATTCTCTGTCTGAATCTATGATGAAACTTTCGACACGGCTTCGGGTCTGATCTCCCAATGCAAATAGGCCTGCAATAACTGAACTCTCTGTGCTTTGTGCAAGTTGCCGTGCATTCCGAAATGAATACCGGCCCAACGCAAGCGCAGCAATCAAAATCAGTGGAAAACTCAAGTAAAGTGGAGAAATCTGTCGGCGAAGTTTCATCAGACGCGTCGGCCTCTTCAATTGGTCAAGCCAACCCATCCTACCACATGCAGCCTCCAGTTTGAGACATCAGGTTTTCACATGGACACAAGTGGTTTCGTCAGAAGAAAACATAGACGTGGGCCGGCCACAGACCTTTTGAGACGGACCTGCGGCCTTTGGGGCCTGGGACAAGCCTTGCCCAAAAAGGGTCCAAGAACGGGAAATGGGTCAGGGCAAAAAAGGCGTCGAAAGAAAGGTCTTGTTCCCAGTCAAAAAGGTGCGTTGAGTCGGTATTGTGGGAGGGACCCTCGCCGTGCGATATGCTGGTTGTGTTCATGTGAAAAGAAATCCGCTCTTGACAACGAGTTTCAATCGCTCTTCAATGCGCCCGCAAACAGCGGGGCTCTCACTTTATGAAGAGGGCCTCACGGAGAACAGGAGACTACACATGTCCACAACCAAGACCGGTATCAACCACGACATCACTGCTCTGTTCGAGCAGGAACTGCAAGCGCGCAACGAGGACCTGCGTCGTCAAGCTGCGCTCCGAATGTTCCACAAACTTCACCCTACCAACAAGGTCAGCGTCCAGAGTTTCATGGAAGGACTCAGGCAGCACCCCGATGTGTGGAATGCCGTTTCCGACATGGGAATTGTCGATTTTGCGCAATCGCTCGTGGGCAAGACCTCTGCTGCATCTGATACCAAAACAGAATCCAGCCGCAGGACCCGGCTGTCTGAAGCGCAGAAGAACTCTCTCAAAGGTATCATCGTCAGCGTGTTGTCAAGCTCGCCAGATGGTTTGAACCGCACTGATATCGCAAGCTCGATTAACAATGAGCTGCTCGCAAATGTCGGTGTGGATCGCGAGGAGCTGGCCAACAAACTCCGCCAGCCGTTGGTTGAACTTGTTGCGGACAACAAGATTCACACCATTGGTGAAAAACGGCTGATGAAATACTTTACGGGTCCTGGCAAAAAGAAGTAATCGCCAGACTTGTATTGTAGAAACGCACAGTCAACGACATCCCTGTAAACCGCCAAACGCAACGCCCCCAAACACAAACTTGCAGTTCAACATTCTGCCGGGGTGGATTGGGACGTTTTCCTCTCTTTACAGCGCGTGAGGCACTGTGGTACGAACGTGCCTCTCTTTGCGTCGGCGTGAGGCCGGCACATCCAACATCAGGCTCAGGGTTCTAAGCCGTCCATGCTGCGGGCGGCCCCGATGCCGCAAAAAAAGAGGTCACAGAAACAACATGGCAAGAGCAAAACGAGGTTTTAAAGCGCGCCGTCGTCGGAATCGCATCCGTTCGTGGGCGCAAGGATATCGCGGAGGTCGATCAACGCTGTGGAAAGCGATGGTCGAAACCGTGCGTCATGCGTGGCGGTTTGCCACGTGGCATCGTCGCAAGCGCAAACGTGATTTTCGCCGTCTGTGGATCATCCGAATCAATGCGGCTGCCCGCGAAATCGGCACGACCTACTCGAAACTGATGCACGCGCTGTCCAAGGCCAACATCACCGTCGATCGAAAGAACCTCGCCGATTTGGCCGTTCGTGATCCGGCAGCTTTTCGAGCGATGGCCGGCTTGGCGGGTCTGAAACCGCAAGCCTAGTTTTTCCGTCTTTCCTCTCTTTGTCCCATCAAAGCGAACTTTCCCGGTTTGCCAATTCTTGGACGCACAACCACAACGTCCCGCCAAACAGCGAGTCGTCTTACGGTGAGACATATGTGCCGCCATCCATCGCGCATTTTGCTTGTACGTCAGCCGGGGTACTGATCCCACTTTGAGGGAAGTACCACCGTGTCAGTGTGCCGCCGCCGGCTTGCGGGAGGTTGTAGCGGCAACCTCCCACTGCTCCGGTGCGGTTGCACGCTGCGTCGGCCCATCCGGAAGAGCAGATTCCTTTGTATGTGTTGATCACGGAAGAAGCGGCGCTTTCGTAGTCACGACATTCCTGTTGCGCAGGAGCCCCCTTTCGCAGGTCGCAGCTTCCCTTCAACAGCGTTACGGGAGTCAAGTCTTCGGCGGGAGCGGTCGTCAAGTCTGTGGCCATGTCCTCTCCACCGAGCGTTTGGTCGCAGGAGGACGAGAAAAACAAGCTCCCCCAAATCATGCCAGCACCGATTCCCAAGAGCATTCCCATGCGAGTCCGTTTCATTCGCGTCCCCCCTGTTTTGTTTGAATAAGCAGCCCCAGGATTTCAGAAAGGTCAAAAACCATTTCCCAAGCGCAGTGTGCCTCATTCCGGGCGGTTCTGGTAGCCATTCTGTTTCACCGATCAAGCGCAATGTTGGGGTGTACGTTTTGGTACAGGGGTACGAACGATTTGGTGCAGGATCTCATCGCGCAGATCGACAGACAACAGGCGGGCTCCCTCGATGCAGAGCAAGGCAGCAGCATGCGGAGGAATCGTTCTTGTGGCCTATAAATTGCTGATTCAAGGTCGCATGAACTCACGATACACAACCCGTCTGCTCTATTTGGCCGCAATGATTCTGTCTTGTACGACCGCAGCGATCCTGGCGTGCAATGACACCACGACATCAGGAACAGATGACCTCTCTGTTTTGGAAGACCTGAGTGTATTTCCTCCTGGTACGGACCTGACTCCCATTCCTGACGGTGCGGTCATTGTTCCGACTGGTGATGGCGGTACGCGGGTCTGTGTTCCGGCCACCTGTCAGGGGAAGATCTATGCTTGTGGAAACTGCCTCGATGACGATGGAGACGGCAAGTTTGACATGGACGATTCGGAGTGTCTGGGTCCGTGCGACAACAGCGAAAATGGACTAGACCCTGCGATTCCGGGAGGGAACCAAGCCAAGTGCAAAATGGATTGTTATTTCGACGGGGATACCGGTTCGGGCAACGACAACTGTTACTGGAATCACGGTTGCGATCCGAACAAAGATGCCAACAATCAGCCATCCCCCGAAACTACCTGTCCGTATGATCCCACGATGACACTTCCAGGCACTTCGTTGACCTGCGCAACTGCGCAGACAACGCAATCCTCGGTTTGTCTCAACTATTGCAAACCCCTCACTCCCAATGGATGTGATTGCTTTGGATGTTGCTTCTTGGGACCAAATGCGAAATTGAACGGAGACGGTTCCAAGACAGGCATTTGGCTGGGTTCTTACGACGCGAGCGGAAATGCTACCTGCAACATGAGCACGCTCGGAGATGCCTCGAAATGTCATCTTTGCAAGATGGTTGCATCGTGCGAAAAGGGGTGCGGACGCTGCCAACTCTGCATCGGAAAAGACACGATTCCTGCTGACTGTTTCCCGCCACCCGCAGATATGGCCGGACAGCCTCCGAGAGACATGGCCGGTGCGGACCTGGCCGGTGGAGGCGGAAGTGATCCGACGCTGTGCCCGCCGACGTTGTGCTCGAACAACCAGCCCTGCGGTTTGCCCGGTTGCGCGGCGTGTCCCGCAACGTGGTCTTGCATCACGGGCTGCTGCACTCCTCCTCCGGGTTGATCTTCACGAGCGGGACGGTTTCCTTCACCGTCCGTTTCGGAAACCCCCTTCGAGTCTTTTCACCAAACTCCCCTAACGAAAACCGAATACGAGTTGACAGTACACGGCCCCGACCACGGCCATTGACAGTCCGAACACGAGCAACTGTCGATACAGTTTGCCGGAATCGTTTTTCATTTGCGCAACACAGAGCGCGCCCAACGTGGAAAGGGGGGAAACATCCACAAGGTGCGCGCTCACATTGACGGTGTTCGCGAGCGCCACCAAATCCCCTCCTCCCATTTTCTGGATGAGTTTGGGAAGGAGGGGCAAAAACGCAGGAAGCACGACGCCAGACGAACTGGAATACGCGGACAGAATGCCTGTCGCACAACCGACTACAAGCGGCGCACGGGAGGGAGTAGAGAGTCTGTCGATCGCCCAAACAAAACGATCGAGGCCGCCGGTTCGCTCCAAAATCGTGAGCAGGCACGTCATTCCGCAGACCATCCAGATCGTTCCCCAGGGAAGTTCTTTCAGGACTTGCTCCTCGTTTGATACGCGCAGAAGAGACAGAAGAACGCCCGCAGACAGCGCGGCGACGCCGATTTCGACTCGAAAAAACACGACGGAACCCAGCATCAGCGCCAGAACGACCAGGGTGATGACATGCTCACGCGAAAAAGGCTGTTTTTGTTCGAGTAGCAACGCTTCGAGTTGTGCCCGAACCGTCGCATTCGGAGGCGAAAACAAAAACCGCGCGCCACCGAGCAGCAGATAGCCCCCTGTCGCCATGAACGTGTGCGCAAACAGAACATGCAGATACGTCCACAGCCCACGATCGACAATTCCGATGCGGGCCAGAAGATCGGCGGCGATGACACCGGTCGGGGAAAGGGGTGACAGAGAAGCGGCGTTGCCTCCGCAAATGAGCAGAAGCGCCATCAGAAACGGCGGGATGCCCGTTCGTTGCGCGACGGCCATCGCGATCGGACTCAGCAGCGCAACGGAACCAATGTTTCCCGCGCCCATCGTTCCCAGCACAACGGCGATCCCGAAAAAAATCGGCGGCAACACGCCAGGCCGGCCTCGCGCCCATTGAACGGCGTACCCAGCAACCCGCGCGAGCGTGCCGTTTTCTTGCGCGTGCCCGAACAAAAACGTGAGCGACACGATCGTGAGAAACATCGGCACAGGGAAACCGGCCATGACTTGCCGAACGGTCAGGTGCGCACCGAGCACGCCCAGCGCATACGAAATCGCAAGCGCGAACAAACCGACATTTGCTCGCGACCACACCGACAGCAGCAGCGCGCAAAGAAACGCCGCCACCGAAAGCAGCGGAAGCCATGTGGTCATCTGTAGGGGGAACTACAACACGCCAAGCAGAGTGGCTTTGAGGTAGCGACCCTCGGCAAACGCGGGCGGAACCGGGTGGTCGGGACCTTGGCTGCCTTGCGAAAGAACAGTAACTCGTCGCCCAGCATCGGACGCCGCAAGCGCCAACATCCGCAAAAACATTTGTTCATCCACAAGCTGCGAACATGAACACGTCAGCATCAAACCGCCGCGTTTGACCGTTGATAACGCAAGCGCATTGAGCCGCCTGTACCCTTTTTGCGCAGCGTCGAGGTCTTTTTGCGACCGCGCAAACTTCGGAGGGTCCACGACCACCACGTCATACGACAGCGGCTGCTCATGTTCCAGAAACCGGAAAGCGTCTTCTTCGACGGTGCGAAGAGGTGAAAACTGGTTGAGCTTTGCGTGTTCGACGCATTGTTTCAGTGCACGCTCCGAAGTATCCACGCAAACGGCCTCGGTCGCCCCGCCCCGCAACGCCTGAAGTGCAAAGCCACCGACGTAACTGTACAGGTCGAGGACTCTGGCCCCCGCGCAGTGTTTGCCGACGAGCAAGCGGTTTTCTCGCTGATCCAAAAATGCGCCGGTTTTTTGTCCGTCGCGCACGTCGATTCGCAGCCGCACGCCGTTTTCCAGGCATTCGACGCCGTGTTGAAAACACTGTTCATCGCCGAAAACCACGCGATGTTGGGGCGAAAAGCCTTCGAGCTGCACAAACGGCCCGCTCGAACTTTCCACGATGCACGAGGGCGGTGTTTTCAGCCGTTTCAGCGCCTCGAACACCGCCGCTTCCTGCTGTTTCATGCCCAGCGACGAAAACTGCACGACTGCAACCCCGCCGAACACATCGACGACAACGCCGGGCAGGCCGTCGCCCTCGCTGTTCACCAAGCGATACGCAGTTGTGTCGCTGCTTGGCAGGCCCATTCTTTCCCGCAGGAGGCGCGCTTCTTCGACGCGCTGCGCAATCAGCGCGGAAACCGCCAACTCAACCGGCGGATCGTGCTCCGCAGCGTCGGAAGGCAAAGCCCCGAGTTTGAGCATGCGCACGGTAATCTGAGAGCGTGGATTGGCAAAACCGTATCCAATGAGCCGCTGCTCAGCGTCGTGTACGGACACCACGCTCCCCGGCACCAGGTCGGGAGGCAAAGTTTCGATAGAACCGGAAAAAATCCACGGATGTCCGCGCCAAACCGGATTTGCGCGACCGCGTTTCAAAAACACCTTGGCTGGCTGCACGGCGGCAACCTACCACGCCCTACAAACGGAAGATCACATTTGTCAGGAAGCCGAAAGAAACGGGTTGCCAGTACGTACTCAGGAAGGGTTCGGCTACTTCGTGGGAAGCACGAACGGGAATTGGGTTCCGATCGGTCCGTCCGCGTCCGTTGCAACGCCATCGGTCACGGTTCCCGGAATGCCAATCAGGATGTTGTACATCGTGTCGATGGCGTCGAACGGCACTGCCGGAGAACCGATGGGCGTTTGTACGAGGGGCCGTCCTCCGCAGTCGTCTGGCACAGTGATGCCCAGCGATTTTGCCTCGAGGGCCATGTAGTTTTTGCACGACACCTGTGTGGTATCCACCCACAGTCTGTCGTCCGCAAAAATGTTCGCGAGTTTTTCGTACCGAGTCTGGGTGGCCGGTTGCGGTGCCGGAGGCGTTGCTCCAGGCTGGTTCCCGCACACCGAGTCAAAACTGTCCCACAGCGCCAAGTTGCTCTGCATAAACGGCTGCGGAGCATAGGGTGTCCAGCCTCGCATCGGCACTGCGCCGTTGTATCGGTCCTTGGCTTCGTCGGCATAGGAAACGTCTTTGTAGAACCCAAACGGATTCACCAACATGAGCGAGACCAAAGGCCGCCCCACCCGGTCATATTGGATGGCGTCCGCCAAGGGTCGCGGCGGGATGATCCTGATCGAGGAATCCACACCGGCCATGTCGAAGTATTCGTAAGGAATGTTTTCAAACGTGGTGGTTTTGTCACAGCCGGTCGCGGCCAGACACCCAGCAAAAAACAGAGATACGGTGATGTTCTTGTGCATGGTCTGACCTCACTGAGGAATGCGTTTTTTCGTCGATGCCCAAACGCCCAAAAGCGGAAGCTTCTTGTCTGCTTTCGTCACCGGATCGCGCTTGACAGTCAGGTAGTCAATGTCCGCAGACACCGCAATCACGAGCACGTTTTGCCCAAGGTAGGTGTCTGTAGCTCCCGCGAGTCCGGTCCGAATCGCTGTGGCCGTCGCCGCAGGAAGACCGCTTGTGACACAGCCTCCTGCATCGCGTCCCCAACCCGCCAAGCTCCCTTTGATGGTCGTCAGGGTTTGGTTGAGCGCCGCCCGGTTGTGATACGTCGGGTCGTTCGCAATCCCTGCCCAGACGCGCAACTTGCCGCTGTCCGACTGTGATGTCCCCGCCGAAGGCGTCGCCGAGCCCGTTCCGGCCACATATTCGTCCGCGCCTCCCCAGCATTCAAACTTCTGCGCTGATACGGAAGAACCAGCGCCAAATGCGCACGTGATCTCGAGCGTAGGCGTGTCGCTGCTGTCCGCGAACTTGTCTTTGGCAATCGTGTGGAAGGTGTACAGCGTGTTTGTGTCAAACGCCGCCGTTGCCTTGGGCGCATTCGGATAGACGGTCAAGATCATGAACGCGCGTTTCGGGGAATTTGTGATCAGGGAGTCGCTGTCAACCCAGGTGTACAAATTCGCGATGTCGCGCGGCCCATACGTTGTTGCCAAGTCCGTTTTTGCCTTCGCGGACATGTCGTCGTGATCGCTCGCCACGGCGTTTGGGGCCAGTGCGCCGCTCACGCATAGAGCCAGAGCCAGTGCCCACGTCTTTTTGGTCATGCTAGGTCTCCTGTAAAGGTCACGTTGCATATAGTCTCGTCGCTAGGTTCAAGGCAGAGTAGGGTTTGGCAAGCTTAACACGGCCCACCTTTTGGAGAGAAGCGCGATCCTTTTGCCGTTTTCCCAAACCTGACTTCTTGGGTCGGCTCGGGTTTGGGTGGGGGCTTGGCGTTGGCTTTGAGCTTCGCGTGCTTTGGGTGGTGTTTGCGCGCAGGTTTGAGTAGGCTTGCGCCCATTGTTTGGTCGTTGTGACGTGCCGACCTGGCTTTTGGGAACCGCCTGACGTTCGGCGTGCCCAAGAGGTTTTTTCGGGAGGCACTTCGCCGCAAACACAAAGAAAAAACCAGACACGTTGCTTATGGAGTTTCCGATGATCTACAGACGCGACACGCTTCGACAGACGGCTGGCCCCGACGCTCAACCCTTCGCAGAAACCGATTCCTTTGCATCGGCTGGCAAAACCCGCAAAGCACCGTGGCGCGGTTCTTTTGCCTTTGTGGCTTCTGCGACGCTTTTTGTTGCCGGTTGCGGTTTTTCCAACACAGGCGCGCCACCGGCCAGCGCAACCGACCCGATGGGGTTTGGAGAGGTCGTGCTCGACCAAAATGGCTCGCCTTCATATTTGTCGAATCCTTTGGGTGTGTCGGGTGTGTCGAATGCCGCGTCTGCCTCGGGAACTGTGCTTCGCGCGCTGACCCCACAACAGGCGATCGACTTGTTCTTGCACGGCCCGCTCGCCGACATGTATCGACTTGCGCGGGAAACCTCGCTAGCCGTCGTTTCGGATCACACCGACGAGCGAGGGAATCGCTACATCAAACTTCAACAACATCATGCCGGTCTTCCCGTCGTCGGACAGCAAGTGGTTGTGCAAACCGATCAAGCCGGAACGGTCGGCAGCGTGCTCGGACATTTGGTGCCCGAAGTTGCGTTGTCTGAACAAGCAGGCCTGTCCGCAGAAACCGCTGTGGCCCAAGCACTTGTGGCTCGTGGCGAAGGCCGTGCCGTCCTGCCGCCTGTGTTGTCGGTTTGGGTCGATGACAACGGTTTGACGCGCCTCGTGTATGAAGCGCGGGTCGCATACACCACCGGTTCGGATCGCAAATTCCAGCGCATGCTGCTCAGCGCCGTCGATGGCACCGTGTTGCGCGAACATTCGCTCATCTACACCGCGCTCAACCGAGAAATGTACGATCTGAAAAAAGTCTGCCTCAAGGACGGTTCGGAACTCCCCGGTGCGTTGCTTTGCAAAGAGGGCGGCACCACCACCGATGCCTCAGCGACGCGAGCGTACAACTCGAGCGGCAAGGTTTACTGGTTTTACAACCGGATGTGGGGACGCGATTCCTACGACGCCAAAGGCGGCAAACTCATGTCCAGCGTGCATGCCACTTTCGACAACGGAATGGGAGCGTGCAGCGGCGAAAACGCAGCCTGGATTTCCGAACCCTTCAATCAAATGGTCTACGGAGACGGTGGCCTGTGGGGCTTGACGCTGAAAGACCTGACGCTCGGGTTTGATGTGGCGGCACACGAAATGACGCACGCGGTCACGTCCACCACGTCCGATTTGGAATACATGAATGAATCCGGCGCGCTCAACGAAGCCATGAGCGACATCATGGCCGCTGCTGCGGAATCCTGGGTCGCTTCTGGCGGCAGTCAGACCGGCAATCCGGCGACGTGGACTCTTTCGGCGAACACCTGGAAAATCGGAGAAGACGTGGCCGGACTCCTGCTTGCTTCGATTGGCGCGCTCCGCCTCATGAACGATCCCACCAAAGACGGCATGAGCAAGGACTATTATCCCGAGCGCAACACTGGCACCGCAGACAACGGCGGCGTTCACTCAAACTCTGGCATCGGGAACGTCGCTTTTTATCTTTTGACCGTCGGTGGCAAACACCCGAGGGCCAAAACCACGATCGATGTCCGAAGCCTCGGCATTGAAAAGGCGACCCGGATTTTCCATTTGGCGAACACGTCTTTGTTCACGAAAAAAACGTCGTTCCAAGACGCCCGGTATGCCACCGCCAGAGCCGCTGAACTTCTGTACGGTCGGTGTGCGGCAGAGTGGCAGAATGTACACCGCGCGTGGGATGCCGTCGCTGTGCCCGGCGAATGGCAGCCTTGTGTGCGCCCGGATGAGCCCTCCTTTTGAGCACGCAACACACTGCGTTCGCGGCAAAACAAGTCACTTCACAGGAAAACATGTTGGGAACAGAAACAGAGGATTCATTTTGGGGTCCAGCGACGAAACGTGAGCCAATGGCCATGCTTGCGGTCGAACCGTTTGCGGCCTTTTGGGCAGATGTCTTTTCCGCTCCGTTGGAACCATCTGCAACCGACCCCGAAGACATCATTCCCATCGAAGAGGCGACATTCAGCGTCGGGCCAACACCTGCTCCCGCCACGATCGAACCCTCCTATTGGACTTCGCCGCAATCCATTCCCGAAGCTTTCCGCGTCGATTTTGGTGTGACTCTGTTGGCCAACCAAACCGCACAGGATCTGTTGCCTCTTTCGTCCGCAGCCGTCGCGTTTTGGTCTGCGCCCGACGATCGTTCCGCAGCGTTGCGCGGCACCGAGGCCATCATCCCGAGAGGCAAAGCCGCCAAGACCAAAACCAAAGGCAAACCCGACGGCCCCGCTCCGCAAAGTCCGCCCATTGAGCTGCCCGCAGTGGAGACGGAAAAAAATCCCATCATGCGCCGCATCATTCGTCGGTTGCAGCGCCAATTCGGGCTGTCTGGTTTTCGTCCCGGACAAGAGCAGGCCATCCGCGCGCTCGTCGAAGGTCGCGATGTTTTGGGCATCATGCCAACCGGCGCGGGAAAGTCGCTGATTTACCAGCTCACCGCGTTTGAACTGCCCGGCGTGACCGTCGTGGTTTCGCCGCTGCTCGCGCTCATGCGGGACCAAGAACAAAAATTGCGGCGAACTGGCGTCGTCGCGGCTCGACTCGATTCCACCCTCACGTCCAAAGAGACCGAGAAAACCCTCGACGACATCGAGGAAGGTCGCCGCAAAATCATCTATGTGACCCCCGAACGCGCAGCCTCCGGCAACTTGCTCGAGGAATTGGGCGGACAGAAGGTCAGCCTGTTTGTCGTCGATGAAGCCCACTGTGTGTCCGAGTGGGGTCACGACTTTCGGCCCTCCTATCTCTTTTTGGGCCGCGCGTGCGAACAACTGGGCCGCCCGCCGATTTGCGCCCTCACTGCCACCGCCACGCCTGAGGTCGCCGAAGACATCATCGGCCAACTCAATTTGCGCAACCCCGAACGCGCCCACACCGGCTTTGACCGACCCTCGCTGCATTTCGAGGTTCGCGAAACGTCCGACGAAAAAGCCCAAGTCAAGCGACTGCTGCGCCTGATTCGCAAAATCCAAGGCTCCGTCATCATCTATTGCTCCACCATTCGCACCGTCGAGGCCATTGCCCACGCCCTCCCGATCCTTGGCCTCAAAGTCGGCATGTATCACGGCAAAATGGGCAAAGCCGAACGCGACGCGGCCCAACATGGTTTTATGCGCAACAACCCGCGCATCATGGTCGCCACCAACGCCTTCGGTTTGGGCGTCGACAAACCCGACATTCGCGCCGTCATCCACTACAACATGCCCGGCTCTCTCGAGGCGTATTACCAAGAAGCCGGTCGCGCCGGTCGCGATGGCAGGCCCAGTCGCTGCATCCTCCTTTACAACCCCCAAGACGAGCAGGTGCAGAGCTTTTTCGTGTCCGGCAAGTATCCCAATCGATCCGATGTGCTTAATGTTTGGAAAGCGTTGCGCAACGGTGCCGACAACGTGCGCGAACTTGCGCTGGCTGCCGAAACTTCCCAATCCAAAGCTCGGGTTGTCCTTGGAATCCTCAAAGACATGGAGCTCATGAATGAAGGCCCCAATCAGTCCTTCACCTGGACCGGAAAGGAGGCCGACGATCTGTCTTTGGCGCGTGCTGCGGAGTCCTATCGAAAGCGTCGCGAAGGAGACCGAAACCGCGTCGGGGCCATGATTCAGTTTGCCCGGTCCACGCGCTGCCGCATCAAGTTGCTCCTCGAGTATTTCGGCGACAAAAACGCGCCGCTCTGCAAACGCTGCGACAATTGCCTCAACTTTGGCGACGACGCTGCCTTCGAGCGAGCCGGTCAATTGGATGGCCCCATCGAGAGTCCCGACGACGACGACGGCACGCCACGCACCATCGAGTCCCTTCGGCCCGAACCGGCCCCGACCCCCAAACCTCCGCGAAAAGACTCCCTTCTCTTTTAGTGAAACAGCATTTACAAACCTTCGTATGACCTACCGATTGTTTGAACCGCTGCACATCGGCACAAAAGTTCTTCGGAATCGCACCCTCCGCGCCGCAGCCTTTGAAGGGATGGCCCCGAACCACAGACCGTCTCCCGACCTCGTCGCATACCACCGATCCGTTTCAGCCGGCAAAGTGGGAATGTCCACCGTCGCGTACGCCGCAGTCGAGCAAAGCGGCCTTGCTTTTCCTCATCAACTTTGGTTGCGAAAGGAAATCCAAAAAGACCTTCAGGAGTTGACCCACGCGATCAAGACAGAGGGCGCTTTGGCGTCTATCCAAATCGGCCATTGTGGCAACATGGCCAACCCCCAAGTTTCTTTGGGAAGACCCCTTTCTCCGTCGGGAAAATTCAATTTTTACGGTACTTCCTGGCCTCGTGCCATGGACAAAACAGACATTGCCCGCGTGGTTCATTCCTTTGGGGACGCGGTGCGGATTGCACGCGATTCCGGGTTTGATGCAGTCGAAGTTCATGCTGGACACGGCTATCTCATCAGCCAGTTTCTGTCTCCCCTGACCAATCGGCGCACCGACGAGTTTGGGGGAAGTCTTCCCAACCGGATGCGTTTCATGCGCCAGGTCATTTCCGAAGTCCGTTCTGCGGCAAAGAATGACCTGGCCGTGCTTGTAAAAATGAATTTGCAAGATGGAAAACCAGGGGGACAGACCCTCGATGAAGCCGTCGAAATCGCGACCTGTTTGGAACAAGAAGGTGCCGATGCGCTGATTCTGTCCGGTGGTTTTGTGAGCGCCGCGCCCATGTATGTGATGCGTGGAGAGATGCCTCTTGATGTCATGTCTGCGCTCATTCCCAATCCCATCTTGCGCATGTTTGTTCGCTTGCTAGGACCCAGGTTGGTTCCCCCTGTTCCCTTTCAAGAGAACTACTTTCTGCACGATGCGCAGGTCATCCGATCGAGTGTGAAATTGCCCCTCATTTACGTCGGTGGCATTGTGTCCCGGCGGTGCATTGATGAAGTCCTTGCGGCTGGCTTTGAAGGCGTTGCGATCGCGCGTGCCCTCATTGCAGATCCCGCGTTTGTCGCCAAACTCGAACAAGAGGAACATGCGACTTCGGTCTGTGATCACTGCAACTACTGTGCGGCTCGCATCTACACCACACAGATGGCTTGTCACAAGCGACAGACTCCTGAACCCCCTTTCCTTTCGATTTGCAAAAAGCGCGGCTATGTCTCCTAAAACAGCGTTGGTCACAGGTGCTTGTTCGGGAATTGGTTTTGCAATCGCGCGCGGCCTTGCGATGCGCGGATACGACCTTGTGCTAATCAGCAATCGGGAAGGCCCGCTCACCGACGCAGCACACACCCTTTCACAAGCCACCGGACGTACTGTTTTGCCCCTCTGTCAAGACCTTGCACAGCTTGGCTCTGCGCAGTCTGTGTACGAACAAGTGAAAGCGCGCGGCCTGGCCATTGACATTCTGGTCAACAACGCCGGGTTTTTCTTTTTCGGAGAAGTCGCGGATGCCGAGCCCGCGCAAGCGGAACGCCTCCTGACCTTGCATGTTACGACCCCTTCGGTGCTCTGTACCTACTTTGGGAGAGACATGCGGTCCCGTCGCTGCGGACGGATTTTGATGGTATCCAGCATCTCTGCATTTCGAGATTTTCCGGGTATTGCGTACTACGGAAGCAGCAAGAAGTATTTGCGTGGTTTTTCTGCTGCGTTGCGAAGCGAACTCTCTGTCTATGGAATCGTCGTAACGTGTGTCTTGCCCGGTGCCACGGCCACTGCGCTGTACGATTCCTCGAACATTCCCGTCGAATTTGCCAGAAAAGTCGGAATCATGGCCGCCCCCGATTTTGTGGCCGAACAGGCCTTGTCTGCACTGTTTTCCGGGCGTGCCGAGTGCATTCCCGGAGTCGCCAATATCCTCCTGACCCAGCTCGCCAAAAATACCCCCCAAAAAGCCATCGAGCTCCTCCGCAAACACGCCCCCTGGCTTCCTAGGAGCGTGTTGCAGTAATGCCGCTACTGCGCAAAAATCTCCGACGGTGCCTCGTCTTGCCCTCGGCCCAAAGGGCCGGGGGCGAATACGTCCTCGCAACTCCCTGCGACGTACCTACGGGTACGTCTCGGTCGTCGCTGCGGGCGTTTCGACGATTCGCTCGCGGAGCTTTTTTGCTCGTTTACGCGGCATTACTGCAACACGCTCCTAGACCCTAGTACGTACTCGCCGAAAAAATCGACGCCTCACGTTCGATGCCTCTTGGCAGAACGTCGGCAAAAAGCGTATGAGCGGTTCGTGTCACCCACCCGAAAACAAACGCTGCTTTTGTGGCTGCTCGGTCTTGTCGGCGCTGCTGCGGTTTTGCCGTATGCGCTGGCGCTCCAAGCCGAACAGCTTGCGCCGGTCCTCAAAAAACACGGGCTGTCTCTGTGGACGATCGGTTTTTTGGGTTGGCTCCAACACGCCGTGTTGCTGATTCCGGTGGTGCTGATTGGGATGTGGGCTTCGCAAAAGGTCGGTTTTTCGGCGACGCTCGGCCCCTGGCGTTTGGAACACGAAAAACGGCCCGCGCACCTCGGTCGATCGCTGGCGAGCGCATTTGTGGGAGGCGTTGCTGCGGGCGTGGTGGTCGTCGTGCTAGATCGCTCGGTGTTTCAGCCTGGACTGCCCGCGTTGCAAGGCATCGAGCATCGGTTTTTGTCGCGAGCGCCCATTTGGTACGGACTGTTGGCCTGCTTGTACGGAAGCATCAATGAAGAGTTGGTTGTGCGGCTGTTTCTGATGAGCCTTCTGGCCTTGGGCTTGCGCTATGTTGCGACGCCAGAGGGGTGGGATCGGCCTCCGCAGCTTTGGGTCGTGTGGCTGGCCAATGTTCTCTCGGCGCTCGCGTTCGGGGCGCTGCATTTGCCTGCGGCTCGCGCGCTGTTGCCGCTCGAGGCGTTGTGGGTCGCCAGGACGCTTTTGCTCAACGCAGTTGTGGGGGTTCTGTGTGGTTATCTGTACGCAAGGCGAGGTCTTTTGCATGCGATGCTGGCCCACGGAGCTGCGGACCTCGTGCTGCATGTGTTTGTGCCCTGGAGCCAGGCCTGGGAGCGATAGACCCCTAACTTCCGTGTTCTGGATGTTGCGCAAGGGCTTGTGCCAGCACGCGGGCGAGGTCGGGGAAATCCGCGTCCTCGAGCGTTCGCACATCGAAGAGGAGTCTTCCCGAAAAAACCCGTGCGATCACGGGTGGTTTTCCTTGGCGCAGCACCGTTTGTACCGACGAGAGCCGTTCCGGCGCAAGGTGCGGTGACACCGCAAAACTCGGCAGAGCCGCGAGCGGCAGAGCACCACCCCCAACCGCCGATTGCACGCGCAAAAGGTCTGCCGAAACATTCCTTTGTGCAAACTCTGAAACAAGAGCTTCCGCCCGCGTTTTCAGTTCTGCCTCTGTTTGTGAAAGCATCCGCAACGTCGGAATCTCTGCCCCCTTTCCATCGCGATAAAGTTCCAACGTGACCAAGAGGGCGACCAGCGTCAGTTTGTCCGGCCTCAGCGCCCGCATGAGCGGATGTTTTGCCACCCGATCGATCGCGTCTTTTTTTCCGCACAACACCCCCGCTTGCGGACCCCCAAGCAATTTGTCCCCCGAAAACATCACCACATCTGCACCTTGCGCGATCGCCTCTGCCACCGTCGGTTCGGCGTCCTCCCAAAGACCAAGCTGATCCGACCGAAAGACCTCTGTTTTGTCTTGTTCGGTTTGCCCTGGTTTTGCCCGAGGCAAAGGTGGCACCAGCGCACCGGCCCCCAAATCGTACAAACACAGAAGACCTCGGTCATGCGCCGCGCGGGACAACACGGAAAGGGGTACGTCCTGCACAAAACCGACCTGAGCAAAATTGGCGCGGTGTACTTTGAAGTAGGCTGCTGTGTGTTCGTCGGTGGCGTGCAAGTAGTCGGACACATGCGTTTTGTTCGTGCAGCCCACTTCGGACAGAATCGCCCCCGAAGCGCGCATCACATCCGGCACCCGAAACGAACCCCCGATTTCGACCAATTCTCCGCGAGACACGACCACTTTTTTTCCCGCGCACAAAGCTGACAACCCCAACAGCACCGCCGCTGCATTGTTGTTCACCACCACATGCGCCTCGGCTCCTGTCAACGATTGCAGCACGGTGTGAAGGTGCTGCTGCCTGTGTCCGCGTTCTCCTGAAACCAGGTCGTATTCCAAATTCAAGTAGCCGCCCGCAAGGTCTTGCAGACGCGAAACCACGGCTTTTGCGAGCGGTGCTCGGCCCAAATTCGTGTGGAGCACGACCCCTGTCGCATTCACAACGCGCTGAAGGGGTGAAGCACACAACCCTTCAGCGCGCGCTCGGATGTGTTCTGCGGAAACAGGCCATTTGCCGTGGCCAGAACGTGGCGATTCGCCCGCCAGTTTTTCGCGGAGCGCCGCCAGTTCATCTCGGATCGCTTGCACAATCGCCCACGCTGGAAACAACGCCTCAAGCGCCGCAATGTCCGGCTCGCGAAGCACAGTCTGCACAGCCGGTAGTTGAGAAAAGGGGTGTTTGGCCGACACGGGATTCCCTTACTCCTTGTTCCCCCAATCGGTCCGCAGAACCGAGAGTGTTTGCGCCGGTCGATTGGTGATGATGCCATCCACGCCCAGCGTCGCCGCACAAGCGACTTCGCGCGGATCATCGACGGTCCAGGTGTTGACGCGCAGACCCTTTTCCCGCCACGCACGCATCGACGGTGCATCGAGTGCCCGGGCCTGTGGATGAATTGCATGAAGGCGCAGCAGCGGCAGACGATACAGCGATCGCGTCCACGCGCTTTGCCGCGCCTCGAACAAAAAACCGAGCGGAAATTGCCCTCGCGACGCTTTCCAAAAACGGCGCAGCTGAAACGGATCAAACGACGAAACCAGCGTCGTTCCGCTGTCGCCCAAACGTCCGCTTCGCACCAGCACCGCAAACACCGCGTCGGCGAGCCCGTCATCCACAAGCAACCGCGCGTAATCGAGCGTCGTGTACAGTGCCTCGGTTTTGAGTTCGATATTGACCAGCGGCTCGTCTCCCATTGCTTCGAGCACTTCGTCCAGCGTCGGAATGTGCTGGCCTTGCCCTACGTCGTACCGTCGCAGAACAGAAAGTGGCGTGCGCCTGACTTCCACACCTGCTCCCACGGGACCCGACAAGCGCGCCAAATCGTCATCGTGAACCACCACCACTTCTCCCGAACCACAGCGCATGACATCCAGCTCGACGCCGTCGGCACCTTGGCGCAGTGCTTCTTGAAAGGCCAAGAGCGTGTTTTCCGGGCAATCGTGCGATGCGCCTCGGTGGCCCAGAACCCACGGCCTTTGACCTTGCGCCGATCGTTCCGACAAAAAAGACCGTTTCGATTCTTGTTTGTGCCTGTTCATCACGAAAAGCCCAGGCTATGCCAACTTTGTGCAAAGCCAGAGCCCAAAACATCCGACGGTTTCAGTAGACTGACCCAAGGAAGAACCTCATGTCGCAGATGTCCGCGCTGTTCACCTCGCCGTGGTTTCCTGTTCTGGGAGGCATGCCGCCTGCCGACGAGGTTCTGCGTTCCTTCGCGCTGTCTTTGGCGCTGCCGATTTGGGGGATCGCGCTGTCGTTTGTTGTTCCTGAGCCGTGGAAATTGCCCTGTGTGGTGTTGTTTTCGCTTTCGCTTCTGCCCGCGTTTTTGCTGTTGCGTTTGCGTTGGCGCACCCGGCAAAAAGTGCGCGTGCTCGGCAATCTGCTCGAGCACATCAACGGAGCAGCAGTGACGCGCGTAACCCTGACCCGAGCCGTGATTTCTTCCGCCTGTGTTCCGCCCGGCATGTTGGTTCTCTTGCTTTCGGACGGACGCGAACAGATCGCGCTGGCCCGTCGGGCGCACATGCAGGAACTCGTGGGCTTGCCCCCCTGTTTGGGCCCCTATTTGGAACTCGACCCCGAAGACTTTGAAATCATCCGCTTCGCCACCACCCGCCCCTTCGCCCAAGCCTGAACTCCCTTTCTTCCCGTTCCGCGCTGGATCGAAACAACAGAGATGCTGTTGGAACGTGTAGTTTGCGGACAAGGCCTGGGTCGAAATGGGAGGGAATAGGAACGCGGATTCCTGATTTTTCGGTGAAACTACCGTGAGAGGTTTTGTGTAGTCACTTTCTTTTTGACTTCCTCCATGTCCAGAGAGCGGACTTTGCCGAGAAGTTGATCCAGACTCGCGGCGGGCAACATTCCGGCCTGCTGAAACAGAAGAATGTTGTCTCGGAATACGGCCAACGTAGGGATCGCCTGGATTCCGAATGCAGCGGCGAGATCTGGTTGTTCCTCTGTGTTGATTTTTCCGAATTTGGCATCGGAATTTCGCGTGGCAGCCGCTTCAAAAACCGGGGCAAACGCGCGACAGGGGCCGCACCACGGTGCCCAAAAATCGAGCACCACAATGCCGGACTGTTCCAACGTTTGTTGCAGATTGCTTGGCGTGATTTCGATCGTGTGCATGTGTTTTCTCCTTCTTGTGGGGTAGAGCCGTTTGCTCGCAAAAAGGATTCACAAGACCTTTCAAAAATTTCCAATTCCGTCGGTGCTGTGGTGATACTGGAGCATGGAAACCGATTGGATTGAGCGCGCCAACACCGGAGACAAAGAGGCCCTCGCGCAACTCCTGGAAGCCGTCGCATCCCCTGTGTATCGTTTCAGCCACAAGATGTGTGGAAACCGCGCTGAAGCGGACGATGTAACGCAAGATACGTTGCTCGCGGCGGCGCAGAACATGTCTCAGTTTGCAGGACACGCTTCCTTTCAAAGCTGGGTGTTTGCGATCGCGCGGAGTGTCTGTTCCCGTCGGCATCGTGGTCAAAAAAACAAACCCCATCAGCCCGAAGAAAAGCTCTTGACCCTGGCTGCTCCCGTATCCGATCCAGAGTCCCAAGTTTTGTTCACCGAACAGGCCCAGCTTGTGCAAAGGGGTCTGGACGTGCTCCCTCCTGAACAAAAGGAAATTCTGTGGTTGCGGGATGTAGAGGGACTGAGCGGACAGGAAACCGCAGACGCCCTGGGTTTGTCTTTGGAAGCGACCAAAAGCAGATTGCATCGTGCGAGGAGTGCATTGCGACAGATTGTGTCCGAAAGTCTTGCAGAAGGTCCTCCCCGGCCCACTCACGCATGCCCTGATGTGGTCGAAATGATGTCCCGCAAATGGGAAGGGGACTTGGTTGTCTCGGACTGTGCAGCGATGGAGAAACACGTCGCCGCGTGCCCTTTTTGCAAGGGTCGCTGCGATGGGCTACGGCAAGTCCTCACGTTGTGCCAAAAAATCGCCACCGAAAGAGTCCCCGAACAAATCCGTCAAAAAATCCGAGGCCTGCTCTTTCCGCTTGGATAGATCTATTTCGATCTCCGCTTTCAAGTTTCTGCGAGGCCGAACGCGGGCAAGACCAGGCTCCCGGAATCAGTCCTGTGCGGGGGGGAAGGGGCCCAAGGACCGGTCTGTTCGCTTCAGGAAGGAATACCACCGCTCGCTGAGACCGGGAATCTCTACGCTTACGTAATGAAAACCCCGTGCGCGCCACATTGCAGCCTCGGAATCCGAGGGTCTGTATGGGGTCTGTGCGATTCGATACACGTTGTACGTCAGGATCGTTGGTTTGCGCGAAAGAACGTACTCAAGCGGCGCGAACTTTTGATGTCCGGGACGATTGGAAGACGCGGGAACTTCGTGTGCGACATAGGCATCGGACAGACCGAAGCTGTCGAGCGCGCGGATTCCGGCGTAATAGACTTGCGCCCCTGCGCCTCCGACCACTTGATAGTCGTCGGGCTTCACATGCTGTCTGAACCACTTCCCAATCGCAATCCGGTCGTTCACATAGTGTCGAAGGTAGCCCGGCGTATCGATACCCCGATCGGCCCCAATGAAGGTGAGAGCGTGCCTGTCTACAAAAAATGTGTTGAGACCGTGCAGACCCAGCAAAACGCCGATCGCGGCATACATCAGACGCGCGTTCGGTTCGTGCAATAGACGATACAAACCGAGCACACCGCAAAACACCCAAAGTGGCACAATCGGCATCATGAAACGGTACAGACCCATGAAATCTCCACCGACGGAAGCCACGTACAAACAGAATGGAACAGACCACCACAAAAGGAGCTCCCCCAAACGCGCATATCCTGTGCTCAGCCGCGCAGGTTTGTTGTCCGATTTCGACCATGCACGCAGCAAACCAAGACCGTACAACAGGGGGAAGATCCAGAGTTTCAAATCTCGCGAAAAAGCCCACAAATAGTAGAACCCCTGATCCCACGTTCCCTTTCCACCGGAAGACTTGATGTAGAACGTGTTGGGCACAAAGTAGCCGTAATACAAGCGCCGAAAGGCCATGTGCGGAATCGTGATGGCCAAAAACAGAAATACCAAAATCCAGTCCAATCTCGTCGGAAAGAACGCTCGTTTCTTCACATTGTGAAACAATCTGTGGATCGCAAGCAGCGCAAAAAGCAGATAGCCTTCTGGGCGCGTAATCGAAGCCAAACCCAAGGTCAAACCGAGTCTTGCAAAGCCTGTTTGTGTCGCCTCTGTTTCATCGATCGTGATCTGTACATACTCCCCCAAAGACACGGTACATAGGAGGGTGAAAAGCTGTGTTTCCAGACCTCCCGATGCCCAGCACGCATACCCCGGAATTGCAGCCAGACACAAAGCAGAAAGGGACTCCCAAACAGCGTGTTTTGTGGAAGCTACTCGACGAAAAAGCGAAGCGGAATACAGCATCGTGAAAAGCGCGCACAGCGTTCCGAGCACACGCGACAACCCTTCCGGGGGAAGGTTCAGCCGAAGTCCTGCGGCCAAAACAAGCGTCCACAGAAAATTCGTATACCCCTCAACTCGTTCACCTAGGTTGAACACCAGTTCGCCGTGCTGCGCCAGGTTTTTCGCATACACAAACGAGATGAAAGCATCGTCGGTGACAAAGTTGAAAAGCAAGCTGTGCCCAACAAGGAGCACACACGAAAAAGCCAACAAACCCACGCGCAGAACGCGCGCCAAACCGGACATGGTCTGCGCCGGAAAAACTACCGCTTCACGAGCGTCACGATGTTGCGATGCGTTGGGACATCGACAAGCTGCTGCGTGAGTCCAAGCCGCGCGAGCACAAACTCCACCGCGCGAACACGTTCTTGCATGGACGGAGTGTCCATCGGCAAATAGGGAATCCGAAACTGCTCCAAAAGGAGTTTCACCATGCCATCGATGCGAACCACGGAATCCCAATCGAGACCCGCTCGCACGCCGTCTTCGCGCAGAAGACTCTTGTGCGGACGGACAAAAAAGACGATGCCCTCGGCCACCCACTGCATGTAGTTGCGAACGTCGTCTCCGCTTGTGCCAGACAAAATATCGCCGAGCACCAGCGCGTGTTCCGCCGCATACGCCAAATTGTCGAAGGCACGGTCGGACACGAAACCCTTTTCTTGCAATTTTTCGATGGCGATTTGGCGCTCGAACACGCGCCGCTGATAGTCGCTGACGCGATCCATGTCGGTGCGGAGCGAATCGAGATCAATTTCCAGCTCGGCCAGCACCGCTCGAGCGACTTCGGTGATCATCGGCAGACCGTACCGACGGCTGACCCAGCGGGTCATGGTGGTTTTGCCCGTCGCGTGAGAACCCACAAAGTAGATGCGCATGGGAGGATGGGCTACCAGTCTGGCAGCCGACCTGTCAAGCCCGCTGGCGCGGCGTCGTGGTCCGCGTCGCGGAGCGAAACAGGTTGCGAGAAAACGCGCTACGACGTTCGGCTTGAAGCCAGCACGCTGTCCACGATTCGCTCGGTTTCCTCGAAAAAGGCGCGGCAAAACGCCAGGTCTTTGGCCAAGGGGTTGACGGCAGCCGGGCGACGGGACGCAAAATACTGGCCGGTCGTGTGTTCCCATTGCGGGTCGAGCGCGAGCATGACGGAAGTCGCCGCTCCATCGGCCAAAGAATCCGAGCCACCCGAACCAAACCCTTCGCGCAGCAACTTCGTCGATACGACGCCCGGATGCAACGCATTCACAGTCGTTTTTCCCTGCAATTTTTCCGCAAGAGCGACGGTGTACAGCACATTGGCCAGCTTCGACGCCGCATACGCTCCGTATCCATCAAAACGGCGCTTCACAAGCCGTAGATCCGCAAGGTCAAGCTGTCCGCGCGTGTGCGCGATCGAGCTGACGTTGATGATCCGCCGCAAACGCTGCCCCGTTTGGGTCAGCAGCGCCCGCGTCAGTGCAAACGGGCCGAAATGATTGATGGCCATCGTCTGTTCGATTCCGTCCACAGACAGCACGCGCTCTTTGCAAAACACGCCTGCGTTGTTCACAAGCACGTCGGGAAACACGCCGCGCTCTTGCAGTTCGGCTGCGATTCCCACCGCGCTCTTCAGCGACGAGAGATCCCCCAGCACGGGCTCTGGCAGCGATCTGCTGCACGCGGCTTCCACTTCTTTGCGTGCGAGTGCCGTTTTTTCCAGATTCCGTCCGTGCAAAAGCACCGTGGCACCGTTGTGCGCCAACGTGCGCGCCGTTTCCAGGCCAATGCCATCCGAACTTCCTGTGACCAAAATGAGCGGGTTTGTGTCGAGCATGGTTTGACTGCACCTCTCCCGTTCAGATTTTTTCACAAGTCAAACCCCACTGCTTGACAGCAAGAAAGCCAAAGTCGGAAAACAGTAAACGCCTTTTTACTTGAAAGGAGTCCACATGGCCACCATCGCTGATGCAATTCGTCGTGCACAAAAAGACCCGGCCTTTGCCAAGGATTTCGCTGAACATCCCGAAAAGTTCGCAACGGAGTTTCAACTGACTCCGCAGATCATCGACAAGGTGAAGGCCGCTGGTGCGCATTTCGCGCCCAACGCAGCCATGGGAGTCCGTGGGCATGAAACCAAAAGGGAGGGCGATTTCCACTATTATGGATAGCTCGATTGCCATCTGAAAACCTTGGGCCTTGGGCTGGTCGGAGTCCCACCTCCCCGCTTTTGTCTGGTGCTACATGGTTGAATTCATCGGCATCCTGCCGGCTGCTGGAGTCGCCGCGCGACTTCGCCCCTTCCGATATCCAAAAGAATTGCTTCCCGTCGTCTTCGTGTCCGATAGTCAGGGCGGGCTGCGACCCAAACTGACGATCGAATTTGCGATCGAGGCGCTCCGAACGGCCCACGTTCGCCACAGTTTCGTGGTAATCGCGGATTGGAAGTTGGAAATCGTGCGCCTCCTGGGGGATGGGAATGATTTGGGGGTGTCGCTTGCATACCTTCATCGAGCGGTTCCCAAAGGCTTGGCGGATGCCGTCGATGCGGGCTTTGAATGGTTCTGTGGAAGAAACGTGTGTCTGGCGCTTCCCGACAGCATTTTTACGCCCCCCGATGCGATCGCAAAGATATCGCAGTCGCTACAGGAGCACGATGCAGACTTGGTGCTCGGTGTGTTCCCAACTTTTCAACCGGAACGTCTGGGCCCGGTTCGTTTTGCCTCGGATGGCCAAGTCCTGGAAGTGCTAGAAAAGCCCGCGCAGACCACCCTCTTTAACACCTGGGGAATTGCTGCGTGGGCCCCCTCCTTTTCCGCATTTTTGCACCAGACACTCAATCGATCGGACGAGGCCCGCACCCAGTCCATCGGCCACATGTTCAACGCTGCCGTTCTTGCAGGAATGCGTGTACGTTCGGTGTTTTTTGAAGGGGGAAGTTACACCGATGCAGGGATGGTGGACACGATCGGTTCGCTGGTTCTCAAAAACGAAGCACAAACCGAAACAAAAATCGAACAGGGGCCAAAATGAAGGCACGCAGACACCTGTTTTTGGCGCTGACTCGAGCTGGTTGGGGTGAAACAGCCTTGGGAATTCGCGTCGCGCAACAGCTTCAACACACCGGAGAAGAGCCCTTTTTCCTGGTCCATGAAGCAGCCGGAATGTTGTTTCGGAACGGCACCATTCCTTTTGAGGAATACTCGGACAAGGTAGGCCCCTTTTTCGAGTTTTTGCTCGACGAACAGGTGACTCTCCAAAAGCCGGCGTCCATCATTCTGTGCGACTTCCTGACCACTGTGGACAACTTGCGACTGATGGGGCTTAGCCCCGACATCCTGTCGCGTTACGGAATTCCGATCATCGCCATGGACACCTGGAACTTCGAGGAAAGTGGAACAGGGGTAGACATCTTCATCGGCAAAACCAAACCGGTCTCGAATTGGATTGCGGAATTGCCCTTTCGTCTTGCTCCGGTGCCGTTTGTACGACCCCAGGCCAAAGGTGCTTGTTCCTTTCTGCCTGCGCCCGTTCGGCTCCCCCAACGAATCCGTGAGCATGTCCGAGCGGGCTTTGGTCTGTCGGCCCACGATCGCGCTGTGTTGATCTGCACAGCAAACTGGCAACAGACCGTGTACAACGACGACAATGGGCAACGAATGGCCGGTGCGGTTCCTCCTCTTCTGGGACGGTATTTGGCGGAATTTGGACCCTCTGTACATGTCATTCACATAGGCCCTACGGCCTTTGCGTTTGAAGGCTCGCTGGGTGAGCGGTATCACTGGATGCCCTCCCAAACCAGCGAACGCTTCCAACATGTCCTCGGATCGGTGGATCTGTACCTGTCTCTGAATGTTTCTGCGACCACCATGTCCACCGCGATTGCCTCGGGAATTCCCGTTGTCGTTGTGCAAAATTCCTGCGCGGCGCAAAACGTAGATGAGGCGTGTGCCTGGGCTACCTTTCCACTTTCCGATCGAGTCCGAACGTGGCTTGAACAGACCACTCCGCTTTACCCCTTTTCCATGTTTCCTTTGGGTTTTTTCCGTTTCCTTGCGCCCGTACTTGTTGACAATCCCTACTGTCAAGCTTTTCACACGGTCGAACTGCTCGACGAGGAAGGCTGCAAATCGACGTGCAACGCACTCTTGTTTGATCGCGGTGCTCGCGAAGCTTTGTTGCAAGCACAGGCGCAGTACACGGCCCTCGTACACAAGCTGCCCACGGCAGCCAATCTTGTGCAGTCGTACCTCGAGAGGGGCGCATGCAGCCCACGCTGAGCATTCACATCACTGATCTGTGCAACAGCCGCTGCACGTTTTGCGTTGTCGGTTCGCCTCTTTACACCAAGAACACCGTTCAATTTGGACAAGTTCTGGACTTTTTGAAGAGCAACGCAAACCAAGGGTTTTGGGCGGTCAACCTGCACGGGGGTGAGCCCACGATCGATCCACACTTCCTCGATATCCTCGCGAACATTCGAGAGCTTGGATACAAGGAGGTCCATCTTCAAACCAATGGAATCAAACTCGCGGATTCCTCCTATGCAAAAAAACTCGTCGATTTGGGTGTGACGCTGTTCATTGTTTCTCTGCATGGCGATAGCCCGGCGATGCAAGATGAACTCACGCACACCCCTTCGGGATTGGAAAGAACGCTGGAAGGAATCCGCCAAGTGAAGGCACTGGGGGCATCGGTGCGCACCAACACGGTGATCACAAAACGCAATGTGGAGCACGTGCTTGGGATCGCTCGATTGGCCTGTGAATTGTCTGTCGATCACGTCAACTTTTCAAACCTTCATCCCGTCGGTAGCGCCTTTTTTTCTTTCCAGAAACTTGTGCCCCCATTTGCGGTGATTCGGACACACCTTCTGCCCGCCGTAGAGCATCTATTGATCGCTTCTCGCAAAGTGACTTTGGAAGGATTCCCCTATTGCACGATGCCCAACATGGAGTCGCTGCACCTGAACGAACAGGGGCGCCGCATTCGCATGCTGATGCGCGGACAAGTGATCGAAAACTATGATGCATTCATGAGCACGTCCTGTCGGCAGTTCGGTGCTCCGTGCCAAACCTGCGAAATCCGAGAACCATGCGGCGGAGTTTACAACGAGTACATCCAGTATCGGGGGTGGGCGGAATTTGCGCCCCTACAAAGAGTCCGATTGACTTCGCACAGGGGAACGTAGCGTGCGCATCGCTTTGTGGAATGGAAGTGGTCTCGACAATGTGGGTGACAGAATGCTCGATTGGGTGAATCGGGTGGAACTTGGTTCGCGGCTGCCCAGTACAGAGTTCCAAAGTTTCTGTCCATGGGAAGACGACAAAACCGTCCATCCGCTGCGAATCGACAAAGAGGGTCATTGGTCCGGTGAAGGTCAATTTGACGCGATTGTGATCGGCGGAGGTTCCCTACTCCTTGGCCCTCCCTTTCAGCACCCAGGGTTTCAGACTTTTTGTTTGGGCCCATGTCCCACGCGTTTTGCGGATCGGTGCAAGGTGATCTGGAATGCACTGTGCAGCGACGGACAGTTTCTCGCGCCACTTTTTCCCAAGTGTCGTACATACCTGCAAGAAGCGGCGCAAAGAATACACTTGCGCTCGGTCAGGAATGTGCGCACGCGCACTTTTTTGGAAGACAGCGGCGTGGATCTCCCCATTCGCGTGGTGCCCGACCCCGCTGTTTTGTTGGCGTCCCCCCGAACCACTCCGTTGCGGCCCACGCTGTCACGCATCGGAGTCACGGTCGCACGTCCTTTTTTTCCGCAGACGTTTCTTCATCGAATGGCGGAAGCGGCGCGGCAAGGTTGGGATGTTGCAAACGAGGAAATCGTGCTTGCGCCGTCTTTCGGCGAAGGTCCGCTTCCCACCTTTGATGAGTGCGCGTATGTTCAAAAACTGGCTCACATTCTGGAACCCCTATCCAGACAATCGACCGTAGAGATCGCGGGAATCGGCAGGATGTACGGCGACATGGAGATCGCCCGCGATGTGGCCGCAAGGGTCCCGAACGTTCGTCTCGTCGAATTTCACGATCGCGTTGGAAAAGATGCGCTCGAATGGGCTCGTTCGTTGGATTGTTTGGTGGCGTCCAGGCTTCACGGTTCGATGCTTGCGCTCTTGGCTGGAATTCCCCTGATCGGTGTGGACCTGTACTTGGATGAAGCATCGGGAACCAGCAAACTGCGTGAATTTATGGCGGAAGTGTATGACTTAAAAGGATACGTAACGCTTTCAGAATTGTTGAAAGATGCAGCTTGTCTATCGTCGGTGATCGATGAAATTTATGTGCGAGATGGGTCTTTTTCGGACAAACACAGGGAGTTTCAACGCCGCGCGACAATCCACTTCGATGAAGTGGCGGAGGTCATCCGCTCCCACAGATAGGAAATCTCCTTTGGAAGACCCCTATTCATCTAGCAGAGACGCTTCACCCAAACTCAGGAAGACCAACGCATCGATCACCTTGCGGACGCCGGGTTCTTGAACAAGTTGGGTGAGAGCTGCGTGGCCCGCGTTCGTTTTTAGCGTCGCAAAGCACATGTCGCATGCGTTGGTAAAGCCTTCTGCGCGACCGATGGCCTCGCCCAAATCAGGATGTTGCCGATAGAGTTCTGCAACCCCTTTCGGTCCGTGCGTGCGCAGGTATTGATACTCCCATCGCAAACGCGCGCGCTCCATGATCGACAAGAAACGCTCTTGCCGAAGATTGCCCAAGTAGTACGGCATTTCTGTGAGGGGTCTGTGTGCCCCTGCTTTCCCCACATGGCAAGCGAGCAGGTCTCCGTTTGGATTGACGAGCGGCGTTTTCACATAACAGAGGGAGGAATACTCCTCGGGCTTTGGACCAAGACATGGGTCCTGTTTCTGGAGCACCCGAGGCCGCAGATATTTGGTCGGAATCACCCGGTCTTCATGAAAATTGACGTTGTGCTTGTACGGTTCGTACTTCGCGCGAACTTCGGCCAACTCCTCTGTCTGGCTGTACGTGATGCAAATGGTGATCTTGGGGATTCCTTGTTCCAGCGCGGCATCGATCACGCGATGTACATTCGCGTAAGGAATGCGCTGCTGGTGAAAAACATCAGAGCTTAGGTACAGGTGTGTCAGTCCCGGTACATCCGCCAAAACCGAGCGAGCCGTCTCCTTGGATGTGGCCCAGTACGAGCTGGTAAAAACACCTGCTTCCGTTCCCACACTTGCCGCCGCTCGCACACCGCTTGCCAGCACGTCCAGACGCAAAAACGGCTCCCCGCCCGTGAAAATCATCTCTGGGATACCGTAGTCGCACGCTTGGGAGACCCAACGGGCCATCTCTTCTGCTTCGGTTTCCCTGTGTCTGCGCGACCCGATGAAGCCACAATGACCACAGCCCACATGGCAAGTCTCGGTGACACTCAAGAGCAAAGACGAAAAGACAGGCAGATGGCTCCTTTTTTCGCCGTCATCGTCCATGAAAAGGCCCCCTCCCGATGGTCTCGATGGTTGAGGATACCACCCGCAGCGCGAGCGTTGGGATCATACGTGGGAAGACGGGTCGGGAATGCAACTTCAGGATGGGAACTTCACGACAGCAACTTCGTGAAACGTACTGTGAGAAAGATGTGCGTGGCGGGGAAACGAGCGGGAAAGGAGTCCAAAGGGACTAGGACGGCTTTTTGTCTTTCGCGAGGTCGGCGGGTTTTTTCAGGATGCGTTCGACTTGGTATTTCCGAATCCATACCGCGTCCTGTCCCACTTTGCGCACTGGAACGTCGTCGCCGTGTGCCTCGCCAAAGTGCATCACCACCGCCGCGCCCGTTTTGGGTTTGACGGTGACGATTTTTTTCGAGGCATCGAGCTGTTTCTGCTCTGGCGCGTCTGGCGCGAGGAAACCGCTTCCCAACAAGCCATCGAAACTTTCCACAATTTGCTTGATTTTCGCTTCATCCGCGTCGGGCAGCTTGTCCACTTTCCAGGTCTTGTCCACGAGTTTGAGGCTGACCACTTCCGCGTCCTGTTGAATCGTGACGGACTCGATTTGATCGGCTTTGAGCGACAGAACACTCTTGTCCCGAACATCCTGCGGAATGTGCGCCACGGATTCGATCGCGTACTTCTTCATCGAAAAGACCTGCGGACTGTCCAGGGTTTGAACATAGGTATCCTCCCCTTTGGCCATGCCGATTCGCACGCCCGCCGTTTTGTTTTCCTTGAACGTCGCCGTCACGATGATTTGGCCCGGAGCATTCGGCGCAAGACCGAATTCTTCAGGCTTGGCTGCATCGTGAAAATCCGAGGCGCGCAGCGTCGAAAGCGATTGCACCATCCGATTGAGCAGACCGTGATCCACTTCCAAATTCGGGGTCAGCACCGCATCCCCTTCTGTGATTTTCCATTTCGCTTCGTGGATGCTCTGATTCCCCGGTTTGCCATCCGCGCCGGCTGCCGGAGGAACCCGCGCAAGCGTCACTTTGGTGCCTCCCCCTTGAATCGTCAGCTTCTCCACCTCATCGGCTTTGAGGTCGTACACGGCATGTTCTCGCCACGTCTTTCCCTCGCGTTTGTACGTCGAGGCATACAGATCGAGCGCCTGCCACACGTCATCTTTTCCTGCGACGCGGACCATGGTTGCGCTGCCCGTCGCTTTGCCGATGAACAGGTCGGCTACCGTCGCACCACCGGAATCTTTGGCGACGACGTGAACGGCTTTGTCGTCCGATACCTCAAATTCGACGTGGCGGTCTTTCTTTTGCGTCACCAAATCCCCAAAACGCACTTTCTCGAGCGCCTCGGCTGCGGACTTGGCCACCGACTGATCCGCTGGCTTGTCGTACGGTGCCGTAACTTGCCACTTGTCCCCTTTTTTGGAGACAGAGACTTGGTCTTTTCCTCCGGGTTGGGTGATTTCGAGCGACGCAATCGTCCCCGGCTTGATCTCGGGAAAGGGTCGCGGTCTTGCGCCCACACGGTCGCCTTTTTCGGGGGACCTGAGCGTCTGAATGGCAAGGCCTGCGAGCGCCAGAAACAGGAACAGAGCGTAGAGGTTCTTTCTATCCATCATGAGCCTCTCAAAAGGGATTACAGCTTCGCGCTTTGACGCGCACGTTGACGCAAATTGAAACGGAGCAGCCCAATCAGCAGAATGAGCCCCGGCAGCGCCCCAATGTTCAGCACTTTGACGAGCGTCACGGTGCCTTCCGAAATCTGATCGAGCGGACGGCTCTGCATGCCTTTTTTGCGAACGGCAGCGAGCGCCTCATCCTGCGCCAGCCAATCGACGATGTTCATCACGTACACCAAGTTCGCCAGGTAGTCGCGCAAACCGGCTCGTGCGCCTGTCCCGACAAACTGGTCGCTGATGAAATCCGAATCGCCCACCACCAACAAACGAGCGGACGGCTGCGCCTCGGCCTTCATCGGTTCTACGCCGGGCTGGCTTTGGTCTGCGGGGATTTTGGAACCGTCCTCTTTGACGACGTACTTGCCTGCAAACGCGCTTTTAAATTTGCCCTGACCGACGACACCCAGCGTGAACGGCCCGCGATCTTGGCTGGGTTCCAGCGGCGCTTGGTTTGGACCCGGCATGAACACAAACGGCCCCGACGGTCGCCAGCTTTGGTTGCTCGATTGGAGCAATTTCACAAACTCCACCGGCCCTTTTCCGTCTTTCGCATCGCCCACAAGTTCGATGGAACTCGCATACGACAAAAGCGCGCCCGGCATGTTTTCGTTCACGGGGTGGACCTGCGGCAGCGGAGTGACTTTCAGGAACACCGGATGATTCATCAGATACATCTGCTGCCCGACGCTGACCAAACCCGGAAAGTTGCGTTTGTCCAGCACCATGTCCTGCCGGATTTTTACGCCGTACGCTCCAAGCAAATCATCGAGCGCCGTGTCGTTGTTCTGTGCAATTTGCGGCATTTCCAAACCCGGTGCCATTTGTCCGCGCGGCGTTTGCATGGTCTGCCCATCGACGAGAAACGCGACGGATTTGCCCGACATGAGGTACTGGTCCACCACGTACTTGGCACGTTCCGAAAACGGCTGTTTCGCACCGACGATGAGCAGCGCGTCAATGTCTTGCGACACCATCGCCTTGAGTTCCACATTGATCGTCTCGTACCCCGAGGCTTTGAGCTGTTCGGACAGAAGCTGAAGGCCGCTGCCCTGCGCCATGTTCATTTCGCCTTCGCTCGATGCAAAACCGACCTTTTTCTTTTTCACCGTCATCTGTTTGATGAGGCCCGAGATTTGAAACTCGAGGCCCTCGTCGCGCTCGATGACCGGAATCGCCTCGGTTTTGTCGCCGAACGAAAAACACACGCCCAAAAACGTCGCGCCGATTTCAAATTTGTTCGCCGAGACCACACCTCGGTTGGATTTCTGCACGCCGCATTTGGCCGCTTCGTCCTCTTTTTTTCGCGCCTCGTCACCGTCGCCGATTTTCACGACCTCGAGGTTGAACTTCCCTTGCGAGTACGTCGCGTATTCCCCCAAAAGGTCGCGGGCAAACTGTGCGTGTTGTTTGAACGGAGGCTTGAGGTCCTCGCTCATGTACAACTTCACGTTCATGCGATCGGGCAACTTGGCCACCAAATCGCGCGATCCAGCGGCGAGCGTGTAGATCTTGTCTTTGGTCAAATCAACCCGACCAAAGTGTTTGGCGGAAATCACGTTCAGCGCTGCCAAAGCGCCGACGGTCAGCACCGTGAACAACGTCGCATTCAGCGCCGTTTTGCTTTTTTGTAGTGGCTTGCTCATGACTAGCTCCACCTTCGGCTTTCAATCGTCGTTTGCGTCACGAACAGGCACGCTGCGATCAGGCTTCCGAAGTACAGAAGGTCGCGCGAATCGAACACGCCGCGTGCCATGTTTCCGATGTGTCCATCGACGCCCAGCCAATCGATCGCGGGCTGAATTGCGGGCGGCATCACCTGGACCACTTTTCCCACGAGCCACAACAAAAGACACAGCGTCACCGACAGCAAAAACGCCACGATTTGGTTTTTCGTAAAGGCCGATGCCATCAGCCCAATCGCCATGTATGTCGCTGTCGTCAAAAAGAGGCCGATAAAGCCCGCGAACGCCGCGCCTTTGTCGAGCGGTCCCAGAAACGACACCGTGACCGCAAAACAACCCATCGCGAGCATCGCGTACCCAAACAGCACCAGCGCCGCCAGATATTTGCCGAGCACGACTTCCCAATCCGTCACGGGCATCGTCAGCAGCAATTCCAACGTGTCGTTCGATCGCTCCTCGGCGAACAAACGCATCGTGATGGCCGGGCCCAAAATGGCGACGAGCAGCGTCGTCCAGAAACCGTCGAACAGCTCGCGCAGGTCGGCCTGTTGTTGCAAAAAGAGGGCGTTAAAGAACAAAAACGCCGACAGAACCAAGAACACCGAAATCACCACATAGGCGATCGGCGAATTGAAATACGCGCCCAGCTCCCGGCGCATGATCGTCGTCATGTTTCGCATCGTCAGCTTCTCCTTGGGCGGGGATTAGTGCGCAGGGCCCGATGTCAAATTGCGGAACACGTCTTCTAGCGAAGCGCGCTCGCGGTGAAGTTCGGCCAAGTCGAACCCTTTGGCCGTTGCCATCTTGAAAATGTCGATTCGTGGATCGGCCCCGGCTTTTGCAATGACAGAAAACGAGTGCAGGTTTTTCTCGTCCGTTTCTTCATCGGGCAGAGTGCGAACCGACTCGATTCCCGGAACCGTTTCAAGCGCGCTTTTCACTTGCTCTGCGTTGCCGGCCATTTCGACGCGCAGCGACATTTGCCCCTGCGCTTTGCGCTGAAGTTCATCGGGGCTTCCATCGGCAGCAATTTTTCCTTTGCTGATGATGAGCACGCGAGAACAAGTCGCCTGAACCTCTTGCATGATGTGCGTCGAAAAGATGACCGTCTTTTTTTCGCCGATGTGTTTGATGACTTGGCGAATTTCGACGATTTGGTTCGGGTCGAGGCCGCTCGTCGGTTCGTCCAAAATCAGCACTTCCGGTTCATGCAAAATCGCTTGCGCCAAACCGACGCGCTGTTTGAGACCTTTCGACAGCTCGCCGATCAAAAAACCAAGCCGATCGCCAAGCCCACACTGTTCGACGACTTCCCTCAGCCTTCGCGTGCGTTTGCTGCCGGTCGGAATGTTCCGAATGTCGGCGACGAAGTTCAGGTATTCCAAAACGGTCATGTCCCGATACAGCGGCGTGCCTTCGGGCAGATACCCGATGCGGTAGCGCGCCTCGATCGGGTGGTCGAATACGTCGTATCCGGCCACGACCGCTCGCCCCGAAGTCGGCGACAAATACGACGTGAGGATTTTCATCGTCGTGGTTTTGCCCGCGCCGTTCGGACCCAAGAAACCCAACACTTCCCCGGCGTGGACATCGAAAGAGATGTTGTTGACGGCTTTGACCTTGCCGTAGTGCTTGGTCAAGCCATCGACGTGGATCATCGTCTTGCCTTGCGCGTGTGTCGTCATTCCACCAATCCCAATGTTTTAGACATCTTACGAGACATGTTTTGCTTTTTTGACTACGGAGGACAAGCCGAAACAGAAAAATCTTCGTCGAGCTTTTCGCCCGATGGGAAACGCAGTGCCAGTTTTCCCGACACCTGTTTGTAGTGGGAAAGCTCCGAAACGCGAATGAAACCACCGGCTCGCAGCGCCCAATCCGGTTCGCGGTTTTGCCCGATGCCGTAATGCCCAAGCGCGGCAAAACGTCGGTCGCCTGCGCCGCCCGTGTCCGTCACATCAAAGGAAACGTCGTCGCCCACCTGCACCGAATCCACCGTGACCACCAGCGCGTAATGTTCCTCTTTGTATGGAAGCACCGGCAGGCCCAGCAGCTTCGGCGTCGTGCTGGAATACCGCTTCAAAATCGCGCACACGTCTTCTTGCGGCATCGTGTCCCGGACGATCGAGAGCGAAAAATCAGATGGGAAATAGACATACGTGCTCTGAAACTTGATGTTTCGACCCCCGAACGCTGCCTCGCCATCGTCCCGTACAAAGTCGTCGTCTTTCGAGCAACCGGAAACCATCGCCCCCGCCGCCACGGCCAAAAACAGCCAACGCGAAATCATGTCGAACCTCCCAGGTGCAGCAAGCTGAAACCCGCCTCGACCGTTTGCCCTTCGCGAACCGCGATGGAGAGCACTTTTCCGTTTCTCGGCGCGCGCAACTCGTTTTCCATCTTCATCGCCTCGATCAAAAACAGAGGCTGCCCCGCCCGCACCTCGTCGCCTTCTTTGACCAGCACTTTCACGACTTTTCCCGGCATCGACGCCACAACGTCGCCCCGCGATCCCGAAGACTCGCCCGCTGCGGCGCTGGTTTGCATCACATCGGCGTTTTTCACGACGACAGGAACGGCATCTCGCCCCTCGAAAGAGGCTTTTAGCTCGGGCAGCGTTCCGTCGAGTTCTACCGTGCGCTGCCGACCTGCCTCATCCAAAAGCGAATAACAACCGGGCTCAAGCTGAACGACCCGCACGGTTGTTTTTTCCCCGTCTACATCGACACAACACGCGCCGTCCGCCGTGTATTCGACGTGAACGGACATTCGGCGTTCGTCTTTGCCGCTTCCGACCGTGACGTTCCACATCTCCGCTTTCATGTCCGCTTTCCCAAAACCATGAAACAGGCAGGCCTAGCCATCCACACGACCTCTCATCCGATCCGACAGAGAGCTACTCGTCTTCGTCGAAGTCTTCGTCCTCGTCGCCGTCTTCAAAATCGTTGTCGAAGTCATCGTCAAGGTCTTCATCGTCCTCGACCTCGCCGTCCGTTTCGTCCCCGTCTTCGTCGAAGTCTTCATCGTCGTCGAAGTCTTCGTCGTCCTCAAAATCTTCGTCGTCCTCGTCGTCATCGAAGTCTTCGTCTTCGTCAAAATCGTCATCGTCATCGTCCATGGCCGACAAGGGAACGACCCCGGTTGCCGACTTTGACAAGGGCCTCATCGGCCACTCCGATTGCTCCGAAACATTCATCGAACCCCTCCTCGTTTGGTC
>DAOLIT010000047.1:27063-42202 GCA_035328405.1 Pseudomonadota bacterium | reverse complement strand
AACTCCGTTCTTGACACCCCAGCGACAAGCCCCCGGAACAGCGTTCACAGACCTCTATCAAAAAGCCAGGGCTTGTTTCTGTTGTGGAGGGAAAGACCTCACTGGTTCAGTTTGCGGGATGATTCGCATCTTCCTTCCTTCACCCCTACCCCGCGCCAGAAACCACCCGTTCGAACTACTGAACACAAAATCCAAGCTTCTTTGCGCGCATCTATCTGGGCATTGACATTCCTTTTGCCCCGGCGCGACCATGAGGACAATGTGGACAAAGACACTCCAAGGTGTGATTTTTTTTGGGGGCGTTGGCCTGGGCGGCGTGGTGGTCTCGCACAGCGGGTGCGGCAAAGACGCCGGACAGGTGTTGTCGATGCTGCCTCCGCTTGCGCATGCACCCCTGACCACGCAGGTCAGACGGGTTCCCCTGCACGGGAAAGGCCCTGACCTCGGCAATCCTGCGTTGCCAGAAAACCTTCCCACGTACCTAAAAGAGGGTTACGGTGAGTTTCTGATCATGCCGGGGGAACCGCACACAGCACGTACCCTCGATGGCAGCCCAACACCCCGCATGGGTGCCGGTGCCAAACGCATCCTGCGATTTGGCACGATGGGAGACTTCCAAGTCATGGACGACGAGTCGCCGCTTCGAGTCGGCTTTCTCGATGCAAAGGGGGCGACGCAGGCGGCTCTGCGACCGCAAGATCCGTACATGTGTCAGCTTGCCAATGCAGCGGTTCGCACGATGAATGCAGTGCATCGGATGGACCCCCTTTCGATGGTGTTCGTTGGGGGCGACATCCTGGACAGCGCGCACGGCAACGAACTGGACTGGGCGCTGGCCATTCTTCGCGGCGGTCAGCCCGTCGAATGTGATTCGGGAGACGATGACGATTTGGTTCCCGGCCCAAACAACGACCCCAAAGATTCGTTCCTTCCCGAGGGGCTCGCTGTTCCGTGGTACTGGGTTCCCGGCAACCATGATTTCCTGATTCAGGGCAACGTTGTGGTCGATGACGCCAAAGTGGACGCGGCGCTGGGTGACTTTGCCCCGCTCGGAACCCGCGACTATCGACGAGGCGGGAGCCTTGCACAAAAAGCCATCATTCCCGATCCGCGCCGCCGACCCATGAATCCCCGCGAGCTGATTGAACGCATGGCTCTGGATGGAAATGGTCACGGAGTCTCTGTTGAGCAAGCCAGCACCCACTCGGGCACCTATTTCTTTGACATGCCGGATTCCCCCGTCCGCTTCCTCATCATGGATACAGCGTCCAAGACAGGCAGCGCACAAGCGGTCGTACGCAAAAGCGACTTTGAACGAACCATACGCCCGGCCTTCGACGGTGCGCTCGCGCAAAGAAAGTGGGTGGTCATCCTGTCCGACAGTCCTATCGGCAATTTCAAGCAAGCCGACAAGCCCTTTGGCACCGAGGTTCCAGACCCCATGACCGAGGTCGATTGGTTGCGCGAAACCGACCGCTATCCGAATCTGCTTTTTATGTTGGGTCGCGGGTCCTACCAACTCGCTCATGCGATCAAAACACCGAGTGGGCGTCTCTATTGGGAGTTGCTCAACGCCGCGATGTCAGACCACCCGCAGCAGCTCCGCATCTTCGAGTTGTGGGACGGCGACAACGGTTTTTTGATGCTCCGCGCAACCTGTGTGGATCTCGCTACAGAGGACGACCCCCTTGCGCAAGAAGCGGAGCGCCGAGCAGTCATCGACTTTACGTCTACCTGGATGGCCGGTTCTCGCGACGTGGATGGGAATCGCAACGTAGACCTGTGGATTCGGAAACCCTAGGCAAACAGAGTACGAAACTGCCGCCTCTGTCTTGCCGTTAGGAGGAGGGGTTCCGACGAAAACGGCGCAGCAGCGTAAACACCGCAGGAAGAACCAGAAGGGCCGCAAAAAGACAGGTGACTTCACCGATGTCTGCCGCCAGACCAAACGAACGCAGCGCGCGGTTGTTCGACAGAAGCAGCGTCGAATATCCAATGACGGTCGTGGCCGAACAGAGTGCCACTGCCGAGCCCGTCTCTCCTATCTGAACCGCAATCGATGAAGAGGTCTCGTGCCGCAAGCGCCCCCACATGTTCGCCGCGTAGTCCGCACCGACCCCTAACGTAATCGGAAGGGTTACAAAGTTCATGAAGTTCAGCTTGATCTGAAGCCAGCCCATCAACCCTCCCAGCCACGCGACGCCAAACAGCACGCACAACAGCACCGGAATCGCACCCACCGGTCCAAACGTCACCATCACGAGGAGCAAAACCCCCAAAAGTGCTGTCATTGCAACCTTCGGTCCATCGCGCACAATCGTCTCGACCATTCCTGCAAACACGGTGGCCGCACTCGCCGCGACCCACGTTTTGCCAAGGGCCTCGACCTTGAGCGACTTCGCAATCCGCAACAGGTCGTGCCCGTCCCAATCCGTCACCGTTCCGTAGTCCAGGTCCATCCCGATGAGCCTCCCGCGCTGACCATCAACTTCCGTGAACGCCTCGCGAACCAAACGTGGCAAGTCATCCGGGGTCAGTCTGCGCAGATACTCAGGCGGACGGTAGCCCTCTGCATCGCGCCACTCGTCTTCCGACATCATCTCTCGGTTTTGGTCGATCTTTTTGCGAATGCGATTCAGGATTGCCAGTTTGGCGTCCTGATCTTTGGGCAACACCGAATGAAGCGTACGAACCTCGGCCAAGACATGCGCTGGCCCGAGCGCAGCATCTTTGGCGCGCAGAGCATCGGCCACCGGGTCGGCTTGGTCCGGCATATCCACAAGCAGAACGCCGTTGTTCCCGATGTAACCCGCCCCCACGCTGGCCATTCCCAGTTCCTCGGTCAGCCCCCACAAAGATTGCGATTCGGAAACATCGCTCCTCAGATTGTTAAAATTCCATTCCAGCGGATCACGAATATATCGACTGAGCGGAAGCATTAGCACAGCCGTAAAAGCCAAACAAAACAACGTAAGCAACACTGGGAAACGCTGAACCAACCTGCCTCCGAAAGAAAAGAATGAACTCCACAGATTGGCGCGTGGCGTAAACATGCCGGGCCGCCTACGTTCACCCACAATCACCACAGGCGGCACCAGAATCATCGACATAAGCCACACCAACAACATACCAGCGCCGCCGATGAGACCGAATTGACTGAAACCACGAAATTCCGTGATCATCAAACTACCATAAGCGATACTCGCGGCAAGCATCGCTGTGAGCGTTCCCAGAAACGTCGCGGAAAGGGCACCGGCGAGCGCACCGAGCACACTTTGGCCTTTGTGTCGTTCTTCCCCATATCTTGCAAGCAGCATAATCGGAGTATTAATTCCATTGCCGATAATAATCGACACAAGAAACGCTGTATTTATATTTAAATAAGACAGTCGAACCTGTGCTATCAGAAGCGCCAGTAACACACCCAAAAAAGTTGGCGCGACGATCACGAACAGAAGTCCGACACGGCGAAAGTAGAAGTAGATAATTCCAGCGATAAGCGAAATGCACAGGATGGTCGCATACGTAATCCTATCCTGAATAGACTGCTGTTCATCAACCGCGAGGGCGATATGCCCCGTATAGCGAACTTCCATGTTGGCATGAAACGACTTCGGTTGGGCAGAACTGACCAAGAGCCGAACCTTGTCGAGCATTTGTCGATCACCGAGTGAGCCGAAACCGTCGCGTTTTTTCCACAGCATGATTCCGATGCTGTGAATGCCGTTTTTTTTCTGCTCGAAGAAACGCACCGTTGGTATCGGCGGAAGCTTGGCGTCCATGTCCTTGCGGAATTTGCGCAGCTCGTCTTCCGGGTTTCCTTCCAAATCAACAAAGAGAGGCGATTTTCTTTTTGCAATCAATCTATCCAGGAAGTCTTCTGCATTTTCCAACTGCTGAACACTCGCAAGCATCCATTTCCACTTTGCGGCATGCTCAGGAATCTCGCTATCCGGTTTCCATTGGATTTCAGTGAATACGCTTGGCACCATCCCCTCGAGAATAGGACGCAACGAATCAGCCAAACGATAATTGGCCTGCTTGTCTGGGCTTTGTAAAATGATAATTAAGTTGGTAGCACTTTTTTGACGACCTGCGATCCGTCGCATCGCCAGAAGAGACTCATGCGTTTCGGGCAATAGCTCAGCCAGGTCTGTGCGCAACTCAAGCTTGGTCACTGGAATAACAACCAGCGCCGCCAAAATCAGCGCCGAGATCAAAATCAAACCAGCCCGCCGATCTGCAAATCGAATATAACGACCAAAAAAGGCCGCGACGATGCTACGTTCTTTCGTTTGTTCTAGATTGTCAATCATTGCTTACCTTGTTTAGGCTATTGTTTTTGGTTTCTGTTACGAAGCGGTCCTCGCGCAAAGCCAAAATCCCAGCACGATCGAGCAGAAGCTGCCGACGAAATTCCCATAAGCCGACCAGCATGACGGGCGCAAAATGAACCAAGTGGTACAGCACCGCTATGGCCAATGCCCGCGATTTCTCGACGCCAAAAGGCAATAGCGTCACCATGAGGCCAGCCTCGAGGATTCCAAACTGACCTGGCGTTGCCGGCAGGATCGAGGCCAACCGACCGGCCACCATCGCAATCAGCCAGACGCCGACACTCAGCTTCACGTCGACGGCCAGGCACACCATGCCAAACGTCAGCGTGTTGGCCAAATCGTTCGTCACCGACGCACCCAGGGACAACAGCCACAGCTTCGGTTGCCGCAACCTGTGCATCGCTATCGCCAACTTTTGGACGAAGCGGAGCATGGGTCCTGTCGCACGGGCGGACTCAAGTTCGGAATCGGGGTGTTCGCGGCCCCAGACGTACGCAATCAGAAGAAAACCGCCAATGCCGAACAAAAGGACAAGCGCAATCGCCATTCCCAACGATCCCCGCTCGACCGAGCCGGGGAGGCGAATCTGTGACGACAGAGCGAAGAACTCCAGCCCCATGCCCAGCCCATCGATGATGAGTTCCGCAAGCTGCGCAGCCACAAGCGCCCCAAGGGAGTACCCCCAGCGCCGCCTCACATACAGTGTGCGCGCGACCTCTGCAACCGGGGACGGCAAAAGATGGTGCGCAGCGGACGCGATGAAATAAATCGACGTGAACGGCCAAAACGGAAGCGGCTCACGCGGAACCGGCAGTTGCCGATACAAAAGCCACAAGCGCAGACTGCAAAAAGGAATGCAAATCACAACCACCACGACGCAGGCCAGCGTCAACAAGAACCAGTCCGCCTGAACCATCGCCGCACGAAAAGTCGCCCAATCGACCGACCAAACCGCGAGTCCGGCCAACAACAGAAGCAGCGCCAACCCCAAAGCCATTCTCATCCGCGAGGAACGAATCAACCGCGCCACGTCTCCGTCGGGATGGGGCAATGGCGAGCTTCGATCGGGTGGCGTGGGTCTAGACATGGCGGGCGGCTGACGAATGCGCGGCATCATACCCAACGCGGCCTGTCTGACCAGCCGAAACTGCACGAATCCAGACCCGGCAGCCCGGCCCGCCGCGAACGCGGGCGAGTAGCGCGCCCAAGGCTGTTGACACTGTGATCCCAACCGCGATATACAGCCGGTCTAATTAACAATACAATCGTCAGGACCTCTTAATGCCTCGCAAGAAACTTAAAATCGGAATTGTGAGTGAGATGTATCTCCCTCGCATCGGTGGGCTGGAACTGCATGTGCGCGATTTGGCTCGTGAACTTACTCGACATGGGCACGAAGCACATATCATCACAAACACGCCAGGTCCGCTATCTTATGATGATGGGGTTAAACTCTATAGGCTAGATACTCCTCGCATTCCCATTATCCACACAATTAGAACACCAAAAGCGAGTGACGCGCTCAAACGTATTCTTGAGAAAGAACAATACGATATATTGCACACTCACAATGCGTTTTTACCATTGGCACATATGGCCAATTTTGCGGCCAAAAAACTAGGTCTGCCTTCGGTGCTGACCGAGTGTTCGTGGCTGGGCGCGGGCTGGCTCCGTTTCTTTCGCTCGTGCCATCGAATTTCCGACTGGGGCAACTGGCCCACTTTTTTGTCCGGCGTGAGTCGCTGTGTCGCAGACCAACTGGCGGAGATTACGGGACGCAATGATGTGTTCATTCTGCACAACGGCGTCCGCGTCGAAGACTGGAAAACGGAACACCGCGAACCCGCTCGCCCCGTCGTCGTCAGTGTGATGCGTTTCACCAAACGGAAACGGCCCATTGACATTGTGCGGGCAATTCCGCGCGTGCATGAAAAGCTGCCCGAAGCGTTGCGACCCCGATTCCTCCTGATTGGCGACGGGCTCGAACGGCGACGAATCGTCCGCGAAGCCAAGCGACTCGGGGTGCTGTCCCACTTGGAACTCCCAGGTTTTCTTGATCGAAAGGAGATTCGCAACCGCTTTGCAGAGTGCTCTGTTTTTGCGCTGCCAACGGAGCGTGAAGCGATGAGCATCGTCTGTGTTGAGGCGCTGTCCGCCGGACTCCCTGTTGTTGCAATGAACATGGGCGGCGTATCCGATGTGGTGGCACAGGGGGAAGAGGGCTACCTGTGTGGTTCGTCTGACGAGTTCATCAGCAGCATCGTTCGCTTGGTCGAAAACGCCGAGCTGCGCAACAAACTGGCCGCAGCGGCCCCAAGTCGCGTCCAACGCTTTTCATGGGATGGCGTGATCGAGCGCCACCTGAACGTCTTTGAGCTTGCGATCGCCACAGTGAAAGGTGAAAAAGGACCCCAACTCAATCGCCTGGGTACGTTGAATGCTTGAGCCTGATGAGGGGTCTCATGTATCCGTGTTTGTTGGGGGAGCAAATTTCGCCAGTACATCTTGGTCAAATTGGTCAAAGAGGAGTCACTTATGAGGGTGCTTGTTACCATCGACATGGAGCAGGATTGTCCCCCTTATCTCAGCAGTTTTCAGGGTGTCCAGGATGGAGCGCCTCGGGTGCTCAGTCTGCTCCACCGTTTGGGAATCCATGGAACCTTCTTCACCACGGGTGACGTGGCCCGACGCTTCCCAAAAGTGATCGAGCGCATCGTCAGCGAAGGTCACGAGCTGGGTTGCCACGGCGACACCCATCAACGCTTTGGGAGGATGACCGCATCCGAGGCGAACCAAGAAATCGTCGATGCCTCCGCCACCCTGCGTTCCTTTGGGAAAGTCGTGTCCTTCCGCGCGCCCAACCTGGACTTCCCAAACGAATTCCTATCGATTTTGCAAGACAACGGCTATCGAGTGGATTCCTCCTATGGAAGACACAAGCCGGGAACGTTCTTTTCGGAGCCAACTCGCGTCGGTGACATTGTGCGAATTCCGGCCTCTGTTGCGCCGTCCTGGCTGCGCATTCCGCGTGTCCTGCGCAATGCCCTCCTATCGCAACTGCGCGATCCGGCAGTGTTTTTTTTCCATCCATGGGAATTTGTCGATGCAACGGGATGGGACATTCCCATTGACTGCCGTTATCGAACGGGCGATCCGGCGCTCGATTCTTTGGCTGCCACCGTCGAGTTTTTTCGCAACCGCTCAGCAACCTTTCACACCATGTCACAGCTTGCGGCGTAGCAAGCCCTGTTGGCCAAGGGAGGGAACGTGTACTCACAAGTTCTGTCGCGGACAATCCGACTCCTCGGTATCCTCGGGGTCCTCTGTGTCACCCTTGTTTTGCTGCTGCCCACGACGAGCCAAGCGGATCAAAAGAAGCATGTGGTTCCGCTCGCCTCCTGGCCCGCAGCAAAAGTCAGGAGTCTTGCCCCCCTTTTGCGGACGACCGATATCGCGGTGTTTGAAAACAAAGCTGATGGGCATCTGCGGCAGCTCTCTTTGTTCGTTTGGGTCGCGGCCCCGCCCAAAGTTGTGCGTGACGTGATTTTGAATGCGCAAGCCTACAAAGACTTTGTGCCTAATTTCAAACGCTCAAACCTCCAACCAAATCCAGATGGAAGTTTCGATTTTGATTATCTGTTAGACTACGGTTTGCTGACCGTTGAAGGAAAAAACCGATACCGCGTTTACCCTGCGACGACGCCCACCAGCCCCGATACGATTGAGATCACGGATTTGGATTTTAATTTTGGCCACACCATTCGTCGCTATATTTTTGAACTGCACAACGTGAATGACACAACCATCATTGCGATGTATGGATATACTGACGTATCCACGGCAGGAGGGATTATTGACAAAATACTCTCTCGTGTACCGACCCTGGAGCAGGGGTTCGCGCTTGTCATTCACGACACGCTGGTCCTTTCAATGAAACGCCAAGCAGAGAAGCTATCAACGCCCCCGGCCCAGCCCCCGGCACCCGGTTCCGTAGCTTTTGACTTTCTGCTGGAGCGCGGAATGGTCGTGCTTTTGCGCAGTCAACAGGGCCGACTCTCGGAAGTTTCGTTGGTGAGCCGCACAGCCGCCTCCGTCGCGCAGTGTCTCCAGTTGCTCAACCGGCCCCAGGACTTTGGGAGTTTCATTCCCAGCATCACCAAGAGTGTGGACAACGGACGCTCCAACGAGCTTGCCAAGGTCGATCTGGAACAGTCCCTTCCGCTTCTGTCCTTCCGAACCCTGTACGGTGTGCGCAGCGTCGGCAACAGCGTGGACATGCTGGGTCTTTCGGGGGACCTGCGGGGCGGACGGCTCCGCTTTGACGTGGGCGGCGCGGGAGGTTTCACGCAATTGGTCCTGCGAGCGTCCCAGCAGTATGACCGAGCAAGCCTTGTGATCCGCCAGTTGTACAAACTTGAACCACTCATGGAGTTTGGCGTAAACGTCGGCCTCCAGATGGTTCTTCTCGTCGGCATTCAGACCCGCGCAGAGCAACTTTCCAACCTGCCACGCAGCGAGACGCCGATTCCCAACGACAACACCATCTACCGATAGGACAACGCCTCCATGCACGATCTTCCCCTGCTGCTTTTGATAAGCAGTCTCTCTGGCCTCTATACCTCTGCTTGGGGTGCCTACAAGGATGCTCCGTACGAAGGTTTTTCTGCGCTGCGCTTTCCCAGATCCATTCTTGCCAGCGTCGGAATTGCCATGTTTCTGTACTATGGCCCCTTTTCGATAGGAGATCGATTCCGCAGTCTCCCCCTTTTTCACGTATTCCTGGCCGTCATGGGAATGGAGCGCATGGTAACAGAGGTCCACAAGGCCTGTTTCCGCAACAGTGACCAGAGCAAATTCCTGATTCCGCAACGCATGACCCTCCTTGGAAAACCAGTCAAAAGCGAGCTGCTTCGATTTGCGACCGGCATCGTCTTTCTCGCCTCGATTTTTTCGATTCCGTTTCTCCCGCAGGTCATCACGGGACTCCCAAGTTTTGTCCTCATCGGTTTTTTGACCGGTATGTTCATCTGCGGCGGCGGCGCATACAAAGATGCTCCTTTCGAGGGTTTCGATCCGAGCAAGTTCTTTCGCTCTGCGATCGTCCTTGCGCTCGCCTCCCCTTTTGTCTATCTGCTCGGACCTTTGGAACTTGGCTTTTTGATCTACTCCTTCGGCGGCCTCGAACGCTTGCTTGTCGAGTACTACAAAAGCTATGTGATGCGCAGCGTGCCCGGAAAGTTCCGTCCCGAGCTTCCTCGCATCGAAGACTGGTTCTTCCGCAGCCGATCCTCGCTGCACGTGGTTGCGTTGGGTCTTTTCGCTCTGCTTGCAACGCTCTACTACACCGCGTTTTCTGCCGTACACCCCCACTGACGTCGGTTTTGTGCGCCCGGACCCAAGAAACGCCGGTGCATTCCTGCCTGTTCAGTAGAACCCTGGCGACCGGTGTAAGGTCGCGCGAGTGTCTGTATCCATGGCGTAGTCCGAAACAGACAACGTAGAACCCTCTCGAAAGCAGGCATTCCTGTCAGACCCTGCCGGACCCCTTTCGGACTTCTTTCGGACCTTGTTCAAACGAACGTCCGCTGCATCAACTCCGTTCTTGACACCCCAGCGACAAGCCCCCGGAACAGCGTTCACAGACCTCAAGCCCGAGAATGTGATGTTGGTTTCGGACCCGGTTCGGGCTGGGGAGGTGCGGGTGAAGGTGCTCGATTTTGGGATTGCGAAAGTATCGCAAAAAGAGAAAGCGCGGGCCGAGGCAGAAGCGAAGGACGAAGGAAAGGCCGAGGAAGGCGCAAAAGCGACAAGACGGCGAGGCGCACGAACGGACGCGGGCGCGCATTTGGGGACTCCTTTGTACATGGCCCCGGAGCAGCACGGGCATGCAGAGGATGTGGATGGAAAGGCGGACGTGTTTTCGTTCGGCCTGGTGCTGTACGAGCTGCTATCGGGAAAGCTGCCTTACGAGAAAAACTCGATGGCGCTCATCGCCGAGCCCGCAACGCCTGTACACAAGGTTCGGAAAGACGTGCCGCAGGAACTGTCGGACCTGATCTCGCGGATGCTCGAATTTGACGGGGCAAAGCGACCAACGATGGCGCAGGCGGCGGCGCAACTGGAAGCATTTGTCAAGAAGAGCCGACGGCGAATCAGTCCGCTTTTGACGGCCATCGGAGGCGCGGGGTTCGTGGTGCTTTCGGCAGCGGTCGGTTTTTTGGTGTGGCAATGGGTCCACGTCCCGACCCTGGCAGAGGCACGGGAACGGGCGCTGAAAGTGATTCGGACGGGGCTTGCATCCAAAGACGCGGCTGAACGAACGTTGGCGCTTTCGGCGATTGAGCTGAGCCACGACCCGAATCAAGCGGAACTTTTGCCTCCGCTTTTGTCCGATGAGCAACCGGTGGTGCAAGGCGCGGCGGCGAAAACGGCGGGGGAAGTCGGCGCGGTGGAGCTGCAACCGGACCTTCTTTCCACGCTCGAAAAAAGCAACAACAAAAAGACGCAAATGGAAGTGGCTGCGGCGCTTGCCAAACTTTCGCATCCGAAAGGCACACAAACGCTGCGGGAATTGCTGAAACAAAACGACGAACTGGTGCAGTTGGAAACGGCGGTGCGGCTTGCGGAACAGGGGGAGCCGGCGGCGCTGGCGGTGTTGCGGCACGCGGTGGCCCAAAAACCACAACCTGGGATGATTCCGCTTCTGCTCTCGCTTGCGAAAAACGGAGATGGGGAAGCGAAAGCGAAACTGCGGGCGCTGTGGGATGGGGGACAGGTTCCGGCGGCGGAACGGACGAGGATTGCGTTTGAACTCGCGCGGCTTGGCGACGCGGATTTGCGCGGCCATTTGGAAAAAACAGCGGCTTCGGAAGGTCCCGAACAGGTGAAAGCGAGCCGGTATCTGCTTCTGCTCGGCGATTTGGGTGGGGCCAAATTGCTGGAACAGCAGAGCACGGACGGCAAACAATCGGATGCGGTTCGGGAAGTGGCAGTGGAAGGCGTGGCGGACTGCGGGCGGCCCGAGATGGCGAGCCGTCTTTCGCCCATTCTGGGGGAACGAAACATCGGTCGGCGGCTGAAGTACAAAACGGCAGGGGCGATCCTTTTGCTGGCAGCGGGAAACCAAACGGGGACGGGGACAGAGGATGTTTCGCTTCGGTTTGCAAAAGCGGCGCTCGGCAGCCAGGACGAAGGCACGCGGGAGCTGGGTCTTTTGTGGTTGTCGCAAGAACCGGGCGCGGGCGCTTTCCAGGCGATGAAGCAGGCGCTTTCAGACCAATCGGCGCGGGTTCGGAAACAGGCCGTGATGGCGCTGTCGGAACAGACCAGCCAAGAGGCGTTGTCGGCCCTGGTCTCGGCGCTGGGGGATGCAGACAAAGAGGTGCGGATTGCCGCTGCGCAGGCGGTCGGGCGCGTGGGCGCGAAGCTGCAAAGTCGCGGCGAAGGCGAGGCGGCAAAACCGGCTCTTGTGGCGCTGGCGAGCGCGTTGGACAGCGGCGATGAACGAGAGCGCGCGGCGAAACGAGCGGCGATGCAAAAACTCGGCGACAAGACGCAAGCGACCCGGCTTGCTGAAATCGCGTCTTCGGGGGATGCGAAAGTCCGGCGATACGCGGTGGAGCACGGCGACTTGGGCGATGAAGCGTTGCAAAAAGCGCTCGAGGACCCCGATGCGAAAGTGCGTTTTGCGGCGGCGAAGAAACTGGCAGAGCGAGGCAACAAAGCGGGCGTGAAGGTGCTTCGCGACGTGGCGGCGTCTTCTGATGTGGATGCTGTGACCGCACACGGCTTGCTGGCGCAGCTTGCGGAAGAAACCGAGCCGCCGCCCGCGAGCGTGCTTCTGGGGGCGAGCGAAGCGGAACGGCACGGACTCCTTTCGGTGGTGGAAACCCTGCCGGCCAAGAGTGCGAAGAAACTCCTCCTGGGCCTGGCAAAAGATCCATCGGCTGCCGTGCGACACAGAGCAGCAAAAGCGGCCCACGGTTTGTATGTGCGGACGCAAGACGCAGCGTTTTTGCCCGTGTTGCGGAGCCTGTCGATGGATACAGACCCTCGGGTTCGGAAGACAGCGCGAAGGTTGCTCGAGGACTTGGCGAAACAGAATCCGCAGGTGTACACGGCGAAGGGACAACCCGAACCGAAAGAACCCGTGACACCCAAATCGCCTTCGCCTCCAAAAGACCCCGGCGATTCGGCACCAGACCCCAAGGACATGGCGGCCCCACAGGAGCCCAAGCCTCCCCACAAAGGCAGCGACCCGCCCCCCAAACATCAACAGGGGGGCGACAAGTCAGGCCCCGGTTCCGTACAGTTTGTGGGGGAGGAAGGCTTGCGCATCCAGATCGACAAAGGGGCCTGGCAACTTCTGTCCGCTCAGCCTGTGCCCTTGCCGGATGGGAAACACCGCGTGGCATCGGTTGTGGGAGCCTTGGATTTTGAGGTCAAACCGGGCGAAGTCACCACGGTCAAAGTCCCTGGTTCGTTTTTGGAGCAGCTCCTGCGCGAGGCCACAGACGCGCTGCGGAACAAAGACTTGGCCCGTGCGCAAACACTGGTCGAAAAGGCGAAGCGCGCGGCCTCCCGAACGGCGACCCGGCCCCAACTGCTGGCAGAGCTGGTCTTTTTGCAAGCACGGTTGTTCGATGCAAAAGGGCAGTGGCGGGAAGCGATGACGGAATACCAAAAGTACTTGTCTTTGCCGAAATCGCATCAAAAGGGGGACACGTTGGCGCAAGTGCGGGCCGCAGTCGCCAAACTGGCTCCGCGCATGGGCCGGGTGCAAATCTTCACGGTGGTGGGTGGGAAGTGCAAACTGACGGATGAACGCTTCCTGCCTCCTGGGGAACACATCGTCAGCTTGGGCGGTGGCAAATCCAAAACCGTGTCGATTTATGCCGGATCGACCAACGCCATCCGGCAGTGTCCGTAGGAGCGCGTTTCCGTCATGCCGAACCCGCGCAAACGTACGAACACCACCGGTTTTGGGTTGTGCAGCGTGCTCGCGGTTTTTGTGGCGACGCAGGTACCCGAACAGGGACAGGTACACGCGCAGCCTTGGCGCAAAGCCGCTGTGCCGTATGCAAAAGCGGTCGCCGATCGAGTGGCCAAGATGGTGGCGGACGCCAAAGCCGCTCTCGCTGCCAAAGACCTGCCGCGTGCAAAACAGGGGTTTGAGCAGGCCTATTGGCTCAGGTCCACCCCCGATCTGTTGTACTTCCTGGGGCAAGTGGCGGCGGCACAGGGGGAACCGGTGACGGCGTTCGATTTGTACCGCCGTTATCTGGATGCTGCGGGGAGCGCGCCTGCGACGACCCCGGAAGAAACCGAGGCGCTGCGAAAACAGGTCGCGAGCCCCCCAGCCTCTGCATGTGAAGTGGCGGTGTCGGGACCGAGCGGAAGCCTGCTGACCGTGGATGAACGGCTGCTGGGTGTCCTGCCGCTGAGTCAGCCGCTTCTTTTGACCCCCGGCCCGCACAAGTTTCGCCTGGAAAAGAACGGAATCCGGTCGGCCAGCGACCCGTTGCCCATCCCCGAAGGCCGCACCGTCGAGCTACACCTGACCCAGGGCACGGCGGGTTCCCTGATTGCGGTCGTGACCCTCAATGCCATCGGGGTGCTCCTTGTGGAAGCCCCGGATTCCCTGGCCGACCTGCGCAAGCCCACCGTGACCGCCGTGGCCCAAGCCGCGCGCATCGAACACACGGTCTTTTTGTCCCAAGAAAAGCTCGCCGAGTTCCAGCAGGGGGAACCCTCAACTTGCCTACATGAGGTGTCCTGCCGAGACCGCCTGGCCCAAAAAACAGACCTGCGCTACATCGTGCGGTTCGTCCTGTCCCCCGATACAGACCCCGGTACCGTGACGGTGAAAGCGGAGCTTTTGGACGTGGCGACGGGGCTTGTTGCGGCGCAGCTCACCGAGTCGGCCAAAAAAGATGCGCTCCCCCCTGCCCTATCGGCCACGACGAAGACCTTGTTTCAAACGGCCCTGAACACGCCGCGCGCGACCCTGAAAGTGGAAACGACGCCCAAGGACGCTATCGTCAAAGTAGACGGCCAACTTGTGGGCACGACTCCGTTTGAACGGCTGTCTCTGTCTGGCCCCCGCAAGCTGACGCTGGAATTGCGCGGATACGTCCCTGTGGAACGGACCCTGACGCTTTCCCCGGACAAAACAGAGCTTGTGAACGTAGAACTTCAGCAGACGACCCTTCCGCCGCCACCGCCACCGCCGCCGCCGGAATACATCTATGTGGGGGGCGAAAGCAAAAAGAGCCGCGTGGCTCGCTGGGCGGTCGGGGGGACGATGTTTGGTTTGGGGGCGGCGCTCGTGTCGTTCGGGGGCGCCCTGTGGTCAGGCGAAAACGGATGCGCGGACCCTGTGGCCCCGCCCACCGGTACCCCCTGCGAACAGCTTTATATGACGGGCCGAACGGGGCAGAGCATGGTCGGCGTGGGCATCGGCCTGACGATCGGGGGCAGCCTCCTTCTGTTCCTGCCCGGACGTTCCCCCAAAAAAATCCTCAAACCACAAGGCCCCTGACGCGCTGTCGCACCGGTCCTCACTTTGTGGTGAACCGGCCTTCACCCTGTGATGAACCAACCATCACCCCGTGAGGATCGGATCTCGACCTCGTGATGATCGGATCTCGACCCCGTCAGGATCGGATCTCGACCCCGTCATGATCGGATCTCGACCCCGTCAGGATCGGATCTCGACCCCGTCAGGATCGGATCTCGACCCCGTCATGATCGGATCTCGACCCCGTCATGATCGGATCTCGACCCCGTCATGATCGGATCTC
>DAOLIT010000047.1:0-26963 GCA_035328405.1 Pseudomonadota bacterium | reverse complement strand
GATCGGATCTCGACCCCGTCATGATCGGATCTCGACCCCGTCATGATCGGATCTCGACCTCGTGATGATCGGATCTCGACCTCGTGATGATCGGATCTCGACCCCGTGATGATCGGATCTCGACCCCGTGATGATCGGATCTCGACCCCGTGATGATCGGATCACCAAAAATCGAGCTCGGAGCTCGATTCAGGGGGAATCGGGCTACGGGGCCCACTTGCCGCAGACGACGCAGTTGTCTTTTTTGCTGCCGAAACCGCAGTCGCCGCAGACAAAGGCGGGAGCCTTGGAAGAACCGACCCACTTGCCACACCGGGCGCAGTTGTCTTTTTTGCTGCCGAAACCGTGGTCTCCGCACAGCCGGGCAGGGATGCGGGTCGAGCCCATCCACTTGCCGCACTTGGTACAGTTGTCCTTCTTGCTGCCAAAGCTGCAATCTCCGCAGAGTTTGGCGGGGTAATGTTCGGCAAAAGCGTTTTTGGCTGTCAAAAGCACGCCCGCGAACAGGGGAAGTTCAATCAAGAAACGACGACGGCTGCTGTGCATGGGTTTCTCCTTGACGTGTGAAGTCTTGTTTTGAGGGCCGGACGAGTCTACCTGGTTTCCGTCCAGAAACGTAGCGAGGATGGGGGATGGCGTAGGCGGGCGAGCGCAGCAGCCTACTGGCTGTGAGCACGACCGACACCGCCCGCGCCCACCGCAGTCGTTTCGGGATGGGAACCTACGGGTTTTTGGGTTTCGCCTAGCGCGTTGGCGAAGGCAGTGTGGACCTCGGCAATGTGCTGGTCCGCGGTTTCTGGCTTCCATTCAGCGGTGGAAATGGCGGGGAGCACGTCGATGTTCAGGTCAATGGGGACGAACGTAAAGCCGTGCTTTTTCCAGTTCTCATGGGCACGGTGAACGACGATGGGAACGATGGGCAGGCGGGTGGCGAGGGCGATGTGGAAAAAGCCCTTTTTCAGGGGCAAAAGCCGCCCGTCTTTGCTGCGGGTGCCCTCGGGCCAAAGCCACATGCTGAGGCGATTCTTGCGGACAAACTCGGCGGTTTCGGTCATGACGGAAATGGCACCGGCGCGGTCGGCCCGGTCGATGGTCATGTGTCCAGACAAAAGGTACAACCAACCGAAAAAGGGGATGCGGAGGACTTCCTTTTTGGCGATGCCGCAGCCCCCAATGGGACAGAGCCAGATCGCGACAAACGTATCGAGGGTCGAGGTGTGGTTCGAGACATAGATGGCGGGGCGGTACTCGGCGATGCGCTCGCGGCCCGTGACATGGGGAGTCGCACCGGCCAGCCACAAAATGACGGGGCCGACGACTTTGCCGTACGCGTTGCAGAGCTTGATGCGCAGCACGCGGGACGGCAGAAGGAGCACGGCGACCAAAAGGGTCACGATCGAACAGAGGGAAACGAACACAAAACCGACGGTCAGCCGGACGATGGAAGCGAGTCTGCGAAAGAACACAAGGCGCAGTATGTCCAAAGTGAAGACGGGCGGGGAAAAAACTCAGCGCAGGACGACGGCGAACAAGAGCAAAAGGACCAGGAGCAGCAGACCGACGACAAGCGCGGCCAGACCCAGGACTTGGCGATCGGCGAGGACGGCTCGGATGGGCTCGGGGAGCTTGGCGAGCAGGTTCGCCAGCGGCGGAGAAAAAAGGGACGGCGCGGTGGGCGCAAGGGCAGGCTGGGTCACGGACGCATCAGGAGACGAGATGGGCGGATTGGACACCGGGGTGGCCGCAGACCCATCCGACGCTTTGGGAACACCGGGCTGGGCCACAAGCGGAATCGACGGATCCGAGATGGGCGAGAGCGGGCGATGGGAAACCCCAGAGATCGCGACCGGTGGATTGGAAATCGACGAATCAGAGAACGGCGGGTTGGACAGCGTAGAAGCCGACACGGGCAACGGGCCGGACGGATGACTTTGTGTACTTTGGGGAAAGGCCGGTTTGGGCAGCTTTTCCGAGGAAGACCGGGCCAGCGTGGGCAGCGCCTGCACAGGGGACTTGCTCGGGGCAAGCGCGGACACGATCTGCAAGGGCTGCAAGGGCTGCAAGGGCTGCAAGGGCTGCAAGGGCTGCACAGGCTGCGAGGGCAGAGGCAGAGGCAAGGCGTCTTGACTCCTGCGTTGGGCATCGGCACGCATGCCGGGCAAAGGCGGCGGTTTGTTCGCGTCGGATGAAGGGGTTTTGGGCTTGCCCGCCGCTGCACGCAACATGTCGGGCTTGAGGGTCCGCAGACCCATCGTCACAGCGGCCTTGACACCCGGATCAAGCTGACCACTTTCCAGGAGCAAATCCTCGGGGTCGAGCTCTTGCAACTCCTCGCGGTGGGCCACGGCGTGCGCGAGTTTGTTCTCGACCTCGACCGGCAGACCGCTTTCGGATTCGTCCCAGCCTTGCGTGATGGCTTTGGCCTGCTGCTGGGTCTCTTTGATCCAATCGCGGATGGTTTTGTTGTTGGTGCCTTTGAACGACGGGACGGCATCGAGCACGCGCTGAAGCGCATCGGCCATCGCGTTGCCATCGGAATACCGCCCGCGCAGGTCGCGACTCAAACACTGCATGACCACATCGTCGAGTTCCTGGGGAATGCCGGGGGCAAGGGTCGAGGGACGCGGGATTTCGGCCTTGAGCACGCGGCTCACGACCAAGTATTCGTTGGCCCCGCCGAACAAGCGGCGACCGGTCAAAAGTTCGTGCAGCACGATGCCGGTCCCGAACACATCGGAAGCCGGCACGACTTTTTGCGTGACCTGCTCGGGAGCCATGTAGGCGAGCTTGCCTTTGATGATGCCGGTGCGGGTCTGCGGACCGAAACCGCCCAAGGCCTTGGCAACGCCAAAATCGATGACTTTGACTTGGCCATCGCTCGACACCATGACGTTTTCAGGAGAGATATCGCGGTGGATGATCGGTTGGGGTCTGCCGGAATTGGCGTCCTTGTGGGCGTGGGCGTGGCCCAAGCCGCGCGCCATTTCTTTGGCGACAAACGCGGCGATCGCAGGCGGAACGCCTTTGCCCGTAAAACCGTGCGTAGCGATGCGGAGCAATTCCCAAAGCTGCGTGCCCCGGACGTACTCGCCCACAATAAAAGGAACCTTGATGCCCAGATCGTCATCGACGGCTTCCATCAAGGCATACATGCGGGCCAGATTCGGATGTTGCAGGGACTTGAGGAGCTTGGCCTCGTTTAGAAACATCTCGCGAAAGACGGGATATTCGGTGCTTTTGTAAAGCGACGGCTTGATCCGTTTGACGACGACTTGGTTGGCGGGACCGACCGAATGCTCGCCACCGCCGTATTGGGCCAAATACACCTCGGCCATCCCGCCTTCCCCCAAACGGTCGATGAGCAAGTAACTCCCCAGGCGCTGGATGCCAGAGTCGGCCATCGCTTCTTAAAGTACCGCAGTTTGCGAAGCGGTTTCACTGCTTTTCCGGCACGATGCGCAGTGAACGTGCAAGGAACATCACCCACATCGCTCCCCATCCAGAAACTACATCGCTCCAACCCCCGATGGCGCGAGTGACACCGTTCACACAGCGGCGTTGACCTGCTTTCGCGGTCTGCTCCACAATGGCCCATCGGGACGTTACCGAAAGGAGAAAACCTTATGAAATGGAACAAGACGTTTGCCCTGGCTTTGTCCGCTTTGGCGCTGCTGTGTACGACGGCAACCGGTTGCGGTGGCCGCGAAAAATCCATCTGCGACAAGATCATTACGTGTGAAGGCGGCAACGACGCCGACCGCAGCGCGTGCGTGGATCGGTGGGTGGGACAAACCGCAACGATCGGTGCCTACAAATGCGGGGAAGCACAGGCCAGGTACCTGGAATGCGTGGACACGTCGGTGATGTGCAACAGCGGCAAGTTCAGCACCAACAACTGCGGATCACAGTGGAGCGCAGTCGTCACCTGTGTGAACGCGGCGAGTGCCTACGGAGTCAAGTGGTAACCGACCTTTGGATGAAAAAGAGGAAACACATGCGCATCACCTTCAAACCTTGGCTCGCCGGCACCGCGCTGGCGTTGTTCGTTTCGATCTTCGCAGGCTGCTCGGGCACGGAAAAAGCCCTGTGCGACAAACAGCGTCAGTGCATGGGCGGAAATGACTCAGACTTCGAGGCCTGCGTCCAAAACTACATCTATGACGGCAAAGTCGCGTCCGACTACAAATGTTCGGATGCGTGGAGCAACTATCTGACGTGCCTGAGTTCCAGCGCGACGTGCAACACGACCCTCCGCGTTCTTGAAGCGAACTGCGGCGCCCAAGCAACCGCACTCGAATCCTGCAAACAAGCCAGTTCGACCAAGGGATCGAAGCACTTCATCACCACGCAAAGCGTCGTTCAGACCGACGCGCCCAAGACCGAGTAAACCGCCCACCCTTTTTCCGTTCTTTTCCGTTCATTTTTGATATGACCATTTTCGTCGATGGTCTCTGCCTTTCCTGCTTTCCCCTCTGGTCTTGCACGAATGTCCCCCGCGAAAACGCGGCGTGCCCTTTCTGCATGCACTCCGCTCCGCTTGCTTTGGTGCAGTCTGCTGCCCGTGGTTGTGTGGATGTGTGTCTTCCTGTTTCCCAATCGGTCGCATGCAGGAGACCCCGAGCTGCTGTGGCGAACCATCGAAACGGAACACTTCCGCATCACCTACCACCAGCCTCTTGACCGCGCCGCCCAGCGTTTGGCGCAAGTCGCGGAGTATTCCCACGGCGTGCTTTCACCGGTCCTGAAACACGCCCCCCGTTTTCGCACCGAAGTCCTTTTGACCGACGATACGGACTACTCCAACGGATCGGCCACAGCCCTGCCCTTTCCAACGGTGCGTGTGTACTTGACGGCCCCAGACGATCGATCAGAACTGAACGATTTTGACGATTGGCTCTATGCCCTGTTCGTGCATGAGTACACGCACATCTTGCACCTGGACAAGATGGGAGGACTCCCGAAATGGGTGAACTTGCTGCTCGGTTTGGGAATCAACAACGTGTATGCCCCAAACCAAGTTCAACCCCGCTGGTTCATCGAGGGGCTCGCGGTCCTTGAGGAAACCGAGCGTTCGAACGCGGGTCGGCTCCGTTCGTCTCTGTTCGACATGTACTTGCGCAGCCATGTGCTCGAAGACAAGTTCTTGCGCCTGGATCAAGTGGCCAACCAGACCCGGTTGTGGCCGCGCGGAAACGTCCCCTATTTGTATGGTTCGGCCTTCCTGCGTTTTTTGATGAAACGGTTTGGCCACGACGCACTCGCAAAAGTGGTCGCCAAATACGGAGGCTGCTGGTCCCCGGATTGTTGGGTTCCGTGGGGCATGAATCGATCGTTTCGCGCCGTCACCGGACATGCGTATGGACCGCTGTATCAGGAGTTTGAAAAGGACCTGCGCAAGCGGTACACCGCCCAAGTGGACGGGCTTTTGCGGTCTCCTTTGGGCATCACGCACGGAATGCCCCTCACAGATTGGAAAGTGAGTGTGGATCGGCCCGTGTTTGTGGACGGGGGAAAGGGCCTGCTCGTTTTGGAATCGGACCCCTATCGCCGCCCCGCGTTGGTTCATGTGGATCTGCAAACCGGAAAAACCCGTCGAGAAGTCGAAGTAGACGGTGCGGGTGGCCTGGCCGTTTCCCCAAACGAAAAGTTCGTGGTGTTTGCGCGGCTCAATTACTATCGCGCGATTTTCTCCTTTCAAGATTTGTATCTGTACCGGCGCGATCGAAAGGAGCTGGTCGCGCTCTCTTCCGGTCTGCGTGTGGACAATCCCGCGATCTCACCGGATGGAAAACGGGTCGCGTTTGAAACCACCACCGCAGGAACCCGACGCCTGGGCATCATGGAACTCCCTTTCACCGATTCCAGCGATGATCTGGATCGGGTGAACCCCAAAGCGTTTTCGGTTCCCCAAGTCTGGCGCGCAAAAGCCGCGCGTCCGGTCGAGTTCCCCCTTTCGCAAAAGGAATGGTCCCAAGCGTATACGCCAAACTGGTCTCCCGATGGAAAAACCCTGGTCTTTTCGTATTGGCAACAGGGTGGGTTTCGCGACATTGTGACGCTCGATCTGGACACACGGGAATTGCGTTTTGTCACCCGCGATCGAGCCCTGGACCTGGAACCGCGCTATTCCCAAGATGGCAAGTGGATCTACTTCGTTTCGGATCGAACCGGAATCTACAACCTGTATGCACACCACATAGACACCGGAATCACCGTTCAACTGTCTAACGTCACGCACGGGGTCTTTTCCCCCGATGTTTCTTCCGATGGAAAAACCGCCGCCGTGGTCGGTTTTGTCGCCGAGGGATACCGCATCGAGACATTCGACCTGGATCTCGAACACGCACCGCTGGCCCCTGCGCCACCTTTGGACCGTCCTGCTCCCACGTTTGTTGGAGATCCCGAGCGAACGCGCGAACCCCTGTATCCCATCAAACGGTACAATCCGGCCCGGACCTTTTTCCGCGTTCCGGCTTCGCTGCTGTCTGCGCAGCTTCCGATTTCTTCGCCGGGCCCCTATGGTCAAGCGTTTGGCCTTCAGTTCTCCACCGCTGACTTGACCGGGAATCATTCCCTGTCCGGCGGCGTGACGTTTCAAGCAAACCGACTCGATGCAACAGGGTTTGTGGCCCGGTACACGTATGGTCGTCTGTGGAACCCCATCAACTTGGATGTGAGCCGTAGTCTGTCACTCCGAAGCGGTCTCCGTTTGAATGGGAAAAACCGCAGTTACGACGAGGAAACCTGGCAAGGGGCGCTGAGCACCAGCCTCCCGATTTTGCGTGATGTGATGCGAGCCGCGACGCTTTCGTTTGCCTACAACTTCACGTACTGGCGCAACAAAACCCCTGTTCCCACGCCCGGTCCAGATGACATTTCTTTGCGTTTGCCCGAGGTTGGTCGGTACGCGACGCTGAGCATGACGATTTCGTATGGAGACACGCGCCGCTTCATCTTTTCCGTCGGACCCGAGCAGGGAGGTTCCGTATATGTGAATGCGTCCATCGCAAATCCCATGCTCGGTTCGGACTTTCAAGTCTACAACGTGCGTTTTGCTGCAACCCGCAACTTTGGGATTCCGTGGCCGTCGAAGTATCTGCGGAATCACACACTCATGCTGTCGTATGAAGGAGGCCTGAGCGGCGGCGATTTGAAGCGCAGAGGTGTGTATTACGTAGGCGGCTTTCCCGAATCCGAGGACTACTTGCGCGCGGCTCTGTTCGGGGCACGTCCGGGTCAACCCAGACTTCGCGGATACGAATACTCGGCCACCTATGGAGACCAATACCACGTCGCCAATATCGAATATCGGTTCCCCCTGTTGTGGCTCGAACGTGGCTACGACACGCTTCCTTTCTATTTGTGGAGGCTTCACGGTGCCATCTACTCCGATGTTGGGGGCGCATTTTTTGGGCCATTTTCCTTTGAGAAAATCAAGGCGTCTATCGGTGCAGAATTGCGGCTGGATGGTTCGCTTGGATACTACCTTCCCTTCATGCTCCAACTGGGCTATGCGCACGGTTTTATGGAAGGCGCTCAAAACGGCTTTTATTTCCTGCTCAACAACCCTTTGTAAGACGGTATAGTGCGCCGAAACGATGCGTTCTCCCTTGATCCTTTCGCTGCTGGTTGCGTCGGTGGCAACCACTCTGTCTCTTGTGCTGGGCGTGGCGTTCGCGTGCGTTTTTTTTCTGCTGGGGCGCAGGCGATTGGGTTCTGCCTGGAGTGCCAAAGTAGCCGAAATGGGGGATGCACTCCTTTCGCTTCCCTTGGTGCTCCCACCGACTGTGCTCGGATATTATTTGCTGACGCTTTTGGGCAGACAGAGTGTTTTGGGACGTATGTTTGAAACGGTTACGGGGTCTCCTTTGACGTTTACGCCGACTGCCGCTGTCGTCGCGGCGATGGTTTCTGCGCTTCCCGCTATCGCCCGCAGCACACGCGCTGCACTTTTGGAAGCAGACCCGTTGTACTTTCGCGCAGCGGCCTCGCTTGGAGCGTCCCCTGTTCGTGCGTTGTGGACGGTCGGAATCCCGATTTGCAGACGACAAATTGCCGCTGCAACCATGCTTGCGTTTGCGCGGGCGCTCGGGGATTTTGGTGTGACGCTGATGATTGCGGGAAACATTCCGGGGTACACCCAAACGGCCTCGCTTGCGGTCTACGATGCAGTGCAAGCAGGACGTGAGCGAGATGCCCTTGCCCTCATCATTCCGCTGTCTCTGTTTGCGCTGTTTGTGCTGTACGGAGTGGGTCGCCTACAAGAAAAAGGAACTTCGCGGAAGTGAAAAGCGCCGCATCAAACCGCGTGTTGTCTGCCCAAGTGTCCACGGCTCTGGATGGGGACACCCAGCTTCGCTGCGAGCTGTCCCTGCCTGTTGGAATCACAGTCCTCATGGGTCCATCGGGATCAGGAAAGAGTACGACCCTGGATCTTTTGGCGGGTCACAAAATCGCGGACAGTGGACAGCTCTCGCTGCATGAAACCCTGTTGTTTCGACGACAAACAGGCCAACCCCCAAGTTGTTTTGTGCCTCCGCAAAAAAGACGGATGGGCTATGTGATGCAGCAGCCGATGTTGTTTCCGCATCTTTCCGTGGAACAGAATTTGGCATACGGAATCGCGCACCTTCACCCGACCGAACGAACAAAACGGGTCCAAGAAATCGCTGCGGATTTGCAAATCGATACACTGCTGAAACGGAAACCGCAGGAATTGTCCGGGGGTCAGCGGCAACGGGTTGCGCTGGGACGCGCGCTGGTTCCAGAGCCTATGGCGTTGCTGCTGGATGAACCCCTGTCTGCCGTGGATTTGGCACAGCGGGAAACGCTGCTCAAACGTCTGTACGAGGTTCTTCGTGTCCTGCACATTCCGGTGCTGTATGTCACACACAGTCTGTTTGAACGGGATTTCTTTTCTGCCCCAACTCTGGAAGTCCGACCCTCGATCGAACATCCTTCTGTGACCGAAATCCTCCCGCGACCCACCAGTTGACCCCGGACTGTGGACAGATTGTCCACGGCGCGAACAAATGCCGTTTTTGTCTTCTTGGGTCACTTGGAAAAACGTGTATACTCGCCGCACAAGTTCGTGCTGTCCGACGAGGAATGCACGGGAAACAAAACCCCATACAGACAAGGCGATACATGAGTCGGTTTGCAACAATCGCAAGCACTTCCATCGGCAAGAAGCTGCTCATGGCAGCAACGGGCCTTGGGATGGTTTTTTGGCTTTTGGGACACTTGGCCGGCAACTTGAAGATTTTTCTGGGTGCGCGTGAGGTGAACGAGTACGCAGCCTGGCTTCAGGATCACGCCGCGCTTCTGTGGTTCGCGCGGATTTCGATGCTCGCGTTCATCGGGATTCACATCCGAAAAGGAATCCAGCTCGCGCTGGAAAATCGCAAAGCGCGACCCCAAAAATACCAAGTCGAGGCAACGCTGAAGGCAAACTTTGCCTCTCGTCACATGGTGCTGTCCGGGGTGATTCTGTTTCTGTTCCTGGCCATGCACCTTGCTCACTACACGTTCAGGGTGCTCCCGGTGGAATACCGGAACGATTCCATGGGAAATCCAGACGTGTACGCGATGGTGATTGCGGGCTTTAAGGACCCCGGTTTTTGCCTGGTGTATGTCTTGGGTTTGGGCGTTGTGGGAATGCACTTGTTCCATGCGCTAGTCAGCGCAGTTCAGACGCTGGGCATTCATCATCGGGGGTATAGCAACATGCTGAGGAATGGACTCAAGGCGTTCGTGGTTGTGTTCATCCTGGGTTTCTGGTCGATTCCCCTGAGCGTGTTTCTTCACTTCAACAACATTGTGCAACTGCCGATACCGGCCTGGAACCAGTAAGCGAGGGACTGTGTGATGTCTGAAATCAAACTCGACGCAAAAATTCCGCCGGGACCTCTGGCCGAAAAGTGGGAATACTATCGATCGCACAGCAAACTGGTGAATCCCGCAAACAAACGAAAGTACAACGTGATTGTGGTGGGTTCCGGTTTGGCGGGTGCCTCGTGCGCAGCGACTTTGGGGGAACTTGGGTACAACGTGGATTGCTTCTGTTTTCAAGACAGTCCGCGTCGCGCACACTCGATTGCGGCCCAAGGCGGAATCAACGCCGCAAAGAACTATCAGAATGACGGAGACAGTGTTTTCCGTTTGTTTTATGACACGGTGAAGGGGGGAGATTTCCGAGCACGGGAAGCGAACGTACACAGACTGGCCGAGGTGTCTACCTTGATCATTGATCAGTGTGTGGCGCAAGGCGTTCCGTTTGCTCGGGAGTATGGGGGAACGCTGGCGAATCGGTCGTTTGGGGGTGCGCAGGTTTCTCGGACTTTTTACGCACGCGGCCAGACGGGACAGCAACTTCTGCTTGGTGCGTATTCTGCGCTGAACAGACAGATTGACGCGGGCAAAGTGAAGATGCACCCCCGCACCGAAATGCTCGACCTCGTGGTGGTGGATGGACAAGCGCGCGGAATCATCACGCGCAATCTGGTAACGGGCCAAATCGAACGGCATGCAGCGCATGCAGTGATTTTGGCGACCGGGGGATATGGAAACATCTTCTATCTTTCGACCAACGCGGTGGGATGCAACGTCACGGCAACCTATCGCGCGTACAAAAGGGGGGCTCTGTTTGCGAACCCCTGTTTTACGCAAATTCACCCCACTTGCATTCCCGTCGCTGGGGAGCATCAATCGAAGCTGACGCTGATGTCGGAAAGTTTGCGGAATGACGGACGGATTTGGGTTCCCAAACAAGGCGGAGACCGGCGGTCGCCCGATTCCATTCCAGAAGACGAACGCGACTACTACTTGGAGCGAATGTATCCGAGTTTTGGGAATCTGTGTCCGCGTGACATTGCATCACGCGCGGCCAAGCGGGTGTGCGACGAAGGCCGAGGCGTTGGACCGGAAGTTGCGGGGGTGCGCCGGGGTGTGTATCTGGACTTTTCCGATGCGATTCGGAGGCTCGGAAAAGACACGATTCGGCAGCGGTACGGAAACCTGTTTGATATGTATAAGAAGATCACGGGTGAGGACCCCTATACGGTTCCGATGCGGATCTACCCAGCGGTTCACTACACGATGGGAGGGCTGTGGGTGGACTACAACTTGATGAGCAACATCCCAGGTCTGCACGTGCTCGGGGAAGCGAACTTTTCTGACCACGGCGCGAATCGATTGGGGGCGAGCGCGCTCATGCAAGGACTTGCGGACGGATATTTCATCATTCCGTACACCCTCGCGAACTACTTTGCAAGCGCGCCACTACCGAAAGTGGGGACAGAACATCCTGCTTTCGGAGAAGCGGAACGATCGGTGCGCGAACAGATCATTCGCCTTCTGGCCGTAAAAGGGAATCGCTCTCCTGATTCGTTCCATCGCGAATTGGGGGCGCTGTTGTGGGAAAATTGCGGAATGGGAAGGAATCGCGCGGGGCTCGAAAAAGCCTTGCAGCGCATTCCCGTTTTGCGAGAGGAATTTTGGAAAGACGTGCGCGTGGTCGGAAGCAACGATGATTTCAATCAGGAAGTCGAGAAAGCAGGCCGCGTGGCTGACTTCCTGGAGTTTGCAGAGGTCCTGTGTTTGGACGCGCTGCAAAGAGAGGAATCCTGCGGCGGACACTTCCGGGAAGAACACCAAACGGAAGAGGGCGAGGCACGGCGCAACGACGACGATTTCTGTTACGCGGCGTGTTGGGAATACGCGGGTGTCGGAAACGTCCCCCATCTACACAAAGAAAAACTGGTGTTTGAAAACATCAAGCTCGCGCAGAGGAGCTACAAATGAACCTGAAACTTCGGGTCTGGCGCCAAAACGGAAAAGACGGCGCGGGCAAATTGGTGAGTTATCCGGCGAAAAACGTGAGTCCCGATTCGTCGTTTTTGGAAATGCTGGATCAGGTGAACCAGGAATTGATTTCCCAGGGTCAGGAGCCCATCGCGTTCGATTCCGATTGTCGAGAAGGAATCTGTGGTGCGTGTTCCATGGTCATCAACGGAATCCCGCATGGTCCGCAAAGGGGGACGACCACCTGTCAGCTTCACATGCGCATGTTCAAGGACGGAGACACGATCACGATCGAGCCGTTCCGCGCGGCTGCGTTTCCAGTTGTGAAGGATTTGGTGGTGGATCGCTCGTCGCTGGATCGCATTCAGCAGGCCGGTGGATACGTATCTGTGAACACGGGCGCTGCACCGGATGGGAATGCGATTCCGGTTCCCAAAACGCAAGCGGACATTGCGTTTGATGCTGCGGCTTGCATCGGTTGTGGTGCGTGCGTGGCAGCGTGCAAGAACAGTTCCGCAATGTTGTTTTTGTCGGCCAAACTCGCGCAGTATCACCACCTTCCGCAAGGACAGCCGGAACGGGTTCGCCGAACGGTGAAGATGGTCGAGGCAGCGGATCGTGAGGGGTTTGGAAACTGCACAAACTACTATGAATGTGAAGCGGTGTGTCCCAAGAACATTTCGGTGGGTTTTATCGCCGAGATGAATGCGGACTATGCGTGCGCGGCGCTCCTGTCCAAGGAGTTCGATGGCATTCACAAGACGGCTGAAGAGGAAGGCTAGCCTGCGATGCCTTTGTCCGAGAAGACGCCCAGAAGATGGCAGTTTCCCGTCGCTGTGGTCTTGTCTGTCCTTGGGCTTGGTTTGTCGCTGTATTTGACGTGGCAACACCTTCACGTCTTGCGAACAGGGGCCGCGAGCATTTGCAATTTCGGGGGTGCCTGGAATTGCGACGTGGTGTCCAGCGGTCCGTATTCGGAACTGTTTGAGATACCCGTTTCGTTCTTGGGGATGCTGTTTTACGCGCTTTCGTTGGCTGTCGGGATATTAGGAATGCTGCGCGCCTCTTATGCAAGGGCGACCCATGGCTTGTTGTTTGTGTTGGGTTCGGTTTCGGTGCTGTGTTCGCTGGCTCTGTTTGGCATTTCGGCGTTTGTGTTGCGGGCGTTTTGTCTGTTTTGCGTGGGTCTGTACATCGTGAGTTTGGGCCTGTTTTTCGCCGTGCTTCCGGGGGCGTTTTCAACCGTAAGGGAGTTGGCGTCGCTGGGTCGGCTGTTGCGCGAAAGAGGAATGCTCCTTTTGGTGTTGGGATGTTTGTTCGGAGCGATGGGGTCGATGCTGCTGATTCGGCAGATCGTGACGAGTCAGAAGACGGCAAATGCGGTGTTGCAGGCGGCTCTGTCCAAACAGAATCGGGTCCTCGCGCAGGAAGTGAATCTGCCTCCACTTGTGACGGCGGATGCCCCCTCGCAAGGGAATCCGAACGCAAAAGTGACGATTGTGGAAGTGAGCGATTTTGAGTGTCCGTACTGTCAAAAAGCGGCAGGTACGGTTGCGGAATTGCAGAAACTGTATCCAGACAAACTGCGGGTGGTGTTTCGGCATTTTCCGCTCGATCCGTCGTGCAATCCGCTGATGACAAAGAAAGTGCATGACCGCGCTTGTGGCGCAGCGAAAGCAGCGCTCTGCGCGCACAAACAGAACAAGTTTTGGGAGATGGCGCACAAGCTGTTCGACAGCGGTGCCGAAGACGAGACGTTGCCGCTGGCAAAAGAACTCGGTTTGCAGGAAGGGGTGTTTTCGGCGTGCTTGCAAGACCCGAAAACCAACGCCGCGATTGTGGAAGACATCCAACTTGCACACAAATACGGAGTGCGAGGGGTGCCGGTTCTGTTCGTGAATGGAAAGCCGATCAAAGGGGCGCAACCGATCGAAACGTATCGGACGCTCATCGACGAGGAATTGGCGAAAAACTAGCGTTCGGGGGGAGTGGCTGTTGCTTCGTTTGAGGGTGGGTCGGCATGGGGGGCGCTTTCGGCTGCGGGGGTCGTCAGAACCGCTGTGGCGCGCAAGGAGGATTCGGCCAACCGATCGCGGTGAAAATGCAGGTCCGGGAGTCGTTTCATTTGCACGGCTTCGGACAAACGAACGCGCAAAAACGGAGTGACTTTGGAAAGCGCCAGAGACACGATGCGGAGCTTGGCCTCGACGAGAACGCGGGCCGCACCTTTGGTTTTTTGCGCGCGGACCTGCTCGGATTCCTCGGGGGGAGGAAGCAGAGCGAAATACACTTTGGCGTTGCGCAAATCGGGACTCAAGGACAACGAGGTGGGGAAAACTTCGGAAAGGGCGGGGTCACTGACCTCGAAGCGGAATAGGCGATAGAGTTCCTCGAACAGCAAGTGGGAAAGCCGCAGGACGCGGGTCCCCATCTCGTCGGGCGAGGAAAGCGTAAAGGGAGCATCGGCGTCGTTTGAGGAAGCTTGGCGACCTCTGTGTCGTTTGGTCATGGACAACACTTAGTCCGACCAGACAAAGGGAGTCAACCACCCGAACGTCGTTTCGGATGACTTCCCGATCCGGTGCGCGGCGACATAAACAAACGCGGCAGCAAAATGCCTCGGGTTTCGGGCAGCATCCAGACCCACATCGACGTAGCCACCGCGAGGACGAGCGGCACGGACAACGCGCCTTGAAGACCAAACCGGTCTTTCATGGCGATCACCAAAAGGGGCGCAGCGAGTTGAACGGAACGGGCCAAGTTGTACGTGGCCCCCATGGCGGCGCTGCGAATTTCGGTCGGAAACAATTCGGCAAGCAGCGCACCAAATCCGGCGGTACACCCAGAACCAAACCCGAGGGCGAGCATGGTCAGCCAAAAGAGCGGCGGGTGCAGCGAAAGCCACTTCCAATTGAACGCGAGCATGGCCAACGCGCTGGCCGTGAGCAGCGAATACACACAAAACGCTGGGCGTCGTCCGGCCCGATCGGCCAGGTTTCCGAACAGCAACATGCCGGTGAACTGTCCCACCTGCGCCGTCAGAACCCAGATCATGCTTTTTCCGAGGCGCTGGCCCATTTCGTGGAGCAAAAAATTGGGCAGCCAAATGTAACAAGTCCAGTACGTGCCCATTTTGAGAACGGTCAAAATCCAGGCGTAGAGCATGTGACGCCCGACACCGGCTCGAAAGACTTGGCCCAGCGACACGTGGTGGTGCGATTTTTCGTTGGGAATCACCAACGTGCGGCGCATCGCGAGCGCCAACAGGGCTGTCGCACTCGACCCGAGCAAAATCGCGCGCCACCCCAGCACCGGCAACAGCAAAAAACCCGCGACGGCGGCGAGCGCAGCGCCCAAAGGCTCACCGGCTTGCAACAGCGCGGCGGCGCGGCCTCGGTAGCGCGGCTCGACGGCTTCAGCGACCAAACCGTGCCCAATGGCCCATTCGCCTCCGACGCCCAGACCCACCAAACTGCGCCCGACCAAAAACACCCAAAGCGAGGGCGCAAGCCCACACACCGCCGAACCCACGGAATAAACCAGCACGGTCAGGGCCAAAATCGAACGCTTGCCGTATCGGTCGGCCAAATAGCCCGCCAGGATTCCGCCCAACCCCGAAGTGGACAGCGCGACGCCCGCAAGCCAAGACTCCACATGGTGCGACAGGTGAAAATCTCGACTGACGGCATCCTTGACATAGGCGAGCAAAACCAAGTCGTAGAAGTCGAACGTCCAGCCCAAAAAGGCAAACAGGAACAACCGGTAGGGAAACGGACGACCCATGTCTCAACGGGTCCTGGGGGTTGGTTGAAACAGCGTCGGAAGTTCCAGCGGCATGATTTGTCGATTAAACCTCGAGTTGCCCGTTTCGAGCAACGGATGAGCTTGCTTTTGCTAGTACGACTTGCTCACTTTTCTGAAGAATCGGGTCCGACGGAGTTGATATCGTGACGGAATGGGACACGACGAGCAGTTGCTCTTGGGCGTGGATTTGGGCGGAACGAAGATGGAAGCGGTGCTGCTGAAACTTCGGTCGGAGTCGTTCGAGATCCTATCGCGCATCCGTCGCAGCACGGACAGGTCGCTGGGATACGCACATATCCTACATGCGGTCCACGCCCTGATTTGCGAAACGGCGAACGAGGCTGGTGCATCGTTTCCGCTGCGCGTGGGCGTCGGAATGCCCGGCAGCATCAGCCGATCGAGCGGGCTTATCAAAAATGCGAACACGACCTGCCTGAATGGTCGGCCTTTTCGCACGGACTTGATCGGACTGCTGGGGCAGCCTGTGCAGTTTCAAAACGACGCCAACTGTTTCGCGCTGGCCGAGGCGAGGCTGGGAGCGGGAAAAGGGCATAGCGTGGTGTTCGGCGTGATTTTGGGCACGGGCGTGGGCGGCGGTTTGGTGTTGCCGGGTCCCGACGGAGTGCCAATGGCGTGGGACGGGCCGCAGGGCATCGCGGGCGAATGGGGCCATGTCTGCCTTGAGCCGGTCACAGGGCCGCCGTGTTATTGCGGTAGGCGCGGTTGCGTCGAGACTTTCTTGTCCGGCCCGGCGGTCGAGGCTCAGTATGCAACTCAAACGGGTTTGACCTTGGCATTGCGCGAACTTTCGCAGCGACGAGAAACGGACCCGCTGGCAAAACAAATTCTTGCGGAACACGCAGCGATGCTGGGCCGCTCACTCGCGACGGTCATCAACATCGTGGACCCCGAAATCATCGTGCTGGGAGGCGGCGTCTCGAACTTGCCGGGTTTGTGCAACGACGCGCTGCGAGAGGCCCGAAAATGGGTCTTCAGCGATGACCTGACGACGCCGATAGTTCGACACACCCTCGGCGATAGCGCCGGAGTACTGGGCGCGGCGCTCTTGTGACCCTGCGGGACTTCAATACGGTGCGCTGGCACTGCCGCGTCGCGTTTTGTCGCCGCGTACTCGGGCAAACAAACCGTATTTTCCGACGGGAATGTCTTTGGGAAGTTCGACTTGGGCTTGGTACCGGCCATTTTTTTCCACGACCGTTCGTCCGATGACGCGCAGGCTGGCACCGACCTTGATGAGCAACAGAACCTCGAGGCCCGCCGCGTCTCCGCTCGTCACGTACACACCGCCACCCACCGGAAAACTGGCACCGCGATAGCCGCGTGGAGGAGCGGCCATCGACACGCGCGTCGCAATTTTTGGCGTCGTCGTTTCTTTGCGGCGATCTTCAAACGCCATCGGATCGTCTTCGGCTTGTTCGTCGCCGTCTTCGGCGGATTCCCCCGCCGCCGACGCTTCCGTGTCCTTTCCAAACTCGACGGTTTGGACGGCAGGTCCGGTCTTGGGGGCACTTGTCCCACTTGTCCCACCTGTCCCACCTGGCGCACCGTCCGAAGTAGCCGGTTTTTGAGCGTTTCCGGGCGAATTTCCGGCATTTCCAGGCGTTTTGGGCGTGCTTTCACGCATTTCTCGCGCAGGGCTTTGGGAAGAACGCTCTGCCGTCCATTCAGAGGCTTTTTGTGGCCGGCCAATCACTTGATCCGGCAGCCCGTTTTGAAACTCAGGAGGCACCGGAAACGGGTCTTCACCTTTTTCCTGATACGCGACGCGGTCGTTGGCATCGAGCACGCGCTGCCTCATCGGAGCGCCTCCCAAATTGATGCGCCGGTAGTAGCCGTTTTCGCCGCGCCCGGGCCCGGATGGAATCCACACCTCGACGAAGGCGTGCAGCTCGTTGTCCACGTATCGGGCCGGAATCCCGGCTTGCAGCGCCGTCACCACAAACGCATACGACCGATGCCGACAAGCGCCCTTTTTGCTTTCGGACAGGCGCAGATACAAGCTCCCTTTGCCTTCTTTTGGCAAATCTCCGACGACAAACCCGCGAAAATACCGAACAAGCTGAGACAGTACAGCTTCATACGGCGCGTTTGGCGTGGCCTCGACGCCGATCGTCCGCAGCACGCGCTCGGCTTCGCGCCGCAAAAAGCGGGGCAGCGGCGGCACCCACTGCCGAGGCAGGTCTTTCATGCGCACCGTGTCAGACGACGCACGAATCGGACCCGCAAAATAGTTCGGCGGCGCGTCGAACAACACCAAAAGCCGATGCCGCCCCGACGTGGGAGACGACACGTACAGGTTTTCCGCGCTGTCCACGTAAAACTGCAAGCGCCGCGTCGGTGTCGAACGATAGGAAAGCACCCGAAAACCCGCTGCCGGCGTCGGAAGCGGCACAGGTCGGCCTTCTGAAAAATCCACCACCACGCTTCCATAAAAAGGATCGCGCTCCCTGCCGACATTCCGGGCGGCCACCTCGATCGGCATCGGTTCAGGTTTTCGCAGCGAAAGCGCGCCGTCTTCGTCCACAGCGTCGAGCACGCTCATCCGCTTGTACGGATAAACCGCCGGTGAAAAAACTTCGTGATACAGCCGCTCACCGACGGTTTCTGGGCCTGTCGCTTCGTCGGGAAAGATGCGCGAACGCCGGATCGGGGCCGGGTCCTCACCGGGTTTTGGACCGGGCGATCGCGCGAGCCTATCGGTCGTTTGGCCGCTCGCAAAAATCTGCTCTGTCCCCGATGGGCTCCGCGAGGAAGACGGCGCGGTCACAAGGCCCATCCGGCTCACGACAGCCTCGGGCATCGCATCCGACGATGCGGCTTCTTCCTTGCAAACCCCGTCTTGGCACTTGAGCCTGGGCACCGCGACCGGTTCGTGCAGGACGCGATCCGCCCTCGCAACCTGACCCACACCCACCCACCACAGCAGCAGCGCAAAACCCGGCGTGAGCGATCCAGCAAAAACCGATCTCGCAACACGTCGCGCCATAAGCCGCATCATACAAGCCGCGCCCGCCCCCAATTAGGCGAGCTGCCGCTCCAAGCGTTTCCGGTCGTCGGTCATGTCTTCGCCGAAGACCTCGCGCAACGCCAGCGCCACGAGCGTCTTCGTCATCGCTTTTCGATACGAAAGCGTGAGATCGGCGTGATCCATCGGTTTTGCCAAAGCGTGCGCCGCCTCTTGCACTTTTGCGATGAGTTCTGCGTCGAGCCCTTTTGCAAAAAGTTCCAAGGGCAGCGGCACAAGCAACGGCCTGGACGCCACCGCACCCAGCACCAGACGCGCGTGTTTCACCCGTTTCTCGTCATCGCAACCAATCGCAACCGCGACGCCGAGCAGCGGAAAATCGAACGCTCCCCGCCGCCGCAACTTCCAATAGCAACTGGCTTGGCCCACACGCCTCGGAAGCCGGATTTGCGTGACCAGCTCGTCTTTCTGTTTGGTCAGCGGTTTTTCGCCATCGTTTTCGTACAAATCCAAAAGATCCAAGACCCGTTCTCCGCGAACCGAAGAAAGCACCACCTGCGCCGAAAGCGCCGAAAGCGCCGGTGCCGCATCCGTCGAAGAAACCGCCAAACAGCGCGGACTCGACGTGGCCACCCAACAAATATCGCCGTCTTTCTTTTTGCAAAAACCAATCGCTTTGCGCCACAGCTCGCTTTGGTTGATGTATTCGCAGCGCGTATCCAAACACACATTGCCGCCAATCGTAGCCGTCGAGCGAATCGGCACCGTCGCAATCTGTCCCACCGCCTGACACAGCGCCTTCGCTTCTTGCCGCAACAGCGGATGTTCCTCGATTTCGCACAGGTTCACCGCACTCCCGATGCGGATTTCGTGATCCAGCACATCAATGGACCGGAGGCCCGGCACGTGTTTCAAACTCACGAGCCGCTTGGGCGTGACCTGTCGCCGTTTCATGTTCGGCAAAAGATCCGTTCCCCCGGCGAGCACCGACGTATGTTCCGCATCCTCGGCCAGCATCGACAGCGCGTCGGGCAACGTGTGCGGCAAAAAAAGCTGAAACGCAGGAAGTCTAAGCATGCGAACCCTCGGTCTTGGGGGTCTTGGGAGCGGTGGGAGACACCGCGCGCCCCTGTCCGCCCTGCCACGGCGTCGAAACTTGCAGCGGTTCGGGATACGGCACAGCCGGAAACCCTTTGGGCCCCACGCGCGGTGGTTGCCCCGCCGCTTTTTGCAAAAGCGCCCGCAGAATTTTGTCTGGAGACAGTGGCACTTCATCCAAGCGCACGCCGACCGCATCGAAAATCGCATTCGCCACGGCAGGCATGATCGGCAGAAGCGGCCCCTGTCCGACTTCTTTTGCGCCAAACGGGCCTTCCGGGTCCGGCCCCTCAATCAGCTCGACATCCACTTCGGGCATGTCCAGCGACGTCAGGCTTTTGTATTCCAAAAGAGACGGCGTTCTGTGAACCAGCGCCCCCGATTTCTTCGGTGGCAAACGCCGATACGCCTGTTCCTCCATCAGCGCCTCGCCCAAACCCATGTACACCGAACCGATCACCTGACCGCGCACGAGCGTCGGGTTGAGCGCCCTCCCAATGTCGTGTGCGATGAAGACTTTCTCGACCACGATCCAACCGGTTTCCGGGTCCACCTGAACCTCCACAACTGCCGCAGAGTAGGAGTACGTCGCCGAGGGTCCCACACCTCCCCCTTTGAACTTCGCTGCGGGTTTGGGGGGCTTGTAGGAACCGACCGCACCCAGCGTTCCGTGCACGCTTTCCGCAATCGCAACCGCTTCCGCAAACGAAACACCCTTTTCCGGCTGTTCCGCCTCGAACACACGTCCCCCCGAAAACACGAGTCTGCCCGGCTCTGTCTCCAACTTCTGCGCGACTGGACCGGCCACAAGCTCTCGCGCTTTTTCCGCCGCAAAAATCGCCGCATTTCCCATCATCAGCGTCACGCGGCTCGAATACGAACCCAGGTCCACCGGCGTCAGGTCGCTGTCTCCCGTCACCACTTTTACGTCCGCCACGTCGAGACCCAGCACTTCCGCCACGCACGCACAGAGCACATCGTCGCTGCCCTGTCCGACTTCCGCCGCTCCGCAAAACGCCGTGACCAAACCCGATCGGTCGAGTTTGAGCTGCACCCCCGAATGCGGCATGTCGTTGTAATAAATCGGCAAACCCGCGCCGGTTAGATACGACGAACACGCGAGCCCCACGCCTCGCCCGAGCGGCAACTGGCCGTGCTTTTCCGAAAAACCCGACCGACGCACGACCGAACGAATGCAATCGGCCAAACCGATCGTCCGAATGTGCAGAAAATTCGCCGTGAGCACGCCCGGTTTCTCGACGATTTTCAGCCGCAAGTCCGCCGGATTGATCGACAGCGCGTGCGCGATTTTGTCGAGCTGGATTTCCTGACCGAAGCGCGGCTGCACCGTTCCGTGGCCTCGTTTGGGACCGGCGGGCGGTTTGTTCGTGAACACGCGGCATCCGTCGAAGCGATAGTTCGGCAAGTGATACGTCACCGTTTGGAGCGCGCCGGTATAAAACGTGCTCGCGACCCCATACGAACCATAAGCTCCACCGTCGAGCAGCGTCTGGAGATGCAGCGCAGTCAGCGTCCCGTCTTTTTTCACGCCGCAGCGCAATTTCATAAGCACCGCGTGCCGTCCCCTGTGGCAATAAAACACTTCCTCGCGCGACAGACAGATTTTCACCGGTCGTCCCGTCACCAGCGCGGCTTTGCAAATGACAATTTCGTGGTTGAACGGGTCTGTTTTGCCGCCAAACCCGCCGCCTTGTGGGGTCGAAACAATGCGAATCCTCGACGGAGGCATCCCGAGTACTTTGGCCGCCGCACGATGGACGTAATGCGGTGTCTGGGTGCTGGACCACAGGGTGAGTTTTCCGTCGGGATCAAGCGCCGCGACCGCCGCATGTGTTTCCAGCGGCAGGTGGGTGTTGCCCGCATAGTGGAACACATCCTCGAACACATGGTCTGCCTCGGCAAAACCCTGTTCGACGCTGCCAAACGACATCGACACGGCTTTGTGAACATTGCCGTGGTCGCCGTAGTCATGAATCCGGGGTTCGGGCTGAGACAGAGCCTCTTCCGGCGACGAAATCGTCGAAAGGGGTTCGTACACAACGTCAATCAGGCCGAGCGCCTCTTGCGCAATCTCTTCCGTTTGAGCAACGACCGCAGCAACGGGGTCTCCGACAAACCGAACTTTGTGCAAACACAGCGCATGTTCGTCTTGGCTGACCGGCAAAATCCCAAACGGCGTCGGAAAATCCGCCCCGGTCAACACACAATGGACGCCCGGAAACGCCCGCGCCCGACTGGTATCGACGGACAAGAGTTTCGCGTGCGGAACCGACGACCGGAGCAACCGGCAATGCAACATCCTGGGCAAAAACAAATCGTCCGCATACCGTGTCTCGCCGCACACTTTCGCGCGCCCGTCCACCCGCCGCCGCGCTTTTCCGATGATTTGCAAAGGCCGTTCCTTCATCGCGCGCTGCTCCCGTGTGAATCGGCGGTGTTTTTCGCGGCGACGGACTCCACTGCCTCGACGATTTGGTGATAGCCCGTACACCGACACAGGTTTCCAGAAAGAGCGGTGTGAATGTCTGCGCGGCTCGGGGTCGCCTGTTTGGCCAAAAGCGCGGTCGCAGACAAGAGCATCCCCGGCGTGCAATACCCACACTGCGAAGCCCCCGCATCCGCAAACGCCGCTTGCAAAGGACTTAGTTCGCTGCCGCGCTTGAGCCCTTCGACCGTCGTGATGGCGCGTCCTTCGCATTCCATCGCCAGCAAAAGGCACGACAGCACAGGCGTTTCATCCAAAAGCACCACGCACGCACCGCATTCGCCCAATTCACAACCATGCTTGGTGCCCGTCAAACCCAGTTGTTCTCGCAACACTTCCAGCAGGGTCACGTTCGGCGCGCACAGCACATCGTGCTGTTCACCATTTACGACGAGGGAAATCGGTCGCTTCACAAACACACTCCTCGCTTCTGCGTTCACACAAGGCCATCGGCCCAAAACGCCTGCCTTGTAACACGCTTTGCGACACCATCCCAAGCTGGAACCTTGTTCGCACATCCGTGTTGTTTTTGAAGCGGAACACAGAACCTACATACACACCGCATCCGAAGAGGATGCTCCCGAGAATCTGTAGCTTTGAAAAAACCGTGCGTGATACGATAAACGCTGTTTTTAGCAAGCTATGAGACCCCTAAAGCATCTCATGATGAGCAGGGCGCTCCATCTCCTCCTTCCGTCTTGGCACGGTTTGGGGGATGACCGCATGTCATGCAACGAAAGGGGGCCACAGTGAAGCTACGATTCTGGGGTGTTCGCGGTTCCTATCCCGTGCCCGGCCTGACGACGCAGCGTTACGGAGGCAACACCAGTTGCGTAGAAGTCCGTTGCGCTTCCCCAAACGATCCGACGGCACCGCGCATCATTTTGGATGCGGGAACGGGGCTTCGGCGGCTCGGCAAAGAGATGATGCTCGGGCCGTTTTGCGAAGGAAAAGGCGAGGCGCATCTGCTCGTCAGCCACACCCACTGGGATCACATCCAAGGTCTGCCGTTTTTTGCACCGATCTACAGACCCGGCAACAAGTTCCACGTCCACGCCCGGCAGCGCGACGACATGCACTTGCGAATGGTGTTCGCGCTTCAATCGGACAATCCGTATTTTCCCGTGCCCTTTGATGCAGCCGCAGCGTCCGTGCAATTTCACGAACTGACCGACGACGCGAAGTTTGAAATCGGACCTGTCAAAGTGCGTTGCACGCGCCTCAATCATCCCTGGATCGCGATTGCGTTTCGCCTGGATTACGAAGGCACTTCCGTTGCGTATGTGACCGATACTGCGCCCTTCCGAGATGTCCTGCTCGAGCACGAATTCATCCGGCAGCCTCCCAAACCCGGCGATCCGCTGCATCCAGAAGACGCAGCCAAGCTGGCCGCGATGCGTGAAGGCGTCGTTCGGCTGTGCGAGGGCGCTCAACTGGTCATTTACGACACGCAATTTACGCCCAGCGAATACATCCAGCGGCCACACTGGGGACACAGTTGCGCAGAGGACGCCATCGAGATTGCGCGCGAGGCTGGGGCCGAAACACTGATGCTCTATCACCATTCGCCGGACCGCACGGACGCCCAACTGGACGACCTGCTCGGTCAGCATCGCGAACAGCTTCACCGCGACGGCATCCCACTCGATCTGCACGCGGCATTCGAGGGCATGGAAGTCGATTTGAGCCCCCACGGTCTGCATGTCGGCCAAGCCAGCAGCCGATCGATGGGTCAAGGCCACAAGGGCCAACCCGGCCCCAGCGAGGAAATCTCGTGGAAGTGACGTTTCACGGTGTTCGCGGGTCCATTCCCGCCCCAGGCCCCGAGACCCTTCGGTTCGGCGGCAACACCTGCTGCGTCAGCATTCGTTCTGCGAGCGGAGTCCTCCTCGTCCTGGACATGGGAACGGGCATCATTTCCCTTGGGAAACAGCTTCTGTCCACCGAATTTGGCAAAGGCCGTGGCCACGGCGGCATCCTTCTGTCCCACGCGCATTGGGATCACATCCAAGGTTTCCCGTTTTTTGCCCCCGTCTTCATTCCCGGCAATCGGTTTTCCGTGTTCGGCCCCGCCAAAAGCGCAGCCATGCTCGAAAACATCCTGGAAGGCCAGGTCAATCCCCATTTTTCGCCGCTCCAGACCATGAAGAACTTGGGTGCGTCGTTTGATCTCGTCCCCGTCCCCATCGACAACGACCCGCCGCCGATTGTGTGGCGCGGAATCGAGGTCTCGGGCCGTCCCAATCCGCATGGTCCATCGACGTGCATGGCGTATCGCATCGAAGAAAATGGTCGTTCGGTCGTGTATGCGCCCGACGCGGGCTATCCAGACACCGGCCCCACCGAAGAAGTGCTCCGCCTGTATCAAGGGGCCGATTTGCTCATCCACGACGCGACCTACACCCCCGAGGACCGCACCATCCGCCGTTCGCGCGGTTATTCGTCGTTTGCAGACGCGGCCTACGCGGCCATTCGCGCCCAAGTCCGCCGACTCGCGCTGTTTCATTTCGATCAGGACTACAGCGACGATGCCGTGGATGGTATTTATGCGCGCTGTCGCGACCTGCTCGACTCCCTGGGTGGCCGTCACATCGAGCTTGTCGAATCCCGCGAAGGCTCGTCAGTCCTTCTGTAGCGGCAAAAACCGGCCCGCCTGCAACAACCGAATCAGCGTCCGCAGCTCGTTTCCCGCCAACCTGTACGCCAGGTGAACTTCCGCCGTTTTTCGCTTCTCGTTTTCCGGCACCGCCACCACCACAAGAGGCCACACAAACCGCCCGAGCGGCCCAAGATCCTTGGACCAAGCCGACGCCCGCCGTTTTGCCTCGTCCGCCGCCAGAACGGCCATTTGGTTTTGCGGATACGCCGCCACCACGCCCACATCCAGCCCGTCTCCCACCGCCAGCGCCGCGCCCACCGCCTCGGCATCCGCCAAAAAACGCAGCCCGTCCGTTTCCCCTGCCCGTTCGCGCAAACCTTTCGTCCCCACAAGCGCCACAAGCAGCGGCGGCCTGCCCGTTTTCGCCCCTGGTGCCAACCGCAGCGCCGTCATCAGGTTCTTTTGGTCGCGCACCCCTTTCTCCATCCCAAAAAACGTGTCTATCGCCTGCCGCACCGCGTCCTTTTTGCCCCACGCCGTCGTCTGTTCCGTCAGTTTCGCCACCGTTTCATCCGCGTTTTCCGCCACCGGCAAGCCGTGATACGTGACCTGGCGGCTCTCCGGCAATGAAACGACCCGTTGCCAGAGTTTTCGGCCCGCGTCCTTGCCCCGCAGGATCACAATCGCCTCTGGTTCCGCCTGCCCAAGCCCGCGCAATCCCACAGCCACCGCCGACACGTCCAAAAGCGGGTCGTCCGACATCGCGAACACCCGCTTCCGCAGCCCGCCCGGCACAAGTTCCCACAGAGCAAGACTCGGCGACCACCTCGAAAGCGCCGCCACATCTATCTCGATCAACCCGTCTTGCTCCGCCGGTACAAGCGCCACCACGTCCTCATCCGACAGATGGTGGTGCGCATACACGTCGAGCTGCCCTTTCGGTCCGCACCCCAACAAACCGGCCCACAAGCACAGCGCCAAAACCCGCTGCATCCTCTTTTCTTTAGCCCACATGTGCGTCCTGTACCGTGCCGGATGCAAACCACGTTTTCCCAAACGCCACCAGGCCCTCCGTGGCCGGGGACAGTCCCACCGCATCCGGCAACCCCAAACTCCCCCGCGAGGCGACCGCCTCGAACGACAGCCGCACCGCCCGCAGCGCGATCCCCTCCCCAAAAGGAACGCCCGACCCATACAGTCCATCGCCCACAATCGGTTGCCCGCGCCGCGACAGTTCCACCCGCAGTTGGTGAGGCCGCCCCGTCCGAGGCTGAAGCCGCCACAGCCAGAAACCCTGTACCCGCCACAGCGCCGTGGCCACCGTCACCGCCTCTTTGCCTTGTGGATGTACATACGCCCGCTTTTTCCCCCGCAAAAGCCGTGTCCGCCATGTCTCTGTCTGCCCCAACACCGGTTCGCCCTGCCCCGCCGTCCACGCCAGGTAGGTTTTCTCTACCGTGTGCGACTCGAACCCCTCGCACAACAGCCGGTGCGCCTCTGCATCTTTTGCAAACAGCACAAGCCCCCCGACTTCCACGTCCAGCCGATGCACCGGCCACAGCCGACAGCCAAGCCGCGCCTCCCACACCCGCCCCAGGCAAGGCCGTTCATCCTGCGCCCCCATCCGGCTCGGCACCGACAGCCACCCCGGAGGCTTGTCCACCACGATCACCCGCTCGTTGCCCCACACAAGCCCTTGCTGTTCCTTCAACAGTTCCGGCAGTTCCAGCAGTTCCGGCATCACGACCTCGCCCGCGCACTCTACCCAAAAACCAAGACCCCGTCTGGCCCGCGCAAGACTTCCATTGAAATGGGCGACCGATCGGCGGCGATGAGCGGGCGACTTGGCGAACGCAGCGGTGAAATTCTTCGGGGATGGTGCCGAGGAGGCAGTGGGAACCAAGGGGCTTGCCTTGGGGCAGGCTACGCGACAGCGATCATCACGTCCGACACAGACTTCGCGGTCGCGGCGCGGGTGATCCAGCGGTCCAGTTGAGTCAGATCCTGGCACCGTAGGATTTGGGCGCGCACGAGGTCGTTCACAAACAACCCCCGCGCCGCCATCACCGCCAACAGGGACTTGGCCTTCCCACGGGCCTCGCCACGGGCTTCGCCACGGGCTTCGCCACGGGCTTCGCCGGTTGCGACGAGTTGGGCTTTGTAGGCTT
>DAOLIT010000046.1:4843-42469 GCA_035328405.1 Pseudomonadota bacterium | reverse complement strand
CCCCTGACTTTCCGCAAACCTTTTCATGCGTTGAGCTGCTTGAAATCCACAGGCGAAAAACAGCCGCTCACAGGTGGCGTTGGGATCAATCATGAGGCCCCCTCTGCCCCCGCTGCCGCGCCCCAAACCGCAGAGCGGTTTTTAGGGGTTGTTCTCAGGGCTATTGGGTGGGGGGGGCGATTTGGCCGTCGATGATGAGGATTTGGCGGTGGGTGCGCTGTGCGAGGGCTTGGTCGTGGGTGACGAGGATGACGGTGACGCCTTCTTGGTGCAGGCGCTCAAAGAGAGCGATGATTTCGGCACCGGTGCGTTGGTCAAGGTTGCCGGTGGGCTCGTCCGCGAGGAGAACGGCGGGCTGGTTGACGAGGGCGCGGGCGATGGCGACACGCTGGCGTTGGCCTCCTGAAAGTTGCTCGGGGCGGTGGTAGAGCCTGTCCTGCAAACCGACTCGGGTGAGGGCCAAGATGGCGGCCTTCTGGCGGGCTTTCCGGCTGGCCCCGGCATAGAGCAGGGGGAGGGCCACGTTGTCGATGGCATGGGCGCGGGGGAGCAAGTTGAAACTTTGGAAGACGAAACCGATCTTGCGGTTGCGGATGTCGGCGAGCTGGTCATCGGTGAGGGTCTGGACCTCGACGCCATCCAGGAAGTAGCGGCCTGCGGTGGGGGTATCAAGGCAGCCCAGGATGTTCATGAGGGTGGACTTGCCGGAACCAGAGGGGCCGGTGATGGAGACATATTCGCCGCGTCCGATGCGCAGATCGATCCCACGGAGGGCGCAGACGACCTCGCCGCCCAGAACGAAATGGCGGGTGAGGCCGGTCATTTCGATGACAGGGCCAGGGGCAACAGCAGACGCTGGCCCTGTGGGTGGCCCAGGGGATGGCCCAGTGCCGGTGGAGGTCGTCGAGGGGGTCATGGCGGGAGCTTGCTGCTGTCTTTGGACAAAAGTTCTACAAGCGCGCCTTCTTCGAGGCCCTTTTCATTCAAGGACGACACGATGAGATCGCCTTGGGACAGACCGGACAGCACCTCGGAGTCGTCAAAGTTGGAGAGGCCGATGTCGAGGGTCTGCTTGAGGACCCGGTAGGCCTTGCCTTCGGGTTTGAGGCTGTAGACAAAGCGAGACAGGCCGCGTCCGACAATGAGGTTGGTGGGAACCTTGAGGACGTTGGTCTTTTCGGCCACGAGGATCTCGACGTTGGCGGACATGCCGGGCAAAAGACCTTCTTGTTTGGACTGGGGCAAGTTGGCGACCTCGACCTCGACGGTGAGGGTGCGGGTGCCTTTGAGATCGCGTTTGACGGTGGGATCGCGGCGGGCGACCTTGCCCAGGATGTTTTTGTGGGGCAGGGCATCCAGGTGAAGCTCGGCGGGCTGGCCGGGGGCGACCTTGCGGATGTCGGCTTCGTCGATGGTGGCGTCTACGTGAAGGCGGGTGTCATCGATGAGGGTCAAAAGCGGGCTGCCCAGGGATACGGTGTCGCCCGCTTCCACAGGAACGTCGGTGAGGAGGCCGGAAAATGGGGCGCGGATTTCGGTGCGGGTGCGGGCAAGCTGGGCGGCGGAAAGCTGGGCGTTGGCCTGTTCCTTCTGGCTCTTGGCGGTGAGGAGGGCTTGGGTGGCCTCGCGGAGGGCGGACGCGGCGTCGTCTTTGATTTGCTCGGTGGCGGCCCCGCCGGAAAAGAGCTTCTGGGCGCGTTCGGCCTGCTGTTTGAGGGTTTCGACGCGCGCAGCAGCCTGCTGGATTTGGGCGTCCACGGTGGAAAGGGCGGCTTGGGCCTGTTTGACCTTGAGTTCAGGGTCGCGTGGGTCGATGCGGACGAGGAGCTCGTTTTTGGTCACGCGGTCGCCGCGCTTTTTGAGGATCGACACCACAGGGCCGGGCACTTCGGCGCGAAGCAGGACCCGCCGTTCTGGGGTGACTTCGCCTGCGGTGGCAGAGGACACGACCTCGCGGACGGTGCCGACCGAGGCGCTGGTGGCGTGCAGTTTGATGGGGCGCTTTGGCCACATGCGCCGCAACACAAACCCGCTGCCGAGCACGAGCAACAACAAAAGAAGGGTTTTTCCGATGCGCCACAAAGGGCGGGCGGGCTTGCCGACGGAACTCATCGGGCGGGAATCTAGCACACTGGTTTGGCACTGGTTTTGGTCGGTGTGCGGGTCCAAGTGTTTTCAGGTGGAACATTGCCGGGCACGGCGCAGGACGAGATCGAGCATGTCGAGGGTCAGAAGCCCGGTAAACGTGTTGCGCTGCGAGACATGGTAGCAATCGAGCAGGGTGATGGCGGCGGTGCGTTGTGGGGTCGCAGGATGGGCAGGGTTGGCAGGGTTCGCATCGCGGGCGGGCCGGGTGAGCAAGAGCGAATGCTCGGCACCGTGGCGGAATTTGGGCACCGCTGGGTCATGCGGGAAATGCAGAGCCTGCCACGCAGCTTGATGGGCAATGGCCCCGAGTGCGAGGACGACACGCACATGCGACAACAGCTCGATTTCCCGGCGAAGAAAGGGCCGACAGGTGGCAAGTTCCTCGGGGGTGGGGCGATTTTCGGGAGGGGCACAACGGCAGGCGGCGCTGATGTAGACCAAAGACAACGCAAGGCCATCGTCTCGCGCGACCGAATGCGGCTTTGAACCCAAGCCCGCGCGGTGGAGTGCCGCATACAGGACATCTCCGCTGCGATCGCCTGTAAACAAGCGGCCTGTCCGGTTGGCACCATGCGCGGCGGGTGCCAAACCGACGATCAGGATCGAAGCCTGGGGATCGCCAAAACCGGGGGCGGGCTTGCCCACGTACGTTTGGTCCGCGAAGCGTTTGATTTTCGTGCTGGCGACCTCTTCGCAATACGTCCGAAGGCGAGGACAGGCCTCGCACTTGGGGATGGCGGCCTCGAGGGATGCGAGGTCGTTTGCAGATGAGGCCATGGAGGCCGGACCCAAGGGCGCAACAGCAGGCGCAGCAGCAGGCGCATGACGACGTGGCATGGCCGCACGTTATCGCACATTTGTTTTTGGAAACGTGCGCAAGCCTGATCTTCAAGATCTTTGGTGGGTCAAAACTTGCCGAGTCGGCGTAAAACAAGAGCCATGGGTCTTTCTTTTCGTCGCAAGTTGCTTCTGTCTGCGCTGGGTCTTTCTGCGTTGGCGGTGCCGGTTTTGGCGGTGCCGTGGTTTGGGAAAAGGCGGCTCTATTCGAGGCGGTCGCTGTCGAGGCTGCCGGGGCCATACATTTTTCCGCCGGGCTTTTTGTGGGGCACAGCCACGGCGGCGTATCAGATCGAGCACACGCAGGACGATGACTGGGCGGCGTTCGAGCGCGACGTGCTGGCCGAACATCGCGTCCAGCACATTGCTCCTGGGCAAGCCAAGCCCGGTCACATCTACAAACTGGCCGATGTTTCGGCTGAAGTGCGGGCCAAAAAAACCGATTTCGATGCTCGGATTGAGGCCGATTTAGAGATGGCACACGCGATGAAACACAACGCCTATCGCTTTTCGATCTCGTGGAGTCGGCTGTTTCCCAGGCCCGATCTCACCGAGCCCGATCCAGCGGGGATTGCGTTTTATCGACGGATTTTCGATGCGCTGGCCAAGTTCCAGATGCGGCCCGTTGTGACGCTGTTTCATTTTGTGAGCCCAGCGTGGTTTTTTGCCGAACAAGGTGGGAAGCGCGGTTTTGAACGGGAAGATGCGCTCGAACACGTTTTGCGATTCGTCCGGGCCGTCGCCAAGCACTTTGGGGGCGATTGCGATCTGTGGTGTACGTTCAACGAGCCGATGGTCTATGCCTACGCGGGCTACCTGGAGGGGATTTTTCCTCCGCTTGAGCGTCGGGGCGGACCCAAGGCGATCGTGCCGGTTTTGACCCAACTGCTTCGGGCGCACGCGCTCGCATACCGGGTTTTGAAGGAAGATGCGGCGCGTCGGGGCAAGCGGGCGCTGGTCGGGATTGCTCAGCATGTGCGGGTGTTTCATCCGCTGCGCAACCACCATCCGCTCGACCGAATCACGGCGGAAATGATCGAGCAGGCATTCGTGTGGGATTTCTTGGATGCGTTGCGAACGGGCATCTTGCGTTCTCGGGTCATGGGCGTCGAGCAGACGATTTCGGGGCTGGCCGGCACGCAGGATTTTGTTGGGCTGAATTATTACGGTCGGTTTTATGTGAAAAGCGACCTGCTGCGGCCCACTCAGTTTGAGGTCAAGATGCACGACGACCGAAACCCTGCTGCCGACAGACCCAGCGAACTTGGGTGGGCTTCGTATCCGCAAGGTCTTCGCGAAACGTTGCTGCGCGCACACACGCAGTTTGGTTTGCCGATCTACATTCTGGAAAATGGGACCGCCGATTCAAAGGACGACGATGCGGATCGGCAGAGAAACCTCGTTGAGCATGTGCGGGAAATGTTCTTGGCAAGTCGCGATGGGGCCGACGTGCGCGGGTATTTTCACTGGTCTTTGCTCGACAACTTTGAGTGGGCCGAGGGCTTTACGGCGAGGTTTGGTCTCGTGAAGGTCGATTACGAAAACAACTTCACGCGCATCCCACGTCCGTCTGCGGCGCTCTACTCGAAAATCATCGACGCCAACGGTCTCAACGACCTTTTGATCGAGCAAGCAAGATAGTTCCCATCGGGAACGAGATGGGCTGGAACGTGCTCAGCTCGATGAGCGAGCGAGCAGTGTTGCGGGGAATTTGCGAGGCGGAACTACAGTTTGCAAGCAGTGGCAGAATTCTGACAGGCCGGCGGGATGGGAACGCCGTCCGCATCCTTGGGAAGGGTGTCGCCCATGTTGAAGCCGTTCTGACGATCCGCGTCGCACATGCAGAGCTTCTTGCAGCAGAACGTCTCGCCGGTGGGATCAGGAACCACGGAAGCCACTGCGCAAACGTACTTTCCACAGCGGTTGTCGTTCTCGTAGGGGCTTCCACAATCCGCGTCGGTTTTGCACTCGGCTGTGCAGACGGCCAACGAGTTCGTTGAGTGGTCCGGCTTGACATTCGGGCTGACGCTGGATGAAACCGCCGGGGTAATCATGCACAGGCGAGTTGGACAGTCCGGTGCAGGATTCACAAACGTCACACCGCTCGTCACCTTGGATGCAAGCGGATTGTTGCAAGCCCGACCGATCTGGTTATCGGCGCACCCAGATAGCATCAGGGCGAGGCCGAGGGAGCAAAACGAAAACCATGCGGCGAAACGACGCTTCATACTCAATGTATCCTCCGACCTGAAAGTCACAAGTCCTGGACAGAATACACGTTCCATCTATCCAGTCAAGCCAGTCCTGCCAGGCTCAAGAAGAGCGGGCACCACCGTGCGCACCCCACGTTAACTCCTAGGCGGCGACATCGGTGTGGCGCGAAAAAAACCCGCTGTGCGCAGTTTGGACCAATTGGGCTACTGGGTGGGAGCGAGCGCCAAGTTGCTGTGTGTGTGTGCTGGTGAACCTCTCATGGCGGTGATGGCGCGGTCGCTCATAAGCGAGCCTTGACACAAAAAGTTAGCGATTCGTATAATCGCCTCGCTTGGCTACGGAATACACAACTCTGCTGATCCCGCCTGGGTTCTTACAACTTCCGGCGACTTCCGGCTGTCTGCCTGAGCCGTTTCAGGGGAGGGTTTTTCCGTCGTGGTATCGAACAACTATCCGCATGTGCCGAAGCGGTTTGGAGACAGGGGTTTGCGCATGAACCGTACTCTGAGGAATACCGTTGCTGCTGTCGCGACTTGTCTGGCGTTTGCCAGCCCGGCGGTGGCGAAGAAAAAGCAAAAAGATGCTGATCTTCAGCCCACTCAACCGGCTGCGGCTCCAGCGGGCCAGGGGGGCGCGGTGGCTGCTCCCACTGTGGAAAGCAGTGCGCCTCCATCGAAAACTTTGGAGCGGGCTCTCAAGCTGTATGACACCGAAGACTACTACATGGCCTCGATCGAGTTGAACAAGGTCGTGGAAGGTCAGTCTGGCGACGACGAGGGGAACAAACAGCGTGCCGAGTTCTTCATGGGCAAGACGCTGTTCAACTTGAAGTACTACTCGGCGTCTCTATCGTACTTCAACAAGATCGTGGATCGTGGCCAGTCGCACCGTTACTACCAAAAGACGTTGCAGTGGCTTGCCTCTCTTTCTCGATATCTCCCCGAATCGGCGGGCGTTCTGGAAAAGATCGGCAAGTACAACCGCCAAGACTTGGAGCAGCCGGCGCTCGAGCCGGTTCGCAACGAGTTGTACTACTTGCTCGCTCGGTATCACTACACGAAGAGCAACTTTAAAGAGGCGCTGGAGCTCTTTGCGCTTGTGCCGGAAACGAACGAGTTTTTCGCGCGGTCCAAGTATCTGGAAGGCATCATCCACGTCCGCGAAAATCACGGCAAGCAGGCCGCCGAGGCGTTCCGCCAGATTCTGCGGAAAGCAAAGGGCGGGGATTCGACCACGGCTGAGTTCGAGGACATGGCGAATTTGGCGCTCGCGCGTGTGTTCTACGCGACGCGGCAGTTTCCCCAAGCGATTCGCTTCTACGACAAGATGTCGTCTGAATCGCCGGACTGGCTGCCCTCGCTGTTCGAGTCGAGTTGGGCCCATTTCCAAATCGACGCGGACGACAAAGCACTCGGCAACATTCACACGCTGAATGCGCCGTTCTTTGAGAACGAGTTCTTCCCCGAGTCGATCATTTTGCGTGCGGTTATTTTCTTCCAACGCTGCGACTACCAGCGCGCGATGGAAACGCTCGTCGAGTTCAACCAGACCTATCCGGCGCTGCGTGAGGAAGTACTCGCGCTTACCAGGAAGTATCCTGACAACGCGGAGCTTTATAAGATCATCCTCAAGATTCGATCGGGTGAAGCCGGCCTGTCCGACCGTGTTCAGCGCGCTGCTGAGGGCGCACTTCAAGATCGCACCCTCGCCAAGACGCTGGACTACGTGACCGAGCTGGATCGCGAACTGTCTGCGGTCGATCGTGCCGATCCGAGTTGGAAATCCACTGCTGTCGCTGGCACCGTGCTTCAAGACCTGACGCTTCAGCGGTCGATTGCCGAGAACGAAGCGGGTGGTCTGGCACGCAAGCGGCTCGAGCGACTTGCCGGAGAAATCCAGGAGCTTGTCAAGCAGGCGATCAAGATTGAATACGAGACCCTCCAAGGACAAAAGGGCGTTCTCGAAGCGAACATCAAGGGTGAACAGGCCAGCATCAGCGGAACATCCAAGAAGGCCGTGAACATCGGGTCGGATGACGAACACGTCTATTGGAGGTTCAATGGCGAGTACTGGAAAGACGAGCTTGGTTACTATCGTTTCCGGCTTGTGAATCGCTGTGAGCAGTCCAAGGGCGAGGCCGCTCCAGCGGCAGCACCGGCAGCAGCGGCTGGTATGCCACCGACGTAACATCGAATCGACATCGTGAGCGTGGTTGGATGGTTCCCGGGTGATCTCAGGATCGCCTGTTTGGTTTCCTGTCCGAAACACGAGGCGTAGACCTTCACTGAGCGAGAATCAGGCGAAATGTTCAAAGCACCTGCAAACCGAATCCTCTGCGGACCTCTTTTGGCGGCGTTGGTCTTGGGCCAGATTTCTGCCGTTCACGCGAGCGGCAAAATCCAGAAGAAAGAAGAAGCCGTAGACGCAAAACAAACTGCGCTGACCAAACCGGTTTCCAAAGCAGACCGCGACAAAAAGAAACCCGATTATGCGATTTCGGACGTGTTTTCTGGGAAGGGCGGTGAACTGAAGGCGGTTACGGACGCTCAGATCAAAGTCTTGCAGCGCTTGATTGATGCGACGGGCGACAGCGATCCCGAAAAACCCGATTTGCTGTTCCGTATGGCGGAACTCTATGCGGAGCAGCAGGGTTATTACAATTTCAAGGCGCGCGACCTGGACGAGAAAATTTTCTCTGCCAGAGAGAAGGGTGATGCCCCCAAAGAGGCACAGCTAAAGGCTTTGCAAGCGGATTACGAAAAGCGCGAAAAAGCCTGGCTCATGGAGGCAGTGAAGAAATACCTTGAGGTCGCCAACGGGCCCAAGTACCAAAACTACACCAAAATGGATCAGGTTCTCTTTTACCTTGCCTATCTGCTTACGCAGGTGAAGAAAGAGGACCAAGCGCGGACCTTCTTCAAACGTCTCATCAAGGATTATCCGCAGTCTCAGTTTCTTCCCCACGCCTATCTGTCATTCGGCGAATACTTCTTTGAGAACAAGGATCTTGAGAACGCGCTCAAGTTCTACGAGAAAGTGCTCGCGTATCACGACAGCCCGGTCTATGGATTCGCGCTCTACAAGAAGGGTTGGGTCTACTACAACCAGACGGATTTCAAATCCGCGATGGCTACCTTTATTGACGTCATCGACTTTGCTGGAAAGCCCAGGCCTGGAAAATCAAAGGGCGATCCGCAGCTTTTGAAGGAGTCGCGCAAGGATTTGGTGCGAACGTATGCGCAGGTCGGAACCCCTGAGAAAGCTTGGCCGTTTTTTCAAAAGTACGGCAAGGACTATGCGCCCACGATGCTTGAGTTGCTTGCTGAGCTCTTCAATGCCCAAGGCAAGTTTATGGACAGCATCAAGGTCTATCGTGAGCTGATCAAGCTGAATCCAGGTTCAGACAAACTGTGCAGCTATCAGACCGAGATTCTGAAAAATACACTTTCGATGACGGGCTCTCGCGCCGTCCCCGAGACCGTGAAGGAACTTCAGCGTCTGTCTTCAATCTACGAGCGAGTCGCGGAAATGAAGAACGTGAAGAAAGACACGCTGGATGAGTGCCGTGACAACACCGCCGGAATGCTTCGCGAACTTGCGACCGTTTGGCACAAAGAAGCCCAGAAGACCGGCGTCATGGACACGTATGCAAATGCGTCTGATCTCTACAAAGAGTACATTCGCCGCTTTCCGAAGGAGAAAGACAGCTACCTGATGCACTATTGGTATGCTGAATTGTTGTTCAAGTTGGGGTCGATGGACAACAAACCGGCAAGCGATTGGTATTGCCAGGCTGCTCCTGTCTACACCGGTGTGGTGAAGATGGACACGAAAGGGAAATACCTAAAAGACGCGGCCTATGCCGCAGTCATTTCCTGGAAGAACTGTTTGGATGTTTCCGATGAAGGTTCGGACGCTGCGGAGGAGGCCAAGAAGGCTCTTGCCGAGAAGCGCGCCGCCCGCAAGCAGGCTGAAGCGTCAAAGAAGGACAAGGACAAGAAGAGCGAGCAAGAGCAGCTTGCTGAGAAGCCGATTCCCGAGAAGATTCAGAAGATGATGGATGCCTTCGATACGTACATTCAGTATGTCCCGGACGCACCGGAACTGCCGACGATCAAGTATCGTCGCGCGCGTATCTTCTTTGAGCACAACTACTTCGACAAAGCCATCCCGCTCTTCAAAGATTTGGCTGAAAACCATTCCAAGAGCGAGTTGGCGCTCTACTCTGCAAATCTTTTGCTCGAGTGTATTGCCATCAAGATCAAGACCGACAAAGCCAAGGGCGATGAGTGGGTCGCTATGATGGAGAAGCAGGTTGACAAGTTTTCCGGTATGCCGGAACTAACGAAGGACAAAGAGTTTGAAGAGTCTCTTTTGAAGATCAAAAACAGCTTGCTTCGGATCAAGATTGAAGTCGTTGAAAAACTCGGTGACTTCAAACAGGCGGGCGTGCTGTATCTGCAACTCGCTGAGCGTTTCCCGAATGATCCGAAAGTGGCTGAGCTGTATTTCAACGCAGCAGTCAACTTTGAAAGGGCACGCCTGATTGGTTTGGCGATTCAGGCTCGCGAGCGGCTGATTCAAATTCGTCCAGACGATCCGCTGGCCAAGAAGGCCATCTATCGGCTGGGGCAGAATTATCAGTTCATCGCTTTCTATGAGCAGGCTGCTGACAAGTACGAGACGTTCGCAGTCAAATTCCCTGGTGAGTTTTCTGATCCGAAAGAGAAAGACCCGGTGAAGAGAGTCGATGCGCCGCTTGCACTCAATACGGCGGCCTTCTTTCGGCGTGGTCTTGGCCAAACCGACAAATCGATTGAACTCGTGAACTTGTTCGTCAAGAACTACGGCGGTCGCAAGGAGTTTTTTGACCAGGCTGCTGGCGTGTTCTTTGACATGGGTCAGATCTACGAGCAGCGCAAAGATTGGGGCAAGGTGAAGCAGCACTTCTCGGATTACCTCAAGTCTTGGTCTGCGAAGGGTGGTATCGACCGCCAGATCATCGCCTATGTGAAGCTCGGCGAAATTGCGTGGCGCGAATCGTGTCCGCTGTCGAACCAGCCCAACGGCGCGTGTTTGGAAGTGAAGCGTATTCGAGCAAGCGCGGCGACGGCACTGCAGGCCAAGACGGCGGCGGCTGCGAAAGGCAAGAAGGTCAAGAACAAGGGGCCGTTGAAGTTGGGGCAGTGTGGTCCCGAGACGAAGTCGAAGATCACCGTGCATGATCGCAGGCCGGCGCAAGTCAAAGAGGCAATGGCGCACTTCCAAAAAGCACTGGATCTGTACAAGGGCGGTGCGGCTGCGAACAACGTGCCGAAGAACGACGAGCAAGAGCGGGATCGCCGTGTTGCAGTCATGACCTACCACGCAGCCATGGCGAAGATGTACCAAGGCGACCAGATTTACGAGGAACTCATCAAGATGACGGTTCCGACGGGTCTGACGTTTGATCCGCAAAAGAAGAAAGAGGCCGAAGCTTCTGCCAAGAAATTCAAGGGGTGGATCGAAGGCAAGACGAAGAAGCTTTTGGATGCGCAGAAGATCTATCAGGCGGTCATCTTGATGAAGAACGCGAACTGGGCCATTGCGGCTGCGGCTCGCATCGGTCAGTTGTTCCAGGACTTCGCAAACGGTCTGTTTACGACAGAGGTTCCGACGCCTCCGCCGACACCGTCGGGCATGGAGCGGGACGAGTGGGCCACGATGTTCCGAGATGCGTATTGCGACGCGATGACGGATCAAGCAGAACCGCTCGATGGGAAGGCGGTCGAAGGTCTGAAGACCTGTCTTGACAAATCGACGGAGCTGAACTGGTTTAACGAGTGGTCGAAGCTGTGTGAGGAAGAACTCAACCAGATCAAACCGTCCGAGTACCCGCTCGCTTCGGAAATTCGGGCTGAACCTGGGTATGCGGGTCTAACACTGGATGTGGCGCAGCCTTTCCTGGCGCCAGACAAGTAACCACCATGCGCATGAATCGGAGACAAAGTGTCATGGGTAGCGGCGCTGCATCACAAGTGCTGGGAGTTCGGATGGCCAAGGTCGTTTTGAGGTTGACGGTGGCTTCGAGCCTGTTTCTTTCGGCTGGAGTCGTTTGGGCGAAGAAAGTAAAAGGACCGCTCGACGAAGTGGTTGAGAAATGGAAGGCCGCGCACGAGCGAAAGAAGGACAGTCCTCCGGGTCCGGTGGTCGTCAGTCCGGGGGATTGCCAGAGTTTCGCAAAGGACATGGTGAAAGCGGGCGAAAAGGAAAAGACCCGCGAAGCCGATGGCCTGTTCAACGCCGGGGCGGTGTATGACGAGTGTGGGATGGCGAAGGACGCCGAGGCGATGTACAAGCAGGCGCTTTCCAAGAATCCCAAGCTGGCACCGGCCATGAACAACTTGGGCGTGATGATGCAGCGTCAGGGGCGAGCGCAAGAGGCGATGCTGCAGTTTGAAAACGCGATCAAAGTTGATCCCAAAAGTCCGCTTGCGGTTTCGGCTTACAACAACCGAGGCGCCCTTTTGTATGAGCGCGCTCGTCAAACGAACAACAAAGCGGGTTATGACGAGGCTGTCGGCCAACTTCGCCGCGCGCTTGCGCTCGATGCCGAGTCGATGGCGGCGTATCAGGTTTTGGCCTCGATCTATTTCACAACGGCAGAAGCGGATCGGTCAAAGCTTCGGCTGGCTCAGCTTGTGTGCGATGAGGCAAAGAAGATCAATCCAGACTACGCGCCGGTGTACAACACCCTTGGTCTGATCAAGCTTCGTAGCCGAGACGTGACGGGGGCACTGACTGAGTTTAGGAAAGCCGCAACGCTCGATCCGGGTCTTGCGGAGGCGCAGCTCAACATCGGTGCCATCAGTCTTTCGGCGCGTAGCTACAAACAGGCGGAAGAGGCATTTCAAGCTGTGCTCAAGAAAGTGCCGAACCACTTTGACGCAACCGTTGGGATGGGCGTGGCGCTGCGTGGCCAACGGAAGGCGGACGAAGCAGAGACTTGGTACAACAAAGCCATTCAGCTTCAAGTCGATCCGAAGGCCGAACCGAGGATTGAGGCGAAAAAGTGCGGCGTGCTCTACAACCTGGGTTTGCTGTATCAGGACTACAAAAACGGGACGCCCGAGGACATGAACAAGGGCAAAGACCTGTTCAACAAGTTCCTGGCGTGCGAGCGGACGGACAAAGAGCACATCGACGATTCTCGACGGCGCATCAAGGACATCGACGATACCTTCAAGGCGCTCGAGGAACAGAAGAAACTCGAGGAAGAACTCAAGAAGGCGCAGGCGGAAATGGAGCGGCAGCAAAAGGCGATGGAAGAGCAGATGAAGAAACAAGGAGGAGGAGCTGCACCGCCCCCGCCTCCACCTGCTGCGGGCGCTGCGCCGCCGAAGTAGTTGAAAACAGGTTACGACGGAGCCCGGCTTGCGAAACCGCGCTCCTCACCTTAGGGTTTGATCACAAACAGGAGGTTTTCGATGCGGAAACTCACATGGGCACTGGCACTGCTTCTTTCGGTTGGCGTAGCACATGCGCAAGATCCGGCGGCAGGTGGAGCGGCAGGGGCGGTAGGCCCCGGCGCTGCGGCGGGCGGAGCGAGCGGCGTTCAATACAAGCAGAAAACGACGTATGACTTTGACGACGACACAGTGGAAGGCGATTTGGTTCGTCCCGATGGCGAAATGATCGACAGCCGTCACAAAGCGAAACACTCCTCGCTCATCAAAATGCGCGAAAACTTCATCCCTGAAATGCTCAAGAGCGTCGAGTTCCTGTAGTCGGCTCCGTCTTTTGCTTCCCTCAAAAAAGAAATTCCCTATTCACAATCTTCCGGCAAAACCGAGTCGATAGAAGCGGCAGGTCGGGTGGCTTCTGCGGCTTTGTCGGAATTGCGGTTGTGAGGTCCACAGGCCGCGCGGCCAGCGGCATCGAGCCCTTGTTAGGGCTCTGGATGTCAGCTTCGTGGTTAGGCCGTTGTGGCATGCGGCCACTTGATGCGCGAAAGAGGGTCCCGGCGGAGCCTGGATTCCGGACGGAGCTGGGGTCCTCCGGCTCAGGGTTCATTCGAGAAGGGGGTTGCTTCTATTCGGGGCTGGAGTCGGGGGACGGTTCGACCGAGGGGTTTGGGCGGGAGTCGTCTTCTTGGATTCCGGGGGCGGGGAGGGTGAGCTGGCCTTCGGGGCCCGAATCGTTGGCGACGTGGATGAGCACTGCGGTGATGTTGTCGTCGCCTCCGCGTGCATTCGCAAGACCCACGAGCACTTTGGGGACATCGCGATAAAGCTGGCGACCGAGCACTTCATTCAGGTCCATTTCATCTAGGAAATTGGACAGTCCGTCGCTGCACAAAAGCAGGCAATCTCCGACGTGAATCGGGAGCATCGCGCTGTCTACTTGCACATCGCGTTCAAAGCCGACCGACCGCGTGATGATGTGTCGAAACCGAGACTCGCGCGCCTCTTTTTCCGTCAGAAAACCCGCACGGACCTGTTCAGCGACCCAGGAGTGGTCAAACGTAAGCTGCTGCACCCTGCCATCGCGAAACAGATACGCTCGCGAATCCCCGACGTGACCAATGTAAGCCCGCCGCCCCTTGACCCACAGAGACGTGAGCGTGGTTCCCATTCCTTCCAGCGCCGGATCGGCCTGAGCCGCGTCGAAAATCTCTGCCCCCACGCGCATCATCGCATCGGTCAAAAACAGGAGCCTTTCCGACGGCGTTGCATTCGGATCTTGGGCCCTGAGGAAACCGCGCAATTTCTCGACTGCCAAACGACTGGCCATCTCACCCGCTTGATGACCACCCATTCCGTCTGCAACGGCGAAAAGCCCCAGATCTTCAGCGACGAGGTAGTTGTCCTCGTTGTGAGCCCGTTTTTGGCCCACGTCAGATAGCGCATAGGGAATAACTCGCATGCACTTCGACCAATACCACAGGCCAAGCGCGCCGTCCCAAAAACATCGCCGTCGGTTTGCATCGGAAAACGAATTTTCTTGCATGTGGGTTTTGCTTTTTGGGAAGTGGTTTGCATGCAGCTTGTTCCGCAACCGCTCGAAATGCTTTTGGCCCGGCTCGTGTATGAATCCGAAACCGGTTCAAACAGACCGATTTTTGATTTGCCGCGCCATCGTTTTTACGCGGGTTCTCCGTCCGATGTATCCGTGATGCTGCACGGAAAACGGGCCGCAAATGCGATCGGCCCGGCGGCGGGACCGCACACGCAGCTTGCGCAGAACTTGGTCCTCGCGTGGCTCGCGGGGGCTCGGGTGATGGAGCTCAAAACCGTTCAGCAAAACGACACGCTCACGTTGCCGCGTCCGTGCATCGACATTGAAAACATCGGCTTTAACGTCGAGTGGTCGCAGGAATTGCGCTTGTCGGAATCCCTTTCCGAGTACGCAAAAAGCTGGCTCCTCGTCGAGGCGTTAAAACGACTGAATCCGCAAAACCTCCGGTCCGACGAACTCGATACGTTGTTTGACCTGTCGGTCGGTTATTCCCTCGCCGGCCTCAAAAGCGAAACGATGGCCAGGTGGCTCGACGGGATGCACTCAGCGCGTGGGCTTTTGCAAACGCTTCGCGATCAGGTTCCGGCGGACCTGCGACGGCATTTGCCCGAGGAATTGCCGGAAACGCTGTCCGATTGCGTCACGCTTTCGACCTTCCACGGTTGTCCTCCGCATGAAATCGAGCAGATCGTCGAGCACTTGTTTTCGCGCCACCACATGAATGTCGTCGTCAAAGTGAATCCCACGCTGCTCGGCTTCGATCAGGTGGACAGCCTTTTGCACGACCAGCTCGGCTATCACGACGTGCAGCTTGAAAAAAAAGCGTTTGTGGAAGACCTGTCGTTTGTCGACGCGATGGCCATGTTTGCCCGACTTTCGACTGTAGCCCGACGGGAAAATTGCCGTTTGGGCGTCAAGTGTACGAACACCCTCGTCGTCAAGAATCACAAGTCTTTCTTTCCGACCACCGAAACCCACATGTATCTGTCAGGACAGCCGCTGCATGTGCTCGCCATTTCACTTGCCGCAAACATCGCCGACGCGACACGCGGCCAATTGCCGCTTTCCTTTTCGGGCGGAATCGATCAGAAAAACTGCGCCGATGCCGTCGCGTGTGGTCTTGCGCCGGTCACAGTCTGCACCGACCTTCTGCGTCCGGGAGGCTACGGACGGATGGCGAAATATCTGGAGCCACTTCCCGGAAAAATGGCGCAGGCTCAAACGAGCACCGTCGCTGAACTCGTCCAAAAAAACGGAGGCATGGTCGCGTCGCTCGCTGCGTATGCGGACAAAGTGCGAAAAGACCCTCGGTACGCCGCCGCAAAAAACCAGAGCCGCCCGCGTCGAGTCGAAAGCAAACTCTGGTTTTTCGATTGTCTGAGCTGCGACAAATGCGTCGCGGTTTGTCCCAACGACGCCAACTTTGCGATCCACACCCCCGAAATCGCTCCGTTTCCTGTTTCCGATGTGGTTCTCGATGAAAACAACACTCCTACCTACGTTGCCGCAGAGCCCTTTGTGTTGAGAGAACAAGTCCAGATCGCAAACTTTGCAGACGCTTGCAACGAGTGCGGAAATTGCGACGTGTTTTGTCCCGAATGGGGTGGCCCCTACAAACTAAAACCACGCATCTTCTCGACGGTGGAAAGCTATTCCCAAGCCGCAAGTCAGGACGGCTTTTTTACGACACCCGAAAAGATCGTGGGCCGCATTTCCGGTGTAGAGCACACGCTCGTTTTTCTGAAGGACACCGACGAATTTTCCGATGGCATCCTCCACGCGACACTCAACAAAACCGGCGACCTTTTGAAGGTCTGTGTCGCTCGAAACGGAACTCCGGGCCATCGCTTGCGGCTGTGGAACTACCACGCGATGCGTGTGCTGCATCAGGGAGTCTGGTCCGGCTCGAATTTTGTTTCAGCCACTGCGCGGTTGGCCAGGACGGCAGCCCCGCCCGTGCCCACAGCCGTGCGATAATCGGCTTTCCAAAAACGAGCGGCAACGTGGCGGCGCAGCGTTTCGGTTTCATTGATTGGTTTCGAGGTTTGGCGTGCGTTTTGATGATTCAGACGCACGCGTACGATGCCTGGACTTCCGAGCCATTCCGTCGAGGAACATGGTGGGTTTGGGCGCGTTTCAAACTTGGGGGATTGCCCGCCCGCATGTTTCTGTTTTTGGCCGGAGTGTCTTTGGCCATGCGTTTCGCGAGCGACGCGCGAAAATCCGTTTCCCCAAATCGAGCGCAACGGGGTGCGTTTTTTCGCGGCGTCGAAGTCTGGTTGTTTGGGTACGGTTTTCGCATCACAGAGTGGCTGTTTGCGGGGGCCAAACTCAAAGACGCAGCGTCAATGTTCAAGGTCGATGTGCTTCAGTGCATTGGCCTTTCTTTGATGATTTCCGCCTTTGTCGCGTCCCCCAAAGACCTGTCTGACAAACGGATACCTTGGCGACCCCTTCTGCTGGCTCTGTTTGTCGCCGCGATCGTTCCCACTTTGCAAAAGTGGGGAGCGCCTTCTGGGCCTGGACCCCTTATCGCCTATCTTTGGCCCGGAGCCCATCCCCTTGCGCAATTCCCTCTGTTGCCATGGCTGTCCTACACCCTGACTGGGGCTGCCGTCGGCGTTCTGTGGCTCCGCGCCGCCGCCAAAGACCGTCTTGCTGCTGCGATGGTGTGGACTGCGCTGGCAGGAGTTCTTCTGTGGCTGTGCGGTTACGGCCTTGAAAAGTTACACTTGTCTGTTTTTTCCTCGACCCCCACGGTCTCTGTAGAACCCCCTTTCATCTTCTTATACCGCACCGCATTTTGTTTGATCGGTACCTCCGCTTCCTATCTTTTGGAGCGCGCGAAACTCACGGACGGATTTTCCCCGATGAGACTCATGGGTCAAGCATCCCTTTTGGTGTACATGGTCCATTTGGATCTGGTCTACAACAGCGCACCATGGACGTTGAAGCAGCGTCTCGATCCAGGTACGTCTTCGATGTTGTGGATCGTGATTGCAATCTTGATGGTCGTGGTCGCCTGGTTTCGCGTGCAAAGCGATCAGTCGGTCCCCAAAAAGGTCAACCCCTCCTAACTTAGACGGATCGATTCCGTCTTCCAAACAGCGCGATCAGTCCGAACAGGACGGTCAACACAGCGATTCCGACAAGTCCCATTCGACGGAACGATCCCGTTTGTGGCACCGAGCGAATTTCTTTTTCCTGAAAACGAACAGAGATCGATCGATCTGAAAGGACGGATCTAGGGGGGCCGTATTGCCGAAACAGGGTTATCAATCCACTCGATTCCTTTTGAGCGGCTTGGTTGTCGTTTCCGAACGGCTCCTTTTCTACTCCCCCGATTCCGGTTGAAGAAAGGAGTACAACCTCGGGGCTTGCTTCGATGCGTGTTTCGATTTCACCAACCGGGGGAAGGTCTGCGCGATCTTCCAGCGACAGTCGGTGGACGCCTTTCGTCGCTGGAAAGGACACAATCGCCGTGCCCTCCAGCGCAAAAGGAGTCGCACGAACTTCCGGGGTCTTCAAAGAAAGCTGAGGATCTTCAAACAGGAGTGCTCTCTTTTCTCCATTCAGCGTGATGGTGACATTCCGCGACAAGGTTTGTGCAAGCCACGCAGACAACTGCTTTTTTTCCGAAACAGAGAGCACACCATCCCGATTCATGTCTGCATTCCGCAGAAGCTCCCCCGCAGGACCCTCCCCGACCATCAACGTGTATTGAATGAGCGTTTTGTCCTTCAGCAGCACCAGCCGAACGTATCGGTTGACCGTAGACAACCCAAACTGTGGGTGAGCCCGAACCGTTGGACACAGGGAAGGAGCTGCGAAAAGCAGAAAAGCGAAGGCGAAAAGCACGACGTTCCGAACGGGAGACAACACTCCTGACACGTAACACAAACCATGCCCGAGGTACACGGTTTTGCAGTTTTCAGACCTCTCGAAACGCTTGTACTTTCGCAGACTTTGGAAGTACGTTCCAGGACATGAAAGTGAGTGCGTTTTTGCGCAGAGCATTTCGCGAACCCCTGTTGCATTTTCTGGCACTTGGGGGAGTGCTCTATGTTCTTTGGGCGTCGTTTGGTCCGTCCAAACCGAACCAGATTGTGATTCCTGAAGATCTCTTGCGCGCAAAAACAGAGGACCTCACGCGGCGTACAGGAAAAGCGCCCACCGATGCAGAAGTCAAAGCTTCCGTGCGGGACTACATCGAGAGTGAAGTGTTGTATCGGGAAGCGTCAAAGAGACAGCTTGGGGAGGGCGACATCATTGTCCGAAGAAGGCTCGTTGAAAAAATGGAATACGTGGCCGCTGCACTGCACCCTTTCCCAAAGCCACAAGAGGCCGATCTTCTTGCGTTTTTTCGCGCGCATGCTGATCGATACATACTGCCTCCCCGCGTCACAGCCAAGCAGGTGTTTGTGTCGTTTGAGCGTCACAAAGAGCGCGCCCGCGAACAAGCGTTGCGTTTGGCTGAAAAACTCGAACAGGGGGCCGACCCCTTGAGCTTGGGAGAACCCCATGCACTTGGACCGATGCTTGCGTCCGTGAGCCAAGACGAGCTGGTCCGCGTGTTCTCGCAAGAAATTGCGGACGCACTTTTTGGATTTCCCGTCCGAAAATGGTCTCCTCCTGTCCGTTCTGCGCATGGCTTCCATCTGTTTTTCGTGTTGAACATAGAAACCGCAAAAGAGCCCTCCTTTCCCAGCATTCGCGAGCGTTTGCGGTTGGATCTTTTGGAAAAACATCGGCCTGAACACCGCCAGCAGGCCATCCAACAACTCGTTCAACAATACGAAGTGATCTGGCCTTAGGAAGCGTATGCAGAATTCTCCCCTCATCAGATACAGAAGGTACAGACCTTTGTATCTATTGCGTTTTCTGGTCCCCTTTGTGGTTCCCTACCTGGCGTTGTTCTGGGTCCTTCCGAGCCCAGTCTATGGACACCCCTTTTCACCGACGGTACTCACGCTGACAGAAGAAGAAACAGGAGCGTTTCGTGTGGACCTTGTTGCTCCGCTTGGCGGCAGTCTGACGACACCTGTGTTTCCTGCACATTGTTCGTTTCTTCATGGTTTGCATTCAGACAACCAAAGCACCACGGAATGGTCTTCCGGTTTGCTTTCCTGTGGCGAAAAGGGGATTCGGGGGTATGCCCTGTACCTGCGCGGAAACGGACTTTCGGAAACGTTGTTGACGATCCATTTTCGGAATGGGGAGGTCGAACATACAACCCTTCATGCAGAGAGCCGCACAATACCCCTTTTTAAACAAAGGGAAACGCAAGGCAGAGGCCAGATTGCGCGCCAGTTCTTTCTGCTGGGAGTGAAACACATTTTGTCAGGAGCAGATCATGTTTTGTTTCTTGTGGGTCTTCTCCTTTTGCTTCGTTCGGTCTCTGCACTTCTGTTGACTGTGAGCGCATTTACCGTCGGTCACACCGTCACACTGGTCCTGGCTTCGCTCAGTCTGATTCACCCTCCTGTTTTGTATGTTGAGTGTCTGATCGCGCTGAGTGTTGTGTTTGTTGCACGCGAAGTGCTTCGTTCCTCAATCGACGCTTCGGCATTCCGCCCTGCCTTCACGGCTTTGCTCTTTGGTTTGTTTCACGGAATGGGTTTTGCGTCGGCTCTGAGCGAAATCTCCATCCCGAAAACAGATCTTTCCCTTTCTCTATTCTGTTTCAATCTAGGGGTCGAAGGGGGGCAACTGGTTGTGGTAGGAATGTGTCTGTTTCCAGCTCGCCTTCTCGTTCGAAAAGGATGGACTACGCTGTGCGGATACGCCCTTGGGGGAATCGCGTCAGCGTGGACCATCGAACGCACGCTTGCGCTGTTTGGTTATGGGAGTCAAACATGAAACCAAAACATCATCTTCATGTGACCTGTGCTTTGTATTGGGGGCTTCTGTCGGGACTCGTTGGCTGTTCGGAACCGGACCCCCTTCCGCCTGTGGTGTACGACGAGCCGCGCCAACCTTGCGCATCCCGGAATCCGCTTCGCCGCGCTCTGTTTGGCGATCTGCATGTGCATACAAGTTTGTCGTTTGATGCCTATGCCTTTGATGTACGTGTGACCCCTGAACAAGCCTATGGTTTTGCCCAGGGACAGGAAATCACGCTTCCTCCACTCGATGGAAATGGGAATGGAACGCGGAAAATTCGTCTGCGGAGACCGCTTGATTTTGCGGCAGTCACAGACCATTCGGAATTTCTGGGAGAGGTGCAAGCCTGCATTACTCCCAGCACAAAGGGGTATTCCTCTTTGGGCTGCCAGCGATACCGAGCGGGCGGTTCCAATGCGATTGCCAGCATGGGTTTCACTTTGGCCGTCGATAAACAGACACGCTTTGAGGACATTTGTCCACCGGATGGGAGTGGTTGCGAAGAACTCCTGTTTGCAACATGGAATCGGTTGCAAGGGGCCGCACAGACTGCATATGACAAAAGTGAGAACTGTGCATTCACGTCGTTTGTGGCCTATGAATACTCGTCGGCACCGGGCTTATCAACGATGCACAGAAACGTCATTTTCCGAAACGATCGTGTGCCCGTTCCAATCACGCATTACGAGGAGTCCACACCACGGGGTCTTTGGGAGGCTTTGGACGCTTCGTGTCGGAATGCGCGCACGGGCTGTGATGTGCTTGCCATTCCGCACAACTCGAATGAAAGCAACGGGAAGATGTTTCGTGTGGAATACCCGCCGGAAGCCGATGAAGGGGAACAGAAACGGCTTGCGAAGTTGCGCCAAAGTTATGAGCCGGTCGTCGAAATGTATCAGCACAAAGGAGATTCAGAATGCCGAAATGGTCTTTCCGGAGTCTTGGGAGCGCCCGATGAACAATGCGGTTTTGAAAAGACACTGCGGAAAAATGTAGCCGATTGTCTGGAGGGAACCGGAACGGGCGGGACTGCACGAACGGGGTGTCTGTCTCGACGGGATTTTGTGCGATATGCCCTGCTGGATGGTCTGAAAGAACAAATGAGGTTGGGTGTAAATCCATTTTTACTTGGCTTCATCGCAAGCACAGATACGCACAATGGGAGTCCTGGATTTGTGGAGGAAGATACTTTTGTGGGCCATCGGGGGCTTGATGATGATACGCCTTCCAAACAATTGGGAGGCGGTGGCCTGACCATAGGTGGTATGGAGTTTTCTCCAGGGGGTTTGGTAGGAGTCTGGGCCGAAGAAAACAGCCGTCCTTCTGTGTTCGATGCGATTCGGCGGCGCGAAACATTTGGAACCAGTGGCCCTCGAATTTCTGTGCGCTTTTTTGGGGGGATTGGACTTCCGAATGGCCTGTGTGAGGACCCGAATTTGGTCGAAAAGGGATACAAACAGGGGGTTCCGATGGGAGGGACATTTTCGAGGGAAAATGGTAAAAATGGCGCGCCTCGCTTTGTGGTCCAAGCAATGCGCGATCCAGGGGATGGGAGGCGGGCCGGGTCGCTTCTGCAAGTGATTCAGATCGTGAAAGGAACGATTTCTGCGGGGGGTGCAACCACGACCGTGTTCGACGTTGCGGGGAAAAGGGACAACGGAGCAGGCGTGGATTTGGCGACTTGTACACAAAAAGGGGACGGTGCAGAAAGTCTATGTGGTGTTTGGGAAGACCCAGAGTTTGATCCCACTCAACCTGCCTACTACTACGTGCGCGTGCTAGAGAACCCAAGCTGTCGTTGGAATGTTTTGCTGTGCAACTCCATCCCCGTCGCTGAGTGGCCCTCTGCTTGTTCTGAGCCAGAAACCCCCAAAGTCATACAGGAACGTGCCTGGGCTTCACCGATCTACTACATTCCGAATTGACCAGAGCGCGCTTCAAACGAACTATTCCGTGAACGGGAGAACGTCTGTGTTAAGCTGTTCCGTTTGAACGAACTGCGATGTCAGACCCTAGCGACCCCACTGGAATAGACGGCTTCCGTTTGCCATTCGTTGGCACTGTGAAACCCCTTGCGGCTCTGTGGTGTGGGTTTTTGGTGTTCGCTGTCTGGACGATGGTGGTACTGGGGCTCGCTTCCCAAACGGGAGAACGGTTTGTTTTCAGCGATGGGAATCCGCTAGAAGGTCGGCTTTCCACACTCCTTTTGTGCGGAGGAAGTCTGCTTCTGGGGTGGTGTTGGCTCTTGTCCGCAGGGCTTGCATATTTGGTCAAGCCCGACGGCGCTGCGGTTCGTTCGTTTTGGCGTTGGGCAGTGCTGACCGGGACTTTGCTGATCACTGCGTATGAAGTGCATGGTTCGCGTGTGCTGTGGCCAGTGTACCTCTTCTCATTTGCGCTCATGCAGTCTGCGTTGCTCGAGTTTTTCCTGCTGTTTCCGCAACGAGTTCGGGTGCTCCAGCGTTTCCCCTTCGTTCGTGTTTTGGTTCGTCTGCTCGATCCTCTGTTGGTACTCCTATTCGGTTTGCGGTTTGCATTGGAAGGCATATGGGTACCCCTGTTTGTTCCTATCTTGACAGGGATTTCTACAGGGAGTGTGATTCTTACGGTGGGGGTGACGGCATGGCGCGTGTTCAGTTCGTCTGGGAGACAACGGTCCCAGGTTCTGACGGCAGCGGTTTCAGTTCTCCCATTGCACATTCTCTTTTTGCTGACGTTGTATGTGCCAAAGTTGTGCAGTCCGAGCTTCCTCTTTGTTGCGCTACCATGCGGTTTTGGGGGGGCCTTCAAACTCGTCCATTCGATGCTGCGGCAGGATCTTTGGGACAGTGAAGTGGTGGTTCCTGGAACGGGTCTGCGGAGCCTTCTTGTTTCGGTCATGAGTTTCATTGGGGGGCTGTTGGCTGTGATCGTACTGCGCTCGCTGACGACGGTTCCGGTTGCTGGGCAGGTGCTTATTTCGCTGATGCTCTTTAGCATTTCTGGACCACTTCATGGTTTCATTGGGGGCTTTTTGGGGTCGCGTCTTTTTCCTGCGGGGGCCTTGTATCGGCCTACTGTGGACGATCTGATTGTCCGGTTTACAGACTTGCGGACTCGGTCTGCCGTGATCGAGATGGTAGAGCAAACGGTGCTGTCTACGATTGCATGTGAGCGCGCGAAACTTCTATCTGTGAGTTCCCCCATTCGTCGGAAGAGCGGGAATCTGCAACGTCTCCGCGAGGACGGTGGAAGCCAAGCCGATCCAGGACAGAGTTCCAACGTCCCCCTGATGACGGTTCCAGAAACGCTCGGGGAGTCGGGAAAGACGCTGGCGAGATTGACGCAGCGTGCGATTCGGCGAGCACTGCGTGGAATTGGTGTGGAACAGCTTGATCCAAATCAAATCGAGGCACTCTGTAGTGGACAACTTGTGTATGTAGCATCGGAAAGGGGTATGCGAAGTACAAGTCCTGGATTGTGGGAATGGCTGTTGGTACCGACGCGGTTTCGCGAGCAAGTGATTGGCGTGTTGGCGGTCTCTCCGAAACAAAGAGGGCCCCTGTTTTCGAGTTTGGATCAGGAACTCCTCTTGACGATCGCGCACCAAGCTGCACTCGCGTTGGCGAACGCAATTGCGCTGGAGGAATTGGACGATCTGAGGCGAGCAGAACACAGCGCGCATCGCGAGCGTTTGGACCGTGCGATTTCCACGATTGCGGCGGAGATTGCGCATGAAATCCGTTTTCCGATCAATTTTTTTCGGATGCTTGTGGAGCGGCAAGAGCGTGATTTGCAGCAAAAAAAACAGCTTACAGAGAAGGATTGGGCAGAGGATTTGGACATCGGAAAGGAGGAAGTGGCTCGTTTGGAGAGAATGGCAGACAGACTCCGAAAAATGGCCCTCTCTCGGACGGTGCAGCCACGTCCTTTGTCCTTGCGCGCGATGACAGAACACGTTCGGTTGTTGCTTGCAGATCGTCTGATAGCACATGCCTTTAAGTCAGAATTGCAGGATGGAATCGAGCTTCTGGCTGATCCAGATGCGCTGATTCAGATCCTTCTGAATTTGCTCGCAAACGCAATTGATGCATGTTCTGAAATGGGGTCTTTGGGTCTCACATCGGTGTCTGATCCCGATGGGCGGTTGCGCATTGTGGTCTGGGACAATGGGCCAGGTTTTTCGACTTCTGTGGCTCAGATTTTTGAACCCTGGTTTACGACGAAACCGCAGGGGACGGGGCTGGGTCTTGCGATCACGCATCGGTTGGTGCGAGCGCATGGTTGGGAAATTGTGGCAGAGCGACGGGGCGAGCATACTTGTTTTGATGTGATCATTCCCGTCGGAGAATGGCGTTTCTGTCCAACGGGGGAGATTTCCCTGATCGAATCGACCAGCTCGGATGAAAGGCACAAATCGAGTCTATGACGGGCGTGTTCCAGCACACTCCTTTGCAGGTGCAAACAGAGGGGTGCTTTGGATTCCCGATGTATGGCTTGAGGGTTGCGAAAAAGTGTTGTTTTCCGAAAAACCCTGACGTTGTATGGTGCGGCCGTGGCACTTTCCCTTGCGCGCTTGCGTCGTGAATTTCCCCGGACTGTGGAAGCGTTTTGTACGCTTCCGGATCGGGGAGAGTCGGCCTTTTTGCACCTGCAACAGTTGGATTCCAGTTTTGGTCGTGGTCTTGCAGAGAAGGAGTCTGATTCTGGGCGTTCTCATGAAAGGGGGAGTTTTGATGTCGTCTTTGCGGGTGGGGGGTTGTCGCTGATCTATGCGGCGTATCTGTCTATGAAGGGCGTCAAAGTGGCGGTCTTCGACAGAAGGAGGATGGGGCTTGGGCATAGGGAGTGGAACATTTCGCGGAAGGAATTGCAGCCGCTGGTGGCGTCTGGTCTGTTTTCCGAGGCAGAAGTTCAAGAATTGGTTTTGATGCAATATCGGACGGGGATTTGCCGGTTTGGGAAGGGGCCCGATTACACGGTTTCAGGGGTATTGGATTGCGTGGTGGATGCAGAGGGACTGTTTCGTGAACTTTTGGCGCGGTGTGAAAAAGGGGGGGTGACGTTTTTTCCGTATCGGACGTTTTTGGGATATTCGGTGGATGAAAAGGGGGAAGGCGTCATTGTGCAGATGGGTCGGTTGGATGGGCCGGAGGACACAGAGACACTGCGAGCGAGGCTTTTTGTAGATGCACTTGGGGCGGTGAGTCCGCATGCGCGTTTCGATCTCTGTTGCCCAACGGTAGGCGGTGTGATGGATGGTTTGGAATTGGGGGACGGACCCCTGGAAATGAACCCGGAAGTGGGGGAGATTCTGGTAACAACAGAAGGCATCGAACAGGGGCGTCAACACATTTGGGAGGGGTTTCCGACAGCATCGCGGGAGAGCACATGTGCGAATACGCGGCAGATGACGATTTATCTGTTCTATTACTTGCGGTCAGAACTTCTGTCCGCGCACGGTCCGTCTCCGCTTTTGTCTCTGTATGAACGGTATTTTGAAACGCTGGGTCGGTACAAAAGGGGTGCGTTGAGGCTCCTGCGACCGACGTATGGATACATTCCTGGATACACACGGCTGCATGAAATGCCTGCGTCGCCAGGCGATCGGATTTTTTTGGTAGGGGATGCAGCGGGGCGGCATTCTCCGCTCACGTTTTGCGGTTTTGGATCGATGATTCGTTCGTTTTTTCCGATTTCGGAGGGACTCCTGGGCTTGTTGGAGCGGGATCGTTTGGATGCGAAGAGTCTGGCCGCGTTGTGGTTCGAGCCGCCCGCGCTCAAGGTGTTGGGAGGGCTGACGCTGATGATGTCGCCGCCTCTTTTGTCGGATGGTTTTGAGGCACCGGATACCGTGAACGATCTGCTCAACGCGGCTTTTTCATCGCTGTTTGCCGAGGGAGAAGACACGTATCGGCGTTTTTTGCAAGACGACGTGGACGCGAGGACTTTTGTTCGTTTTATGTGGGCTTCCGCACATAAGCACCCTGCCGTTTATGAGAAGGCGTTTCGGTATCTCTCGACGCAAGAAATGGCGACGTGGTTGTATCGGCTGTGGCAGCTTCGTCGAGGTTAGCGTGGAGATCGGCGCTGGATGCGTTGGCGGAAGGTTGCAAGGCAGATGGCTGGTTTTCGTGTGAAGTGGATTACAATGTTGTCCTGCCCGCTTGGGCTGAGTTTTCACAAGGGATGAGCACACGGCATGAGTTTGGTTGACCCGCCTTTGGACGCTATCCCATCGCGCGCCGAGCTGAGGCGTTTGCTCGACGTGCTTTTGCCTGGTGACAACGACCTAAACGGTTTCGTTTACGACCACTTTGCGTCGGTGATCCAGCGTTTTCAGCCTGGTTTGTCGCGCAACGCAAAACTGGATTTGCTGCTGCTGCACGCGGACTTGGGTGAGCTTCACCGACGACTTCGTGAACGGGGCCTGCATCAGCGAAAGCGACGGGCGAGTGAGGTGCCCGAATTTGGCGGGGAGCGGGTTCGTCATCCCGAGCTGTTCGGTCGGGACGACCTGCTGGAAACGCTGGTGGCAGCGTGCCGACACGACGGATGGGTCGTCGTGAGTGGCGCGTCGGGCGTCGGGAAGACAGCACTTTTGTCGCATTTGCTGAACCGACTGGAACAGCAGCTTGGCGTGCCGGTTCCGCACCATTTTTTGCGTCGGACGATTGCCGATTCTGCGCGTCCGGGCGTGGTGTTGCGATCGTTGTCATCCCAGGTTGAGGCGCGTTTTCCTCGCGAATCTGATCCGGATTCACCGCCGGAATTGCGTTTGATCGAACTTCTGCACCGCGTGTCCCAACAACTGGCGACGCAGGGCGGGCACTTGATTTTGGTGGTCGATGGCATCGACGAGGCAGAGGCCGAGGGGTTGTCGAATCCGTTGCCCAGGTTTTTGCCACCGGAATTGCCTCCGTCGGTGACGTTGCTGTGTTCGGTGCGGCCTCGGTATGCGCATTACGGCTGGCTGACGGACCATGCTTCGCGGCAACTGGTGGGGCATTTTGAGCTCGACGGGACACCGTGGAATGCGTCGGGTTTTGACGCCGTGATGAGCTACTTCGCTGAGCATGGCAGGCGGTCGGACATCGACCCGGACTACACAACGCGGCTTGCGGTCTGTGCCGACGGAAACATGCTGTATGCGACGAGGCTGTGGCAATACGTCGAGGGCTTTTTGACAGACGGGCAACCGCTTCCTCGCGCGGACCAATTTCCGCCGAATTTGCGGCAGTTTCTGTCGCGTCTTTGGGAAAAACTGTCGCAGGACACTCGAGCCGCGTTGGCGCTTCTGTGTGCGGCTCGGCAAGCGTTGCCGCTGCCTCTGCTCGGGGAGCTTTTGGGCTGGAAAAAGGGCGAGGGAAGCGAGCAAACCTTTTTGCAACAAACGCGCACTTTTTTGTGTCAAGAGGCGGCCCCAGCCTCGGCGTCGGTTGTGGGGGAGTGTGTGCGGTTTGATCACGTATCGCTGCGGGATTTCGTCGAAGAGCAAATCGGCCCGACGGCGTTGCACCAAAGTCGTCGGCAAGTCGCGGCGGCGTTGTGTGCGTGGCCTCCTTTGGAAGACCATTTGTATGGTTTCCGGCGTCTTTACGCGCTGCGTCATGCCATCACGCAACACGCTGAAACGGGAGCGATCGCGCAAGCCGAACAGGTGGCGGGAAACGTCGATTTCCTGATTGCGAAATGTCAGGAATTGGGCAGTGCGGCGCTGGCCGAGGATTTGGAACACGCAGCGGCGGGATGCAATCAAAAGGAACCGGCGCGGACGTTTGCATCGCTGGCGCAGGCGCTTCGGGTGGGAGCGCACTGGCTGCGGCAAGACCCGAGCGCGCTGACCGGGCTGTTATATAACCTACTGCGCTGCGCCAACTGGCCGAGCACGGCGATCGAGCGGGTGCTGCATTTTCCGCCGGGCCGTTTGCGCTTCCGCCTGCGTTTTCCGCTTCAACGACGCGATGCGTCGATGCACACGTTCGCGGGACACTGGGATTCGGTGGTGGCGGCGGTGCCGACCCCCGACGGAAAAAGGCTGTTGTCGGGCTCGCTGGATCGGACGCTGCGGCTTTGGGATTTGAACAGCGGCGCGCCGCTCATGCACTTTTACGGGTGCATCGGGAATGCGGGTTCGTTTGTGGTCAGCGCCGACGGCCAGAACGTGATTTATGCGACGGAAGACCATTCGCTGGTGATGTACGACCTGACGAGCGGCGCGCTCCTGCGAAGGTTTCGCGGACACGACAGCAAAGTGACGACATGTGTGCTGTCTCCCGACGGCCAACTGCTGGTTGCAGGCGCGTCGGACAACAGCATTCGAGTGTGGCGAGTTCAGACGGGCGAACAGCTTGCTTTGTTGCTGGGGCATCAGTCGCCGCCGAGCTGTTGTGAGTGCAGCAAAGACGGTCGTTTTTTGGTGACGGGTTCTTGGGATCACAGCCTGCGGGTGTGGGACCTCAAGACGGGGCGGAATGTGCGGACGCTGACCGGTCACACGGGGGCGATCAGCGGTTTTGCCTTGACAAGAGATGGGAAGTATGTCGTGTCGGCGTCCTGGGACCACACGGTTCGACTGTGGGATGTACACACAGGCGTGAAACTACACGTCTTGGTGGGGCATACGGCACCGGTCAATGCGTGCGCGGTCAGCCTCGATGGGCGGTTCGCGTATTCCGTTTCTGATGACCAGACAATGGTGATGTGGGAGCTGCAATCGGGCCAATCGTTTCGGACGCTGCACGGACACACGGATTCGGTGAAGGGGTGCGTGCTGTCGTCGGATGGGAAGAGCGTCATTTCGGTTTCCGAAGACGGAACGATGCGTCAGTGGGATGCTTCGACGGGCGCGTGTCTGCGCGCGTTTGTTGGGCATGTGGCGACGGTGACGTGTTGTGCGGTTGCGCCGGATGGTCGCCAACTGATTTCGGGTTCCGAGGATCGAACGCTGAAGTTGTGGGACTTGTCGGCAGAGCCGGATACGCAGCGGGAGTCGGGGCACACCGAGGCCATCACGTCGTTGTGGCTGTCTCCCGATGGGCTTTCCATGGCGAGTGCGAGTGAAGATCGGACGGTCAAACTCTGGGATTTGATGAGTGGAACCGTCGTGGCAACGCTGTCGGGACAACACGGGGCGATCACTGCGTGTACGGGGTCGTCAGACGGAAAAACGCTCATTTCTGTGGCAGCCGATCGATCGGTCGTTGTGTGGGATCTTTCGTCGCGGACAGAGAAGCAGAAATACTCAACGTCGGCTGCGACGAGCGGAGAACAGTCGAAAGCGAACGTCGCGGCACTCGCATTTCCGTCGGAAGACCACATGATTGAATTGTGGGGCATGCCGATGGGGGCGCAGCGGGCCCAAGAGGCGTCGCTGCGGGGTCGGGTGCGTGGGTGTGCGCTGACGCCGGACGGGAAGTACTTTGTGACGGGCGGTAGCGACAAAATGGTGCGACTGTGGGACCTGCGCACGGGGGCGGAAGTGTTGCGCTTCGTCGGTCACACGGGCGCTGTCCATGCCTGCGCGATTTTGCCCGACGGGCATCATTTGGTGACTGCCTCGGCTGACAAAACGCTGATCATGTGGGATTTGCGGACGGGCAGCGACGTGATGCGCTTTTTGGGGCACAGCCAAGCGGTCAATGCGTGCGCGGTGTCTTCCGACGGTCGCAGGCTTTTGTCGGGCGGGCACGACAAGACGCTGCGATTGTGGGATCTCCAGACGGGGTCCGAGCTTTTGCGGCTTTCTGGTCACATCGCGCCGGTCACAGGCTGTGCCTTTTGCAGCGACGGGCGGCGAGCGGTCTCTGCTTCGCTTGATTACACCTTGAAGCTGTGGGAATTGCACAGCGGCATGTGCTTGGAAACGGTGTATGGGAGTGCGGCGTTTTTGTCGGTGGCCACGCAGGGCGAATGGTTGTGCGCGGGGGATCAGGTTGGGAATTTGTGGATGTTGCGGGACAATACGCCACAATCAACCCAAAGCGGAGACCCCAATTCCCGTCAATCTATCGTCGAATCTATCCGTAAATTACTTTCCTTTCAACGATAGAAATTCGCTATTTCGCCATCCGAAAATCTGTGCGAGTTTCAGAAGACGATTCTGTCAGCAATTGTTTCATCGCTTGAAGGAATTTGATGTTTTGCTCGTGTGTGCCCAAACTTACACGAATAGACCTTTCAAGTCCCCAGCCTTTCATCGGTCGTATGATGATTCCTTTTCGGAGCAAAAGCTCGTAACAAGTCATCGAATCCCAAGGCAGATCAAATAGCAAAAGAAAATTGGTTTGTGTTTTTAAGTGCTTGACGCCGATTTCCGTCAATCCATCTTGCACAAATTTGCGTTCGGACAGGACCCATTCGCGGCTTGTCTTGCGGAATGCATCGTCAGAAAGGCTTGCGATTGCGGCGGCAATGGCGACGGCACCCATGTGGTGTGGCGTGAGTCCGCAGGACAAATAGGAAATGATTTCTGGTGTCGAAATTGCATATCCAATTCGCAAATTTGCGAGCCCGGCACACTTGCTAAAACTGCGCAATACGATAACATTTTTCCCTTCAATTACATATTTGCATGGGTCAAACAAGGTAGGATCATCAAGGAATTCTCGGTAGGATTCATCAAAACAAACGAGAATTTCAGGTGGAATTTTTTCGAGAAAAGAATTGATGTCTATTTTTGAAAGAACTTGTCCAGTTGGGTTGTTTGGATTGCAAATCACAATCAATCGTGTTTTGGATGTGATGGCTGCGGCCATGGCGGACAAGTCGAACTGGTAATCTGCTGTAAGTGGGATGCCGATGGTCTTTCCGCCAAATTGTGTGACGCAAATCGGATACATCGGAAACGTGACCTGCGCAGTGATGAGTTCGGCACCATCGAACGCAAAACCTTGGGCCAAAAGACGGATGATTTCCGAGGCACCGTTTCCGGTCAGGACGTGATGCAAAGACAGCGATTCGTCGGTGTGTCGGGCGATGGCTTGGCGGAGCTGACGCTCGCTTCCGCCGGGATAACGGTGGGCTTGGGAGAGTGCTTTGTGGGCAGCTTCGACGGCGAGAGGGGACGGACCGCACGCATTTTCGTTCGAGGCCATTTTGATGAGCCCAGACAGGCCCAGCTCTTGTTCTAGTTCCTCGGGGGTTTTGCCAGCGACGTAGCGGGGCACTTGCTGTAGGCGCGGATTCAGGTGGGCGGGGTTTAACATGACGGACGGTCCTTTTTTTGTGCCGGGGAGCGGGCCGGATTTCGCGTGTGGGTCGTCAAAAAACCGAAAAAGTGGGGTCGATGTACGTCGGCTGGGTCTCACAATCAACCACAAACAGCCAAGGCGCGAATTTTCGACGACAGGACGATGCTGGTCTGGGTCACGCCGCGTGATATGTGTTGTGCGTGTCGTTGCGGAGACTCGGCTTGGTTCTGGGCATTGTCGGGAGTATGGCGCTTTTGGGTGAGCGTCGAAGCTCTGCGTCGGTGCCCGAGGAATCGTCACACGAGCTTTGTTTTTCGGGCCTGAGTGCGCAGGGAACGACGGGTCTTCTGGACATGCCGTGGGCGTCGCCGGGATGCGCGTGGCGTCTGCGAGGGGGCTTTTTCGGGTCGGGTTTTTCAGAGCGGAACTACGTGCTGGTCGGGGACCAATTTCGACAGTTTGGAGGCGGAATTTCCGTCGCTGGGACCCTGGGGCGGTACGTCGAGGCGGGGTTTTCGCTGGCGATGGCGCTCGGAAAAGCGGAAGTGGGCGAGGCGACGGCGGCGTTGCCGACGCTTTTTTCGATGGGCAGTGCAGACCTTCAATTGAAGCTGCATGCGCCGTGGGGAAACTGGGCGCACGTCGCGCTTTTGTCGTCGCTGCGTGTGCCAGGAAATAGCCAGGATTTGGTGCCCGCGCCGCTGCATGTGGATGCGTCGGTGTTTGCGCTGGGGAGTCTGTCGGCGGCGAAGGCTTGGCCGCGTTTGCCGCTGACGTTTCACGGTCTGTTTGGGTACGTACACGACCGAAGCCTGCGGACGCTGGATACGCAGGATTGTTTGGGCGGGACGGTGACGGAGTGTTTGGAGGCGAGGCTGTACAGCACGGCGGCGTACAACGTGAGTTTGCCGAGGCTGCGAGTGGGGATCGGTTTGTCGCTTCCGATTCGGCTGCCGAAGTCGTTTGCGGTGGTTCCGATGGCTGCGTATCGCGCCGAGCTGGTCACGGGAGACCCGGACCCGGTGTTGTCGGCGCTGCTTCGGGTGCAGTTTGCGTCTGCACCGATCGACGGGCGATTTTCACAGTCGCTCACCCTCGGGGGGCGTTTGGTGCTGGGTGTGGCTTTGTCACTGGATGTGGGCGTGCGTGTTGCGCTGCAACATGCGGGGTATGCGATGGGCGTGAAGCTTCCGACGGTGATGGGTTTTGGGGCGCTGACTTGGGAACTCGATCTGATTCGACCCAATCGTCCGCAGGCCGCGCAGGTGGAGGCGGTCGCGAACCCTAGGCCGAAAGCCGAGCCGTCTTGTCGTGTGGCGGGGGTGCTGGTGGATGACGCAAGTGGGGAAGCGTTGCCGGACGCGATCGTTCGCTTTGTGGGTCTGCGCCACAATGCGCTGTTGTCCGACGCGGAAGGTCGTTTCGCGAGCGGCGAGCTGCCGTGTGGACCTGTGTGGGTGGAAGGCAGTCGAGGCGATCGGTTGACTGCGCGTGTCTCGTCGGTGCTGTCTCCGGTGTCTGGCAACAACGTGGAGCTGCGCCTGGCTCGCAAGGAACGGGCAAAAACGGGAGCTTTGTGGTTGTCCATTCAGGGCAGGGACGATTCTGCGCAGCACGTTCGAGCCACGTTGCACAAGTCGGGCCAGGAGGTTGCGCTTTCAGCCGTCGAAAACGGGTTTTTTGCGCGCGTTCCGGTCGGTGTCTGGCATGTGCGCGTCGAAGCGTCCGGTTTCCTTTCGCAAGAGCGGATGGTTGCGATTTCCGATGGGGAATTGCGTTTGTCGGTCACGCTTCGCCGTCGAGGTTTGGTTCCCCAAGTGGGCTTGACCGAGCACGAGCTGCACTTGACCGAGCCGATTTCGTTCGTCGGAAACACTGCCGCGCTGTCCCCCGAAAGCCAGCGCCTGCTGGAGGAAGTGGCCGACGCCCTCATTCATCATCAGGAAATCGGTTTGCTCGTCGTGGAACACCTGGGCGATTTCGCGCTCAGTTCTGAGACGCTGCTGGAAGAACGGGCGATCGCGGTTCGCAACCATTTGGTGGGACAGGGCATCGCGCCAGAACGAGTCGTGGCCCACGTGCTCCAAGGCCCACCCCGCACGCCCCCGAAATTCCTCCTAAAAACCCCCTAGCTTCCTGAATTTGTTGCGGGCCCGTGTGGGGTTACAGTCGGCGGCGTTTTTTTGAGGGGGCGTCGGGGATTTCTACGGTGAGGTTGTTTGATGGGACAAGTTGGCAAGAGAGGCGGAGCTTGGTGACAAAGTACGTATTCCCAAGGTGTTTCTTTTCGGCTGCTGTGTAGGGGGAGGCGTGTTCTTCGCCGGACACGACCTTGACGCGGCAGAGTCCGCACGTTCCTTTTCCCATGCAAGCGGTGGGAATGGGAATGCCGGCGCGTTTGGCGGCGAAAAAGACGGTTTCTTGGTCGGCGCAATCGACGGTTTGGTCAGAAGGCAAAAGGGTCACTCGAGCGGTCATGGTTTCTTGGGGGTCTCTTTTGGGGGTCCGTCTTTGTCGGGCAGTTCTTCGACATACACGGTTTCCAAATCTTCGGCGGTAAAAATGAGTTTGCGGAGGGTTTTGTCAACGACGGGGTTGCCCATGATGACCCACACTGCTTCGCCGGGGCCCAGTCGCTCGCTGCCCTTCAGTTGACTCGGCACATCGAGCAAAAACGTGACACGGGAAGGCCGCGACAAGTCGTGGTAGTTGTCGAGCCGAATCTCGAAACGTCCGCCGCCCATTTCTTTTTCGACGACGTAATACCCAAGCACTTTGGCCTGCGGCGGCAGCGTCCATCGTCCGGTCTCTGCGGCGCGTTGCAGCGTCGAGAGTCCGACAAGGTGAACCGGGTTCCACGAGGCTTTGCTGACGATTTTGGGGGGCGCTTTGATGCGAGCGACAAAACCGGAACCCAACACATGTTCGCGAAATTCCGGCGGCAGATAACTGCCCGATCCGTGAGACGACGCGGACGAATAGCACAGGAATACAAAGTCGCCGACCTGCCCGGAAAAGGGCTTGTGGAATTGGGAGTGCATTTCCCGACCGCCAAAGGAATAGGTGCCGGTTTGCGCTTTGACTTGGAAAACCTCGACGGTTTCGTCTTCGTCAAAGCCGGTTTTCGCGGGGATTTTCACGGTCTTCTTGACGATGATTTTCCCGTATTCCCCCTTTCGGACGTGATAGCCGCCGCCGTCGGGGCGATTCGCGGGGTCCACGGCCATCGGGCATTCTTCGCTCACGCGGAAGTCGAGTGACTTGAGGTGCCGGGCCCAGCGTTCCTTGGCGTCTTGTTGGTTCTTTTTGCTGAGCTGGACAAACGCCGTGTTTGCGGCCTGAGCCTCTTCAAACTTGGCTTTCAGTTCCCAAAAACGCGCGAGGTTTTTGTCGAAATCCTCGCCGCGCGCGAGTTTGCCGATGATGGCGTTTCGTTCGGCCAAGATCGCTTCTTTTTCGGCGTCTTTTGGACCATCGACCGCCGCGAGCCACGGCAGAAGCACAAGCGCAAACCATTTCCGTGTCATGGCGTCCTCTCGTCTTCGGGCATCATCGACGCATAGGAGGTCTTGAGGGACCGCGCCGCCTTCGGATCGATTTTCGCGTACTCCGCCAGGTGTTTTCGCATCGCCGCAAAGTCGCCTACATACATATCGGCGATCAGAATCATCGAAAAGTAGGACTTGTTCTGTTCCGTCGGTTTTTGCAAACACGCGCCGAACAGCCGCTGCGCCTCTCGAAACTGGTGTTGGGAGTAATAAACCGCCGCCATCGTACACAAGTCCCACGAGTACAGCGTCGGTGTGGCCTTGAACCGATCGAGGACGCCTTGTTTGCCTTCTTCGGTTTTGCGCAGCTCTTCGATGGCCGCCGCTGTGGTTTGGCGAGCGAACTCGAACCGCGTGCTGCCCGGCGCGCGTTTCATGAAGTTCTCGCCGTCGTGAACGAGCGACGTGTGATCGCGCACAATTTGATCCGCTTCCAAGAGCAGCGTCGAGCAGTTCTCGAAATGGCTGTTCACGACCGACCCGGCTGGCAAGCTGTCCAAGTACCGCCGCGCCTCCTTTTGTAGTGCGTAGTACCGTTTCGCACTTTTCAGAAGCAGGAGCAGTTCATACGTCATCGCGCCGATCAGTTCGGGCCGCGTCTCGGCCACGATGGCCTTGCGCATGGCGACGATCTTTTCGTCGAGGATTCGCTTTTGTTCCGTCTTGTATTTTTCGATGCGCGCTTCGACCTCGGCCAGGTCCTTGATGGCGTAGGAAAACTGTTCTTCCATCGCGATGGCCGACGACAGAAGCACCATCCTCTGTTCGTCGTTTTCCGCCGTGACCGCTTGCCCATACAGATCAAGTGCCCCCAGCGTGTTTTTGAGTTCCGGGCGTGAATCGGACCCATCGACGACCTTGCGAGCCAGCTCGGGCATCCCCGACGAACGCAAAAGCTCTGCCGTCACTCGGTCTTGCAGGCGGAAAAACTGCTTGATGGGGCCGTCTACTTTGGCGCTTCCCACCACTTCGCTTGTCTCGACCCGCACAAAGCGCGCGGTCAGTCGAATCAGCGGCGTTTCTTCCTGATACGACCCGATGACCATGATTTGCGCGCCTACCACCTTCCCCAGCTTGGCCGCCGTCTCGTCCTGGACTTCCTTCAAATGGACTTGCAGCCGCATTTCTTTCAGGAGCCTGTCCAGATTTCCCCGTTCGACGATCCGCACCCCCGCCAAGCTTTTCAGGTCAGCGGCCACCGTCTCGCGAATTGCCTCGCCGATGTGTGGTTTGCCCTTGCCGGTCAGGTCCCGAAACGGCATCACCGCAATCGTCGGTGCCGGCTTGGCAAAGCCCGATGCAAGACACCCCAGCCACACCCCCAAAAACACCCCCAAAAACACCAGTCCTCTGTGTCCTTTTGCGTACATCCAAAACCCTCAAGGTTGTTTTGTTCCAGTGAGGAGCGGGGCATCTTTGGGGAGCACCCCTTCCCACTTTCCGACCACGATCGACGCCATGCAATTGCCCAACACGTTCACCGTCGTCCGAGCCATGTCCATCACCGCATCCACACCCAAAATCGTCGCGATCCACTCCACTTTCAAACCGTAGCTTGCACACGTCGAGGCCAGCACCACCAAAGACGCCCTGGGCACCGCAGCGACCCCTTTGCTTGCGACCAAAAGCGTCAGCATCATCTCGACCTGGGTGACAATCGACAGGTCTTTCCCCGTCGCCTGTGCAATGAAAAGCGACGCCAGCGCCAGGTACAGCGTCGAACCGTCCAGGTTGAAGCTGTATCCCGCAGGCAGCACAAACCCCACGATGTGCGGCGGCACGCCCAGCCGTTCCATCGTCGTCATCGCTTTCGGCAGCGCCGATTCCGAACTTGTCGTCGAAAATGCCAGAAGCAGAGGTTCCTTGAGCGCCGACAGCACCAGCCCGATTTTCGCTCCCGTCAGCCACTTCACCGCCAGCAGCAGCACCGACACAAACAACACCAGCGCCAGATACAGACTCACCACCAGTTTCCCAAGCTGCACCATCACCCCCGGCCCCTGTGTTCCGACCGCCACCACCATCGCGGCCAGCACTCCAAACGGTGCAAAGCGCATCACGTATTCCGTCAGTTTGAACATCGCCTCGGCCACGCCGCGCAGCACCTCCAGAACCGGCTTGCCTTTGTCCCCCACAGCCGACAGCGCCATCGAAAACAGCACCGAGAAGAACACAATCTGCAAAATCGCGTTGTGCGCGAACGCCTCGATGATGCTCGTCGGCACCACTTGTTCGTAAAAGGGTCGGCTCGGAGGCGTCGGGAAGCTGCCCATTCCGCCCACCGTCCCCAGGCCCGGCTTCAGCGTGTTCGCCACAAACAGCCCGAGTACCAGCGCCACGCTCGTCGCCAACCAAAACCATGCGAGCGCCTTGAGCAGCAGCCGTCCAATGTGTTTTTCCCCCGCTCCGCACAGCCCCACGACCAGCGTCGAGAAGATGATCGGCGAGACCAGCATCTTGATCAGCCGAATAAACGTCTTCGACATCCATTCCCACGACGACGGTTTCCACAGAAAGCCCGGCGGAGAAAGCCCCGCACCCAAATGTCCACCCAAGTACGCCCCCAGCAGCGACCCCACGACCAGCGCGATGAAAATTTGCGAAGTCAGCCCCAGCCGCCACCGCCTCGTGGCCGATCCAGCCTCTGCCTGCTCTGTCTGCATTCCCGCATTCTGCCACACAGACCTTCCCTCGAGAAAGTGGACATCTGTTGGAACATCCCCCCACACGCCCGAAGGCATCGGAGGGGGAATCAGATCGGTGAGGATGGTCCTTACGATGGCAAGGTGTGTGTGCTCAACGCCCGAAGGCATCGGAGGGGGAATCAG
>DAOLIT010000046.1:0-4743 GCA_035328405.1 Pseudomonadota bacterium | reverse complement strand
TGTGCTCAACGCCCGAAGGCATCGGAGGGGGAATCAGTTGTAGTGGACCTTCTTCGTGCCGAAGGTGAACTCCAGTGCTCAACGCCCGAAGGCATCGGAGGGGGAATCAGAAACCTTTGACCCCGAAAAGGGGCGTTTTGGCTGCTACGTGTGCTCAACGCCCGAAGGCATCGGAGGGGGAATCAGGCGCACGCCTAAGCTTGATTATGCGCCAACAATCGAGTGCTCAACGCCCGAAGGCATCGGAGGGGGAATCAGGCCGCCCATGGCTGCATTGAGCCCCAATGGCTAGCCCACGTGCTCAACGCCCGAAGGCATCGGAGGGGGAATCAGCTTTGCAAGCCGAACAAATCCCGACGGGTCCCGTTGTGCTCAACGCCCGAAGGCATCGGAGGGGGAATCAGAGCTGGCGGGGATTCGGATCGACGTGTGCGCCTAGTGCTCAACGCCCGAAGGCATCGGAGGGGGAATCAGGCCATCGAGGCCGGTATCACAATCGGCTGTCGCAAGTGCTCAACGCCCGAAGGCATCGGAGGGGGAATCAGCAATAACAACAATATCCAGGCAGCCATCGAGGCCGGGTGCTCAACGCCCGAAGGCATCGGAGGGGGAATCAGACGGACCCGGACTGGAAGATGAGGGGGGTAGCGGGGGATGGTGCTCAACGCCCGAAGGCATCGGAGGGGGAATCAGACAGACAGACTCTGACAAGGTTCGCTGCGAACGTAGAAGCGTGCTCAACGCCCGAAGGCATCGGAGGGGGAATCAGCCGAGAACACGCCCCAGGGCAGTGAACCGCAAGCTCGGGTGCTCAACGCCCGAAGGCATCGGAGGGGGAATCAGTCTCCAGAGGGGCAACCCGCCCCAGCCCTTGCGCCACGTGCTCAACGCCCGAAGGCATCGGAGGGGGAATCAGTCGGAAACCACTCCTACCGACGAAAAAGGAGAAAAGTGCTCAACGCCCGAAGGCATCGGAGGGGGAATCAGCACGTTGCTCGAGTGGCTCATGACGGGCGACTGCAGTGCTCAACGCCCGAAGGCATCGGAGGGGGAATCAGCATCACGACGAGCGCAGCGACCGCGCCGATCAGGTGCTCAACGCCCGAAGGCATCGGAGGGGGAATCAGCGGTTTCGCGGCCTTCGTGTTCGTCGTCGTGTTCAGGTGCTCAACGCCCGAAGGCATCGGAGGGGGAATCAGGCCGCAAGTGCCGACGCATCAGCGACAGAACTACAAGTGCTCAACGCCCGAAGGCATCGGAGGGGGAATCAGATCCCTCGTAGTGCGTGGCGGTGTTGTTCTTCAAGTGCTCAACGCCCGAAGGCATCGGAGGGGGAATCAGCATGGATGCCTACCCGACCTTCTTTCACGACAAGACGTGCTCAACGCCCGAAGGCATCGGAGGGGGAATCAGTCGAGGTGCGCCACGACCTCGCGCGATACGCCTGGTGCTCAACGCCCGAAGGCATCGGAGGGGGAATCAGCAGTGCCAGCAACTCACTCGTCGGTGTGTCCTTCGGCAGGTGCTCAACGCCCGAAGGCATCGGAGGGGGAATCAGCGTGTTGCCGTCCTTCGCGCTCAGGTAGTTCTTATCGGGTGCTCAACGCCCGAAGGCATCGGAGGGGGAATCAGTGTGGAGAGTTCTTTAAGACGATTCCATTTGTGGCTGTGCTCAACGCCCGAAGGCATCGGAGGGGGAATCAGACGAGCACCAACGCGCACCGCTGCACGATGGCGTGGTGTGCTCAACGCCCGAAGGCATCGGAGGGGGAATCAGCGTCGGCAAAGAAGTCGTGTCGGCGGCCGGCGGCCTAGGGTGCTCAACGCCCGAAGGCATCGGAGGGGGAATCAGGCGGAGCATATTCCGATCGTATGTTCCACCGAGAGTGTGCTCAACGCCCGAAGGCATCGGAGGGGGAATCAGTTGGATTCCCGGAGAAAACCGGGTGGTCCTTGGCTGTGGTGCTCAACGCCCGAAGGCATCGGAGGGGGAATCAGCCATGCAATCGCGCACAAGGCTGGGGCCTAGCATGATGTGCTCAACGCCCGAAGGCATCGGAGGGGGAATCAGCGTGTTTCGGTGCCACTCGGCGAGCCCATGGAAGTGCTCAACGCCCGAAGGCATCGGAGGGGGAATCAGGCCTCCCCAAATGTGAGTTGTTCGCTCACCGCGAAGTGTGCTCAACGCCCGAAGGCATCGGAGGGGGAATCAGGAGCGTGTCTGCAATCATGATTGCCCGATCATGGGGTGCTCAACGCCCGAAGGCATCGGAGGGGGAATCAGCCGGATACCTCGCGACCATCGGCACGGCATTCGGTTGTGCTCAACGCCCGAAGGCATCGGAGGGGGAATCAGTTCTTGATGTCGGACTGATAGTCCGCCCGAACCTGTGCTCAACGCCCGAAGGCATCGGAGGGGGAATCAGACCTCATGAGAATTGCTCACAGCGCACCTCCGGGTGCTCAACGCCCGAAGGCATCGGAGGGGGAATCAGTCAAGCGCACATGTCCAGGAGAGACCAAACCGGTTGTGCTCAACGCCCGAAGGCATCGGAGGGGGAATCAGATCAGACGGGCTCTTGATCGTTCATCCGTCCGTTCCGTTCGGTGCTCAACGCCCGAAGGCATCGGAGGGGGAATCAGAGTCCAGACGAACCGGGCGCGGTCACAGGAAAGAGTGAGTGCTCAACGCCCGAAGGCATCGGAGGGGGAATCAGGGTCCGGGTTGCCGTCTTTCCGACTGTCTGGCGGATCTGTGCTCAACGCCCGAAGGCATCGGAGGGGGAATCAGATGAGTCGGGTCGCCACCGCTTGCAGGCCCAGCGCGAGTGCTCAACGCCCGAAGGCATCGGAGGGGGAATCAGTCGGCCTCATCGATTGCCGTGATTCCTTGTCCCACCCGGTGCTCAACGCCCGAAGGCATCGGAGGGGGAATCAGCCCATCGATAAGGGTGATCCCCCCTACACCGTCCGTTTCCGTGCTCAACGCCCGAAGGCATCGGAGGGGGAATCAGGTCTGTGTCTTGTCGCCTGACAGGATGGCTCGCACGTGCTCAACGCCCGAAGGCATCGGAGGGGGAATCAGAAATAGTCCTAAAAAACATTGCATTTTCGCGTCTGGTGCTCAACGCCCGAAGGCATCGGAGGGGGAATCAGTTTCCCGTCGTTCTCCTCATTTTCCCGCACTCGGCGTGCTCAACGCCCGAAGGCATCGGAGGGGGAATCAGACGGGACCATTGAGAAAGTGCCGATCGTATCCAGCGACAGGTGCTCAACGCCCGAAGGCATCGGAGGGGGAATCAGAACACTCCAGAGCCGTCGCAAATTGGCGTCGAATAGTGCTCAACGCCCGAAGGCATCGGAGGGGGAATCAGGTAAGCGAAACAAAACGAAACGGAGAAAACAAATGAAGTGCTCAACGCCCGAAGGCATCGGAGGGGGAATCAGGTCACCCTCATCTATAAGGACCATTGGGAGCGCTACATGTGCTCAACGCCCGAAGGCATCGGAGGGGGAATCAGTAGTCAATTTCGTAGACCCAGCGCGTTCCCAGGTTGTGTGCTCAACGCCCGAAGGCATCGGAGGGGGAATCAGGCTGCCCGTCTTTGCAGGTCATGAGTGCAGACGAGGGTGCTCAACGCCCGAAGGCATCGGAGGGGGAATCAGGCCAGCGATTGAGCCCCAAGCCCTCGAATCAAGCTGCCGTGCTCAACGCCCGAAGGCATCGGAGGGGGAATCAGTTCGCCGAGAGTGCAGCCTTGCACGCTTCACTTCGTGCTCAACGCCCGAAGGCATCGGAGGGGGAATCAGTATTCTGCTCCTTACAGCGATTGGTATGTTGCACGGTGCTCAACGCCCGAAGGCATCGGAGGGGGAATCAGACTACCTGATCGACGGCAACTTTACCGCCGCGCCGTGTGCTCAACGCCCGAAGGCATCGGAGGGGGAATCAGACACAAAACAAGCTAATTCAGGTGGGGCAAAGTGTGTGCTCAACGCCCGAAGGCATCGGAGGGGGAATCAGGACCTCACGCCAGCGGTCAATCTTGATCACGGACGGTGCTCAACGCCCGAAGGCATCGGAGGGGGAATCAGTCAGTGTAGGTGATGACGGCCCACGGCTCGGGGCGTGCTCAACGCCCGAAGGCATCGGAGGGGGAATCAGGAAAAGTAAGCCGTGATCACCTGGTCTGATGTCGTGTGCTCAACGCCCGAAGGCATCGGAGGGGGAATCAGCGTTCGTGGCGCGTACAGCGTCTGCCGGTGTTTCTTGTGCTCAACGCCCGAAGGCATCGGAGGGGGAATCAGGCTATCAGTCCGCAACATGAGCGACGCGCTTGTGGGTGGTGCTCAACGCCCGAAGGCATCGGAGGGGGAATCAGATGGTGCTTGTGACCAAAACGGACCCTGTGAAAAAGAGTGCTCAACGCCCGAAGGCATCGGAGGGGGAATCAGAAGGTGCGTGAGGCAGATCACATCGATCTGGGGGCATGTGCTCAACGCCCGAAGGCATCGGAGGGGGAATCAGAAGCGCACCACGAACTCATCGCGCTCGTAGACTGGTGCTCAACGCCCGAAGGCATCGGAGGGGGAATCAGGCCTCTTCGAGGATGGCATCTGCGACGTGATCCGGGTGCTCAACGCCCGAAGGCATCGGAGGGGGAATCAGCGGGCCGCCTCGTACGATGGCGCGTCGCCCATCGAGCCGTGCTCAACGCCCGAAGGCATCGGAGGGGGAATCAG
>DAOLIT010000045.1:0-42654 GCA_035328405.1 Pseudomonadota bacterium | reverse complement strand
TTCACCAGCCGTCTTGAGCCGCCCCACACGCCTGTTTTCGTCTGTGAAAGCCGTGTCGGCGGCCCAGGCACGCCTCTTTTCGGCGGAAACATGCACGTCGGCCTGCCCCAAACAGGCAAAGCGCGTCCAACCCCCCTTCCCCGCCCGCTTTCCACCCCTTTTGAACGAGGAAAGTGGGCAAGTCATCCTGGAAACTTGTACTGTGCCTAGACAGAGAGGAAAACATCATGAGTCCTAAAGGAACCTTGACGAGGTTGTTGTTGGGTTTGACGTGCGGGGTGGTCGCTGCCTGTTCGGAACCGCCTGGAACTTTGGCGGTTTCGCCGGTTGCAGAGCCCCCAAAACCGCTTTCGTTGCAGCTGCGAACGCTGCACAAACAATACGGCGCTCCGACGATGTCGATCGTTGCGCCGGAAAAGAACATCGTTGCAGACAAGGCTGAGGCGGTGGCGTGGGCGACGCTCATGGGCGCGACGGAAGGTCACAAACTGTCGGACGCGGCGGTGCGGACGGCAAAACTCGTCGAACTTCACGATGCGGGAAACGGGCCGCTGATTGCGCGGTTTGCTCAGGAAGTCGATGGGATTCCGGTGTTTTTGCAGCACGTCAGTATCGCCCTGGATCGCACGAACCAGCCCAGGGTGATGTCTGGACGGCTCGCCACCGTGCTGCAAAAAGTGTCGGAACGGTTTGAGCTGGCCGAATCCGTCGCGGTGGAAACGGCGCTGCGTTCGTTTTCAGGCGGGCACGGGCATGTGGCCGTGCTGGGCGACGAAAAAGCCGCGCCGGGCGGTTATGTGAAGCGAGAAGCCGTTGCTCGATGGCGGGACGGGGGAAACCCAGCGCAGGTCCATTCGCGGAGCAAAAAAGTCTACTTCGCGGGTGAAAAGGGGCTCATTCCCTCGTATTACGTCGAGCTGGACGTTGCACCCGAGGATTCGACGGACAGCACGATGCGTGCGTTTGTCGTGTCTGCGACCGATGGCCGAGTGCTCTTTGAAAAGGAGCTGACCGACGATGCGGCGAACAGTTTCCGCGTGTATGCAGACGGAGCACCGGGCTATGTGCCATGGGATGGGTCGCAAGGAAATGACTACACGCCGTATCCGAAACCTGCACCCGATGGCAGCGGACCGACGTTCAAAGCTGCCGCGCTTGTAGCCGTCGAGAACATTCCGTTTTCGCGCAATGATCCGTGGCTTCCAAACAACCCGACCGAGCTTTCGGGCAACAACGGTTGGGCGTATGTAGACCACCTGAGCCCCGATGGTTTTTCGGCGGGCGATTTGGCCGTTACACCGACGGCACCCGGCGTGTTCGACCGCGCGTTTGACCCAGGCACGACCGCACCTTCATCGAGCGATGAAAACAAGCGCGCCGTCGCGACCAACTTTTTTTTCATCGTGAACTACCTGCACGACGTGATGTACGACGCCGGTTGGACGGAAGCGGCCCAAAATCCACAAAAATCAAATTTTGGTCGAGGCGGGGTCGAGGGCGATCCGATTCGGCTTGAAGCCCAAGACGCGAGCGGCAGAAACAACGCAAACGCGAGCACTCCCGCCGATGGTGGCATGCCGCGCATTCAAATGTACTTGTGGGACGCGGGACAGACTGCGCTCAAGGTGACGGCTCCTTCGGGCGTGGCCGGAACATACGACGCGGGCAGCGCCGGATTCGGACCCCGAAACTACAACGTCAGTCAAGACGTGGTGGCAGCCTTGGACGCACCGGGAGCGGGAGGTTCGACAACGGATGCGTGCGATGGCCTCACGAATGCGGCGGCGCTTGTGGGAAAAATTGCCCTGATTGATCGTGGAAATTGTCCGTACACGACCAAAGTCAAGGCCGTGCAGAACGCCGGTGCCGTCGGTGCGATCATCGCAAACAACGCGGGCGGCGCGATGGGCCTTGGCGGCACGGATGCAACCATCACCATTCCCGGCCTCGGCATCAGCCAGGCAGACGGTGCAAAAATCCGCACCGCCGTGGGTGCCGGGACCGTCACAGCGACGCTCAGCAACGTCTATTCAGAACGAGACAGCTCGCTCGACGGCACGATTGTCACCCACGAGTGGGGCCACGTCTTGTCAAACCGGCTCGTCGGCAGCGGTTCGGGTTTGGGCAACCAGCAAGGCCGCAGCATGGGCGAAGGATGGAGCGACTTTTTGGCGATGCTGATCACGATTCGTCCCGAGGATGCCGCAGTCCCGACGAACGCCAATTGGAACGGAACCTACTCGACGGGGGCACCCTCAACCTATGCGGCGGGAGGCAATGCCTATTACTCCGGCATCCGTCGGTATCCGTATTCGACCGACAAGACCAAAAACCCCCTGACCTTCAAGCACATCGAAAACGGGGTCCCCCTTCCGGCAACTCCGACGCCCGCATACGGTGCCGATGGATCGAGCAACTCGGAAGTTCACAATTCCGGCGAAGTCTGGGCCAACACCCTGTGGGAATGCTACGCGGCGCTTTTGCGTGACTCTGGACGGCTCAGCTTCGAGCAGGCGCAAGCCCGGATGCGACGGTATTTGGTCGCTTCGCTGAAACTGACGCCCGCAAATCCGACGTTTACCGAGGCGCGCGACGCAGTTTTGCTTGCGGCCTTGTCGAGTGACCGAGCCGATTACGACCTGTTTGTGGATGCGTTCGCCAAACGCGGCATGGGTTCTGGTGCGGCTTCTCCCGACCGCGCGGACGCCAATCACAAAGGCGTCGTCGAGAGTTTCCAAACGGGTGCCGATTTGACCATCGTGCCCGAGACGCTGGCCCTCGACCAAACGCAGACGTTCTGTGACAGCGACGGTGTTTTGGACAACGGCGAGCAGGGTTCTTTGCGTTTCAAGGTTTTTAACGCTGGCAACAAAGATGCCCAAAACGGCGTCGTGACGGTGGCTGTGGCAAGCGACAGTCCGGTTCTTGTGAATGGAGGGAAAACCGCCACGGTGAAGTTGCCGACCCTGGGGCCGCTGTCCGAAAAGGTCATTCGCGTGCCGGTCAGCCTTGCAGGCGCACAGGGTGTCGTGCCTGTGCGGATGGACCTCGAGGTGACCGCAGACAACGTGGTGAAACCAACGCCTGTGAAAGTGTCGTTTGAAGACTTGGGCAACTACGACATGAAAGCCGGCGCAGCGACGGTGGACAAGTTCTCTGGGAGGCCGACGAATTGGTCGGTAAAAGACGACCCGGCGTTGGATGTAAGCGAGTCCTTTGCGCTCGTGATCACGCCGCAAACCCAGATTTTCCACGGCCCGGACACCGGAGAACCCTCGGACCGTTATCTGATTTCCCCGAACATTTCCGTCGGAACTTCGGCGCTGACGTTGTCGTTCAAACACCGATACAGCTTCGAGACGGATTCGGTTCCAACGTATTGGGATGGAAGCGTGGTCGAATACAGCATCGATAGTGGAAAAACGTGGGCCGACATCACGACGGTGCCAGGAATTGTCCCCACCAACGGCTACAACGGCGCGATTCAAAACACCACGCCGACGGCAAGCCCACTTCTCGGGCGTCCCGCGTTTGTCGGGGCCAGCGCCGGTTTCGCGACCGGAAACTTCATGCAAACCAGCTACAACTTGGGAACCGCGCTCGCGGGCCAAACCATGCAGGTTCGTTTCCGCATCGGCACCGATGATGCAAGCGGGGACTACGGTTGGGACATCGACGAAGTGGCCGTGACCGGCGCAAAGAGCCCTCCCTTCCAGCAGCAAGTCGCGCAAAACGCGGCAACAGTCTGCAAGTCTTTCGTCATCAGCGTGCCCGATTTGCAGAACATCCCCATCGGGTTCCAAGTGCGGCTTGACCCCACCATCTCCAATCCTCCGGGACCCCTTTTTTGGTCGTGGACGCAAGTGGATGGCAACCCTGTGCAGCTCATGGAGGCGAATACACCGAACGTCAGGTTCACAGCCCCCGACGTTCCGACGCTGATTCATTTGGCGTGGACCGCCACTTCGGGAGACAAGACGGCTGAAGGCATCGTCGCCATCGACGTTGTCAAAGCCGCCCAAACCACAGACCCTGGAACCGCCACCGGTTGCAACCTGAGCGTGGCCCCGGTATCCCCCTTTGGCGCTGCGCTGTGGACCTCTGCCCTCCTGCTTTTGACCCTCCGCCGTCGCCGCTCCCGCTGATTTCCCGCTTTCCCCGCGTCGCCCTTTTCCACCCCCTGCGCATTCATTTTTGTGATGCGTCGGGGCCTTTTTGTGTTTGTTTGCGAAGTAGGATGGCAAAAACGCAGGTTTTGCATGAAGCGGGCGCAAAAAAGACTTTGGTGGGAACTTTCATCCAGACTGTCGCGAGCGGGCCTGACGTTGCGGCAGTGGGCCAGCGGAACCGTGGATGATGACGCAGAAAAATCCCAAAAGGACGCACTCTACGCAAAAGATCTGTATCGCGCCGCCTCGTCTTTGCGCGGAGGTGTGGCCAAAATGGCGCAACTTCGCGCTTACCTACAAGGTGCAAATCCGCTCGAGGCAAATGCGCAAAACATCTTGGGCCTTTTGTGGGATCGAGCCCCGTCGGAATCTCCTGCACTGATTCGCCAAGTCATCGAACAAGAGTTGCAACAAAAACCAGAAGATTTGTTCCAATCATTCCAAGATGAACCACTGGCTTCTGCTTCCCTTGGGCAAGTGCATTCTGCGCAGTCTCGAGATGGTCGCGCATTGGCCATCAAAGTTCAATATCCTGGAATTGCAGAATCACTCGACGATGATCTTCAATCGAATCGGATTTTGCGTGAACTGGTCGGCGCTGATTTGGGAAATACGCTGTCAGATGAAACCCTTGATGCGCTAAGAAAGCAGTTGCTCGAAGAGATCGATTATCGAAAAGAAGCCGATTCTATCCGCCTCTTTCGTGATTTCTTTGCCCATGATCCAGACATCGTTGTTCCGAATGTTTATGCTGAATGGTCCTCGCAAAAAGTACTCGCGATGGAACTGCTGACAGGCGAGCGTCTGCCGTCTTTCTTGCGCAGCGGTACCGAGGCTGAGCGATCCAGTGTGGCGCAAACGATTCTACGTTTTGCACTCGAATGCCCGTTGCGACACGGTCATGTGAATATCGATCCGAATCCCGGCAATTATTTGATTTTAGATCGTTATCAGAAGCAAACCCGAGTCGGCTTTTTGGATTTCGGAAGTGTCGCAAAAATACCGGATGAACTTCAAGAAGCAGATCGAAATTTATATTGGGCAATGATCAAACGAGACGGGGAATCCTTGCGATATGCAGTTTATCAGCAAGGTTTGGTTTCCGACGTAAGTTCCTTTGATTTGGCCACATACAGACGCTGGGAACGACTGTTTTGTGCGCCTTTTCTGGAACGCGAGGCGACACGGCTTACGCCAGAATATGCAAAAGAACTTGGCGAATTGACCTGGATTTTGGTTGAACAAGGAAAATTGTCTCTTCCTGCCACCACGCTGCTGTTGTGGAGGCAACGCCTGGGCGTCCTTTCGATATTGTCTGCGCTGCGCCCAGTCCTGTCCTTCCGAGCCATCCTCGCCCAAATCCTCCGAGACAATCACCCCATTCCTATCTTAGAACGATATCCGTAAATCATGAGTAGCGGCATTCCTGCTGCAAACAACAGGAACATACAGAACCACGAACGCATGGGGGACATCATAGCGAACTCCCTTCCCGGCTGGACCTGCAACAAGCAACAGAGCCCGATCAAAGGAGAATTGGTCAGCGGCGATCGAATCCGCTCGGGCACTTTCCGCTGACACACGTCAAGGATGGACGATTCGGAAGAGGTCAGAGATGCAGCGCGAAGTTACACAGCAAGACGGACCCAAACCTGTAGTTTCTGGCGGGTGAGGCCGCGTGCGCCTATCGTGAATATCTTATGGATTAAGGGGTTTGGGGGCAGAGGGAATCGCTGAGGGTGTAGAGGGAATCGGCCAGGGAGGCGTTTTGGGCGAGGGCGCTGACTTTGTGGATTTGTTTGTCGAAAAAGTAGTCGCCCTGGGCGCGCCCCCCTTCTTCGCTGTGGGCGAGCCAGACCAGGGTCTCTGCGCCCTGCTCGGGGGTCCTCCCAAAGAGTTTTCCGCCGAATTTGAACAGAGTCCGCATGAGTCCTTCGTTGTTTTGGGCAAAACCGGTGCGGACAAAACCGGGATGGAAACAACTGACGGCGATGCCTGCGGCCTCGGGCCGTTTGGCGAGGGCGCGGGAAAACAGGATGTTGGCGAGTTTGGAATCGGCATAGGCGGCAAAACCGGCGGTTTTTCCGTCTCGGCGGGCGATGAATGGAAGGCGCATCTTGCCCTGCTCGTGGGCGCGGCTGGATGTATTCACAATCCGCGCTCCGGGGGTTTTTCTGAGGAGGGGGAGCAGCTCGCGGGTGAGGAGAAAATAGGAAAGGTGGTTTAGGGCAAACGTGAGCTCGAACCCATCGGGGGACGTTTGGTAATCGGAAAAGTACGCGCCGGCATTGTTCAAAAGGACATCCAAACGGTCGTGATTCTGCGCAAACGCGCGGGCGGCGTGGCGGACCTCGGAAAGGCGGGACAAATCGGCCAGAAGGAGCTCGATCTGGGCGTTTCCGGTCCGTTCCCGAATCTGCGCAAGCACGGCTGCGCTTTTTTCAGGATTGCGTCCGACAAGCACAAGACGCGCACCCATTTTCGCGAGGGAGAACGCCGCCGCCTTCCCAATCCCCTCAGTCGCCCCCGTAAGCAAAACCACTTTCCCTTGAAGACTCTGTTCCATGGTGTGGACCCTTTTTCGGACTAATACCGATATCGGAAGACGAACTCGGCGAAGAAGACATCGGGGCGGAGGGTGACTTGGCCGAAGGTGGCACCGTCTCGGGTTTCGATGCCTTGCGCGGGGGAGAGGCTGAGGGCGTTGAACATCATGAGAATCGCGTCGAGGTTGATTCCGGTGAGCTTCTTCAAGTTGTAGGCGATTTGGATGTCCAAGTTGAAGGTGTCAGGCAAGTTGAACGCCGCCCATGTCGTGGGGTCGTTTACGCGGGTGCCGGTGCTGGTGCCGCGCGGCGAACGGTAGAGGGTGTAGGACTGATCTTCGGGGCTGCGGAAGACCCTCCACAGAGGGTATCCGGTGTAGTACTGAAGCCTACCCCCAATGGTCAATCCGAAGTCGAAGTTGTAATCGACCAGCGCCTTCAAGTAGTGGCGATAAGCACCGGAGACCGGTCCGTAGAACAGGGGATTCAAGCGGGGGTTTGACATGAAAGCGTTGCTTTCAAAAAAGTCATTCACGGTGCCGTTGAGGAAGGTGAGGGAGTAGGAGGCCATGACATCCCAGTTTCCGGGATTGCCGCGCACCCACAGATCGACTCCGTGATAGGTCCTTTGGGCTTCGGAAGGGGTGTCGGCGACAAAGAGGCGTTCCTTGTTGCCGTTTGCGTAGCCGACGATGCGGGTTCCAGCGGGGTCCCAAATGAGGTTGGTCTCTTGGTTGACCCAGAAGTGGCTGTACTGCCGGAAGGTGTAATCGACGCCGACGCCGACCTCGGCGAGGACCTGGCGGTGAAGGCCGACGGAGACCTCATCGAGGCTGGGTGGCGTCAGGTTGAGTTCCTGGGCGAAACGCTGGGTGCCCTGGCCCCCTTGGCGGCGGACTTCATCAAACCGGGCGGTGGCGGAATTCCATCGGCTGAGCACCGAGGTCTGGGTGGGATTGGTGTAGTCGGCGATGCCGGCGTTGCCCAGGTCGTTGTGTCGTCCGTAGTGGACCTTGATGAGAGTGGTGTGGTCGTGCAGAAGGTCATACACAAAGGACAAACGGGGTCCAAAACCAACCAGCGTTTGGATGCGGGCACCGGTCACGTCGAACAGGTAGCCGGTGTCGATGCGCAGGCCGGGCACGATGGTGAGCCACTTGCCGGCAGAAAAACGGTCCTGGATGAACACACCGGCGTTGAGGGCTGCGGATTGGGTGAAGTAACCAGCGCCGGGAGTGAGGCCGTCTTCGGAAGGAAGGCTGTCTTGGAAGACCTCGACTTGGTTGCAACTGCTGTGGGTGCGGGGATCACCTGGATCGCAGGGCAAGCCAGCGACGGTATCGAGGTAGCGGCGACCTCCGGCGACGCCGACGCGGTGGTCGTACTTCATGTAGGACAGTTGGAAGCCGGCTTTGAGGTTGTGGGTGCCGCCGAGTCCTTTAGCGGTGTAAAGAAGGGTGGGGGCAAACTGGACGTTCCATTTGCCTTGCTCTTCCCAGGGGCGGCTGCCGTTTCGGTACACAAAGTTGTTGGTGGCAGCGTCGGCGGTTTGCAGGACGTGGGGCTCGGTGAGGCGATCGGGAACGCCGTTGACTTTGCGGAGGGTGTCCTCGGTGAAGTTCTTGTAGGAAACACCAGTTTGCAATTGGAACAAGAGTTTGTCGGTGAGCAGCGAATCGACAAGGAGTCCGACCCAATGTCCGCCGCGCTGAACCCGGCGTTCGGCCTCGGGGGCGAGGGTGTTGGGGTCCATGCCGCGCAGGGCAGACGACGTGGAAGCATTCAAAATGTCGTTGAAATCGGTGCTGTAGGACAAGGTGACGCGGGTCGTTTTGTTGGCCTGCCAAGTGAGCTTGACGCGGCCCAAATAGAGGATTTGGTCCTGGTAGCGGTCGTAAGGGGAAGGAATGCCGTACCAGGGTTGCTCACCGATGGAGTTGGTGATGCGGTTGAAGCTGGCTTGGAAACTGGTCCAAAACCACAAACGGTCCTTGATGATGGGGCCGCCGAAGTTCACGGACCCGGAGTAGTACGACCGATCGGGAATGGGGCGATCGTCATACAAAAGGACGGTGTTTTGAATGGGCGCGCGGTTGGGATAGCGGGTGAGGGCGGCCATAAAAGGGGGTTGGATGATCGCGGTTGCGTCGAAGACAAATTGGTTGCCTCCCGAGCGCGTGACCATGTTTTGGACAAGACCGAGTGAGTTGTACTCTGCGTCCATCGCACCGACGGAAATGACGAACTGCTCGACCGAATCGGAGTTGATGAGGGCAGAGCTGGAGCCGAACGCGCCGAGGGTGATGTCGGTCACTTCCAAACCATCGATGAAATAGCGGTTGAACCGGCCCAAACCGCCGCGAACAGACACCTTGTCGGTGCCGGAAGTGACGCCCGCCGTAAACTGCGCGATGCCTTTTTCTTGTCGGAAGGTGGGCGCGCGGGTGAGCTGCTGGTTGTTGACGGCAGTGACGGCGGCGGCGCTTTCGGAATTGAGGATGGGGTTTACTTTTTCGATGATGCGGGTGGTTTGGGTTTCGAGTTGGGTGTTGCCGATTTCCAACTCGAGGTCGATGGTGCTGCGCTGGCCAGCGTTGACGCGAATGCCGATTTGTTTGATGGGCGCAAAGCCTTCGAGCCGGATTTCCATTTCGTAGAGGCCGGGCGGCAGGTTCACAAAATGGTAACTGCCGTCGTCGCCGGTCTGGACTTGCTGCGCGCCGCCGATGAGCTGCTTGCTGCTGACGGTGATGGGGACGCTGGACAGACCGTCTTTGGTGCCTTTGATGGTCACGAAACCAGCGATGCTGCCGCCGAGCTCGCCGACTGCGCGCGCGGGGTTGTGGCGACCGAGCACCACGGACAGAAACAACAAACACGACAAAACGGCCAAAAACGAGGGTCGGATGTGGGTGCGCATGCTCATGGCTTGAAAGTGGCGGCAGTGTAGTTTCTTGCGCAGCGTGGACAAAACGAAAAAGTCACTTTGGAGACCAGCAAACCCCGCCTACTCTTTTCCCAACACGTCAAGAGGAGTGATTTTCATGCAACGACCCAGCACGCGCTTGTTTCGCTACGCTTCGCTGTCTCTGCTTTTGTTTTTGCCGGTGTGTGATCGGAATGTAACGCTCGCCGAAGAAGAACCACCACCGCCGCCAGCCACGTGTTCGGCGCTGCCGACGCCATCGGATGGCCAACGCTGCACAGTGACGGGGCCAGCGAACGGTTCCAAAGCGGTGCTTTTGGCGGGCACGCTGCTTCTGCCCAATTCCGTTTCGCAAAACGGGCAGGTGCTTGTGGATGGAACGGGGAAAATCGCGTGTGTGGGGTGCGATTGCTCGACACACACGGAAGCTGCGGATGCGGCGAAAATCAGCTGTCCCGACGGTGTCATTTCGCCGGGGCTCATCAACACGCACGATCACATCACGTACACCAAAGCCGCGCCGGGCACGCACGCGACGAACCGATACAACCACCGCCACGAATGGCGGATGGGCGTTTCGGGTGATCCGAAGCGGCCCAAAATTTCGGTGCCGGGCGGCAACAACACCTCTGCCGTGCAGTGGGGGGAATTGCGGCAACTTTTGGGCGGGACCACGTCGCTTGTGGGATCGGGATCGGGCAAAGGGGTGCTGCGAAACCTGGACACGAATTCGCAGGAAGGCCTGACGGAAAAGCCGGTGGACTTCGATACGTTTCCGCTGGGGGATTCGGGGGGCGAGCGGCTGGCGTCAGGTTGTGGATATCCGTCGATTGCAAAAGCGTCGGCTTTGGCTGCGCTGGATGCGTATGAGCCGCACATCAGCGAAGGCATAAGCGATGAAGCGCGCAACGAATTTGTGTGTACGAGCACCACGCATTTGGGTGGCGAAAAGCTGGTGGAAGACAAGACGGCGATCATCCATGCGATCGGTTTGACGGTGTACGATGCGTGGTTGACAGCGACGCGGGGGGCGGCGGTGATTTGGTCTCCGCGAAGCAACATTTCGCTGTATGGGCACACGGCGCAGGTGCCGATGCTGGCGAAGATGGGTGTGCCCATTGCGCTCGGGACGGACTGGACGGCGTCGGGTTCTATCAACGTGCTGCGCGAGCTGGCCTGCGCCGCGGATCTGTCGGACAAGTATTTCGACAAAGCCTTTTCGATGCGCGACCTGTGGCAAATGGTCACGTACAACGCGGCGCTCGCGACGGCGACAGACGATGTGCTGGGGCAAATCGCGGTCGGAAAAGTGGGCGATCTTTCTCTGTTTTTTGGCAAACCGGATCGGCAAGAGTATGCGGCGGTGGTGAGAGCGGGCGTCGAAGATGTCGGTTTGGTGCTGCGAGGCGGCGTTCCGATGTACGGCGACGCAACCGTGATGGAAAAACTCGGGGCCGACGACGCGGGCAAATGCGAGGCGCTGGATGTGTGCGGGGTGCAAAAACGAGTCTGCGCCGAACGGGAAACGGGCAAGAAACTGGCGGATTTGGAGACGGCAGCCATCAAACCCATCTATCAATTGTTTGCGTGCGGAGTGCCGACAAATGAACCGAGTTGTGTGCCGTTCCGCGAAAACGAATTTGACGGACAGAGCACGACGGACGACCCGGACGGAGACGGTTTGAAAGGCGCGGCGGACAATTGTCCGACGGTGTTTAACCCGATTCGTCCGATGGACCACGGCGCGCAGCCAGACTCGGATGGGGATGGAATCGGCGATGCGTGCGATGCGTGTCCGCTCGACAAAGACCATGCGATGTGTCGGAAACCGGACAAAAACGACGAAGACGGAGACGGCATCGAAAACAGCCTGGACAATTGCCCGAGCGTGCCGAACACGAACCAAAAAGATTCGGACGGTGATTTGGTGGGCGATGTGTGCGATGCGTGTCCGGCGTTTTCAAATCCGGCGGGCGCGGCGTGCGAATTTTCGGTCAAAGAATTGCGCGATCCGGCTCGCGGAATGCGTCCGCCGGCTGGCACGAAAGTGACGATCAAAAACTTGCTCATCACGGCGGTCCGCAACATCAAGAGCATGGGTTTCCACGCTCGGGACACGGGCACGGACCTGCCGTATTCGGGAGTGCTGGTTTATCTGGGCGGGACGACGGCCCCCAAAGCCACCGATGGCACGCTGCTGCAAGTCGGGCACATCGTCACGGTGAGCGGCAACTTCACGGTGTTCTCGGAACAAGACGAAATCGACCGGGTGAGCAGCATCGTCATCACGGGCACGGATGCCGCTGCCGCCGAGGTGAAAGTCACGGTGAAAACGCGCGATTTGCAGGGCGGTACGCAAAGTTCCGCCGAGCGGTATGAAAACCTGCTGTGCAAAGTAAGCACCGTAACCACACGGGCGGCCCTGACCAGCGACGATGATTTCTGGGTGACGGACGAAGCCGCCGAGCCGTGTACGGGCACCAACCCGGCCTGCACTCGGGTGGGTGACTTCTTGCTCGACGGAGACAAAACGGATGGCAGTCCGAAGTACGCCGCCGGTACGGCCCTGTCCGAAGTGTCCGGCATCGTCAGCGGTTACGCCAACCAGTACACCCTGATGCCGCGCGCCATGACCGACATCAAGTAAGCCGCATCCTACGCATCGTCCGTCGGGTCGGTTTGGGGCGGGGGAAGGTCGGCGGAGACGGCGGTGTCGGGCCTCTTGGCACCTTGTGGGTTTTCTGAGTTCTGTGGGTCCGGTGTCGCCGTGGTTTTTTTTTCGGCCCGTGTGTTTTCCGCGTTCGGAATGGCTCGCAACAGGGACAGAAACTCACCTCGACAGGCCCATTGCCAAAGTTCGGCGGCCCGCCACAACGGAAACGGATGCGTTCGGGCGGCTGTTTGCATCAGACTGTAAATTTTGTCGAGGACGTTCTCTTCGGGGGCTTGTCGCGCGGACAGGGCCTGCTGCATGAAATCTTCCAGGGAAAGCTCAGCCATCAGCCGTCGGCTGCCACACGCAAGTTTTGCGAGCACGCGGAGGCACAACGCGGGATCAGCTGTACACAGCAGCATTCCGCGATCGGCGGTCAGTTCGGAACAGCGATCCCATTTGAGCAAAGCAAGCTGAAGCGGAATCAGCAAAAGCTGACCGATGCCGAGCGTGGCTTTGGCCAGTTCTCCGGCGGCGAACGCAAACAAACGCGCAGCAATTTTGTATAGGACGTGCTCGGACAAAATGTGTGTGAATTCGTGCGCCATGACGGCGGTAAGCTCGTCGGGCGCGAGGGAATCGCACAGCGAGCTCGACAGCGCAACGTAGTGCTGCTCGACGCCGCTGGTGTAGGCATTGACCTCGCCGCTGCCGTAGACATAAAGCTCGGGCAGATCCGAAACGCCGAGCCTGTGCGCGGTGTTCTCAAACCGCTGCAAAAGCCCCGGAAATTGACGTTCGGTCACACGAACATAGCTGGATTGGTTGAACAGCCGGTCGTACCGTTCCGTCGTCACTTCGACGATCTTGCGCAAAAGCGAACTGACGCCGGGCAGGGCCTCGAGTCCTTCTGTGGCTTTCTGATCGAGGGGATGACGAAAAGTCGCACTGTGTAGTGTAAGGGGGGCGTCGCGCGCACACAAAAGAGGTGCCTGACAACGACCGCAGCGGGCCTTGTCAGGGTGTTCGAGGGCACGTTGCAAAGGGATGCGGTTTTTGCCGGAACAACCGACGCAAACCAGGATGCGGTTTTCGTCTGGCGAGATGGGATACGTGGGACAATCGAACATGTCCCAAACCTATCATTTCTCAAGAAACTGGGCGTGGTCTGGGAAAAGAGTTGCGTGATATGCTGTTCGCGCATGTCCTCGTCGTTTCCTATGCGGAATATGCGGGTCCGCTTCTCTGGTGACACCAACATCGGAATGAAGCGTCAACACAATGAGGACAGTTTCCTCATTCCCGATTTCGAGCGTGTCGTCGTCGTCGCTGACGGAATGGGCGGGCACGCAAGTGGTGAGGTCGCGTCTGGCATGGCGGTCGAGTCTGTTGGCGAGTATCTGCACGCCACCCTCGAACCCCCGATTGTGACGTGGCCGTTCAAATTGGACACAGGCCTGCGCAACGATACCCAGCGGCTCGTCGTGGCGATCAAGCACGCAAACCAACGCATCTATGAAACGTCCCAAGCCGAGGAAAGCAAACGCGGCATGGGGACGACGATTGTTGCTGCACTGTTCAACGAAGATCGCGTGATCGTCGCGCACGTCGGAGACAGCCGCTGCTATCGGTATCGTCGCAACCAACTGATTCAGCTCACCGAGGACCACTCGCTGCTCAACGACTACATGAAAATGAAGCGTCTTTCGGGGGAAGACGGCGCTCGTTTCACGCAAAAAAACGTGATCGTGCGAGCGTTGGGCATGAAGGAATCGGTGCAGGTCGATACGCTCATCGATCAACCCCAGCTCGACGATGTGTATTTGCTGTGCTCCGACGGTCTGTCAGGGATGGTTTCGGATCAAGAGATGGCCGATCTTCTGCGTCGGGAAAGCGATCTGGATCGAGCGTGCGACACCCTGATCAAAATGGCCAACGCGGCGGGCGGCACAGACAACATCACCGTGATTTTGGCGCGGATTGAAAAACTGTAGGACGCGCCCCGCTCGACGTTGCTTCGGTTCCCGCAAAAACCATTGGAAAAACTGCGCCCGGTTGTGACACACAGGCCAACAGAAAAGGATGTGGGCCTGCTCGGGTCCTGTTTGACAAAAGACATGGAAACAACTTCTCCGCCGGTTCCCAAGTGGTCTGCGTATGTCGTGGCGTCGGCGATTTCTTTTGTACTGATCGCTTTTTTTGGATGGTCGCTGCCGGACATGCTCAAGCGGGGGCGCGAGGGTTTGCGAAAAACCAAAGAGGCACCTTGTCAGGCGTTGGCTCCGACGGCGATGACAAAGCTTGGCCGGGTGCCGCTGCCCGCGCCGGATTTTGCGCTCAAGACGCACGACGGAAAAGAGGTGCGATTGTCTGCGCTGCGCGGTCGGGTGGTCCTGGTCAACTTTTGGGCGACGTGGTGCCCGCCGTGCTTGGAAGAGGAACCGTCGCTGACGCAGCTTGCGAAAGCGATGAAGGATCGGGATTTTTCGATCCTCGCGGTCAGTGTCGATACGGATTGGGAGGTCGTTCGATCGCACTTTCCGAAGGGGTCCCCGATGACGGTGCTGCTCAATTCCGATCGGAGTGTGCCTGCTTCGTTTGGCACCGAGAAGTTTCCCGAGAGCTTTTTGATCGATCGCGAGGGGAACATTCGGTACTTCATTGTGAGCACACGTGAGAATTGGCACGGCCCGGAAGCCAAGGCGTGCATCGACGCGCTGCTGTCGGAATAACTGCTACGTGCCGTTCGAGCTTTTTGCCACACGGGTGGGGCCAAAAGGACGGGAACAAAAGACCCCACGGGCAAGTCGCCGGTCGTTTTTTTCCACGCCGTTCCGTGCCCGATCAAGCCGGGTCAATGAAATGGGATAGATGGCGCAGCGAGTCAGTTTGGATGGATTGGCGTGCTTCTTGCGTCGCTGTCGAAGCGGAGGACACAAACATGAGGTGTCACCGGTTCGCAAAGGTTCTCTGTATCGCTCTGTTGTCGTCCGTTGGCTGCGGTGAAAGACCACCCCTCACATTGGACTTGACCCGTCTTGGCGCGGTTTTCCCCAATGACTCCTACACGAACGGACTCACGCTCAACGGACTCACACTCAATGGACTCACGCTCAACGGACTCACACTCAATGGACTCACGCTCAACGGAATCACACTCAACGGTTCAGGAACGACTCAATCTGTGCAGGTGCCACGACCCGTCGATCTGGGGAGAGTGGCGTTCGCAGGGATGATGAGCGATGCGGGGCCTCTGTCTGCCGGTGCGTTGAACGGGTCGGTGCTGGAAGGGATGCGGGGCACCCAGAGGTTTTCCGGAGCGGACATGCGTGGGGTCCGTCTTGAGGGCACACTGCTCAACGGAATGGCGATTCCGCTGCGCATCGACGACGTAGCGGTGGATTCGACTGGAACCACGATGTATTCGATTGCCATTCTGTCGGACACAGGCCCCGTCCCGTTGTGCGGGGAGTCCAACGGCGTGCCGATACCCTCCATCGCGCTTGCTGGGTACTGGGATCTAAGCTCCACGCATGTGAATGACAACGCATCCTTCACGTTCGGCTGCATCAACGCCGCGATTGGGAAGTGCGTTCTGTGGGGCTACAAACCCTGGGCGACTGCGGAAGAATGCCGCCACCACCAATGCAAGACCCGGAACCTGTCGGATTGGCACCGGGCTTGTGTGCGCGCGGTTCGCGCAGACTATTGCGGAGATGGCATTTCGCACACACGATCGGGCACCCTGATCAATGTCTATGATCCCCTTTCCATCCAGGCCACCAGCAACCCAGGTTGGGACATCGAAGCCGAGTGGCGTGGAGACGGCGCTGCTTGCATCAACCACACACGCTGGGTCACAGCAAACACCGCGATTCCCTTGACGGACTTGGCCTATGTTAAACAAGTTTGTCCGGATCGGCTTGCGGAACAGGGTCACAGATGTGATCCAGACAAATCCATCTACAACACCCAATTTGGCTTCAATCGCCCCCCGCAAGACCGTCCCCTGATTCGAAACGAGTCCCCGCAGTACCAGTAGACCGAGAGCCCGATCAGACCGACCGACGCGCCCCTTCCGAGCCTTGCCGACCCAATGCTTGGGCCAGGCGAAAGAGGAGGAGTTCTGTTTTCGCGTCTTGGATGGTTCCGTCTTCGCAGAGATGCAAGGCATCTTCCAATGAACACCAAAACACCTCTGCGCCTTCTTCCATGGGGGAACCGTCTCCTTGTGGAATTTCAGCCATTCCCTGTTCATCCACGACTTCTGCCGCAAGCAAATGGAACGCTTCCGGTGTCATTCCAGGGGACGGAAAACACCTGTGTCCCAAAGACACCACGTTTTGTTCAGACAAGCGCACACCCGCTTCTTCCAAAGCTTCCTGCACCGCACGTCGTTTGATTCCCGCTTCCCCCTTTTCGTCTGCTTCCAGGATTCCTGCGACCGCTTCGCAAAACAGGCCGTATTCCCTTTCATCGGGAACCGTCAACCGCGCGGCCTCCCGTCCAAACCGGAGCGCGGGCCGAAGCCCCTTTCGCAGCAGGACTTCGATGGATTGCGTCCTCGGGTTTCTTCGCCACAAAGCCAACACGACTGCATCCGTGCCATGGGATGGCCGGTCCACATACTCACAAAAGTACGGTGCCGACAGACTCCCATCTTCGTAACGGTTGCGAAGGTGGACGCGCGCAAGCCGCAGGTAGTGACCTCGACCGAGTTCCTCCTGCCGCTCCAACACGAACGCAGAGAAGCGATGTTGATCGTTCATCCGATCACGACAGGCGCACACGTAGACACGCCCGCCCCGACAATCATGTAGGGCAAGTTGTCCATGATCTTCTGGACTTTCCCATCGTCGGGAGTGAACATCAGGATTTGCGAATTGTTGCGTCCAAGAGCCGGGTCATACACGGTAACAAAGATGTAGAAACGGCCCCCCCAATGCGCAAACGCCCAAGCCCGGACAGACCCCGGAAGGGGATCGATCGGGTATTGCTTGGCGGTTGACCCCGTTCCCTTGTCCATGAGTGCGACAAACGAGTTGGTCATGCCCGGAAAATAGGCCCACAGCTCGCCGCGTCCGGTGCCTGTGAGCTCGGGGCCGTTCTCTGTATTGGGAAGGGGGCCCACTTTGGTCAGGACAAGAGACTTTTTGTCGATGCTTGCCATGTTCCCCTTGCCTGGTGAGGTGTAGGAACCGCCGGTGACGAACAGGGTTTCCGCCTCGGTTCCAAAACCGTCGGTCACAAAACCCATGCCGAAGGTCTCGAACCCGTCTTGAGACGGTACAAAGCCGCTCGCTTTGCAACCGAGGTCTTTGGTGTTGACCCAGAAAATCTCACCACTGTTGTAAAGAACCCAGGCTTTGGCGTCTCGATCGACAGACATCGAAAACGGTGTTGCCGAACCGCCTCCATACGAAGGCCCAGCGGGACAGTTGATGTTTCCCAGGAGTTTCAGTTCATTTTTCCCGTCGCGCGGATTGAACGAAAGCAGTTGATACGTTTCATCCACCAAATAGATCAGGTCCGCGTTCTCTCCGCACGTATTGATGCAGGTTCCCCCTTTGCACATTCCGGGGTCGCACTTTTGCACCAAATCGCCAAAACGCCCGTCTGCCAAACACACCCGCACGTTGTCGCCATCACATTGCTTGGGCAAACGCGGCGAGCATTCCACGCACCCATACGTCGGATCGCAAAGCTGCGTCGGCAAACAGACGTTGCGCGTGACGTAATTCCCAAGCAGACATTGCTTGCGGACATTGCCGTGGCACACCCACTTTTGGTCCTGGCACTCGTCCCCAGTCGAAACCGCATAGGGGTCATGCAGGTTTGTACCCCGCTCGGTACTGCACGAAGAAACCCACAACACAAAACAGACCCAAAAACACCGTGTGAAACCGCGCATCGTGACCTCCCAAAGATCGGGTAGAGGCAAGCTCGGGCCGGAACTTATGACACTGCCCTCGCGCCGTCAAAGGGAACGTGAACCAAAATGACTTCATGCAAAGCCGCGTGGGCCAAGACGGCGAATGGCGCGGGCGCAGGCGCGGGCACGGTCGTCTTGGTTCTTGAAAAAGGGCGCTTTACCCATCTACGCTGCGCGGCCATGGAACGAGTCTTGGCCGACATGGAGCGCGCCTTTTTTTTGCTCGATCAAGGCACGCGGTTTAATGGAGTGCAAACGGTCAAGTTGCGGGGGCCGGTTGATGTGGCGCTGTTGCAAAAGTCCCTGTCCCGGATGCAGGAGCGCCATCCTTTGTTGCGCATTCGTTTGCGTGGCGACGATGCCCGATTGGTCATCACCGATGAGGACAGCGGCCCGCTTCCGTTGACCGTTCTGCCTCGCCACAGCGATACCGATTGGATCGCGGTCGCCGAAACCGAGCTCAATCGTCCGTTTCTTGTGACCGACGATCACCTGACTCGTCTTGTGCTTCTGCGCGGCGATGACGTGAGCGAGCTTGTCTTGGCCCACCACCACCTGACTGCGGATGCGCTGTCCATTCTGTTTTTGATCCGCGATCTGCTGACCGACCTCGAAACCCTGCGACACGATCAAACCCCCGAGCCGCCCTTCGAGCCGTCCTTCGAGCCACCCTTGCCGAGTTTGCCCCTGCGACCGCCCATGCCTGACCTGTTGCCCAAGCGCGCGCGGGGTCTTTCCTTGCTTGTGCCCATGAATCACTTTTTTTGGAAGCACGTCGTCGCAAGGCCGTTCCGCCGCGCCGTTTCCATGCCGCAAGAGACCCGCGTTCCACCCGACCAGCGCCAAAACCGCCTCGTCCACCGCGCGCTTCCGCCTCCCGTAACCCGCGCCCTCCTGTCTTTGGCCAAGCAGCAGCGCACCACCCTTCACGGAGCGTTGTCCGCCGCCCTCCTTTTGGCCACCACCCACGAGGTCTTTTCCGATCGCGTCGCCAGGCAGAAAACCACCCGTGTTGGTTGCTTTGCCGCCGTGAATCTGCGCGGCGTATTGCCCCCCGAAGTGCGCGAGGAAATGGGTTTGTACATTTCGCAAGTGACCACCTTTCACCGCGTCATTCCTGAGCCCTCCTTTTGGGATCTGTCGCGCCAGGTTCGCGCCCGCCTGACCCGCACGCTCGCCCACGGAGAGCAGTACCTGACCCTGCCCCTCATTGGCCTGTTCATCCCGCGTTCAGGCCAGGTTGCCCGGCGGTTTGTCCGGCGTTTCGATGGCGCTTCCCCAGGGCTGACCGGGCTCACCAATTTGCAAACCCTGCCTATCCCCCTTCGCTATGGCGCGCTGTCGATTCTAGACCACCAAGTCACCGTCGGTGTGTCTGTGGTGGGACAACTGCTTTTGGCCGTGACCACGGTCAGAGACAAACTCAACTTGAACTTCATCTATCTAAACCCGCTTGTGTCCCCCGACCGAGCCCAGCGCATTGCCGATGCCGTCGTCCTGCGCCTGACCCAGGCCGCCGAACAGGAACCACAGGAACCACAGGAACCACAGGCCCCGCAAGGTTCAAAGGGGGTTCCATGAAACGTCGTCAGTGGTTTGAATGGTGTGATCTGGCTTTTCTGCCCGCTTTTTTGCGCAGCGCCACCCCGACGTTTTTGGAGGCCACGTTCCGCATCCTCAAAACCCATGCCGCCGCCGTGGCCCCCCTTGCCCAGGTGTTGCGCGCTACCAACAGCACGCGCGTTCTCGATCTCGGGTCCGGGGGGGCCGGGCCCCTGCTCCAGCTCCTGGACGGTTTGGCGCAGAAGGAGGGTCTGCAAGCCCATGTCACCCTGACCGACAAATTCCCAAACGTCCCCGCGTTTCAGGAGGCCGTCCGCCGCGACCCCGCTCGCCTGTCCTTTTTGCCCGAATCTGTCGATGCCACCCGTGTTCCAAACACCCAAGCCGGGGTGCGTACCCTGTTCCAACTGTTTCATCACCTGCCCCCCGATGTGGCGTTCGGAGTCCTCAAAGATGCCGTGCGCAACCGGCAAGGCATCGCGATTTTTGAGGTCACAGAACGCACCCCCAAAGGCCTTTTGCTGTCGCTGTTTTTGCCTGCGCTGGTCTTTTTGCTGACCCCGTTTGTGCGCCCCTTTTCGTTTCTGCGGCTCCTCTTCACCTATGTCCTGCCCGTGCTGCCTTTGGTCATTTTGTGGGATGGGTTGGTGTCGCACCTGCGCAGCTACACCCGCCCCGAATTGTCCGCCATGCTTGATAGGCTGAGCGCGCTAGACGGTCCCCCCTACGTCTGGACCTTCGGCCAAAACCAAGGCGCCCTCATCCCTGTCTTCTGGCTGACCGGATACCCCAACCCCCAAACCGACAACCCAGCCCCCCAAATCCCACCCGCGTAATGGCCCAATCGGGTCGGCGTGATGATCCAACTGGGTCGGCGTGATGATCCGATCGGGTCGCGGGCTCGGATTGAGCGGGTCGTGGAGGCGATTGGATCGGGTAAAGTCCCGGCCATGTTTGCTTGGCTGCTGCGGCACGTTCTTTTGAAAGACGTTCCGCCCGACACACGGGCCGCGTCCATCGCGCACCCCGAGGTGTTTGCGCTTTTGCGTTTTCGGTTTGCGTATCTGTTTGCGTTTCATGCGCCGGTGCTTCTGCCTTTGCTCGACGCGCTGGCCGGGCAAACTCACCCGTCTTTGTCCGTGCTTTCGCTGGGCCTTGCGAGCTTGACGATGGTTCTTGCGGACGTGCCGACGGGTTTTTATGCGGATCGCTATGGGGCCAAGGCGTCGCTGCGGCTGGGCCTTCTTTCGACAAGCGCGATCATGGGGGCGTTTTTTGCGCTCGCGGTGGCGCGGGTGTTGTGGCCTGCGCGGGCGGTGTCGTTTGGGCCCCCTGCGGTGCTGTGTCTGGAGGCTTCGATTGGGGTGAGCTTGGCCTGATGCTGAAGGAGAAGACGCGCTGCTACATCAAGCGCGCCGGCAGCAGCGATGAAGGTGAGCCACTGTTCGCGATCTACGAAGCCGGGCAGGCCGAGGTCTGCGATGAGTGCCGCACGGCGCAGTAGCCTAGGGCGAGCTGAACCAATAGCCGGACGGGCTTGTAGATGGATCTCGATTCCAGGCGCCTTCGCTGGCCCTGATGGCCTCGAGGAATGCACGAATCGAGTCCCGCTCTGGAGCCGTGAGGAGTGAGATCCGATCTCGGAATCGTTGTTCGTCATCTCCAGGTCTGAGCGACGCCAGCACCGCATCCCCGATGTCGCCGGACTCGGGAGCGCCAGACAACGCCTCGATCATGAACGCCGGAAGGTAGAAGCGGTAGCCGGCAGGCGTCAGCGACCATATACCGTCGCGATTTTCAAAGAGCTCGCGGACCTGCAGCTCAGACCAGTGCCTCGCTCCAAACGCGTTCACCAGGTCGAGTCCATCGTCGGTGTACTGCGCGGCGAGAAGCTGAGACGTACCGGGATGGACCGACGAAGAGAACGCGGCTCGAATCGAGTCGACTGCGGCCCTTGTTGTGAATTCGGACATGGCGCTCACTGGCACAGGTTCTTGGACTTCTTGTAGTCGAGAAGTTCGGTGCAGGTCCTCAGCTTCTCCTCGGCTTTCGATTTAAGGTCGGAGCGGCCGTTGCTGCGGTAGCCGTTGAAGCAGCGCGACACCAGATAGTCGAGCGTGTCGATGAACGCCCCGTTGTTCTTGCTGCGCTCTTCGAGGCGGCTGCAATCAGCCTTCGAATCATCCTTGGAGCCTTCGCAAACCATGTCCTTCGCGCCCGCGCGTTCGAGATCTCGGGAGTACGACTCGTGGTCGCTCGGAGAGCACGTGTAGCAGACGTTCTTGCCTTTCTTGTAGTTGATGATGTCCTGGCAAGAGTCGCGCGCAGTACGTGCGTTCTTGGCTTCCTCTCGGTGTGAGGCATTACCGCCTTTGAAGCATTGATCCATGATCTTTTCCCGCGCCTTGGTACACCCTTCGGCGCGCTCGATGAAGGTCTGGAGCATGTTGCAGTCGGCGTCTTTGTCGTCGCTGTTCCACCGGTCACGACATGAGAACGGGGCGCTCTTACATGTCTTGCCGACCTCCTCTTTGAGGCTGGCGTGTTCGCTGGAAGAGCACATCCCCGGCGGAAGACAATGATCGGCGTCGGGACACGGATCGCATTTGCCGTCCTTGCAGACGCTGGTGTCGCAGTCCGAGTTGTCCTTGCACTGTTCGCCGCCCCTCTTCGCGGCGTCGGCGCGGGGCGATAGGTCGGTGAGGAGACAGCCAATAACGGCCGCTGTAGTGAGAGATCGCATGGTACACCCCTGTGTACGATTGGCCTTTTTCGATCAATTTCAGTGTAGCTTCAGACAATCCAGAAATTCTGGAGAGGGCGACACGAGTCAAACGGATTGAACGTCGTCTTTCCAATATGATACGCCCAATTCGGACCCTAGATGCGCCCCCCGAAATTCCTAATCAATTGAGCAGCTGGGTTTGCGTGGTGCCGATGACAGGCTGGTTCACTTGCCAGGATCTCAAGCAAAGAGACTAAAGCTTTCGGGTGCGCAGCCAGAAGCCTTGCAGCAATTGACGCGCTCGCAGACGATGGAGTATCGGTTGCGCTTCCGGGCGCAGACACCGCTGCTGGCCGACGGACAGACCGTTTCAGCGGTGGCTCGCAGGTTGTCCACCACGCGGCTGACGATAAAGAAGTGGCGAGACCGCTACCAACAAAGCGCCCTCATCCCTGTCTTCTGGCTGACCGGATACCCCAACCCCCAGCCCCAAAAACCCCACCCGCGTAATGGCCCAATCGGGTCGCCGTGATGATCCGATCGGGTCGGCGTGATGATCCAACTGGGTCGCGGACCCGGATTGATCGGGTCGTGGAGGCGATTGGATCGGGTAAAGTCCCGGCCATGTTTGCTTGGCTGCTGCGGCACGTTCTTTTGAAAGACGTTCCGCCCGACACACGGGCCGCGTCCATCGCGCACCCCGAGGTGTTTGCGCTTTTGCGTTTTCGGTTTGCGTATCTGTTTGCGTTTCATGCGCCGGTGCTTCTGCCTTTGCTCGACGCGCTGGCCGGGCAAACTCACCCGTCTTTGTCCGTGCTTTCGCTGGGCCTTGCGAGCTTGACGATGGTTCTTGCGGACGTGCCGACGGGTTTTTATGCGGATCGCTATGGGGCCAAGGCGTCGCTGCGGCTGGGCCTTCTTTCGACAAGCGCGATCATGGGGGCGTTTTTTGCGCTCGCGGTGGCGCGGGTGTTGTGGCCTGCGCGGGCGGTGTCGTTTGGGCCCCCTGCGGTGCTGTGTCTGGAGGCTTCGATTGGGGTGAGCTTGGCCCTTTTGAGCAGTGCGGACACGGTTTTGTTTTTGCAGGTGGCCAAACGGTCGCGCATCGCGGGCCTGCTGCATCCGAGTTTCGAGGGTGTCGGCAGCTCGATCCGGTATCTGGGCACGATGGTCGCGGTGCTGCTAGGCGCGATGGGATACGACTTGTGCGGCCTCCTGTTTTCCAAGGAATCGGTCCGCGTCCTGGCGCAATCGAGTCTGTTTCTGTGTACGTTGGCGGCGCAACTTGCGGCGCTGCGGGACTTGTCCAAACTGGCGGATGAACCCGCCCCCCTTTCGCGTCCGGGTCTGCAAGAACTCCTGCGCGGTTTGTCGATTGTGACGGGGTATCCGCGTTTTTTTGCGAAGATGTGGCTTCTGTCCATGGTGGGGGCGATGGCGTTGTTTGCGGTGTATTTGCTGCAATCTCCGCTGAGCCGTTTGGCCACACAGCTGGTTCGGGAGCATCCCCCCCTTTGGCCTCTGTACACGGTGGTGTCTGTGCTGGGGTACTTCGCGTGCAGTCTGGGATCGAAGCGTTTTGCGCGGAAGAAAAACGAGGCGATCGGGTCGTTTGGGCTGCGATCGGTGGGGTTGTTCGGGGTGTGTCTGGGGTTGCTTCTGTTGTGTCCCTTCGCGGTTTTTGCTTCCCCCCCCGGAGGCGTGTTTGTGCCCCTGCTTCTTACGTGCATCGCAGTTTCGCTGCTGTTTAACGCGATCCGCGGATTTACGGAACCCTACAGTGCAGCGACGGTGTTTCAGTTCACCCAGCAACAAGGGGGGCTGGTTCCGGTGTCTGTGGTGTCTTTGTTCAGCTCGCTGAAACGGGGGGCACACTTTCTGTGTTGCGCGGGGTTTTTTCTGCTCCAGCGAACCGCAGCAGCAGAGAACCCGGACCAGCGTCTGTCTCGCAGCTTGGTGTGGCTTTCGCTGGGCTTTCTTTTGGTCTGTCTGCCGTTTTTTCCGCGTCTTTTGTTTCCAAAACACGTACCTTCCTCGCAAAAGGGACCCTAAACCACATGGAACATGCAGCTGTGTCATCACTTCGATCCATCCCCCAAAGCGCGCGTGTGGCTGCCATCTTGGAAGAACTCGATAGGCTGTATCCCGATGCGCACTGCGAGCTTGACTTCCGCAGTCCGTTCGAGCTTCTCATCGCGGTCATTTTGTCGGCGCAATGCACCGATGAACGTGTAAACCAAATCACCCCGACTCTGTTTGCCCGGTTTCCGACTCCGGCAGCCCTGGCGGCGTCGGATCAAACGGAAGTGGAGGTGATCATTTTTTCGACCGGTTTTTATCGGAACAAGGCCAAAAACATCCGCGCGTGTGCGCAGAAAATCGTCCAGAAACACGGGGGGGAAGTCCCCAGCAACATGACGGAGCTTCTGGACTTGCCGGGGGTGGCACGCAAGACGGCGAATGTGGTTCTGGGGACAGCGTTTGGGATTCCGAGCGGGGTGGTGGTCGATACGCACATCTCGCGGTTGAGCCAGCGGCTGGCGATGACGGACCAAAAGGACCCCGAAAAAATCGAAAAGGACTTGCAAGCCCTGTGGCCGAAAGACCGCTGGATTCTGTCGGGGCATCGGCTGATTTGGCACGGTCGCCGTGTCTGTTTCGCCAAGAAACCGAACTGCACGGCCTGCACCCTGCTGCCCCACTGTCCCACCGGCCAAAGCGGCCAAAATGGGTAGACCCTTTCAGATGCTCACAACCGCCCTATCGTACGGCGCGGGTGTTGAAAAAATGTGTTTGAGGGGAATGGGGGGTTGTGCGCAAATGGTGTGAGTTTGTGCTTGGGAGGACAAGGGACATGGCCAGCGGGTTTGCCAGCAAGAACAGTGTCGGAATGTGGTTGGTTTGGGGGGCACCGTTTGCGGTGTTGTTGGCGCTGTGGGGACTTGCAGAGGTCGTGCAGAGACCTCCTGCGCCTGTGGGGGAGACGGCGGGAAAAGAAGTGTTTTCGGAAGGCCGGGCGATGGCGGTGGTGCGGAAACTCGCGGATGAAATCGGGCCGCATCCGGTGGGAAGCGAGTCGGGGCAACGCGCGGCGGAATGGTTGGAACAGGAACTGAAAAAGGAAAGCCGTTTGGAAGTAGAACGGTACAACGCAGAGGGAGACACACGGCTTGGGGTGTGGCAGGAAGTGAACTTTCACTACCGAGTCACGAACGTGGTGGCGCGGCTTGCGGGAAGGCAGAAAGAGGCGATTTTGCTCAACGCACATTACGATTCGCCGGTCGAAGCTCGGGGGGCTTCGGACAACGGGGTGGGGACGGCAGCGGCGTTCGAGGCGATGCGGGCACTGTGCGCGAGCGGACCCCTGGAATGGACGGTGATTTTGCACTTGAACGGAGGGGAAGAAGCGGGTTCGGGGGGAGCGGCAGGGTTTCTTTCTCACAGGTGGGCACAGGATGTACGCGCGTTTGTGGACATTGACGGAAGTGGGGCTGGGAAGGCGAATCTGATTCAGACAAGCGCGGAAGTTCCGGGGTTGCTTTTGGCGTATGCAAAAGCGGCCAAGAGTCCGCAAGCAACGATCTTTGGGAATGACTTTGTGAGCAGCGGTCTGGCACCGGTCAGCGGCGATTTCGAGCCGTTCACTCGGGCGGGTTGGCCGGGCTTGGACTTTGCGGCAGTGAAGGACATGTGGAGCGTTCATACGCATTTGGATCGGTCGGAACGGCTGCAACCGGGGACGCTCCAGAGTGTGGGCGACACCGTGCTTGCGGTGGTTCGGGAACTTGCGGAACGGCCTCCTGTGCTGGCGAAGGAACCGGAACGGACCGTGTATTACGACGTGATGTCTGTGGGGACGCTGGTGTATTCGATGCGGACGGCCAGGGGGCTCGCGGTGGGGGCGATGGCTTTGGTGTTGGGAATGCTGTGGGCACTCAAAAGGCAGAAAAAGGTGCCTTGGGGGACGCTGCTGGGAGCGGTGTTGTGGGCTGGGCTGTCGTCTCTGTTCGGTCTGTTGAGCGCGGGGCTTTCGGCGGCGTTTGTGTCGCTTTTGCTGCATCGTCCGCACGGCTTTTATGCAAAGCCTGGTCTGCTTCTGCCGTCGTATGCGATGGCGGGCTTTTGTGGTGTGCTGAGCGGTTGGGTGCTGTGGCAAAAACGGCAGGCACCCGCGATGGACGAGGAAACAGGCGCGCTGGTGGCGTGGGCAGGCGGTCTTGTGGGGTTGGGGGTGCTGCTGGGTCTGTGCGCGGTGAAGTCTCTGGGGCTTGGGTATCTGTTCTTGTGGTGGGTGGTTCCGGGGGCGGCTGGGCTTTTGGCATCGCTGCGTTTTCCAAACGCTCGGGTTGCGCTGTTTTTGGGGAGTGTGGCCATTGGCGCGGCGGGGTTTGTGCATCTTCTTGTGGGTGTGTTGCCAGCGATGCTGGGAACGGTGGTGGGCATGACGCAAGATCCGGTGCCAGGAGACGTGAAAATGGCGGTGCTGCTGTGGATGTTGTTGGTGTTGCCGTTTTCGCTTGGGGGGACGTTTGCATTCTTCTGTGGGGGGCCGCTTGCGGGGCTCCGAAAACTGTGCGGAGGGGTCGCTGCGGCGGGTCTTGTGGCACTGGCGGTGACGAGCCCCTACACAGCGGAAAGGCCGAAGCGCGTGTTTGCAGTACACCTGATGCAAGAGGGCAAGGCGGCGGTGCTTCTGCAAACAGAGGACTATGTACCGATGGGGGCCGCGCTCGATGGTCTTCCCGATTTCGAGAAGGTGGAAGGGAAGGAAGACTTTGTACAAATGATGCCGCCGGGTCGGGTGTGGCCGTATGGGTACAAAGGGAAAGCAGAGGCGTTGGCTGTGCCTCCGCCCGTGTTGGAAGTGTTGGAACAGACCGAGCATGCGGAACAGGGGACGCGAACGGTAAAAGTGCGGCTCGTGTCGTCCGGTTGGATTGCCTTTTTGCACGTTCCGCGCAAGGCCTTGAAAAGCTGGTCTCTGCTTCAGCCACTGCCAGAACCGATACCGGGGCAGAACATGATTTTGGCGGCGTTTGTGGCACCGAATCCTCAAGGACAAGTGTTTTCGCTAGAGCTAGTGGGCAAAGAAAAATGGCCGATTTCGCTGGTGGCGGCACATGTTCCGTGGGCACCATCGGTGGTTGCAACGCCTTGGGCGTCCAAAGAACTCACGGATCTGGTGAAGCGACTGCCTGCGTGGACAAGCGTGAACGCGCGGGTGCTTCACGCGGTGAAAACTACTTTGTAGCGGCGTTGCCAAGGAGGGCCGCCCCTATCGCGATGGCTTCTTCGGGGGCGGGGATGGGAGTCGGTCGGACGAGCGTTTGCGTGGTCAGCAGCTCGGCGCACAGGGGAAGACGTGCGGGGCCTCCAGACAGCAGCACAGCGAATAGATCCGGCTTGGAAACGCGGGCCTGACGGAGCGCGATTTCGATGACCTCAAATGCACGCCGCAGGTCATCTTCAACGAGCAGCGCCAGCTGGTCGCGGCCCAGCTCGGTTTCGAGGTTCATCGTCGTGTCGGCGATCTGCACGGCGGGCAAGTGGACGGTCACGGTTTCTTGTTCGCTGAGCCGACATTTGGCCCACTCGGCAGCAAGCCGCAATCTCATGTGCGTTTTCTGGTGTGAAAAACCAGCGAGACCGTATTGCCGCAGAAGGTTTTGTCCCAAGTATTCGGCGATCCGCTCATCGACAAGCTCGCTTCCCGTTTCGCGCTGCGCGGTGGCCAGGACAGACCAGCGGTCGTCTTTGGGAGAGAGCACGGTGGCTTCCAAATGGGTGGCCCCCAAATCGCAAACAAGCACGGCTTTTCCATCGGGGACATCGGCTGGAAACAGAGAATACGCACGCGCGATGGCCAACGGTTCCAGGACGGTCTGCGCAGTTTTGAAACCCGCCATCCGGGCCGCAGCAATCAGGTCTTGGTGTTGTTCAGGGGCGAATTGGCAGGGAACGGCGAGCGTCGCGGCTTGAATCGGAGTGGCGAGTCGCTCTTCGGCAAAATCGCGAAGCTGGCTCAGAACGACGGCGCACAACTCACGGGCCGAAAACCGCTTTTTGTCGAGATCGAGCCGCATCGACGTGCCCAAAAAGCGACGCAATCTGTGGGCAGTTCGATCGGGATGAAGAAGAAGCTGCCGACGGGCCGTTTCGCCGACGTGCAGCGCGCCGGTTCGATCCAAACCGACGACGGCAGGAAACGCCTTTTGCCCAACGAGCGACGAAAGGAGCACGCCCTTTTCATCCTGCACCCAAGCCGCTCGCGCAGTCGTCGGGCCGAAATCAATTCCAAGGCGCGTTACGGCCATCGGTTCGTGCCGTCTACTGAATTTCTACGCCGGTCGCGACCAAAGAAAACGTGTGTTCGGGCTCGGTCACTTTGCGTGGCGGACTGCCTTCTTTGGCGGCATCGTCGGCAAAATGCTGCGCTTCCGCGACAGAAATCGTCTTGACAGCGAACTTGCCTTCGACGGTGGCGGTTTTGCCAAAGGAATCTTTCGGCACGAAGAAACCGTAGTCTTTGAACGTGACGCGCACCGACGCCGCGCCGGGTTCACCCGTTTGCAGCGTCATCCAACACCCTTTTTTCTGGCAGACGCCCGAGACCTTGCCGGAAAGCTTCACGTCTTTGTCGTTCCACTTTTGCGGGTCTGACAGAACGGTTTTGGCATCCACTGCCGGGGTGTTCGAGAGCGGCGCGCCGTATTTTCCTGCCGTTTTTGCGGGAGCTTCGGGCTTGGCTTCAGGTTGGGCTGCCGAGATGGTTGGAGCGGGGGAAGGGGCTGCGTTCGGAGTGTCAGTTGGTGTGGGAGTGCCTTTGTTGCAACCACTCAAAACCACACACAGCGCACAGGTGAGCACGGAAACAAGTGTCTTTCGCATGCGCCAAGCAAGCCGATCTCGCGCACCGGTGTCAAGCCCTCGCTTCGGCGGCGGCGGAGCTTTTTTCAAAAGCCACGCCTGTCACTTTTCCATGAGCAACGCGCGGCCTTTTTCGCGCACGGACTCGAGCATCGACAGCACAGTCTGTCGAACATCCATCCACAGAGGCGCATCGGGACCTACCCTGGTTTCCTGCGACTCGCCAAGCCCGTCTGGCCTGCTTGCACCTTTTGGCAAAAACGCGGGTTGCAGGGCGGAATGGGCGGCTTCTGCAGCGAAACGACCTTCCACAAGGAGCAAGAGCCCTTCGCTGGTTTCATAGGCGGAATCCGCAGACAACTCTTTTGGATAGGGGGACTCTGCAAAGCCTTGCGGGGCCAGAAGTTCGACCAAGGGCTGCCACGCGACTTTGGGCATGTCGAACAGGACGGAATCGGCCAGTTCCTCGCACAGCGCGTCAAATACGGCGCACGCCTGCCCAAGCGGCAACCGCTGAAGGTTTTTTTGCAGGGGATATCGCGGGTCCAAATCGAGCGTGGACAGAAGCGCACCCAGTCGGCTGCCTCGGCTTTGATGACGCAGTTCTTCGACGGGTTTTTGCTGAAAATGGTTTTCTATCGCGCGTAGGTCTACGCAAAGAAGCGACCTTTGCGAAGTCACCTGCGCAAGGGGCGAAAGCGACCGCTTGGGCCGACTCGCGCGACGGACGGGCAGAGTGCGCATGCCCGCATCGTATCATGTCGATGGAACGGTTCGTTTCTCTGCTCAACGTCTTGGTCTTGCCACGCTGGGTCGTGTCGTGTGGTTTCCAAGCACGGGCTATGTCGTTGTTCTGTCTGGCTTCGAGGTCGGGCTTTGGTTTATGCTCGTCTGGCTTCCGAAACGGGGGACTCATGCGCTGGTTCGTGCGCGGGGACATCGACGGTTTCTTCGGCCTTGCACTCGACAATCTGGTTCAGCTTTTGCTGATCAATACGTTGTGCAAATACGTCTTGGAATTTCCCGACGAGCTTCTGTATGGACGGATTTTGCCGGGCGCGGCGGTTTCGTTGCTGTTTGGCAACCTGTTTTACGCCAGGCAGGCCATGCGTCTTGCCGAGCAGACAGGCCGACTGGATGTCTGTGCGCTGCCGTATGGCATCAACACGGTTTCGCTGTTGGCGTATGTGTTTTTGGTGATGCTGCCGACGAAACTCAGCGCGCAGGCGGCTGGACATCCCGATCCGGCGCGGGCCGCGTGGCATGCCGGTCTGGTCGCGTGTTTGGGTTCGGGCTTCATCACGATGCTCGGGTCTTTGGTCGCGGAAAAAATCCGTCGCGTGACGCCGCGAGCTGCGCTGCTTTCCACGCTGTCGGGCATCGCGCTGGGTTTTATTTCGCTCGGTTTTTTGTTTCGGACGTTCGCGCATCCGATCGTGGGCCTCTCAACGCTGTCGGTCGTGCTGCTCACGTATTTTGGAAAAGTGAAATTCAAAGGCGGCTTGCCTGGCGGTTTGGTCGCGGTGCTTTTGGGCACGGCCCTTGCCTGGGCCACGCACCTTGCGCCCGTTGGTCAGCCCGTGACGAAATGGGGTTTGCATCTGCCCATTCCGGTGTTTGCGGATCTTGGACCTGCGTTGTCAGCAGGCTTTTTGTGGCGTTTTTTGCCGGTGATCATTCCGATTGCGCTGTTCGATTTGATCGGTTCTTTGCAAAACGTCGAATCGGCTGAAGCTGCGGGGGACGCCTATCCAACGCGACCTTCGCTCGTCGCCAATGGCATGGGAGCCGTCGTGGCATCGCTGTTTGGATCGTGTTTTCCGACGACGATTTACATCGGCCATCCGGGTTGGAAAGCCATGGGCGCGCGTGCCGGATATTCGATCCTAAATGGAGCGTTTGCGACGCTGGTTTGCTTGACGGGGACGCTCGGGTACATCGCGTGGGCGGTTCCCATCGACGCAGGCATGGCGATTGTGTTGTGGATTGGTTTGGTGATCACCGCACAGTCGTTTCAGGCGACGCCCAAGGAACATGCTCCGGCGGTTGTGCTTGGGATTTTGCCGGGCGTGGCGGCATGGGGATCGCTGCTCGCCAAAACGGGTTTGCGCGTCGGCGGCTATGGAAGCCCATCGGGCCCGGTTTTTTCGGACAAGCTGTACGACGCGTTCCATGCGACCGACACCTTCATTGAAGGCGCGTTTGCGCTCGAACAAGGTTTCATTTTCACAGCCATGTTGTTTTCGGCTGCGACAGTCGAAGTGATCGAACGCCGTTTTGAGCGCGCCAGTTTGTGGTGCCTCGCGGGTGCGGGTGTCAGCGCGATTGGTCTTATTCACTCGTTTGAATTTGGGCGCGCCGATACCATCGTGGCCCTCAAACCTGCATGGCCTTTCGTCGCTGGATACTTTGCGATGGCTGTCGTGTTCATGCTCGCGCGCAAAGTGACCGTTTCGAGTTCCGGCCACTAACGGCTCGCGGCTGCTGAGTCGGTGCGTTGCCGAATCGTTTTCTTTTGTTTTCGACTTCGTTTGTGCTGTTGACTTCCCACAAAAGTGCGTGGTACTTACTCCGCGCTTCTCGGGCTTGTAGCTCAACAGGTAGAGCAGCGGCCTTTTAAGCCGTTGGTCGTGGGTTCGAGTCCCACCGAGCCCACCGAGGGGATGCAATGCAGAGTCAAACTTTGCATTGGTGCGTATCGGGGCTTGACGGGTGGGTGTTTGGCGCACTACACCGTGCGTCATGCGCACAGTTTCAAAACCCTGGGGCCACGAGCTGATTTGGGCCCACACCGACCGCTATGTCGGCAAAATCCTGCACATCAAGGCAGGCGAGTCTCTTTCCCTTCAGTACCATCTGAAAAAAGACGAGACGATCATGGTGCTGTCTGGGAAATTGCGATTTGAGCATTTTTCCGATGGACAGGAGCCGCAGACGACGGATCTTTCTCCGCGAGTGCCGTTTCACATCACGCCGGGTTTGCGCCACCGCATGATCGCGTTGGAAGACACCGATGTAGTCGAGGTTTCGACTCCCGAACTGGATGACGTGGTGCGGCTTTCCGATCGATACGGGCGCGCCCCCAATCCAGGATAGCTTCCAACGTGACCGCACTTCGCTCGTTCCCGCCCAGAAAGGACTGCGGCGGGCGCGCGCGGTGTCGGTCGTGTTCACAGCCGTGAAGGCCGCTGCCCCCCACACTTCGTGTCGGGGACTGTCGCGCTCGCCCGCCTGCGCCATCGTCCGACACAAATCTTCGGGCTACGTTTCTGGACGGCAACGAGCTATCGACCGAATACGCCGGCCAGAAGTGCCAGCAGACACACCACAGCCAGCACGGCGGCCCATACCCACGGAGGCAAATCCGATCCGGCGGGCAGCGGCGCGGGGGGATGGTTCTGTGTTTGCTCCGGCGCAGCACCCGCAGGCACCGCAGCTTGCTCGATTTTTAGCGCGGGGGCTTTTTCGGTGGTTCCTTCTGGATCGACCGATGGTTGCGCGACGGGAGTTGGATCGCTTTCCGGCGCAATCGCAGGCACGGGCGCAATCGGAGGCCGAGAAACTGGACGCGCGGGCAAGGAAGCGGATGGAAACGCGGGCCCATTCCCGCTCACACCGGATGGTTTGAGCGACGGAATCACAACCGGGCCCGACGGCTGCGGTGGAATCACCAAAGATCCTGTCGGCGCAAGCGGCTTGGGCATCGATCCGCTGATGGAAACGACGGCGTTTTCGCGCTGCGACACGTTGGATGCGCGCGTTTCCATGCGCATCGCGGCAACCGACGCGGCAATCTGCGACGCATTGACGACGGCGGGGATCGTCTCTTCTTGGCCAAACGAACTTTCGTGCGATGCGTCCTCGCTGCCGATGGAAACTGGAGAAATGGGCGGGTCTACCCCTGGGATCGAAGGTTGTTGCGGAAGCTCGGCGTTCGGCGGTGGAGGCATCGGTGGAATGTCCAGCGACGACGGACGATGCTGCACCGAGCGTGCAAGGGTTTCTGGTTCGCCCGGAGTTTGCTTTTTCTTTTGGTCTTCCAGCAAGTCTCGCATCGAGACTTCGTGGAGTTCAGCCGTCAAGCCGCTTCGAACCGGCACTGCTCCCGAGGGCAGAGGCTCAGGCAGGAAGGGCTCCGACGGCATGGCTTTCCCGATCTGCAAAATTTCGATGGGAACAGTCGGTTTGTTGTTGACATTCTCTATATGTTGTGGATTTGACAGTTGCTTCCGTCGGATCGGATCGGGGTCCACCTTAGTCTCGGCGTCCTGATCGAGTGCAGGAGGCGCAACCACCGTGGGCACGGTCGTCAGCAGCGCACGCAACATCTCTTCTGCGCCAAGATATGCGGGCTGGTCTGTGCCGCCGAGGGCCCGCATCGTGACTTTTCCGACTGGAGAATTCATCATGGGCGGCAGCGGAAACGCACGAAGCGCCTCGACGGAATCCGGTGGACGGCGGCCCAAAATCAATTCAAACAACATCGCCCCGACGGCTCGCAAATCGGCGGCGACGGCCTGGCGCAGTTCGGGACCCATCTGAAAGGTGAGCAGACCATGCACGCGAGCTTCGACGACGCGGCTGATTCCTTCGACAGGATCGCCCTCGCTGGTCAAATACACGTCGAGGGCCGTCAGACTTCTGTGCGCGACGCCGATGCGATGCGCCGTCGAAAGCGTGGACAAAAGCGGTCGCACAAGCTGTGCAGCCACAACCGGTGTGAGCAGACCCCGGTCGGGATGTTGCCACTCGTCGATCAAATCTTGCAAAAGCCGCAACGTGCCCAGCTCGTGTATCAAAAAGCGTCCACCGTCCGGCGTGCTGCCTTCTTCGATAAAAGCCAAAATGCCACGATTTTTATCCAGCAGACGCAGGGCCGTCAGTTGTCTGCTCAGACGATCCGCCGTTGCTGTTTCTGTTGCAGAGCTTGCCGGAAAATAAGTCACCGCCGCCCTCGCACCCGTTTTCAGGTGAAACGCCGCGAAAACGCCTCCGCCCAGGTTCGGAGCGAGCACGCCCTCGATTTTCCAGTGTGTTCCGACCGTTTCAGGACAAAGGGGCGCACCGTCTGTCGGACAAGTGCGCATCGAAGAAGAATAGGCTGCGCCACACTCGAAGCAGCGCAGAGAGGGGCTTTGTGTCATGGCAAACCTTCGACGGCGGTTCGTTCACTTTATCACGAGAGGTTTGCGCTGTTTTTCGGAAGTTACGCTTTTGCGGTCCGGCAAAACGTTGCGCGTTGACGACCGAACGGCGACGAAATTCGGCCAGACCACGCGACGACACCAGACTGATCAGATTGGATTGGCTGATTGGGTCATCGGGTCATCGGGTCATCGGGTCTGGGGGGGGAGTCGTCGGTTGTTTGGGCGACAGGGTTGCGGGTGGTGTCGGTGCGTCAGGACGAGCGGTGTCGAGCTCATGCTGGGCTTTGCGCGCGGCGTCTTTGAAGGTTTCTTTTGCGCCGTCCGCCAGGTCTTTGGCCTCGGGGGTCCGAGCGATGCGAACGACATGACCCCACAAAGTGTGCGAACCAACTTTTACCGTCAGCGCAAAGTACACAAACACCATCGCGAACACGAGCCACAAGAGCTTCTTCATGAACGCATCCTACCAAATTGATGTCGGGCTGTTGTTGGGGCAAAAAGCGTGCGCAGCCGCGTGCAGCCACGCGCAGTTCCGGGTCCGGCCCAACCGTGCAAGACCGCACATCAAAAACGAGCCGCGACAGTTGTTTTTGCTCGTGATATGAAAGCGGCGCTCGTCGTGCGGACGTGAAGGTCACGGCGGAGCAGGCTGAGAGAAAGAAATTTCACAATGATGACGACGGTGCGCTTGTTCGGCTTTGTGTGTTTGCTCGGTGGTTTGAGCATGCTCGCTTCCTGCAAACAGGGAGAGGGCGAAAGGTGCCAACTGGATGAGGATTGTACGGAAGGGTTGTATTGCGAGCTGGCAGGCAACACCCGCGCGCAGGGTGGTTTCTGCAAGCTGCTTAACTCATCTTCCACGGTGATCGATTTGAGCGTGCCGCAAGACCTCTCCAAACCCGCCGACCTGACCCAAAAGGACTAGAAACCACGTTTCGTTTCCGTCCACGGCAGTTGCGAGCGAGGGCGGGAAGTGGTTTCAGATCTTTTGGACGCGCGGGCCGATGTGAGACATCGCGTGTTCAGCCATTGCCGTGATTGTCAGCGACGGATTGACGCCCAAATTTGCGCCAATCATCGAGCCGTCCACGACGTACATTCCTTGGTATCCGAACACGCGGCATTGGCTGTCGATGACGCCGTTTTCTGCGCTGTCTCCCATCGGACACCCGCCCAAAATGTGTGCGGTCGTCGTCGTATCGAGCAGCACTTCCGGCAACACGGAACTTGGCTGCGCTGACAGCACTTTTCCGAGCCGCTCGGTGACTTCATGCGCTTGTGGCAAAAAAGTCGGCGGCTTTTGTCGGGTTCCCCAGTCGCTCGTCAGCGTCTTGCGCAGCGGAGACAACAGGCTTCGTTTGTAATGAAGCTCCATCGAGTTATCGACCGACTGCATCGCGAGCACACCCGCCATTCCTTTGGACCACCCGACGGGCCACACCACGTTGCGGAACGCACGCAGCGGATGGCGCAAAAGCGCCGCCAAAAAGTAAAGCTGCCTGGGCAACGGCCCTCCCGACGTGTGAACGGTGGCCAGCATCGCCATCGAGTCCGCGTGCTGCCCATACCGATAGATCTCGACGTGGGTTCCATCGGGCGTGTGACCGCCTGAACTGATGGCAATCCCGCGCGACAGATCGCGGCCCCACGCCACGACGCCTGAAATCGATTCGGAATTGGTGCGCACGAACTTCCCAAGCTGCGACGAAACATGGGGCAGCAAACCCTCGTCCTTGCACTTCCACAGGAGTTTCACCGTCCCCAGCACGCCCGCCGAGAAAATGATTTTGTGGGCCGTGAAACGCTTTCGGGGTTGGCCCAAAAGGCTCGTCGAACACTCCGTCTCGACTTCATAACCGTCCGAACCGTCGAGCGCGCCGAGCGGTTTTACCGAAATCACCCGCGTTTCCGCGATCACCTGCGCCCCGTGTTTCTCGGCGAAGTGCAAATAGTTTTTGTCGAGCGTGTTTTTGGCACCCACGCGACAACCGACCATGCAAGCGCCACACCGCGTACAGCCCGTCCGCTCGGGTCCGGCCCCGCCAAAGTACGGATCGGTGCTTTTCTGCCCGGCGGAACCGAAGTAAATGCCGACGGTGTGTTTTTTGAAGGTGTGTCCAGTGCCCATGTGTTGCAGCACTTCGCGCAGTGCCTCATCGGATTCATACGTTTCCGGCGGCTCCACCGACCCGAGCATGCGTTGGGCCTCGCGGTAATGCGGCGACAGCGCCGTCTTCCAGTCCGCAAGATGCGCCCACTTCGGGTCCTGATAAAACCGGTCCGGCGGTGCAAGGTGCGTGTTCGCGTACACGAGCGACCCGCCGCCCACGCCCGCCCCGTGAAACACCACCAAGTCCTTCATCACTTTCAGCGCAAAAATGCCGTGACACCCAAGCCGTGGCACCCACAGGTACTTGCGAAGTTCCCAGGTGTTCTTCGCAAAGTCCTCGTTGCGGTATCGCTTCCCCTGTTCCAGGACGCCGACGCGGTAGCCTTTTTGGCTCAAACGGCACGCAGACACGCTGCCGCCAAAACCCGATCCAATGACGAGCACGTCAAAATCCAGCTCAGCCATGTTCTTGCCTCCCGCGCGCAACCTTCGCGCGCCGTGTCTTGCAAACCCCGAACCTGTCGAACCTCAACGGTCTGTCGATCTTTCACCTGCTCCAAGGATGCCGCCGATGGATGCGACCGTAATAATGATTACTAAAATTAACATATTTGTGGTGTAGCTCTCGTTTTTCCAGTCGTGTAAAATCGCCGCATGCGTTCTTTTCAAACGATCTCGCGAACCTTCTTTTTGTCCGTTGTGTCTTGCGTCGTCCTCGCCGGTTGTCCCAAACCGCCGCCTCCCAAATTGCCACCCAAAGAAGTGCCCCAGCTTGGCCAAGTCGGGAACACGGCGGGAGAGCGCAGCGATGTCGTCGCAGACGCGGTTCAACAGGGCAGCAACCTTGCGCGCTCGCTGTTTGACTGCGGGGCACCGCACAGCCAAGGCGCGGAAGGTCGCGGCGTCCTGTCCGCAGACCTGACCAAGTGCGAGTTCGATTGGGTCAAAAAGGAACTGACCATCACCGATGGCAGTGCCACCGAGTGCCCGAATTTTCTTCTGACCGTCACGGGCTTTAAGGGACCTGGCACCTACAACACCTCCGGCTTGGGCAAGCTGTCGTTTGGCACGGCGAAAATGCGCCAAACCGCGTGTAGCTGGGACGGCAACATGTGCCTGGAATGGAACGGCTCAAGCGGCCCTCACCCCGAGACAAGCTGCACCGTCGAAATCAACTCGGACGGTGGGCTTCAGTACGGCACGGCGGGCGCGACCGTGTCCGGCACGTTTGTGTGCGACCGCTTCCAAAACCCGTGGAAAGGGTGCGCGGGTGCCCCGGCCAAAGTCGGTTGCGTGATTGCTCGCGCGAGTTTCTCGGTGGCCGGTTGCAATGTCCTGGGCAAGGAAGAACCCAAGAAAAAACCTGCCAAGAAAAACAAGACGCCTTGACACTCGCGGAAAATGGCGCTAACCGCGCACACCATGTCTTTTGAGGCTCGATGGTTTCTGTGCACCTTCTTGCTTGCGCAAGTGGGGTGCCAAAAGACCCAGGCACCTGCTTCTTCTTCCACGCAAACGTCGTTTTTGGCTGCAAACGAGCAAGTCCGGGAGGACGTGCTTCTTCAGATCGTCTCGCTTTCGCACCGCGAGCTGTCTGCGCGTTTGGGTCCGCACCGCGTCGAGACCCATTCCCGCTATTCCATCACGCCCATTCCCTCGCCCCGTGCCGCGCAGGTTCCACCTGTCGCACAGGGTTTCCGAGCCGATTCTCCCGCCCAGCCTTTCGCGGGCGAAGATGCGTACGAGACCGCGCCCGTCTCGCTGTCCGAGACGCGCTTTGTCGAAATCGACGCCGAAGGCCGGCTGCATCTTGGCACGACGACCGATCACGATGGAGGCATCGAAGCCTTTGCCGATGCCCAAAACCTGTTGAGCCGCATGCGCCACGAGCCCTGCTTTCGTTTTCGCAACGAAGGCGACCGACTCGAGAACCTGCGACGTGTCGCGTTCGATTCGGGTGCTGCCCTGCTGGAAACCGTCGCCCACAAATTGCAGCTTGGGATGCCCCAAAGCGGCTCGCTTCACCACCGCGACACCTGGCAGGTCGCTCTCTCGCTGTCTGAACAAGCGTCCGTGCCCCGCAATGCCAACGGTTCCGCCTGGCGAGGCGCTGTGCAAGTCGAGTCCCTGTCGGGAACCGCGACCATCGATCGGGACAAAAATGTGCCCCTCGCTTTGGAATTGAACGTGCGTTTTGTGGCCCTTCGGCCTGGTGTCCCCGACGAAAAAGTGCAGGTAGAAGCCACACACAAGATGGGGGTGGTAGCCTTGGGAAAAGAGGCGATACGCATTGCGCTACCGACCGATTGTGCCCCGTCCCCTGTCCGTCCCAGGCCCCAGCTTGATCGGCAAGATTTGCTAAACGGGCTGCTTCCGTCGTATCGGTAACTGCGTGCCTGCCAGGAGATTTCACGATGAACGGCCCCTTTGACCCAAGCGAACAGAACCAGCAAAAGCGGATTCTGATCTTGCGAAGCCTGATTGTCACCGTCTCAAGCATCCTGCCCCTGCCCGGTATTTCCGAACTCATGGTCGAGTATTCGCGCAAAGGACTCATCGAGCACCTCGCGCGCGTCCATCGCGTCGAACTGGAGGAAGGCGCGGTGTCCGCCCTGCTCGAGGAAGCACCCGCCGTGTCGCGCTTTGGCATCCTCGCCACCCTCAGCAAGGTCGGCGGCCTGCTGCGCTCCCAAAAACGGTTGCGCCGCCTGTTTGTCGGCTTTCAGGTTTTGAGCGGTCTCGAAACCGGCCTTCGCACCCTCGAAACCGGCATTTTGTTTGCCCACTACCTGTCCACGTCCCACATGGGTTCGAGCCTCTCGGAAATCGATGCCCGCGCCGTCCGAAAGACCATGCTCGAAGCCTCCCGCGCCACCGAACAGGAGCTGCTCGGAGACGCCCTGTCCAGTCTCTTTCTGACCATCGGGCAGGTCGCGCTGCAGCTGCCCGGTTACGTCTGGGAACGGGTCGCCACCACCACCTTGGGGGCACTTCCCCCGCCCGCGTTTTCCAGCATCACCCAAAGCGCCCAGCGGCTTTTCGCCGATCTGCGCCTTCAAAAATACGCCCAAAAGCTCGCCGAGCATTTCGACCGAAAATGGTCTGGCCCGGCGGTCATCACCGTCACCCAAAAACCCAACTAGCCAAGGAGCCCCGACTTGCTCATCCGCAAGACCTCTTCTGCCTCTTCCTCCTCTCAAAGCGACCGCGCCCGTGCCTGCGCCAAAGCCGCTCTCGACAAACAAGCCATCGAGCCTGTCCTCCTCGACCTGACCCAATCGGGCAGTTACACCGACTACCTGCTCATCGCTTCTGCGCAGGCCGAGCGAGGCGTCACTGCCATCGCCGAGCACGTCATCGAAACGATGCAGGCGCAAGGTGCCAAGCTCCTTGGGGTCGAGGGTTTGCGCGAGGGTCGCTGGGCGCTCATCGACTTTGGCGACATCGTCGTCCACGTCTTCCTCGACTCCCTGCGCGAGTTTTACGACCTAGAGGGCCTGTGGTTCGATGCGCCCCGCGTGCCTTTGCCCGAAGCGCCCGCGCGACGCACCGAAGCCTGGATGTGAGTCTGCGGAAAACGGCCCGCTCTCTCTTGTGCGCAGCTTCCCAAAGCACTGCGCGAGGGTAGGCGTCCAGGGTGCCGCCTTGCCGTCTTTGGCGGAACCGCGATGCCGCCGTGTGTTTTGCGTCAGACGTTAAACCGCCACTCCACCACGTCCCCTTCGCGCATGACGTACTCTTTGCCCTCGATGCGCAGCTTCCCTTGTTCTTTGGCTTTCGCTTCCGAACCGCACGACAAAAGGTCGTCAAACGACACGATCTGCCCTGCGATAAAACCCCGCTCGAAGTCCGTGTGAATCACCCCGGCGGCCTGCGGCGCTTTCATGCCTTTTCGGATCGTCCACGCCCGCGTCTCTTTTTCCCCCGTCGTCAGGTACGTTTGCAGCCCCAAAAGCGCGTACACACTGCGGATGAGCTGGCTCACCCCGCTGTCTTTGACCCCCAAGTCCGCAAGGTACGCCGCTGCGTCCTCTTGCGGCAGCTCGCCAAGTTCCGCTTCGATCGCCGCGCTCACCACGCACGCCCCCGCTGCATGTGCGTTTTTGACGTAGTGGCGCACCCGCGCAATCAGCGGATGTTCATCCGGTCGCAGACTCGCCGCTGCCAGCTCCTTTTCCGACACGTTGCAGGCGTACAGGCACGGCTTGTCCGACAGCAAAAAGAAACTCCGCAAGAGCTTTCGTTCCTCATCGGGAAGCGAAAGCGTCACCGCCGGTTTCCCCGCGTTCAAATGCGGCAAGAGCTTTTCGCACAGCGCAAACTCTGCTTTTGCGTCCTTGTCGTTTTGCTTCGCCCGTTTTTCCGAACGGTCCCGCCGTTTTTGCACCGTCTCCAGGTCCGCCAGCACAAGCTCTGTGTTGATCACCTCGATGTCTCGAATCGGGTCCACCGAGCCGTCTACGTGCGTGATGTCTTCACTCTCGAAGCACCGCACCACATGCACAATCGCGTCCACTTCCCGGATGTGGCTCAAAAACTTGTTTCCCAACCCCTCCCCTTGGCTTGCCCCCTTCACCAGGCCCGCGATGTCCACGAACTCAATCGTCGCAGGCACCACTTTCTTCGACCGGCTCAGCTTTTCCAGCACCGCCAGCCGCTCGTCCGGCACGACCACCACGCCTTGGTTCGGCTCGATCGTACAAAAAGGGTAATTCGCCGCCTCCGCTTTGCGCGTGCGGGTCAGAGCATTGAACAGAGTAGACTTGCCGACGTTCGGCAGACCGACGATACCAGCTTGCAACATGAGGCCCGGCAGCATAGCCAATTCCCCCCCCACCACGAAGAAAAAACCCAAAAACCCTCCAAATCCCCCCAAAACCCCACCGCCAAAGTGGTCCCGGAAGGACTCAAACCAACCTGACGCCTTGGATCTCCAGGTCCCGGAACATGGACAGGCATGACGTCGCCTTGGAGCTCCAGGTCCCGGAACATGGACAGGCATGACGTCGCCATGGATCTCCAGGTCCCGGAACATGGAAAAGCATGACGTCGCCTTGGATCTTCAGGTCCCGGAACATGGACAGGCATGACGTCGCCTTGGAGCTCCAGGTCCCGGAACATGGACAGGCATGACCTCGCCTTGGATCTCCAGGTCCCGGAACATGGACAGGCATGACCTCGCCTTGGTTTGCGTGGACCGAAACGTGGGGCGATGGCTTGACAGGTAGGAAATCGGACCTATCTTCTGGGCATGGCAAATCCTCCGTCCGTTTCCTTTGACCCCTCCCCGTATGTTCGTTCTCCGGTGCTCAACATCGCGAGTGGTGTCGCGCTGGCGCAATCGCTTTTGGCGGTTTCGCCGGGGCCGTTTGCGGCACCGCTCAAGAAAAGCCGCGCGCGGCTCAAAGCGACCCTCGAGGCTGCGCTGGAGGGTTGGGCCGACAAGCAGCGCGTGGACGCAACGCTGCCGAAGCTCTCTTTGGAGGAAAAGCGCACCTTGGACCAGCTTGCCGATCGGGGCTGGGGCGCGCTGCGGCTGCGGCTGGAGGCGTATGCGCTGCTGCCGCCCGACATCGCCAAAGCCAAGAAGGCCAGGCATTTGCTCGAGACGCTGTTTCCCCAGGGGACCGAGTTTCTGAAGTGGCGCTTCGCCGAGCAGTTTGCCGCCATGGATGTGCTGCTGAAACGCATCACGGACGAGGGGCACGCTGCCGATGTGAACGAGGTCTGCGGCGCGGACTTTTTGACCTTTTTGAAAGACGTGCATCCCGCCTACCGCGACATGGTGCAAAAACGCCCGGCGGTGTCGGTCGATGCAGACGTGAACCTGACCGCGCACGTTCGGGCCCTGTCCGAGGCCGTCGCCGACTATGCCATCAAAGTCTGCGCCCAGGTCGAGCAGGACGACCCCGCCACCTGGGCCCAGGTCAAAACCCTGCTCGCGCCCATTGACGACCTCCGCGAAGGCCAAGCCCGCAGCGAACCCCCAAAGCCCACCCCCCCAAGCCCCGAACCC
>DAOLIT010000044.1:0-42791 GCA_035328405.1 Pseudomonadota bacterium | reverse complement strand
GTCTCTGTGAATGATGCCTTTTCGGTGGACTTCGGATAGGCCGCAGGCGACTTGGGCACCTAGGAAGCAGGTGCGTGCGGGGGGTATGGGGCCTTTCTCGATGACTTCTTGGAGGGTTTTGCCGACCAAAAACTCCATGACCAGGAAGGGGTGGTTGGTGGAAAGCAGTCCAAAATCAACAACATCGACGATGTTGCGGTGCCGAACTTGGACGGCGAGCTTGGCTTCCTGAAGAAACCGCTGACGCGCGGCTTCGTCCTGGGGCTGGAGCATGACCTTGAACGCAAGGGGTTTGTCGAGGACAACGTGGGTGGCTTTGTAGACCATTCCCATGCCGCCTTTGGACAACATTTTGTCGATTCGATAGCGGTCATCGATGGTTGCGCCCTCGAGGCCGTCTTCATCCTTGGCGCATGAGCCCCCGAGCGAACAAGCGTGTCCTGCGCTTTGCAAATACAGACTGCCGCAGACAGCGCATGTTCGAGCAATGGACTTGGCGGCCCCGCTCAGCGTTGAAGACAAGCTTCCCCCTTCGTTTTGCAGTCTCCTTCTATAGGTTAAATCGGCAAAGTGGGTCGTGTCGATGCGGAGACTCGCCTGTTTCGCAAAAGCTTTTTGCAACATCGGGTTGCGGAATCGTTCATGTGTACCCACTGTGCCCCCCAAAACCACTTGGTCGTCACACTTGACGCGCCCTTTGGATGTGAGGGATCTTGCAGAAGTTGTCCTGTGTCGGGAATGGCGCGACATGCGATGAGGGACAGCGGAAATAGCGCACTCCACATGGTCAGTCCAAGCAATCCGGTAGCTGAAACCGGCAGGTTTCCTTCTTCGACAAAAAACGGAAGTGTTGTGCGCCACTCGTTGGGGCAATTCCTTCGGTTTGGGAGTACGGGAGTGTGGGCCGGTTGGCTGTTGGGAGTTTGTGAGCTTTCGTTTGCTGGGAATGCACTGCGGACGGCGTTTCCGACAGCACGAGTAGCGGCAAAGTTGGTTGCCCACATGTGGGTGTTGTTGATTGCGGTCCTCTTTCTGGGGTGTCTTTTGCTGGGATGGCTGTACGTGCTGTCGAACACGCTGGAGCGCAAAAAAAAGGGGGCGCTGGCGGGGGCACTGTGGGCAATGTTGCTGTCCCCCCTTTGCGCGTGGGCGACGTTCGGCTTGTTTGCAGGTGGAAAAATGCAGCGCGTACCCCTGCACACCATGTGGTCTTGTCTGTTGCTGTTGGGAATGAGTTTGGGAATCGGATGGGGACTCCCCAAACTTCTCCGTTTCTGGACTCGACTTCGTTCGGTACCCGTGTTGAAAAAGGCAATGTGGGGCTTGGTTTGTGTGGGGGCCGTGTTTCTGTTTCACATCATGGATTTGCGGGTGCTTCCAAGGCTGTACCCGTGGTTCCATGCGTGGCTTCAAGTCGGAAAAATCGTGGCAGCGGTGGGGTTTGGAACGCTGCTCTGTTCGTGGTTTCCCAAGCAAAACAAGTGGTTGCTGCTGGGACTCCTGTTGCTGGTGATGTTGCCGTGGCAAGGAGTACGATCGGCAAGAAAGCTGGATCGTGCGAAGGCGTTTCGCGCGTTCGTTTTGCAACACACGACGCTTCCGTCTACACTTTTGCGGTTGTTTCCGACGGAAAAACACTCGGCCCCTGTTCCAGTGATACAAGATGAAGAGGCGCCCCCTCCCAAGTACGTAGGTCCTCGTTTGTCGGGAAAGGATGTATTCCTGATCACGATTGATGCGCTACGGCAAGATGCTGTTTCGTCAGGCATTACACCGACGCTGGCGAAGCTTGGGAAAGAGGGTGTTGTGTTTGCGCGGGCATACACCCAGGTCCCCCATACTTCGTTTGCGATAGCGACAATGCTGACGGGAAAACCGGTGTATGCGCTGTCGCAGTTTGGACATGACGCGGGGACACACACGACATTGCCCCTGTTGTTGCGAAACTATCGGTACAAAACGGCTGCGTTTTATCCCCCAAATGTCTTTTTCGTCGAGCGGGACAGACTCAAAGTACTCGAGCAAAGTGCATACGGTTTTGAGTACGTGAAAATGGAGTATTTGCCAGGCGATCGAAGGACGCAGCAAGTCCTGGATTTTTTGGAAACAGAGAAGCCAGAACAGGTGTTTGTATGGATTCACTACCTGGAACCCCATGAACCCTATGATTCACATCCGGGAGACTCCGATCGCAATGGTTCAGACAAGGAACGGTATCTGGGCGAGGTGCGGTTTGTGGATCGGGAAGTGCATCGACTTGTGGAGTATCTGGATACACATCGGCCCGGTGCTTTGGTGGTGGTGGCAGCGGATCACGGTGAGGAATTTGGCGAACATGGAGGTCGGTATCACGGAACGACGCTGTATGAAGAACAGACCAGAGTGCCGCTTTTGATGGTGGACACGGCACAAAAAAAGGGGCTGTCTTCCCGTCGGTATGAAGAGCCAGTGGGTCTTTTGGATGTAGGTCCTACGTTGCTGGGTCTTTTGGACATCGAGCCGCCGCTGGACATGCGGGGATTGGATCTTTCGCCGTGGTTGCTTTCGGGGGCAGAGAAGCTCCCGAATCGGACGGTGTTCGCAGAACTTGGAACACAAAAAATGGTTGTGCATGGGCAACACAAACTCATGTGTGATTTGTCGCAGGACCATTGTCAGCTTTTCGATTTGGCTCAAGACCCACAAGAAAAACGGAATCGGGCAGAGGCCGATCCGGGGAAGGCAACAGAGCTTCGGGGGCGACTCGATGGGCTGCTGTTGGAAGCGCAAAAGTTTGAACACGCTGCTCGCGAAAAACAGGGACCGGGACAGGCGGTCTCGCCAGAACTTCAGGCGATGTTTTCGAGAGCGCGTTTGGGGGACGCGCGGGCTGTGCCTCACCTTCTTTCCTACATCGAACAAGGAAAAGGGGGTGCGTCTATGTGGGAGGCTGTGGAATTATCAGCCAAGCTGCTAGCTCAAAAAGGGGGTTCAACTCTGTCTCGAAATGCAGCAGAACATGCGCGTCTGGTGCAGGTGTTGAGTCAAGCAGTGAATGAAAAAGGGAGGACTCCTCGGGAGGAACGCTGGGCAGCGATTCTGGTATCGGGTTTGGGAGTGGGAACTGAGCCATGGAATCGGCTTCTGGGGGAACTCCTTTTGGATGAAGGAGCCGATGCTGAGCAACGAATTTGCGCGTCGCTTGTGTGGATACAGTCCTCAGAATGCCAAACAACGAAAAGGAGGGCGTGCGTGGCACAGGGTCTTTCGGTGCTGGATTTGGCGATGAGTCAAGATGACCCGGACAAAGTGCGCCCTCTGCTTCTGTTTTTGGGGGAAAGCAGGGAGGAGTCAGCGATGGACCCCCTTTTGCGACAACTGGAACATGTGCGGAGTCGGGTGGATGTGGTGAAAGCACTCGGGAGGCTGGGGAAAACGCAAGCGGTGCCTCGTTTGGGGGAAGTGCTGCTTTTGGACCCGTATGTTCCGGTGCGAGCGGAAGCGGGGCGCGCACTTTTCCACATCGGTGGAACGGAAGCGCACGCGCTGCTCGAAAAAGCGCGAAAGACGGAACGAGAAGAAGCGGTGCGGACGGTGTTATTCGGACTTTTGCGCTGACGCGGTTTCGGGTTCCTCTTCAAGACAGGGGAGAACGACCACAAAAGTCGCGCCGCCGCCGGGACGATTGCGCGCCTCGATGAGACCGCCGTGGTTTTCGACGATGCGCTGGCTGATCGGGAGGCCGAGACCGGTGCCTCGTTCCTTGGTCGTGAAAAAGGGAATAAACAGGTTCTTCAAGGTGTGTGGTTCGAGGCCGGGCCCGGTGTCTTGGAAGCGAATTTCGACGCAGGCGGAGCCGAGACGGGTTCCTGTGCGGCGCGCGGTGGCGATGGTGAGCGTTGGGGAACCGTCGGTGGTTCCTTCCATGGCCTGGAGTGCGTTTTGCCCCAGATTCAAAAACACCTGTTTGAGCCGCTCGGGATCGCCGAGGACGCGGGGCAAGTCGGCAGAAAGTTCGAGCAGAATCTGCGGTTTTGTTCCGTCGGGGTTTTTCTCCTCGAGCGTTTGCCGCAAAAGCTGCACGGTTTTTTCGATCACTTCGACGAGTTCCTGTTGCGAAAGGGGTTGTTTGTCGCCGCGCCACGGCCTCGCGTAGTCAAGAAACTGGGACACGACGCGGTTGAGGCGGCGCGTTTCGTCGATCACGATGTTTACAAACTCGCCTGCATCATCGGGCAAACGGCCTTCATTCGTCGGAGCAATGAACTCGGCGGCACCTTTGATTGCGCCGAGTGGATTGCGAATTTCGTGCGCCAACCCGGCGGCCATTTGACCGAGCGCAGCCAAGCGATCGCGTTCCTTCATGCGCTCGTACAACTGCGAATTTTGGAGGGTGATGCCAAGCTGCGCGGCGATCGCGGACAACACGTCGAGTTCCGCCGAGGCAAACGCATCGCGAAAGCGATCGTCTTTGATGCACAAAAGACCGATGAGCTGATCGCTTGGCACAAAGGCAGTTTCTTCCGTGACTCGAGGAATGGCCCCGCTCACGGTGGACATGCGGCGCGTGGCTTCGCTGTTGCGCGTCGGAAAAATACCAATCACGGCCCCGGCACCCAGTTCCGCAAGCGTGCGGCCAATCGCATCCAGGGTTTCCAAATCCGCGACCGCGCCGCGTCGTCCGGTCAATAGATCGTGTTCGCGGTCAAGCTGTTCAAGGGTGACGGGTTGCCGACTCGACACCAAATGCAACAAAAAGGGACGACGCGCGGCGACCTCGAACCGTTCGATGGGACGCTGGCCGAAACAGCCTTGCAGTTCATATCCGTTGCCGTCGGGTTCCAAAAAGTAGATCGCGGCTTGGGTGAAACGACCCGTTTCCTGAAACACAGACAGCAGGGTGCGGACGGCCTCGCGTGGATCGATCACGTTTTGAAGCAGGGTGCGTAGTTCGGTCAGCCTCTGCATTTGTTCGACGCGCTCGAGGGTCGTGAGTCGCTGCACTTGGTTTTCCAAAAAACGCCGCAGCGGTTCGTACAGAACAAGCATCACGAACGCCATCACAGCGACGACCTGATTCGGTTCCACATGAATGATCGATGTGAGCAAGAGGTGGATCGCCGAAAACAGCAACACGAACACGGACAGCACGACGACACGGCCCAAAAGTTCGTGAATGTCGAGCAGCCGATCCAAAAAAAGCGTCTGGTGCAGAAAATACAAATAGACGATCGACAACAAGGTCCCCAGGTTCGCTCCGTCGAGGCCGACGGGTTTCGGCAGATGCTCCCAAACAGGCACGGTGATCGCGAGCAGACCGACGCTGACAAGGTACAGCAGTCGGCGTTTGTCCACTTTCGACACGGTTTGCCGATAGACCTGCCAAAGCGGCGTCAGCGACAGATACAAACTGGGCACGACGAGAATTTTCAAAAGGAGCGGAATGTGCGTCGCCCAGGCTCGCCGCGGATCGCCGCTGACGGAATAAGAATAGGCGAGCAGCGTTTCCCCGGCAAACAACAGAGCCCAAACCGTTTTCGGCCCGCCACGCCAGGGAAGTTCGACGCTGCTCACGCTTTCGCGCAGCCACGTTCGCAAAAACAAAAGCAGACACACTGGCACAAAAAGCAACGCGGCGAGCGCGAGCGGCACGCGCAGACCGCGAAAAACGGACAACAGGTGCCACAAAAACAAGCTGATCGAAAAATACAGAAAGGTGCGGTGCGACGGACGACGGCGACCAGACAGCAGCACGGCCCCGCCAATCACCGCGCACAGCGCCGCCATCAGCGCAGAAAGGGACGAAAAACCGGCTCCGACGGGCATGGGATGACGGCTCGGCTATCGGCCTTTCCAAACCGGCGGTCGCTTTTGCAAAAAAGCGAGCAGTCCTTCGGCGGCATCCTCGGTGGTGAGCACGCGCAAAAGTTCCCCCTCGAGGAGACGCAGCGCGGGTTCAAAATCCATTTCCTGCGTTTTGTGAAACGCCTCAAGCCCAAGCTGCATGACGAGCGGGCTTTTTTCGCAGATCTTCTGACACAGGTTTTGAACCTCGGCGTCCAACCGATCGCGTGGCACGGCGCGAGAAATCAGACCCATTCGTTCCGCCGCCGCCGCATCGATCCGATCGCCGGTCAAAACCAATTCCATCGCTCGTTTGCGCGGAACATTTCGGAAGATCGTCGCCATGATCATCATGGGCCACAGCCCAACATTGATTTCGGGCGTCGCAAACTGAGCATCGTCCGCAGCAATCGCAACGTCGCAGGCCACCACCAAGCCCAAACCTCCGGCCATCGCGTGCCCGTTCACTTTGGCAATCGTGGGTTTTCCCAAACCCTGCCCGGCCAACATCAGGTTCAAATCGACAAACGTCCCGGCCAGCCGATTTTCGCTCGGGCCCGCTTGGAGCGGATTGCCGCCCGCGCCCATTTGATTCAAGTCTCCGCCTGCCGAAAAGACCTTGCCGGCACCGGTCAAAACGACCACACGAACCGCGTCATCTCGTTTGGCCCGATCGAGCGCATGTAGAAGCTCGCCGACCGTGCTGGCACCGATCGGATTCCTCCGCTCAGGCCGATTGAGCGTGATGTGTGCAACGCCCGCGCGGACCTCATAGAGGATTTCTGCATACACTGTAGGTTTCGGGTCCGGCCCACCACCCGATCCCGACGGCGCATCCGACCCCATGCCCGCCGCTGAACCTGCCCCCGAATTCACAGGAGACGCTTGATTTTCTGGAACCTGTGCCTCATTCATGGCCGCACTATACAGCAAACTCCGAACGCTCATCCCCGACGTGATTCGCCCAAATTTCTTGGGGCCCCCTCTGCGCGTTTTCCCCCGCCCAGCTCCTGCCGATTGCCATGAAATTGCGATGAAAGGGATCTATCCGCAGACAACACGACATCTGCCCCGTCGCGACGAGAACATGAATTGACACAGGGATTTTGAACGGCATACACTCGGGGACGAGCATGCGTTACCTTCATCGTTCCCCCAGGGTCCCCGTTGCAGGCGCGTTCGCGTTGAGCCTGTTGTTTGGGATAGGCACGGCACAGGCAGGCTGTCCCACCCAATCGAAAGATGTTTCCAACGATCTTTCGATCGAGTGTCTGATCGCGCCCCGCCGTCCTGTTTCCGGTCAAAGCTACGAACCTACGCTGTACGAGCAATCGATGTATCGGTCGTTGCTCTCGGAGCTGAGCGCGGTGATGGCCGTTCCCGCCCTCGATCCCGCCGACACCGTGGGTTTTTCGGGCTTTCACTTTACGTTCGATGTCGCGACGACTTCGATCAAAAAGGATGCGCCGTATTGGAGCGGCCAAGCGCAATCCGATGGAACGCGGACCATGGGTGGCGTTCGCAACGTCAGCGGAGGCTTTCTTCCAGTTGCCTCTCTGATGATTCGCAAGGGCGTTTGGCCATTCATGCTGCCGATTGGTTTCGAGCTGGGTTTTGGCGGCTCGAACTTGCTGCAATCGGGGATTTACGGCCTCAACGGCTACCTGAAAATCGCGTTCCACGAGGGATACGGCAAGTTCTACATTCCCTCAATTGCGGGCCGCGCGACGGTGACGCGCCTTGCCGGGACGCCGCAGGTGGACATGACGCTGATTACGGCTGAAGGAATCGTGTCCAAAGCACTCGGCATCGGCGGGACGTTCACGATGGAACCCTACTTGGGCGGCGGCGCGCTGTTTTCCATCATCCGCAGCCAAGTGGTCGATACCGCGCCGAACATCGATCTATACCGCGGACAACCGCCTGGCACAGTGCAGTTTTCAACGTCGGACACACTCGCGCAAAAAGTCGTGTTCCCGACGCAGGACGACATCATGAGGTGGCGGTTGTTTGGCGGGATCAATTTCCACTACGCCATCATCTCCGTCACGCTGTCCTACACCTTCATTGGCGCGGGAGCGAACAACGGGACCGATACCAATGGCGATGGCTCGTTCGGGCCCAGTGATTTCCCATCCAAGCTTGGTGTGGCCCCCTCGGGTTCGGCCAATGCCTGTCGAAGCGACGCCGCCACCGGTGCCAAGGTCTGTCCGATGGACGTGTCCGGCCCGCAGCACACGATTGGGGTCGGCATCGGTTTGCGTTTCTAATCCTCCCCGCGCTTCCTCCCCCGATTTCCCCACACACACTCGATCAGGTCGCCGCGTTCGGAGGACTCTGTTGCGGTTCGTCTATGGCGGCGCTTGTGTCGTCCGGTGACGCTTGGGTCCGCTTTCGCTCAACGAGCCACGCGATCGCGATGCTCAGGTTGTAAAGCACCGTCAGCGATCCGGCCATCGCAAGCTGCCCGATCACCAAATCCCCAGGCGTGAGCACCGCGCCGGCCACTGCAAAAATCAGAATCGCGTATCGGTTGAACTTCCACAGCGACCGCGCCGACACAATTCCGAGCATCGACAAGACGCACAAAATGAGCGGCATCTCGAACACAGCGCCGAACACCAACAGCAGCATCAGCGTCAGGCCGAAATACTCCTCCATGCTGATGAGAGGACGAATCTGCACCGCATCCATGATCTGGACATCGTTGCCGATGCTCTTCATGAGTTCCACGCTCGCCTCGGTCCCCGCCGTGAGCAAAAACTGGTAGCCCGGAGGCAGCACAAACGAGTAACAAAACAGCCCGCCTCCGACGAACAAAAGGACGGCCAGAAAAACAAACGGCAGCGCCCATTTTTTTTCGTGCGGATAAAGACCCGGCGCGATGAAGGCCCACAGTTGATAAAAAATCACGGGTGACGCGACAAAAATCGAAGCCACAAGCGCCGTCTTCAGCAACACCAAAAACGCCTCGATCGGGCTTGTGAAAATGAGCTGCCCTGCGACGCCTTGTGCCTTGGCCACCCGAAACGCAGAAAGAATCGGCTTGGCCAGGTACCGGAACAGCGCGCCTCGATAGATGAAGCAAGCCACCGCAGCGATCAGAATCGCGATCACGGAGTTTTTCAGCCGGTCGCGCAGCTCGGCCAGATGCTCCAAAAAGGGCATCCGCTTTTCGTCCGGCGCAGCCGTCAGCACCGTGGCATCTTCGTTGCCGCTCATTTTCCGACCTCGGGTGGTTGGGTTGCCGGTGCGTGCTCGGTTGCCTGCGAAGTTGTGTGAGAAGCTGTGTGCGAAGGTGTGGGGGAGTCTGTTTGAATCGTACTGGGGAGGCTGTCTTCGGGCCGGCCTGGTTCTGCCGGTTGGGTCACGAGCGATGCGACACCGGGTTGCGGCGCATACGCTTCGATCATGGGTGTGGTCGGGTGTGCGGACAGGTGCGTGGGCGACGGTGTTTGTTCGGTTGCATCGGCGCGTTCACTCGACGCTGCGACCACAGGCTCTGCCGGAGGTTCGATTCGAGGCAACGCCGCAGGAGGTGGTGGCGGCGGCGGTTCATCCCGCAGCGCAGAACGCAAGTCTTCAAACGGACGGCGCACATCGTCTTCCAGCTCGATCTGATCGCGCAAGTCGCGCGTCGCGCGCCGGAAACTCCGAATCGCTTTGCCCAAACTCGTGGCCACGCCCGGAATTCGCTCGGGCCCCAGCACCAAAAGCCCGAGGACCAAGATCACAATGAGTTCAGTGGGTCCAAGTCCAAACATACGCGCAGTCTAACACCAAGGTCGGGAGAGAAACGTCATGATGCCGACGAGGCTGCACCAACCATCGCCTCGACTTCTGCCGCCGTTTTGCCAAGACCCCGCGTGAGCACCTCGCATCCGGTTTTCGTGACCAGCACGTCGTCCTCGATGCGAATGCCGCGCACGTCCGAAAAAGCCGCAAGTCTGTCAGGCCGAACATCCGCGCGAAACGGGGCCAACAGCCGTTCGCTGTTCAAAATCGCAGGCACAAAATAGAGGCCTGGCTCGATGGTCACGGCGTTGCCGGGCGCAAGATCGCGATCGAGGCGCAAATAACACAAACCGAACTGCTCGCTGCGCGTCCGCCCCGGCGCATAACCTGCCCGGTCGCCCAAATCTTCCATGTCGTGAACATCGAGCCCGAACAAATGCCCGATGCCATGCGGAAAAAACAGCGCGTGCGCCCCACGTTCCAAAAGACCGTCGATTTCTCCGACAAAAAGACCCACGTCTTTGAGGCCCGCCAACAGCACACGGCACGCAGCAAAATGAACGTCGCGATATCGCACACCGGGCGCGACCTTCGCGATCGCCGCTTGCTGCGCCGACAGCACCAAGTCGTACAAGGTGCGCTGGCTTGGCGAAAAACGACCCGAAACGGGCCACGTTCGCGTCACGTCTGCTGCAAAACCCAAATCCGTTTCCGCGCCGACATCCGCCAGCAAAAGATCCTGCGCTCCACAGATCCCGCTTCGATCGTGTGTGTGCAGCACTTCGCCGTGCGTCGTCACAATGCTTCCGTACGCATTTTGAAAATTTGCCGCCAGAATTTCGCGTTCCATCGCCGCGCGAACCACGCTGATTCGCGTGCCCTTCGACGTGGCAGCCATTCCGGCTTGGTGGGCTCGCACGGTAACAGAGGCCGCGCGACGAAGTTCCCACACCGCGTGTTCATCCTGCACAAGCCGGAGCGCAATCACCGAATCAGCCACCGCTTGTTCTTCCGCCGACAGCGCGGCCGAGCGCGCTTTTTGTGAAAACGGCACTTCGATCGGTGCGCCCGCCGCACGAACTGCGGCCTCTAACTCATCCAAAAAGCGAACCGAATCCACCGCCGTCTGGGCCTTGAGCGCGTCGGGACTTGCCGCTTCCCCATGCCACAGCGCGTCCGCTTCCGTCGGCCTTTTCACAAAAAGCGTCGCCCGCGCGCCTTCGAGCAGCAACGCTGCGCCCTCTATTGGTAACCCCGCAAAGTACAGAAAGTGGCTCGATGCCCGAAACTCGTACACGTTGTCGGGATAATTTCTCGACGGCGCATGCCCCGCAAACAGGAGGACGCTTTTTTGCACGCCTGCCTGCCGCAACCGCTCTGCCAACCCAGCCCGCCGCCGAACAAGCGCCTGCCGCAAAAGCGTTTGTCCTTGTTCTTCCTCCCTCGAAACGCTTGTTTCTGTATGGTCAAAAAACGTCATCGTGGACGCCCTGCCTTTCGTGTTTTGTGCGTAGCGATGTAGCGTTCCCAGGTTCGTCTCGACAAGCCTTTTTTGGCGCGCGTGTTCTGTCTGCGGTTAGAGTCTGTGCCTACATGCCTCGCTGGTTTCTCATCGTGAATGGAGTCGGTTTGCTCGTGATGGGAGTAAGCCTTTTGGCGATGCGCCTGCGCGAACGGCCTCTTCACCGACATGTGCTCGGTTTGGTTTGGGCCGCGCTGTGCTGCGCAATGGGAGTTGTGCTGTTGCTGATGGCGCAAGGACATCTGCCGCAACCTGGCATCGACGGCACGCCGCGCCCAAGACAGACACCGATCGAGTTTCCAACCGACCGCTAAAACACACCGCGATTTGAAGTTCCCCCTTTTGAATCCAGAGAACCTACACATCTGCCCGCTTGGGTCAGGCAGCCCTACAAATCAGTGCGTCGCCCCGTCTGACGTTTGCGTGCAAACCGCGCTACTTTCTTGGGCAAGGCCCGGCGCAAAATGCGGTACGATGACGTGCTGGAGTCGATGAACATGCCGATGTGCAAGGGGTTGTCCTTTCGTACCTGGATTTTCGCAAGTGTGCTGGCTCTGTTTTGGAGTCCGTCCATCGGTTTGAACACGTCACAAACCGCGTCCGCAGCCCCGCCCGCTCGACCAGGAGCTGCGGCCCCGCTCGTTCGACCGGGAGTGGCCCCAAAACCCGGTATCAAACCGGCAGCAGCGGCCCCTTCTCCCAAGTTGGTGGTGCTTCTCGTCGCAGATCAATTTCGAGCAGACAATCTGATCCGCTGGGGACATTTGCTCAGCGAAGGTGGCCTGAAACGCCTGATGCGAGAAGGCGCGCGTGCCACGGGCCGTTACGGTCAGCAAAACACGTATACCGGTCCCGGCCATGCCCTCATCGCGACCGGTTCCTACGGCTATATGAATGGCATCACCCAAAACAAGTTTTGGAATCGCCAGGCAGGCCGCGCAGAGTCGATGCTCTACGACGGCAACGTGAAAATCCTGGGCGAAAAGGACCTGTCTTTGGAAGACGACAGCTCGCCGCGCAACTTGGTCGGCAGCACGCTGTTTGATGAACTTCGTTTCGCCAACAAAGACAGCAAAGTCGTGTCGGTTTCTCTCAAAGCGCGCGGCGCGATTTTGCTCGGCGGTCACACGGGCCATGCGTACTGGTTTTCCGACCAGACGGGCGAAATGACGACCTCGACGTTTTACATGCAGGAGCTGCCCGAATGGGCCAAGCGTTGGAATTCGGGCCGGCTGGCCGACAAGTTGTTCGGGAAGGTCTGGGATCGGCTCCTTCCCGAGTCGGCGTACACCAACATTGATGCTTCCCCGCACGAGGCGGACCTCAAGGGGCTCGGGCGTGTTTTTCCGCATCCCACCAACGCGAAACAACAGACGCCGAACAGCAGCTACTACGAATCCATCAACTACACACCGACCGGCTTGGAAGTGCAGATTGATTTTGCCCGCGCGGCGATTGAGGGCGAGCAGCTCGGCCAACGGGGCGTGCTCGATGCCCTGGCGGTTTCGATCAGCGGAACCGACTTGGCCGGACACCTGTTTGGGCCGTACAGCCACGAATACCAAGACATGGTGTTGCGGCTCGACCGGGCCGTCGAAAAACTGCTGACCGATTTGGAAAAGAAGTTCAAACCGGGCGAGCTCGTCATCGCGTTCACCGCCGACCACGGCGCGGCCCCGATTCCCGAAGAAGCCATGCAAAAAAACCTGCTCGCCGGGCGTGTGCGAAAAGGAATCGTCAAAGACACCGTGCAAAAAGCCCTGTCGCAGTTCTATTCGATTCAGGGCGAATGGGTCGCCGCGTTGGAAGACCCCAGCGTGTACATCTCTCCCAAAATGATCGCGCAGGCCAAAGCCGATCCCGCGCAGGTCGAGGAAGTCGCCGGGCGCGCCGTCCTCCAGATTCCTGGTGTGATTGGGTACTACACCCGCACACAATTGATGCGCGGCTGGATTCCCCCGACCGACATTTCCAGCGCCGTCCTGCGCAGTTACTTTCCATCGCGGGGCGGCGAAATCGTCCTGGTCATGGCCCCCTTTTATTTCTGGGGCAAGTACGGAGAGAAAGAACAAGGCACCTCGCACGGTTCTTTCTATCGCTACGACACAGAAGTCCCGATGGTGTTTTGGGGGCAACCGTACAACCCTGGGGAATACGGCGTGATCGACCAGATCGACTTTGCCGCGACGCTTTCCCATTCGCTCAAGATCAATCCCCCGGCGGGTTGCGCAGGGCGACCGTTTATGCCGATGCTTAAACCGCGTACTCCGTAGTCGAAAGGGGCCATGTGGATGAGGCATCCCGAGACCGTGCTGCTGCGAACCATCTTGCCGACGTTGGTGGGGCTTGTTGCCTTGTCCGTTCCGTGTTCTGCATGGTCCAAAAAGAAAGGCCATGAGCCCGTTCGGCAAGACCCCCTTGAGACCGAAGCGAACCCCCAAACCGGGACCGCCAATCCCCCAACAGACAATCCCGCAAACCCCACCGGGACTGCGTCGTCCGGTACGAGCGGTTCCGCAAATGCGAACGCCGGTTCCGGCACCGCGACCAACCGAGGCGGCAGCGCGGCGGACAGCTCCGCAAACAACCGCATCGGGCGCTTTTTGGTCGGCGTGAGCGTAGGCGCGGCCCCCTGCGTGTACTTCCCCGTGGGTTGCGACAACCTCCATCAAGGCGTCGCCGGCGTTTCGTTCGCATGGGCCATGAGCGCCACAGCCCCCGCCTATCTCATCGTTCCCCTCCAAGTCCAGTTTCGTCCGAACCAGGGCACCCTCATCTTGCCGGTCGGAGTCCAGTACGACATCAGTCTGCCGGTCGCCAACTTGTACATCTACCCTCGAGTCAGCGTGGGATACGCCGCCGCCATCGCCAGCCCCGCAGGCAGCACGTATACGGAACACTACGGCGTCGCCATTCCAGAGATCGGCCTCAAGTACGTCTTTTCAGGCCGGTATCACCTGGGCGGCGAGTTCTTCAGCCTGCCTGTCTTCTTTTCTTCCAAAACCGTTTTTGTGAACTACCGCATCGCGCTCGGCTTCGGCGTTTCCTTCTAGCCCCCCAAACTCCAATCTCAATGATTGAGTTTGGACCAAGAAGTCCCCGCCAGCGTCGGAGGCGGCTGAAGCGTCAGCGTATAATCTGCGCGCCGATTTCGCGCTTCATCCACGTTGTCCCCCGTTTTCACGCGCAGAGAACGCTCTCCGTACCCGACAAAGAAAATCGGCATCCGAAACCCCTTTTGTCGAAAGTACGTCGCGATGGACCGCGCCCGATTCCGGGACAACGCCAAGTTGTCTTTGTCTGCTCCCACCGTGTCCGTATGTCCCGTCACAAACAACATCGGCTGCGGAGGCGTCCCCAGCACCACCCCTTGATCCGCCCATTTGAGCAGCGTTTCTTCAACCCGATCGAGCACCGCATTGATCCGCCGCAGACTCTCATTGAGTTTTTCCCGTTCACTTTCGCGAATGTCCCAAGAATTGCTTTCAAACGTCGCATCCTCGTGCGGAACAGACACGAACCACGGATACAGATTGATGTTCGCGCTGGCCCCCTCTTTGTCAAACAGCTTCAAAGAGAGCCGCAACACCACACTCTCTTTTACCGTCGCCGAGCCCCCTTCCCACGGAATCCGAAGCCATGTCCCAGCAGGTTCCCCCGCAAACGACACTTTCCCTTCCCCCATTTTCTCTCCATCATCCGAAAACACCTCGATCTCTGCCCGCCCCGCAGCACTCGACAACGTGACCTCCACAAACCGTTTTTCCACATTCAGGTGGGGCGACAGATAGTTTTTGTCATACCCAATCTGCAACGAACGTGACACCACCGTATCGAACGTCACCGGCAGTTTGACCACATGTCCACCCGACTGCGCAGTGATCATGCCCTCCCAATGCGTTGCGCCCACTTTGCCCGAGCCGAGCGCAAAACCTACTTTCTGTCCCGTTCCCAACTTCGCAGCGGTGTACTTGAATTCACCGCTTTCTCCCGATGCGCGACCCAGGGCCGGGTCCGGTTCCTTTGCCAACAGAGCCACCGACACACTCGCCACCGGTTTTTCCGCCACAATCGTCAGCATCGGTTTTCCCGGTTCCGGCACCGGCGTTTTCAGCGAAAAACGGAGCGGATTTGCAACACCCGTTCCCGTCGCCAAAAACAACCCAAAACACACCGCGATGCGCAACAGCGGAAGAAGTTGACTCATGTTATGCAGCCTATCGCGGAAAAACCGCCCCCGTAAAGCCGAGCGTGCTCAAGCCATGCGAAAACGTCTGGACCGGGCGACCACTTGCTGATAGCTGGACAGCTCGCTGGCTTCTCTGTCTTTCTCCCAACCCAGAAGGGCGGCCATCCTCGACGCGACAGCCGGTGCGACAGACAAGCCCTGGTCTCGTCCCACAAGGAGCAGAGGCAAGCGCCTGGACAACACATCATCCAAACGCAACGCCAAATCTTGTGTGACCGCCTGATCGACTTCCACAAACAGAAAAGGCTGTTCCGGGTCCAGCCGTTCCTTCGCCTGAACATCTCCTGACGCGAGTTTCCGCTGCAAATCCTCGACGAGAGAACGGCTGCGCATTCCATACGTCGTACTGAAATGGAAGGCCACCTGTGGATCGAGTCCGGGCACCGCCAGCTTGTGAAGTTCCTGTGCCAGCGTGGCTAGCGGATCGACCCCTTCTGGTTGTGACATCCAGTCACACGCGCCCGGCAAAGGCCGTGTTTCCGTCGGACAGGCAGGCTCAGATTCGCCGAGTTGTGCATACACCTCGGAAACCAGCTCCGCAGCCATCCTCCGATAGGTCGTGAGCTTTCCTCCCATGATCGACACAAGTCCCGGCGAAGACACAATCCGATGTTCGCGCGACACACTCGACGCATCCAAACCATCCCCGTCCGGTGCCACCAGCGGACGCAATCCTGCCCACGTTGCCAACACATCCTGCGCAACCAAGGTACATTCCGGGAAGTACTGGTTGGCCACATCGAGCAGATACGCAACATCGGCGGCATCTGCAAACACCTCATCCGGCTCCCCTGAAAAATCCGTATCTGTGGTTCCCAAGATCGTGCGGCCCGCTTCCTTCGATTCGGGGTCCAGCCACGGGATCGCAAAAATGATCCTCCCATCCGACGGAACGGTCATCACAATTGCATGCGAAATGGGCAACCGAGCATGATCGATCACCACATGAACCCCTTTTGTCGGACGCAAAAGGGGGCCCGGTTGCGCATGACGGAGTTTCCCCAGCACGCCGTCCGTCCACGGTCCCGTGGCATTCACGGTGATTTTTGCAAACGCCTCAGCCGTGTGATTCGGGTCGAGTACGTCGGACACACAGACCCCCAAAATCGTGCCCTCTTTGTCTTCCACAAAACGGTCCACGCGAGCATAGGAAAGCACCTTCGCCCCCGCTGCCTGCGCATCCAAAAGTGTCTCAAGGGTCAACCGCGCGTCATCCGTGATTCCGTCGTAATACGTCACGCCTCCCGTCAAGCCCTCGGTTCGCAAACAGGGTTCCAACGTGTAAACCGCCTTTTTCCGAAACCCCCGATGTCTGTCCGGTGCAGAAAATTTCGACAGCGCGTCATACATCCACATGCCGCAACCCAGCACAAACCGACCCGGAAAATGACCTTTGTAAGTCGGGACCAAAAAACGCTGTGGCCTGACCAAATGCGGGGCCAATTTGAACAACAGGGTTCGTTCGCTCACCGACTCGAACACCAGGCCAAATTCCGCCTGTTGCAGATAGCGCAAACCCCCATGAATCAGTTTCGAGGATTTGCTGCTCGTGCCCGAACCGACATCCCCTTTTTCCAAAAGACCCACGCACAGTCCGCGCAGTGCCGCATCCCGAGCAATTCCAGCCCCCGTAATGCCCCCTCCCACCACCAACAGATCAAACGGCTGCTTGCAAAACTGCGAAAATGCTTCCCGTCGAGAAGTTGTCTGCATCTTTTGTCCTATGGCCTTCGGAATCACGTACTCACCCGACCCGCGTTGTCTTCGGTCGGAGAAAACTCGCGCATAAAATGATGTCGCGGAACCAGCGGAGATGGCAACCCCGCGCTGATGAGCCACAGCTGATGTGCACAGCGTGTGATCGCGATGTGCAAAAGGTGTCGCGATTCCACTGTGTCTGGATACGCCTGCGCCGTCGCATCCAGAATCACCACGTAATCAAATTCCAACCCCTTCACCTGCATCACATCCGTTACATCGATCCCCGGAGCAAACGTAAACTCGTGCCGTGCGACCCGACGCAGCGACGGAACTTCTGCTTTTTGCAGACCATGGAAAAACAGTGTCGCCGTTCCCGAAAAGCGCGAAATCAACGCCACCGATGCCGTAGGTTCCCGCTGCATCAGACTCCGCAACGATTCCCCCAAAAACGCCACCGCTTCCCCCACTTCAGCAAACCCAAACGCCGCGATCGGGGCACCATGTCGCGAGGCCACTTGGCGGCTTTCATCCGTCAGAAGCGAACCCAGGACTTCCTGTGCAAGTGACATGACTTCGGCTGTGGAGCGATACATGATTTGCAACCGTTCGATGTGTACGTTTCGCAAACCAACCGCTTGAAGCAGCTCCTCCCATCGCGAAAAACCATTGTCGAACACCAGCCGCTGCGCCACGTCTCCCGCCAACGTCAGCGACGGTTCCGCGTGAGGCCGTTTCTCCTCGGAACCCACGCAACTGTACAGAAGTTTCACTTCGACAACAGACAAGTCCTGTACTTCATCAATCACCATGTGTTCGTACCGCACATAACCCTTGCCGGACGCATGGGAAAGACCCCCGAACTTGTGATGAAACAAGGTCAACAGCAGCGGATCATCCTCTACATCCAAACGCCCCGCCGGACTCCCTTCATCCAAAGGCCGTCCATCCACCGCTTGGAACCGTTCCGGGTCCACGTCGTCGGGCAGCTCGTCAATTTCCTCGAGTTGCGCTTTCACATGTTCCACAAGTTCCAAAAGATCCGACTCCCGAACTTTGGGCTCTGCGTCTGCAAACGCGGCCAAAAGGCGCGGAACATCCGTCAGCATTTCCCCCAAATCCCGCCACACATCCGCAGCCCGAACGGACATTCTCCGCAACAGTTCGTCCACGCGCGGACCCAGTGCAGGTTCCAGTCTTCCACCGACTGCGTGCCTGACCCCTCGACAACGCAACCGAAGCGGCCTTTCGCTTCGAGCATCCCACTCTGCCAGCACCTTCCCCTGACCCACCGGAAAGTCCGCAAGTGCCGTTTCGAGTTGTTTGCGCATCGACACCGCTTGGTCTGCCACAAACTTCGCCATCAGCGACAGCATCGCCGGATGTTTTTTCAAACGGGACACCACAGCCGGAGTCTCTGAATTGTGCAGATCCGGCAAGTGTTTCAGCAAACGTCGCCTGTGATGACGCATGAAACTCAGGCTTGTTTGCACCGGTACCCCCGACACCCCCAGCGCAGGCAACACCCCGCCAACATATCGCACCAGCGACTCGCTCGGTACGATCACCATCACTTTCGTGCCTCGAAAACGCGACGGTTCTTGAAAGTGAAGATACGCCACCCGATGCAGCGCCACCGTCGTTTTTCCGCTACCCGCTCCGCCTTGAATCACGACCACGCCGCTGTCTGGTTTGCTGATCAAATCGAACTGATGACGGTCAATGAGCGCCGCAATTTCCGGCAAATGTTTGTCCGAACGCCCCACAAACGCCGCTTCTGGTGCTGCTGTCCCGGACTCCTTCCGGTCTTTGTGGTGCGTCTGTGATTGTGCCTGGGCCTGCGCCTTTGCGTTCTCTTTTTCTTTTTGAAACGGCAACGGTTTCGGCGCCCGCGCGGAAAGCCCCTGTCCCCCTTCCAAAGAAGGAATCGTCAGCTTGTCCGTTTCCCACCACACGTCGTCCGATTCCGAATCCCGATAAAACACCCCTTGCGGACACCCAATCCGGCGCAGTTTTCCCCCCGTGATCGTCACGCTCCGTCGCGCTTCGATTTCCCCTTGCAGGTGCGTTTGACCAATCTGTTCATCGTAATCGTCCCCCTCTTCATATCGGTAATAGAGCTGGGACACCGGAGCATCCCGCCAATCCACGATCTGGATTCCTGCCGCCCGATCGATCACCCCTCGTCTCCCGATCAGCACGTCCCGACTTTGCGTTCCCCCACTCTTGCCTGTCGTTGCCTTTAATCGAAGATGCCCAAAATAGGGGGCTTGTTTCTCAATCGGTGCCGCCACTTTGCCCCGTCGTCCCACAGACAACGCCGTAATCCGTGTCATTTGCTCAACCAGAGGCGCAACGTCTTCTGGCTTCGCTTCCGCGATCGCATCCCTGAGTTCCAGAAGATCCGCTTCCATCGCATCCGTTCTGGTTCCGACGGAAAACGCCACGTTTTCCAGAAAATCGGCCACTTTCTCAAACAGGGCTGCTTCCTCTGAAATGATGCGAAAGGCAAGTGTGTCAGGCTGAACAATCCGAGGCATGGGTCGGCCAGTATGCCCGTTTCTCCCCCTCCTACGCCACCCTCTTCTTGAAACTTAGGGCCCTCATCGGGGATTTATATGTGGACTCGACGGTGCAATGGGTGGGTTACGGCGTTGGGTAGTGCAAAATGGTGCCCGTGTTTCCGACGGCCCAGACGTTGTTTGCAGAAGTTCCAAACACGCCGGACAGAGGTTGTGCAATCCCGGTGGTTTGGGGGGACCACGCGATTCCATTCCAGACAAACATCGCGCCGCCGTATCCCACTGCAAACACGTTGGTGGCGCTGGTGCCATAGACATCCAACAGGATTTCGCCGGAGCTCAAGCTCTCATTGGACCAAGCCACGCCATTCCATTTCAAGATGGTGCCCTGATATCCAACGGACCACAGGTTGCTTGCACTGGTTCCCCAGATTCCTTCCAGCTTTTCTATCGTCCCCGAGTTTTGCAAAGACCAAAGGGAACCATTCCATTTCAAGATCGTCCCGTTGTTTCCCACCGCCCACACATTGCTGGCATCGGTCCCAAAGACTCCCGAAAGATCAGAGGTGGTTCCCGATGCTTGGTTGACCCACGCGCTGCCGTCCCACTTCCGAATCGCACCGCCTTGTCCGACGACCCACGCCAGGTTGGGTGCCAACGCCCACACCCCGAAAAGCGCGCTCGTTGTTCCCGATGTCTGCGCAACCCACGACACACCATCCCATTTCAAAATCGTACCCGAGGTTCCTACCGCCCAGACCTGATTGGAGCTGAGTCCCCGCACGTCTAGCAGCATTTGGCCCGTTCCCGAGCCTTGCGCAGACCACGCAGAACTGCCTCGTTTCAGAATGGTCCCATTGCCCCCCACTGCCCACACGTTGTTTGCATCACTTCCCCAGATTCCATACAAGTTCTGTGTCGTCCCGATCGTTTGGGGGGCCCACACCGAGCCGTTCCACTTGAGGATCACGCCTCCCTCGCCCACAGCCCAAACATTGCTTGCATCCAGAGCCCAAACCCCATAAAGGGGCAGGGTCGTCCCCGAGGTTTGAAATTGCATGCTCGTGAGATTTGATTTCGCGATCACTCCGTTTCCCCCAACGACCCATAGATTGGCAAGAACGACCTCTGACATGGAATAAAGGGGTTGCGTCGTTCCTGAACTCATCGTGCCCCAAGCATTGTTCCAAAACCTGAGAAGCGTCCCATTCGCTCCTGCTGCCCACAGGTAGCCCGCGTTCCCCCCAACGTCATAGAGCGTTTGCGTTGTGCCCGATGATTGCAAACTCCAGGTGCTGCCATTCCACCTCAGAATCGTGCCGGTTTCACCGACAGCCCACAGGGCCGAAGTGCTTGTCCCCCACACCCCGTACAGATTTTTCTGGGTGGATATCACCAGCGAAGACCACACTGTTCCGTTCCACCTGAGGATCGTTCCGTTGCTCCCAACCGCCCACAGGTTGTTGACATCCGTACCCCAGATCCCCCGCAGGGTTTGGGTCGTGCCCGATGCTTGCGAGGTCCACGATGTCCCATTCCATTTCAGAATCGTGCCGTTTGCACCGACGGCCCACACGTTGCTTGCACCAAATCCAAAGACTGCAAGAAGCCAGCTTCCGGTCCCCGAGTTCTGTACGGACCAAGCCGAGCCATTCCACTTCAGAATCGTTCCCCGGTATCCCACCGCCCAGATGTTGTTTGCATCCGCTCCCCACACCGAAGAAAGCGTGTTGCCCTGCGGCAAAGGATTTTGCCAACACCACTTGTCAGGGCTGCACTGCGCCGGAAGGGGTTGTCCTCCATCAGGAAGTCCGCCATCGGTAAGTCCTGCATCGGCATCCCCGAACGCATCCAAGCGGCCATTGGTTTCTTGGGTGGCTGGGTTGTGGATGGCGTACCCACCCCACAACACATCACACGACGAAACCAGAAGCCCCCCAAGCACCAGTCCAAAAGCCCGAAGGACCCAAAGAAGTTGATGTCCCCCGCCTGTCTTTGCCATCCCAACATGGTGCCACACTCACCAAACAAAAGCTGTTCCCCCTCAATCCAACACCCCACCCCTCACAACCCCCGAAAACCCCCACACCATCCCTCCAAGGTGTTCCATGCTTCTTTTTGTGACTCCGCTGGGCGGCAGGCCCCTGATTCCGGCCCTTGCACACGATCGGTTCTCTTTGTTGTTCTGCTAGGATGGAACGCTGTCCAATACGGACAAAAAGGGGGATGACATGAAACGATTGCTACTAGGGGTTTTGTTTGCGGTACCGATGGTTTGGGCCGCCCAAATGGGTTGCCAACCGGTGCCGCCCAGCAACAACAACGTGGATATGAATTCGTCCATGCCGGATCTTGCGCAGGGCGTGCTCAAGATCCTGAGCCTGGGCACCAACGTCACAAGCCTGACCGAAGGTGGCTCGGTGCGCTTTACCGCCGTGGTTACGCACACCGATGGCCTCGCCAAACTGCTCGGGGGCCAGCTTCAAAGTCCCGATGGAAAGATCAAATTCGGTGCGTTTGTGGCCGGGGCCGGCGGGGCGTATTCCCTGGACCTGACGTGGGCCCAAATCCACCAAGCCCAGGCCATCAGTTTTGACCAGCAGCAAGCCCGATCGTTTACCGCCGAGTTCTACGACGTAGACGGCAACAAAGTCACCGGCAACATCGACCTGACTCTTTCGTGCGGCGGCGATCCGGCGTGCGCGGGCAAGTGCCAAAAGGCCGGGACCTTGTGCGCAGGTTCCACCAGCCTGATTTGCGTGGCCGGCAACTGCCAGGACGGCTGTTACATAGGTGGGGCGTTCCAAGCCGCCAACGCCACCAACGCCGACCCCGATTACGGAACGTGCCAAAAGTGCGACACGGCGATGAGCCGCTCGGCCTGGACCAATGCGACGGCGGGCACGACCTGCGGCGCAAACCTGGCGTGCGTGACCGGAGGCCAGTGCAGCAAGCTCTTCACCAAGGCGACGGTCAGCACCAGCTCGGCCTTCTATGATGTGTGGGGCACAAGCGCCACCGATGTTTGGGCGGTCGGCGACGCCAACACGGCATTCCGATCGACCGACAACGGCAAAACCTGGACCGCCACCGCCATCTACGCAGGGGCCGCCGCCACGCGGTACGCCATTTGGGGTCCCTCGTCCGCCAACGTGTTCGTCGTGGGCGCAAGCGGCACCGTGGTCACGACCACAAACTCCGGCACCAATTGGTCCACCGTTCCCGCGCCTGCCGCCGTGACCCTGTACGGCATGTGGGGCACGTCCCTGAACGATATGTACGTGGTTGGCGCAAGCGGCACGATCGCACACTCCACAAACGGCGGAGCAAGTTGGACCTCGCAGACCTCGGGCACGACGAGCACCCTCCGGGGCGTTTGGGGTTCGGGCGCGAGCAACGTGTACGCGGTCGGCTATGCCGGCACGCTCCTTCGCTCAACCGACAGCGGCGCGACCTGGGTCAAGGCGCAGACCAACGTGACCACAGACCTGTACGCCGTGCGCGGTGTCGCCGCAAACGACTACTACGCAGTCGGTAGTTCCGGCACCGTTTTGCGGTCCACCGATGGTGCCAACTGGACGAAGTTGAGCTTCCCCGACACGAGCTACACCATCTATGACGTGTGGGGTGACGCCGCCAACGCTGTCTATGTGTCCACCGGCATCACGGTTTACTTCACCAAGAACAGCGGACAGACCTGGCAGCGCATGTCCACAAGCTCGATGCCCTACTACTACGGCATTTGGGGCACTTCCCCCACCGACATCTACGCCGTCGGTTCCAGCGGCAGCATCTATCACCATCCCTAGTACGACTTGCTCCCTTCCCATCCAGAAACTGCTGCGGTTTTCCTCGCTACGGTTCTGGATGGGAATTCATGAACTGCCGCAAAACCCGCCGGGACCGCTTTCTGCTCGCGGTTCCCGAACAACCAACCACAGGTTCCCCAGGAACCAACCACATGTTCCCCAGGAACCAACCACTTGTTCCCCAACAACCAACCATATGTTCTCCAGGAACCAACCATATGTTCCCCAAGAACCAACTACAGGTTCCTCAGGAACCAACCACAGGTTCCCCAACAACCAACCACAGGTTCCTCAGGAACCAACCACAGGTTCCCCAACAACCAACCACAGGTTCCTCAACAACCAACCACAGGTTCCCCTGGAACCAACCACAGGTTCCCCTGGAACCGATCTTCGGTTGGGGTGACTGCTTCTACTTCACCAACGCCGACACTGCTTTGAACGCTGGAGTCCCCGCTCGAAACAGCCAATCAAACAGCACGGTTTCCGTCGTTGTCACCACTCCCCCGGCCCGCTCCGCCAACGCAAGCCCGGCCCGGGCGTTGTCCGGGTCCCGCGAACACACCGCGTCCTGCGGCATATGCACCGCATATCCCGCAGAAGCCAGATCGCGCACCGTTTGATACACGCAAATGTGCGTTTCCATCCCGAACACCACGATCTGTTTGCGACCCGACGCCGCGATCGCCTGCGACAGACTTGGAGAAGCCCAGGCCGAAAACTCCAGTTTGTCCAGCACGGGCGTTCCTTCCGGCCACACCGCCGCGAGCTGCGGAACCGTCGGCCCAAGCCCACGCCGATATTGCTCGGACACCACAACCGGCACCCCCAACTGTTTTGCACCGTGGAGCAGCACCGACGCCTGCGACACAAGCCGCGCCAGCGCGTCCTTGGGCATCGCCTGACACAGCCGCTCTTGAACATCCACGCACAACAGAAGCGAATCCGACGGCACGAGCCGAAGCGGAGACCCTGCATTTCCCGTTTGTCCCGTTGTTGACATGGGGCACATCCTACCCGCCTCTTTGCGAAAAACGCCCTCTTTCTGCATGGCGTTTGATGTTCGACTCTATTTCGCCACTTCCTGTCGGCCTTTCCACAGGTGTGCGAACAGAATGAGACAGAGGCCGAACAGGAATACTCCCAAAAGGAGACTTCCTATTTGGGGGAAGCTGTGTGTTGTGAAGTTGGCCACGTCCTTGCTCCCAAGAATCACCGGTGTGAAGGGTTTGACCTTCACAGGTGCCATCGGGGACAAGTCGTGGCCATACACATACAGTTGGTACACAAAGCGCGCGAAGGCAAAGAGTCCCAAATACATCGACAAAACGGTCAAATCGAGCAGGGACCGGACATCTCCCACCGCTGCGACGCGCAACGTAAGGAGTCCAAGAATCCCGACGACAAAGGACAAGAAATCCAGATCCGCAAACGATTGCTGATCCAGTTTTCGCATGCCGATGTAGTGATTGAGCGTGTTGATCTCGTCGATGTCGTGGCCCTCATTCCCACCCTCTAATTTGTATGCGTAGATGTCCATCGAGAGCCCCTTTGGATATTGCGGAGCCTCCATGCTGATCTTCCACAAAGGGAAATACAGCGCACACAAAAGGGGAACGATCAGGAAGACCAACGCGAGGCGGGCCCTTAGAAACAGAGGCCGAGACAAAAATTCATAGAACTTGGGGAGGTAGAGTTTCATGGTTTTATGCCAAGTCTTGGGACCGAAAGGAGCGAACTGCTCCAAACAGAGAAAGACCCCCAAACAACAGGGGCCAACACAACCCCGCAAGCAAAAGGAATTGGGAACCCAGCCGGTTTGCGAGGAAAAACCCGACAGGGCCGAGGGTCGATAATTCCGGTTCTACCGAAGACAACAGCGCCAACCGGGCTGCTTGAACCGGATTTGCAGCCGACAAGACAAACACGAACGCCGGAGGCAAACGCAGTCTAAGGAGCAAGCCAATGAGGCCAAAGTCCAGCAGCAAAACGGCGAACAGGAATGCAAACAGAATCGAAATCATGGCTCGCGTTTGTGTGGGCGAACGGGTCGAGATGAGCAATCCCAAACTCGAGAACGCGAACAGGAGTGCAGCAGAGGTCAACAGAGAACGGCTCAAAAAGAACCACGGAATCGGCTGGTGCAAAAACAGATTGAGGAGCACACACAAAAGGACCAGGAGGGCCACCAAAGGCAAAAGGAGGGAGAGATATCGAACAGTAAAAATCGCGAGAAAGTAGCGGGTCCGATGCAGCGGATGAGAGAACAAAAGCTCAAGCGTCCCGTCGAGGCGACTGCTCACAATCACTTGTCCTGTGGCCATGAGAGCCAAAAGGGGCAAAAGCAGAAGCAGCGCATGGACCAAAGAAAGCAGCACGCGCCCAGTTCCTGAAAAACCCAGGATGTTCGACTCTCGCAAACCGACCAAGACAAAGCCGAGGCCCAAAAGACCGTACAAACACAGACACAAGACGAGCCATCGGGAGCGCTTCACTTCTGCCCAATCCAGTTTCATCACGCATAGGAATTCATTTTCCGCGTTCTCTGGGACCCGATTTTGTGGGGTTTTCTGTGTCATCGGCGCGCTCCCAAAGAGAGCACCAACGCTTCTGCTTGTTGCAAAGAGACAGCATTTGGCGTCCCTTGCGAAACAGCTCCCAAGTTGTATCCCATGGGAGACGGCTCGACGGGAATAAAGAACACTTCGCTCTGTGGAATCCAACGATTCTCTTTCAGATGATGAAAGTAGATTGCATGTACGGGCCGCTTCTGCTTTGCCTGGAACGCGAGCAGACATCCGGGATCGTCAAAGTTCAAAACCTCGCGGTCTGTCGTTTGAAGTTGCGCTGCAAAGTGGGGTTCGCCTACGTGCATGCGACAATGCGCGCAAGGTTCCTTGTCCCAAAGCACTTCAACAGGACCTTGAGGAAGCGCAAAAACGGAGCGAAGGGAAACATATAGTCCGCCCCCCAAACCACAAAGGAGTATCACTATCAAGAGGACCTTTTTCATGTCCGTACCTCTTGAGAAATCACTTCCACAATCCGCAACGACTGGGAAGACAGAAATTCGGAAACGGGACCAAAAAAGGATACATTTCCGTCGGAAAGTACCAGTACATGATCGACGAGTTGGCGGACTTCCTCTAACCGATGAGAGCACAAAACGAGCGTGGCGTCCTGTGCGCGCTCGGCATACAGTTTGAAAAAGAGGTCGCGGGAAGAAGCGTCCAGACTGGCGGTGGGTTCATCCAAAATGTACAGAGATGCGGACGCAGCGAAAGCCAGCGCAATCAGCAACTTCTGTTTCATTCCCCCGGACAGATTCCTAAGCGGTCTCCTTTTTATGGAAGACAGGTCCAAGGCGAGTCGTCCACACAACTCCTCGACACGGGAAGTGGACAACCCCCTTAGACCGCAAACAGTCGCCACCACTTCATCTACAGGTGCCGCAAGTTGCGGCGCATTTTGCGGAACGTAGCCAACAAAGGGAAGCAGTTTTGCGTGGTCCACAAATGGATCAAGACCGTCGAGACGCACACTTCCCTCGGCTTGCAACAGACCCAACAGAATGCGAACGAGCGTCGATTTTCCCGAACCATTGGGGCCGACCAGACCGACCCGCTGGCCGTGCTTGATGGCAAGACTGATTCCGCGCAGGACCTCGGTGTCCGCAAAGGACTTGCGGACCTGCTGAAGTTCAATGTTCATGCCCAAAACCGACTTTCAACGAACGCATAAGAGGTCTTCGATCAACAAGGACCGCCTGCGGAGCAAACAAAGGAAGAATGTGACTGAGTGCCTCGAGGACAGAAAGCGCAGGAGAACCACGCAAAAGTTGCAAATCGGGAAAGCGATCCAACAGATTTGCACTCAGACTGCGCAACTCATAAGGCACATCCCCGACGCCATCGCCATCGAAATCAAAACCTGCATAGTCATCCCAACCATTCCCTTCCCACTCTGTTCCCAAGGCATCACCGCCCCCTTCCACCCGGACTTGAACTTGGTTGTCGTGAAAAGAATTGGATGCAAAGCGATTCCTGTACGGACTGCTGTGAAATACAACGGCGGCATCGGACAAACGGAATGCGTTTCGGACAAACAGATTGCGATGGTGAAGTTGGATGGGGGACGTGTCCAGATACACCGATGTGGTATTGCGCAAAAACAGATTGTCTTCGACGGTGATGTTGCCGGATTCCTTGATTCCAAGACCCATCCCAGCGGCCCCCTTTTGCGCGGCCACGAGGTTGTTTTTGTACGCAACATCTTGGCTGTACATCACAAAGGTTCCTACCACGTTTCCGATGGACCGATTGTCGCGCATCGTGACTTCACGGCAATACATGAGATGCATTCCGTAACGGCTTTGCACCACCAAATTGTCTTCGATGAGGATACGTTGGCTGTACCGTGCAATGAGATCGCGCGCATCGCGCACAAAATTGGCTTTCAACGCAGAATCATAGGATTCCCAGAATCGAATCCCATCCCCGCGCAAACCAAACGGAAGATCAGTGCGACCATGGATTTCGTTGCGAGACACTGTGACTCGTTTTGATTGTTCCACCAGGATTCCAAACGTCGCGCCGCTCACGTGTACATCATCGACGAGAACATCCTCCCCTTGGATTTGAATGGCAGCATCTTGGTTGTCAAAACGGGAACCGCTTCCCCGCACAGAGAGACCGAGCAGTTGAGTCCCCTTTCCACGAACCTGTACAGTCGTGCCTTGTCCGGTAGAGACAATGGCCGCGGCTCGGGGGCCCCACAAGATTTGACCGCGCGCCAACAGAATCGGGCCTACGTACTCGCCTTCCCTTAGACAGAATTTTTCAGAATCCGGTGCGGCATCGAGCAGTTTCTGCAAAGGGCTTCCGGTGGGAACTTCTGTGCAAGAGGACGGACGGAGTGCAGGTGGATGAAAAGGGGCAGAATCAGGAATGGGAGCGGGAGGCGGTACGCAAGCAGAAAACACCCAGCAAAAGCCGAGCAATACCGTCTGTGTTTGCGCACCGCCCACCAAGAAAGGAAGTCCTACTTCGTCTTGCCGGTCGGTTTGGCCGGTGCCGTCGCTGCGGGTGTCGTCGCTGCCTGGGAATTTTTCGGTTCAACCAAGAAGTAGCCGGCCATTTCCAGGTGGAGCGCAGAACAGAACTCGGTGCAGTACAAGGGATACACGCCGGGTTTGTCCGCAACAAACGATACATTGGCATGTTCACCGGGTTCCAATGACAGATTGATGTTGTAACTCCCAATGGCGAAACCGTGGGTCGCGTCTTTGGCCTGTTCGACGTTGGTGATGTGGAAGTGAACGGTCTCTCCCTCTTTGACGCGAACGATGTCTGGGGTGAAGTGGCTGCGGACGGCAGTCATGTAGATGTGAACTCCGTCCTCCTTTCGCTCGACGCGCTCCTTTCCACCTGTGGTCATGTTGGGATCGACTTTTTCCGTGACAGGATCGGTTCCGATGGGTTTGTAGATGTCGATCGCCTTGATCTTGTCGGCCTTGATCATCTGCGCGTAGTGCGGTTCTCCGAGCGGAAGCGGCATGTCGTACAGAAGTTGCAGTTTGGCACCAGTCAAGTCGATGAGCTGGAAGTTCTGTGGCAGAAGGGGGCCCACATCATTGAACCGATCGATGGCCCATTTGTTCATCGCCACAAGATATTTTCCGTCGGGACTAACGGTATCCCCTTCGGCTGCGGAGAGGTGGCCAATGTTGTAGTGGGTGGGAATCTTTTCGATCACTTTGAGGTCTTTCAGAGACCACTTGGCGACCTTCGATTCGATGAAGACCGAAGTGTACGCATTCCCCTGTCCATCAAATTGGGTGTGAAGGGGTCCCAAACCAATTTCACACTGTCCACGAATGGAATCTTGGAAAGCCAAGATGGGAACGCCATAGGGGTCTTTGGACTGGAACTTCTTGGCGTCGATGAGAGCCTTGATCTTCTCGAAGCTGAACACGGTTGCATGGGTGTCCAGTTTCCCACCAACAACGATTTCCTTGCCATCGGGAGTCACATCCACGCCGTGGGGGCTTTTGGGCTCGGGAATGAAGTATAGAATCCCCTCATCAATCGCGGTTTGCAGGCGAATCACATTCATGTCGCCGATGACTTCACTTTTTCCTGCCAAAAAGACGGCCTCTGCTTTCTTCCAATTGACAACGTGCAGATAGTCCATGTCGCTTTGGGAGGCACCGGATTCGAGCGGAGGTTTCCCCTCCATGTTTCCACCTGTTGCTCGTTCCGTATTGATGGAATTGAAGAACGCCCACCCGTCGGAGTCCAGCTTGCCCGCATCGGCCAAATCCTGCATGTAGGGAGGAAATTCCACGGCAAAGGATTTCGCTTTGTCGATCCGCCCCACCTTCCGATCGAACTTCCAGAATGTACCAGCACCGCGATACTCTTCGTTGAATTTGTCAAGGTCTGCGTACTTGCCACCAAGCGGGGCAGGATACTGACTCCCTTCGATTACATAGTCCGTGTTGGGAGTCACAAACGTGGCACCGTGTTCGCTCTGCACGACGTTGCTGGTCACGATCTGCACAGTCGTAAAATCCTTCAAATTCACGACGGCAACGCGCGGACTCGCTTTGTCGTTCACAAAGATGTACTGCCCATCATAATCGCCAGCAGTTTCGCTCAGCGCGGGATGGTGCATATCCCCCCAGGTCATGTCCTTGCCGTTGCGCTGTCCCCCTTTGAGAACTTCCTTGCTCCCATCATCGAAACCGTAGCCCTGCCAAGGTTCAGGAGTGAATACGCCGACATATTTGAGAATCCGCATGCTGGGAACTCCGATGACGATCAAATTCCCACCATGGCCGCCGGAAGCAAACATCAGATACTCGTCGCGTTTTCCCGTCGGTGTATACGTTTTCAGAGCAGCGACAGCATCCGCCTCGCTCAGGTTGCGGGCCTTCAGAAGCTCGGCCAAATTGCCGCCGCCTGCTGCCCCCCCTGTGGCAGGAGGATCATTGCAGGACCCCAAAAGCGCGGCCCCCGCAGCGAGGGTCGGCCCGACCACAAGAGAAAGGACTATCCAAAACCGCCGGGTTTTTGTTTTCAACATGTTTGAACTCGCTTTGCGCTGCCGATGAGCGATGGACAGAACGAACAGCGTCGGTTCGGCAGCCCGACGCGCCCGTTTTAGAGTGTGCCATCTTGAAACCGACGCACACGGCGTTGTCAAGAGATGTGTGGACCAAAGTCACCGCATCTCTCGGAATTCCGGGGCTCGTTTTGGAGCGAAAGGAGGCAAGGCTGGAGGGAGTCCCAAAGTGGCCTTTCAGAAGCGTTTTTTCAGGGGTGTCCAAAAACGTTGGGGGTTGGGCATGGTTGGCGAAGGTACTAAACATCCAATTCCAGTACGGTCACGCCGTCACCGCCGTCTTGGGGGCCGGCGGCGTAGAGCTTTCGGACTCCTGGAAACGCCACGAAATGCTCACGGAGGGCGTTGCGGAGGATTCCGGTGCCGTGGCCGTGCAACAAAAACACCGCCGATCGACCGTCTCGCAGAGCGTCATCGACGAATTTTTCGCTGCGCGCCAGGGCGACGGGCAAGCGTTCCCCCCGAAGATCGAGAGTCGCATCGAGCGTCCGAGGTGGAACAAAGGGGGCGGCGTCGTGGGCCACTTGGCTTGCGCTGCGCCCCTCCATTTTCGGCTTGGGGGAAGCTCGGACAGAGGGCGTCCGTGTTTCAAACAACAACTCGGATACCTCGGCAGTCAGACGAAGCGCGCCGACCTGGAGAACCACTTTTCCGCGTGTGGGTTCCTGTACGACGATTCCGCGCGCGGACAAACGCGGAATGCGAACGTGCGTGCCGAGGGTCAATTCTTCGTCGGTGGGCCTGCGTCCAGAATGGGTTTCTTGCGCGGGCACAAGTTGACGAACGGATTGACTCATCTCGTCGAGTTTTTTTTGCGCTTTTTGAAAGTCCAGTCGGGCTTGCGCGTCGTCGGAATCGCTTTGCAGGTTGAGCCGCGTCGCACGAAGCGACGCTTTCAAGTCGGACAACTCTTGCCGGGCCGACTGCAACGCTTGTAGGGTCTCATCGAGCGCCCTCCGACGCGCTTTTTGCAATTCGACGCGAGCTTCCTCGTGCGTCCGACGAGCTTCTGCGGCTTCGCTTTGGGCAATCCGTCGCAGGCGTTCGACCTCGGCACGCATGTTTTCCGTTTTTTCGCGTTCGTCGCCCAGCGTTTGCATCAGCCGATCCATGTCGGACCGACCGGCAGCCAACAGCGTTTCGGCTCGCCGAATGAGCGGCGACGGCAAACCCAACCGTTGTGCGACGGGCAGTGCCGAGGATGGCCCAGGAATGCCCAAGTGAAGCTTGTACGTCGGGCGCAATTCGGCCAAATCAAAGCCGACACTCGCGTTTTGAAATCGGGGCGATTCGGCGGCGAGCGCCTTCAAGCGATCGTAGTGCGTCGTGACGAGGACCGTCGCACCTTGGGCGACCATGGCCTCAAGGACCGCTTGGGCGAGCGCAGCACCTTGTTCCGGGTCGGTTCCGACGGCGATTTCGTCAAGGAGGATCAGCGTTCGACGGTTGGCTCGCGCAAGGAAGTCGCACAAATGCCCGACATGTGCGGAAAAAGTCGAGAGGTTTTTTTCCAAACTTTGGTCGTCTCCCACGTCGGTGAGCACGTTTTCAAACCACGGCAGAGACGAACCTTCTTGGGCAGGGATATGGAGTCCTGCGCGCGACAAAAGCACACACAAACCCGTGAGTTTGAGGGCAACCGTTTTGCCACCAGCATTCGGCCCCGAAACCAGCAAAGCGGCGTGAGCGTCGAGCCGCACGTCGTTGGGAATGACTTTTTTGCCAGCGACGAGCAAAAGTGGGTGTCTGGCGTTGCGCAGATCGATTCGCGCGGTGGGCGTCGCAGCGTCTGAAATCTCGAAGAGTTCCGCTGGATGAGCACGCAATTCCGTCGCCCATTTGGCCGCCGCATCGATGAGATCCAAATAAGCCAACGTGTCCAAATTCGACAGAATTTGCGCAGACGCGCTCTCGACGAGACCGGAGAGTTCGGCCAGAATGCGACGCTCTTCCTCTGACACTTCGAGCTGGGCCAGTTTGAGCCGGTTGTTGAGGTCGATGATTTCCTCGGGCTCGACGAAAACGGTGGCACCGGAGGCACTGACGCCGTGGACAATGCCTCGAATTTTGGTTCGAGCGTCGGCGCGGACCGGAACGACGTAGCGGTCTTCGCGTTGCGTCACAAACCGGTCTTGCAAATGTGGTTCGATGTGTGCCTCGGTAATCAAACGATCCGTTCTCTGCGACAAGTCTTGCAACAGACCTTGCACGCGCTGCCGCAAACCGCGCAGCGCCGGGGATGCGCTGTCTCGCAGCACCGAATGGTCATCGAAGGAATCGCAAATCGGGGCAGACACTTCGGGCAGCTCGGCGATCTGGTCGGCGTGAACGGACAGAGCCGGAAGTCTTGCCAGGCGGGACAAAATGTGCCGTCGCAAACGCTGGCCAGCGAGCAGGGTTTTGCCAATTTCGGTGAGCTCTTCGGGAACCAAAATGCCGGATTTTTCGCTTCGCTCGACGAAAGCCCGGATGTCTGAAATGCCGCCGAAAGGCATCGACTCGCCCGCGTCTTGCAGGGCTTTGGACTCGGTGATTTCGTGGTGGCGGGCTCGCGCAGCCTCGATGGACGGGCACAGCGAAAGTTCTTTCGCCCGCAAAAGTCCGCGCGTCGTGTGACAGTGCGCCGCGAGTTTTTCAAGAAGCGCGGTCCACGACAAGTCCGTCGCTGTTTTCTCCAAAACGGGCTGCTCAAGCATGGTGGCGGCATCTTATCGCAAAGAGAACGCCTGGCTGGAACTCGCCAAAAACGCTGGGCTTGCACCAAAATGGACTGTCGATGAGCGGACTTCGCTTTCTTCACCTTTCGGATTTGCACGCCGGGCAGCCTGGCGAAAAGACGCGCTGGCCGACGGCAAAAGAGCCCTTTTTGGCGGATTTGCGGGCGCTTTGCCAAAAAGAGGGGCCGCCGCATTTCATCGTCGTGACGGGCGATTTGGCGTTTTCGGGGCATAAGCGCGAATACGAGGCCGCGCGCACGGTGATGGACGAGATCGACGAGGCGACGGGCGCTTTTCCGATGTGGATCGCAGTGCCTGGCAATCACGATTTGCGGTGGCCGACTCGGGGCGATGCGATGGCCAAGGGTCTGAAAAGCTACGACGAGGATTTGTCGGTGCGACGAGCGGTTCATTCCTCGAGCGACACGTCACGCACCGTCGGGAAGCTGTTTTCCAATTACCAACAGTTTTTTCGCGACCGAATTTTGGCCGGGTGGCAAGCGCGCAAAAACGAATGGCAGGTGGATTGGACGCTGGGGCAACTGCCGGGAAATTTTGTGGTTTGTCTGACGTGTGCGGGTTTTCGTCTGGGTGTCGTCGGATTGAATACGGCGTTTTTGCAGCTCGATGACGGGGATTATGAAGGCCATCTCTGCGTCGAACCGGAACAACTGCCGACGGCGGTGCCGACTTTTTTGGAAACGTGCGACGCTGCGCTGCTGGTGATGCACCATCCGCCGTCGTGGCTGGCCAAACGATCGTCGGTGCTGTTTGAGCAGGTCGTGTTTCCGCCAGGTCGCTTTGTCGCGTGTTTGTTTGGTCATATGCACAGGCCGCGTGCGCAAAGCACCCTCGGAAGTTCGGGAAAATCACGTCTGTTTTTGCAAGGTCCGTCGCTGTTTGGTCTGGAACACTACGGACACAAAAACGAGGAGCGGGCGACGGGCTATGGTTTTTACAAGTTGCAGCGAACTTCAGACGGGGAAGGCGAATTGTTGCGTCAGGTTCGGACTGCGCGATTTTTAGACGATGGAGCCCTGTCGCTTTGGGCCGATCCAGCGACGGGGCCGGGCGGGATTTCGTTTCGGGTTCCGCTTCTGAAAACGGCTCGGTTGCAGAAAAAAACTCCGACGGCAGCGCCCCGTTTGTCTTTGTCCTTGCCGACAGGCGACAATCCGTTTGCTCACCGAGGCCGCATCGTCGATCCAAGCGAATTTGTGGGTCGGAAAGCGCTGTTGCGGCAACTTCTTGCGGATCTACCAAGGGGAATCAGTCGAGCGTTGATTGGGGCGGCTCAAATGGGGAAGACGTCGGTTCTGTCGGTGCTGTGTGCGCTGTGGTCTGCACAACACCCACAGGTCACACCGGTCTATTTGAACTTGCAGATTGTGAACGACGACAGCGATTTTTTTGACGCGCTGTGTCATTCGCTCTCGATCCCCGTTTCCCGAGGCTACAAGCTGGAACGACAACTGCGCGGTCGCAAAGTGTTGCTTTGTTTGGATGAGGTCGAGCGTTTGCGCAACGACCGTTTCCCGATGGAAGTTCGCGAACAGTTGCGGGGTTTGTCCGACGGAAGTGATGCGCCGATGGCGTTGCTTTTGGCCAGCCGACATCCGTTGGTGGATCTATTTCCCGACGCACACGCACAAACGTCGCCGCTTTACAACCTGTGTTCCCCGATTGCGTTGCTGCCGTTTTCCGACGAGGAGTGCCGAGAACTCATCACAAGCCGGCTGCGCGGCGCGTCGGTCCAGTTTTCAGAGGAGGACATCGCGGCGCTCACGAAAAAAAGCGCAGGACATCCAGCGACGCTGCTCGCTGAATCGGCTGCGCTCTTTGACGCACGAAAAGGGAGACCGTGAACAAACCCCAAACAGGACGACCAAAGGGTCTGCCGACGGTGGCATTTTGGGATCGCCTGACGTGTGCGGGTTATCAGCGGGAACTCAATCAAAAAATCGCTGCGCGTTTTCACGAAACACCCACCCTCGGTTCGGTCGTCGGAATCGAAACGATGTTGAGGGAGGAACAAGTTCGGTTGCGATCGCAAAAACCGGGGCGACTGTCGCGTTTTGTCGGAGCGCTGCTTTCGGACCCGATTTCGCTGGAAGAAAAAGAGGCGTGCGTCGAAGAAGCGTTGCGTTTTTGCGATCTCGTGAACCGGGCCTCGGGGCTTTTGACGCTGTATCAACTGGCGAATTTTTCGTGGCCATCGTTCAAGAGTCGATTTTCCGTTCTGTTTCCGTCGACAATGCTGGAATCGCTTGCGGCGCTACAAAACGCAAGCGGGACGATCGACCGAGCACTCGAAAGCACCGCGCCGCTCAACCAAACGGAAACGCTGTGGGAAGTCAGCGAACAGATCGTTTTTCTGACGCGAAGCCAGCACGCGCTGCGTGAATTGGGAGACGGTTTCGGGCCGCTTTTGGGACAGCTCGTCAGCCATTTTGCCGACGTGGTGCAGGAAGAAAGCGAGCGGCACCGACAAGAAAAAAAGCGGACTCCGATTCAAAACCCGTATGTGATCGGCAATCCGGTTTCTTCGCCTCTTTTCGTCGGTCGGGAAGATGTGATGCGCCGCCTGGAAGATTTGTGGAGTCATCCGGGCCAGTGTCCGTCGGTGCTGATTTATGGGCAGCGTCGGATGGGAAAATCGTCGGTGCTGCAAAATCTGTCACGGTTGCGGCTGCCGAAAAAAACCGTGCTCGTCGATTTCAATTTGCAACGGGTGGGGCGCGTGCGCTCGACGGGAGAACTTCTCCACGCGATTGCGCTCAAACTGTATGATGCAGCGCGTCATTCTGGACATGAACCATTCGGGGACGTGGCGGAACCAAGCGAGGCAGATTTTTTGGCCGAGGCGAAAAATCCGTATCTGTCGCTGGACCGTTTTTTGGACCGATTGGGGACGTTCTGCGACGGACATCGCTTTCTGCTCGCGGTCGATGAATTTGAACTTCTGGAGGAGCAAATCGACGCGGGGCGAATCGACGCGCAGTTTTTGTCGTTTTTGCGCGCGACGGTGCAAACGTATTCGTGGTTGGTGGTGGCGCTGGCGGGTCTGCATCGGCTCGAGGAATTGCGGCACGACTATTGGAATCCGCTCTTTGGCTCGGTGACGGCGATCGAAGTGGGTTTTTTGTCGGAAAAAGCGGCGCGTTTGTTGATCACGTCACCGACGCCGGATTTTGCGCTCGACTACGAATCAGGCGCGATTGCGCGGATGTATGAGCTGACGCACGGCCAGCCGTACCTGATTCAACTCATCTGTCACAGCCTGGTTTCGCGTTTCAATCGGCAGCTTGCGGAAGACGTGGTGCCACCGCCGCGCCGGTTCGATGTGCAAGACGTAGAGACGGTGGTAGCGGAACCGGAGTTTTTTCAAGACGGTGCGCGCTATTTCGAGGGTGTGCTGCAACACGCCAACCGATGCGAACCCAAAGGGCAGGTGGAGGTTTTGCGTGTGTGTGCGCCGCATGTCGAGGGGCTGCCGGCAGAGCACATTGCGACGAAGGTTGCGCAGAAAAGGGGTGGGAAGGGGGAGGAAGAAATGAACGTAGACATCGCGTTGCAGACACTCTGTCGGCACAAAGTTCTGCGGAGGGAAAACGGGCGATTTCGTTTTGCGGTCGAGTTATTCCGTCAGTGGCTTCTGTCCCAGAGAACCAAAACAGAGAGTCACAGAGACACGTAGCAACACACAGACATGCACAGAGAGGAGTTCCATGTCGGATACACATTGGTACAAAGACAACGCAGAATCGATCGGTCGCACGCCGCTGGTCCGGCTTCACCGCGTTCTCGATGGGGCAAAGGCGACGGTGCTTGCCAAGATTGAGGGCCGCAATCCGGCGTTTTCGGTGAAATGTCGCATCGGTGCGGCAATGGTGTGGGATGCAGAAAAGCGGGGCCTGTTGGGTCCGGGGAAGGAACTCATCGAGCCAACGAGTGGGAACACGGGAATCGCGCTTGCGTTTGTGGCTGCGGCGCGGGGGATTCCGCTGACGTTGACGATGCCGGAAACGATGAGTATGGAACGGCGCAAATTGCTGGCGGCGTATGGTGCCAAGTTGGTGCTCACCGACGGAGCGAAAGGCATGAACGGAGCCATCGCAGAAGCGGAAGAAATTGCTGCGTCGGCCCCCGATCGGTATGTGCTGCTTCAACAATTCAAAAATCCGGCGAATCCGGCAATTCACGAAGCGACGACGGGGCCGGAAATTTGGCAGGACACGGGCGGGAACATCGACGTGTTTGTCTCGGGCGTGGGGACGGGAGGCACGATCACGGGCGTTTCGCGGCACATCAAAGGGCAGATGAAAAAAGCCCTGGTTTCGATTGCGGTCGAGCCGACGAACAGCCCGGTGCTGTCGCAAAAACGAGCTGGCCAGCCGCTGGTTCCAGGGCCGCACAAGATTCAGGGGTTGGGTGCGGGGTTTGTGCCGGATGTGCTGGATTTGTCTCTTTTGGATGAAGTCGAGCAAGTCTCGAACGAAGAAGCCATCGAATATGCAAAAAGACTCGCGCGGGAGGAGGGCATTTTGGCGGGGATTTCGTCTGGGGCTGCCGTCGCTGTTGCGGCTCGCGTGGCGAAACGGCCGGAATACGAAGGAAAAACGATCGTGGTGATCTTTCCCGATTCGGGAGAACGCTACCTAAGTTCGGTGCTGTTCGAGGGTGTGTTCGATTCCCAAGGCCTCCCGAAGTCGTAACCCCTCAACACAAAAACGACCGGCTGACCATCCCCCTTTCGCACCTCCTGTTCCTTTCACAATTCCCAAAAGGCAGAAAAGGCGGACTTGACACGGCAAAAGGCATCGGCCTATTACGGCGAAATGCGTCGTTTGCTCGTGGGTTTTCTTGCGGTGGCACTCTGTGTTTTTTGCACGCTCTTTTCGGGTTGCCATGGCCCCGAGTATTTGGGGCATTCGGTGCAACTCATCGGAAATGTGAACAACTGGAGCCGGGCTCTGGATGTTCCGATGCTGGAATGGGACGGCGAGAAGTACGTGGGGACGTTCGTGTTGCCGGGCGAAGTGTTGGTGGTGCGGCTGCGAAATGTGATGCACGGCGAGGTGTATGGAACGGCACAAAGCCAGACGATAGGCGGCGTGCCGGGTGTGCTGCCGGTGAAGCCGAATCCCGCTGAGGGTCATGACCTGCGCATCGCGATTCCGTTTCCGGCCCTGTACACGCTGACGTTTTTTCCCGAGAAACGGACGTTTCGCATCGACTTTGCAGAGCGGGCGGAACTCGGCCAAGTTCGTTCTGTAGCCAAAATCATTTCGATGTTGAGGGGTAGCGACCGACTGCCCGTACAACAGCAAAAAGCGCGGGCCGCAGAGCTTTTGTGGTGGCTCAAAAATGCCGATGTTCCGTGGCCGATTGCGTCGAGTTACGAAGGCCACGAAAGTTTTTCGTTTTGGTATTTCGGTGAAACAGACACCTATCCGGTGTCGTTGAACAGCTCGTGGACGGACTGGAAGGTGCAGGCAGACCCGATGGGCAGCGTGCTCGGGGGAACGGTCTGGCATTTGGGAAAAAAGAGGATCAGGGATCGCGTCGAATACATGTTTGATGTGTATGGGAATCGAAAGGCTGATCCGCTGAACCTCGAGGTGGCGTGGGACAACATGACACCCGCGCAGAATCCCGAGAACATGCTGGGTGGGAATCGAGGCGATTTTCATTCGCTGGCGATTTGGCCGGGGAAAGAGAAGGACACGTGGCGGCTGCGCCGTTTTCCGATGTCAAGTGACATCCCAGGTTTTGTCGCCCCAGAGGTGTTTGTGTACTTGCCGCGTGACATTCCGTGGAAGGCGGTTGCGACACCTGCGGACCCCACGCCTGCGAGCACTGAGAAATACCCTGTTCTGTTTGTGTTCGATGGCAAGGATGCGCTGACGAGCGGAAACATTCCGCAACTTCTGGATGCGCAACAAAGCAACGGGAAAATCCCAGTCATCGGAGTGTTTGTATCGTCTCCGTCCGACCCCCAAGACCGGCTGTCCTTTTTCGCAAATGAAATCGATGAGAACTTCCCAAAGGTGAACCCCCAAGGCGCACTGTTGGCCGCTTGGTTTTCGACATCGCTGATTCCTAACATCGAAAAGACGTTTCCGACTTTGCCCAAATACGGTCTTTGGGGGATCGACTTGGCGGCGATCTGGGCGACGCGGCAAATTTGGGAGGACACGCGCGGGCGGCTTGTCACGCTGCTGAGTCAATCGGGTCGGTTTGGTTGGGGAAGTGTTTCTGGTGGACGTGCGCCGACCATCGAGTTGATGAAATCCCGTCTGCCTCCGCGTCTGCACCGGATTGCTCTGGATTATTCGTTGACCGATCATGAGCAATCGCGATCGCGGATCAGCGAAGTCAAAGCGGCGCTGGGGACGCTCTTGGTCCAAGTGGTGGATGACAGCCGCGCGCAGCCACATGTGAGCTATTGGGACTCGTTGCGGGATCGCGCAGTGGGTCTTCCGGGGGTTCGGCCCGGCAGTTTGCCGTATGTGCTCGACGCTCTGGCCAGCGAATGACGCGACAGGTTTCCGTGGATGCACGGCAAACGTGGCACGATGAATGTGAGGATTGGGGCCAGACCAGACGGGCAACTAGCGAGAAGAGGTGATCGTGAGACCGCAAAAATTCGAGCAAGCTGTGTTGGAGCTGTCGATGACAACCCGCGTTCCATTAAGCCGCGCGAACGTGGTGTTTTACACCGGTCACAAGTCGCAAGACGTAGACAAGTGGCTCGATGAAATGATCCGCGATGGGCTGCTCGATTTTGACACGGATGACGACGGAGAACTTCTGTACAACGTCTGCGGTGCGAAGCGTCCACTGACCGGCGGCAAAGAACTTGTGCGCTGCACGGCGTGCAAACAAGCCTCGGTATCTGGGACGCGCTGCAACCGGTGCGGCCAACTGCTGGACAGCCAATTGCGTGCGCTCAAAGACGAGGTTGAAAACAAGTTGGTCAAAACCGCGCTGCGCAAACTGCCCGAGACATTGCCGCTGGCCGATGGTTCGCTGCGCGGCGAAAAAAATGTCGCGGTGGGCGGGGCGCTCGGTCTTCTGGGTCCGCTGGGGTGGTTTTACGCGGCCCCACTCAAGGAAGCGGCGCTTGGTTCGGCGGCGTTTTTGCTGCTGTGGTGGATTTCCAAGTGGCTCGTGTTCGGTTTTTCGTGGCTGCTTCTGCCTGCGTCTGCGCTCATGGGGGCTCTGTACGCCTACAAGTACAACCGAGAAGGCCGTCGCAGCGGTCTTCTGTTTGAGGAACCCGAGGACAAGTGACACCGATGGGTCGCCTCGCTCCAATCGTTCGTCCGCTCACCCTGTCCGACCTCCCAAGCGCCCGTGCCGTCCTGGAAAGTGCGCTTCCGTTCGACAACTGCACGACGGTCGCCCAGGAAAAATTGTTTGGCCCCAATCCGCGACAGAACAACCTGACCGTCGGTGCTTTTTCCACATCGGGTAAGCTGTGCGGCGTCCTTTCGCTGTCGGGGCGTTTTGTCAAAATCCTCGCGGTCGCCGAATATGCGCAGCGGCAAGGCGTGGGCAGCGAGCTTCTGGATCTGGCCCGGAAAACCGTTGCAGCGTGGGCACCCGGTCAGAAAGTCCGCGTCGGCGATTGCCCCGGCAACTATCTGTCGCCCGGCGTAGATATCCGTTCGTCGTCCGCTCGACTCTTTTTGGTGAATCAGGGGTTTGTGGAATGCGACCTTGTGGTCAACCTGCGCGTCAACTTCAAAGACAATCCGTTTGTGACGCAAGCCCGGTGTGACGCCGCGCGGGCTTTGGCGGAAAAAGCGGGCTACACCCTCCGGCGAGCAACAGCACAAGATGTCGAGCCCCTGTTGCGCTGTGTGTCCACCCATTTTTCCCGCACATGGGCGTTCGAGGTGTCCCGCGCGCTTGGTCCCGAAATGGGAGGTGTTGTGGCGGAAGACGCGCTTCCTTTGCCCGAAGGCCCGTCTGTGCATGTGGCCCTTTCGCTCGAAGGTGAACCGGTAGCGTTTGCTGCGCACGATGGAAACAACCGGGGTCTTGGTTGGTTTGGACCGATGGGAACGCTGCCCGCGCATCGAGGGAAGGGCCTGGGCGAGGCACTCCTTTTGGCTTGTCTGCTCGATGTCCGCGACCGAGAGGAGGGCGGCATCATCGCCTGGACGGGTCCTACCCGTTTTTATGAGCGGGTCTGCAACGCCCAGCAGGACCGCGTTTTCCTTCCGTTCGAGGAACAGTGATGCAAGGTGTTTTCGTATCGCCGCTGCGAGCCATGATTCTGGCTGCGGGCATGGGTCGCCGGCTGGGTGCGCTGTCCGATGAAGTTCCCAAGCCCCTTTTGCCTGTGTGCAACCACCCCCTTTTGGCATATTCCCTCGCGCTGTGTCGCGGTTATGGCATCCGCGAGGTTGCGATCAATTTGCATCACTTGGGGCACCTCATCACCAACACGTTTGGCAACGGGGCGACCGTCGGGATGGACATTCACTACTCGACCGAAGAACAGCTTTTGGGAACCGGCGGAGGCGTGCGCAAAATGATGCACTTTTTGACGCACGATCTGCGCGAACCCTGCGTGGTGCTGAACGGCAAACTGGTCATTGATGTGGATTTGGAAGCGGTCCTTGCCCTTCACCGCGTAACCGGTGCCGTCGCAACGCTCGTGCTCAAAGAGACCCCTGATGCCGATACGTGGGGGCCGGTCGAAGTGGACACCGATGGACGAATCCACAGTGTGTTGTCCCAAAAGGCCCCCGTTGTGCTGCACAAACCACCCCTTTCGCGCTGTATGTTTACCGGCGTGCAAATTGTCGAGCCAAGTCTTTTGAGACGGTTGCCCAAGGGCGAAGCCTCGTGCATTGTGCGGCAAGGCTATGTGCCCGCGCTCCTGGATGGAGAGATTCTGTCCGGCTACGTCATTCCCGGTTATTTTCACGAGCACTCAACCCCTGAACGCTATTTGCAAGGGAATCTGAATCTTCTGCGCGGCGGCGTCGCTCTCCCCTTTGCGCCGGGTCCGTTTGTGGGAGTCCACCCCAAAGCCCGGATTTCCCCCAAAGCAACCCTGTTGTACCCGGTTTGCATCGGCGCTTCTGCGGTTGTGTCTGATCACGCTGTTGTGGGTCCAGAAACGGTGTTGGGGGATGGGACTGTGGTTTCGCCCGGCGTCGAAGTTTCCAGTTCGGTTGTTTTTTCTAACCGTGTGGTTCGGAAGTCACTCCGTTCGGCGATTTACGTTTGATCCCGGTTTTGTGGAACTACGAACCTGTTTTGAAGGGGGAAACCTCTGGGCGGGGGCAAGTCTCCATCCCCTGCCCTTCCGAGCTTATTCAAAGAGCTGCGGGCCGGCTTTGCCGGGAGAACCGGCAGGGGCTTGGACATTGGAACCACCGAGGGTCGCGGTGCCACCGTTGCCGCCGACTCCGAACGCGCCGTTGCTGAACTGAACGCCTGTAGGTGTCACAGACGATTGCTTGGCATAGATCCCATAAGATGGACCGCCTGTGCCGCCTGCGCCTGCGCCGGAGTTGCCGCCGATTCCGCCGTTGCCGCCTCGCGCTCCGCCATAGGCATCGCCTGCGC
>DAOLIT010000043.1:0-43679 GCA_035328405.1 Pseudomonadota bacterium | reverse complement strand
ATTTCTCAGGAAGCCGCGCAGATTTCTCAGGAAGCCGCGCAGATTTCTCAGGAAGGCGCGCAGATTTGTCAGGAAGGCGCGCAGATTTCTCAGGAAGGCGCGCAGATTTGTCAGGAAGGCGCGCAGATTTCTCAGGAAGGCGCGCAGATTTGTCAGGAAGGCGCGCAGGTTTCTCAGGAAGCCGCGCAGATTTCTCAGGAAGCCGCGCAGTGGAGGGGAGGGGGTTGCGTGTTCGGGCGTTGCCGGAGGTCGTGCTGAAGCGCCAGGCGATCCGGTCCACGACGCGGCCCCGGAAGGTTTCTCGTCTCTCGCCAGTCTTTCCGAGAAACACACAGGGGATGCTTTTGTATACTGGACAGCGATGAGCAGTGAAATCGACGGCATCGAAGGAATGAACGCAAACCAGATTCGCCAAGAGAGCGATCAGGGGGGGCGCTTCGTCATTTTTGAATACACCGTTTCGATTTTCATCATGACCTTCAAGCGACCAACAAACATCTACTTCCTTCGCGCGGGCGAATCCGCCGCGTTGAAAGGGTTGCCCTGGACGATGCTCTCCCTGTTTTTGGGTGGGTGGGGATTCCCATGGGGGTTTGTCTATGCGCCCATGGCAATGTTCACGAACCTGTCTTTGGGAAAAGACGTGACGAAGCGTTTGCTCTCTGCGCACACGTCCTTAGAGCCTTCGTAAAGGTCCATGTTGGACGCGACGCCATTTTGCAGTTGCAGGCTGTTCGACCTCTACGAGCGGGGTTTGTATGAGGAGGCGGGGCGGGGGGTTTTGGGGGTGCTGTCGCGCGATGAGGGGTGTGCGGAGGCTTGGCTTGTGGATGGGCTTCTGCGCGCGAGGCGCGGCGAAAAAACCCAGGCCGAGCGGTCCATGCAGCGTGCTGAGGCGCTGTTGCCAGAACTTGCAGAGCAGTTTGATTTTCGGACTCCGCTTCTGGTGCAACGCGGTTTGGCGACGTGGATTTCGATTCGGGCAACGCGGTTTCGGCAGGTTGTGAGGTTTGCCAAAACCTCTGGTTTTGTCGTGTCGTACCCAAAATGCGGGCGGACGTGGCTTCGGTTGCTCATCGGGAGGGCGTTGGGTCCTGCGTGCGGTGGTTTGGACGACAAAAACGTGCTCGAAACGGCGGAATGGACGGAAGGTTTGGGCAACCAACCCGTCGTCGATTTTACAAACGACGATTACCCCGCGTTCAAACCGTGGCAAACCATCGAAACTGGCGAAATGGGAGACCGGGCCAAGCGGCGCTATGCTGGCAAGCGGGTGTTGCTGTTGGTTCGCGATCCCCGTGACGTGATGGTGTCGTACTACTTTCAATACACGCGACGTGGCGACAGAGAGTGGGCGCGCGATTCCTTTTCCGGTTCCCTGTCTGATTTTTTGCGGCATCCGATTGGGGGGCTGCGTTCTCTTTTGACGTTTTGGGAGGCGTGGAATCGCGCACAGAGCATTCCGGCTTCGTTCTCTGTGTTGCGATATGAAGACCTGCACAGAGACCCCCTTTCTGCGCTGCGGAATGTGCTTGGCTTTTTTGGCCTCAAACCGGAAAGCGAGGACGCGGTGGCTTGCGCGGTGCAACACAGCCGTTTCGAGGTGATGCACGACCTGGAACGGCGCGACGCGCTGGGAAGTTTCCGCCTGCGACCCGGCGATGTGAACGACCCCGAAAGTTACAAAACGCGGCGCGGCATCGTCGGTGGTTACAGAGACTATCTGTCCGCAAACGACCTGGCGTGGATGAACGAACAGCTCGCGGCCTTGCCCACACTGCTCGCGGACTACCGCACAGAACGACCCGCGTCGGAATAAAGACCCGCAGAATCCGACGATTCTTCCGACGAAGGCTACACTTTTTGCGACGGCAGAGCAGCCAAGACTTCGGCGAGTTGTTCCCGCATCGCGTCCGTCGGACACGACAAGACATCCTCGATGAGGGTCGAAAGCGGCGGCGGACCCGCTTCCTCCTCGGAAACAATGGCCGACTTGATCTCTGCCTCGATGGCTTCGTGAAGCGCCTCGTCGATTCCGTCGGTTAGCGTTCCGATCGCGCGCAAAAAATGCCGATATCGACTCAGCGGATCTCGTTCCGCTTTCCACACAGCCGTAACAGACTCGTCCCGATATCGCGAAGGATCGTCCGACGTGGAATGCGCACTGACTCGGTAGGTGAGTGCTTCGACAAACATCGGCCCGCCGCCAGCCCGCGCAAAGGCGACCGCATCTCGCATCACCGAATAACACGCGACCACGTCGTTCCCATCGACGCGCAACGCCGGAATCCCATACCCAAGCGCCTTGTGTGCCATGGTGGAAGACGCGGTTTGAGACGACACAGGCGTCGAAATCGCCCACTGGTTGTTCTGGCAAACGAACACGACGGGAGCGCGAAACACGGCTGCAAAATTGAGTGCGACGTGAAAGTCGCCCTCGCTGGTTGCGCCGTCGCCCATATAGCCTGCGACCACAACGGGATCGCGGCGCAATTTCGCGGCCATGGCCATGCCGACGGCATGTGGAAGCTGAGTCGCGATGCAAGACGACATCGTGACGTATCGAGCCTCGCGGGAACCCGGATGGCACGGCATTTGCCTGCCTTTGGTGACATCGTTCCGGTTTCCGTAAATCTGCGCGATGTACGCTCGCAGCGGCAGGCCTCGGAACAGCGCGACGCCGGCCTCGCGCAGGGCCGGTAAAACGTAATCTTGCGGGGCCAACGCAGCGGCGGTTCCGACGATGGCGGCCTCTTGTCCTCGACCTTCCCCGTAAAAACTGATTCGACCTTGGCGCTGAAGCGTCAGCATGCGCTCGTCGAGGATGCGAATGAACAACATGCCTCGATACAACTTGAGGAGAAGCTCTCGAGGCAAACCGAGCTGTCCAACCCGCGCAGCATCGAAACTGCCGTCGGGCGCGATGTGTTGCAGCGGAACAAAGCGTTCTGCGGGCGGGATGCAACCTTCGATCGAACCGACGGTGCGCATGAGCTAGGTCAGCTCCATGAACATGAGCGTCGGATCTTCGAGCAGCGAAACCACATGCTGCAAGAACATCGCGCCCTCGTAGCCATCAACGATGCGGTGGTCGAGAGAGATGGACAAATTCATGATCTGGCGAATCACGATTTGTCCGTCGCGCACAGCGGGCGTCTCCTTGATCTTGTGAACGCCCAAAACGGCCACCTCGGGAAAATTGATGATAGGCGTCGCCAAAACGCCGCCCAGCTTGCCCAGCGACGAAATGGTGAACGTCGAGCCGAACAATTCCTCCCGACTCGCCTTGCCGGTGCGTGCGCGCTGAGCCAGCGGTTCGAGTTCAGCGGCGATTTGAAACAGCGACAACTTGTCTGCGTTTCTGAGCACCGGGACAATGAGACCCGATTCCGTCGCTGCTGCGACGCCGATGTGATAGCTCTTCCGCAGCACGATTTCTTCGCGCTGTTCGTCGAGGGTTGCATTCAAAATCGGGTATTTCTTCAGGCCCGAAACGACAGCCTTGATGATGAACGGCAGAAACGACAGCTTGATGCCCCGTTCCTGACCGCGTTTTTGCGCACGTTTTCGCAGCGCCACGAGGTCTGTGACATCGCACTCTTCGACGTAAGTGAAGTGTGCCGCCGAGAGCTTTGACCGAAGCATATTTTCAGCGATTTTCTTGCGGAGACCTCGGAACGGAATGCGTTCGTCGTCGGCAGACGGAGGCACCTGAACAGGCGGTGCGACGGGTTTCGGCGCGGCAACTTGCGGAGGCACAACCGCCGCAACCGCTGCAACGGACGAGCCAGAACGGACTGGCATCGACGCCGAGGGCGTTGCCAACACGGGCGACGCAACCGAGGGTGCCGAGCCTTTTTCTGCGACCCGATGAACGTCTTCTTTCACGACGCGACCGCCGGGTCCGGTGCCCAAAATCGTGCGAATGTCCACACCGACGCTGCGTGCGAATTGTCGCGTGGCGGGCGTCGCCAAAACCCGGTGTCCTGCGATCTCTCCGACGGAAACGGCTGCTTGAGACCCAGAATTTCGTGCGTTCGCAAAAACTTGTTCCGCTGCTGTCGATGCGGTTTGTTGCGCGGGCATCGCCGGGACAGGGGTTTCCGGGTGGGATGTGGACGGTCCACCTCCGCCCTCGTCGAGGATGATCATCACTTGACCGACGGCACACAACTTTCCAGCCGGCACCATGAGTCTGGAAACGCGACCGGCCCTCGGCGTCGGGATCTCGACGGTTGCCTTGTCCGTCATCACCTCGACCATCGGCTGGTCCTCGCGCAGCACGTCGCCTTCTTTCACCAACCAACGAACGATCTCACCCTCGACGACGCCTTCGCCAATGTCTGGAAGCCTAAATTCGAGCGCCATGGTCTAGTACCTCGCCGTGGTTGCAATCGCTTTGGCCACTCGTTCGGGCGACGGCAAATACTCAAGCTCGAGCGTGTACGGAAAGGGAGTATCCAAACCTGCACAGCGCACAATCGGCGCTTCCAGGTGCAAGATCGCTTTCTCGGCGACAAACGCCGCGAGTTCTGCCCCAAAACCACACGTTTTCGGCGCTTCATGAACAATGACCACGCGGCCCGTTTTCCGAACCGACTGAAGAATTGCATCAGCGTCGTAAGGAACAATTGTGCGAAGGTCGATGACCTCGGGGTCAAACTCCTCGGCACCCTGTTTCTCGACGGCTTCCATGACGGTGTGCACCATCGCGCCGTAGCACAGGACCGTGACCCCTTTTCCGGGCCGAACAATGCGCGCTTCCCCAATCGGAATCGTGTATTCCCCGTCGGGAACTTCACCCTTCGATGCGCGATAGATCCGTTTGGGTTCCATGAACAAAATCGGATCTTCGGCGCGCATGGCCGACAGCAAAAGGCCCTTTGCCTCGTATGGGTTCGACGGAATGACGACCTTCAGTCCGGGCGTATGTGCAAAATACGCCTCGGGAGACTGCGAATGGTAGTGTCCGCCTCGAATCCCGCCGCCATATGGCGTGCGAATCACCATCGGGGCCGGATACTCCCCGCCCGAGCGGTACCGAAATTTGGCCAGCTCGTTCACGATTTGATCGAACGCGGGAAAAATGAAGTCTGAAAATTGGATTTCAGCGACGGGATGCAGGCCGTAAAGAGCCATGCCGATGGCCGCACCAATGATTCCAGCCTCGGCAAGCGGCGTGTCCATCACGCGGTCTTTCCCAAATTCCTCTTGGAGGCCCGCCGTCGCGCGGAACACACCGCCAAAGTTGCCCACGTCCTCACCGAGGACCACGATATTCGGATTTTTGCGCATCTCGATGCGCAGCGCGTCGTTGACCGCTTGGATGATGTTGAAAACAGGCATGTCGAAGAAAGCTCCTCAAGAAGTCGGCGGTCTAACCGTGTCCAATTTTTTGACGGGGAAGCGCCAGCAATTCCGCAAGCTGCTCGCGCAAGTTCGCCGTTGGTTGCGCATACACGTCCTCGATCAGCGACATGAGCGGCGGCAACCCAACCGTTTCGACGTGAGCCAACGCAGCGTTGATTTCCTGGGTGATCTCCTCGCGATATTGCGTGTCGAGCGCGGTCGTCAAAATTCCACGACGCTCCAGGTATCGAGCAAAACGCTGCACGGGGTCTCGTCGCTCCCACTCTTTGATTTCGTCGTCTTTGCCCTTTCGATAAACGGATGGATCGTCAGACGAAGAATGGGCCGCACGCCGATACGTTAGTGCTTCAATCAGCGTCGGACCGAGCCCTGCTCGAGCCCTCGCTGCCGCCGCCCGAGTCGTGGCAATCATGGCCAGCAGATCGTTTCCATCGACGAGACACCCCGGAAAACCGTAACCCACGGCCTTGTGCGCAATGCTCGGCGAGGCAGTTTGAATCGACGACGGAGTAGAAATTGCCCAACCGTTGTTTCGGCAGATGAACAGGACCGGTGCCTTCCACACGCCGGCAAAGTTCATTCCGACGTGGAAATCGCCCGGAGAACTCGTCCCTTCACCGAAAAACACCGTCGCCACCGTGTCGTGCTTCAAAATCTGCGCGGCCCGCGCAACACCCACTGCCTGCGGAATTTGCGTTCCGACGGGCGAGGATATCGACACAAAATTCCCCGCACGGAAACTGTGGTGAACGGGCATTTGCCGCCCTTTGATGGGGTCTTCGGCGTTGCCAAACAGTTGGTTGGTGAAGTCGTGAATGGAATAGCCTCGGAAAAACGCAATTCCGGGCTCGCGATACGACGGGAAAACCCAGTCGCTCTGTCGCAGACCGAACGCGACGCCAAGCTGCGTGGCCTCTTCCCCCGTCGATTGCATGTAAAACCCAAGGCGACCCTGCCGTTGAAGTTTTAGGTAGCGATCATCGACGAGCCGAAGTTTCACGAACTCGCGATACAGACGCAGACAATCCGCGTCGGAAAGTTCGGGAACCAGGCTCGGGTCCACGTCGGGGCGAAGATTCCCGTCCAGGTCGAGCAGCGAAAACGGCGGCGGTGCCTGTTCGGCAACCAGTGCGCCGGGGGGCAATGCGGGAGGTGTCATGAAAGGTAGCTTCCCAAAATGAACGAACTTGGGCCTTTTTATTCCTCGCGGTGGCGTTTGGTCAAGCCTTCCCTTGACACAAGCGTCGAGAGAGCACTACACACTGACCAGAATGAGTCTGTTCTTTCTTGCGCTACGCTGTTTTTTCGCCGTGCTGTTCCGCTCTCGATTGCCCGACGATGCGGTGCGGTTGCTCCCTGCACCGGTTGCCCCTGTCGAGAAAGGCAAGTGCCCGACAGACCTTCCCACAAACCTTTCGACAGACGCAAAGTCGGCAACGCAATCCGACGAAAGGGCCGTTTCAGAAAAAGTTGAACCTGTCAAGGCAATTCCAGAAAGTCCGTCGCAAGAGCCCGAGAAAAGGGAAGTCTCCAAGCCGGTGGATTTGGATGCTGCTCGACAGCGCGGTGCGGTGCAGCTTCTTTCCGTGCTGCAACGAGAAGGCCGACTGGTGGATTTTCTGCTCGAAGACATCGATGGATACGGCGATGCACAAATCGGTGCGGCAGTGCGGGACATCCACCGAGGCTGCAAAAAGGGCTTACTGGAACATTTGCCGGTCGCTCCGATTCGTCCAGAACCCGACGAGGCTGTGGTCAAAATCGTGAGCGGTCACGACCCGTCGCAGATTCGTTTGGTCGGGCATGTCACGGGAAAACCGCCATTTGAGGGTTCTTTGCGTCACCACGGTTGGCGAATCAAGAAGTTTGAGCTGGCCGACATTCCCTCGGGACACGACCCGAGCGTGATTTGCCCAGCGGAAGTTGAGATTGCAGGATGAGCAACGCGAGTCGCTACGTCGTCGGCATTGACCTGGGAACCACACATTCGGTGATGGCCTATTTGGATACGACGCAAACGTCGGACGACGGACCTGCTGCGGTTCCGATGCTGTTTTCGGTCCCGCAAGTCGTGCTGCCGGGGCAGGTGGAGTCGCGGGCGCTTTTGCCCTCGTTTTTGTACTTGGCCGGACCGACGGAGTTTCCGTCGAAATCGCTCGATTTGCCTTGGCCCAGCGCACAGGGACGCACATGGACCGTCGGGGAACTTGCGCGTTCGCACGGTAGCCAAGTTCCGGTGCGGTTGGTTTCGTCGGCAAAATCTTGGTTGGCTTACGACGGAGTGGATCGGTCGGCGGCGATCTTGCCCTATGCCGCACCAACGGATGGACCCGATGCGGTCCCGAAAATCAGTCCCGTCGATGCGTCGTCGCGGTATTTGGAACACCTGCGCGATGCGTGGGACCATGCCATGCCGGAGTTTCCGCTTTCGACGCAAGAGGTGCTGATCACGGTGCCTGCGTCGTTCGATCAGGTCGCACGAGAGCTGACGGTGCGAGCCGCTCAGTCGGCGGGTTTGTCGAGAGTGACGTTGCTCGAGGAGCCGCAGGCCGCGTTTTACGCTTGGCTTGGGCGTCATCCGAAAAGTTGGCGGGACTTGCTGCACGTCGGAGACGTTGTCCTGGTATGCGATGTGGGGGGAGGTACGACCGATTTTTCATTGATGTCCGTCGAAGAACAAACGGGGAATCTGCAAATCGAGCGCATCGCCGTCGGGAATCATATTCTGCTCGGTGGTGACAACATGGATCTGATGCTCGCGATCTCTGTGGGAAAACGGCTCGAGCGCGAGGGACACAAACTGGAAGCCTGGCAGCGACGACAACTTCTTCATAGCTGCCGGTTTGCAAAGGAAGAATTGCTCGGGGCGGATCGAAGCAAAGAGAGCGCGCCTGTGGTTGTGCTCGGGCGTGGCTCGAAAGTAATCGGGGGTTCGATCAAGACGCAGCTTGCAAAAACAGAAGTCGAAAAGTTCCTGTTGGATGGTTTTTTTCCGTCGGTGGAAAGCAGCGCGCGACCAGTTGCGGCTCGGCGCATGGGTTTGCAGGAAATCGGGCTTCCGTTTGCCTCTGATCCGGCGGTGACGCGGCATTTGGCGAAGTTCTTGGGCGATCACCGTTTGCCGACGGCGCTTTTGTTCAACGGCGGCGTGATGAAGGGCTTGCCGCTGCGTCGTCGTGTCGAGCAAGTTTTGTCGCAGTGGTCGGGGCAGTCGGTTCGTTCTCTGTCGGGGGCGGACTACGATCACGCGGTGGCTCTCGGGGCGGCGTATTACGGTTTGGTCCGTCGCGGGCACGGTTTGCGAATTCGGGGCGGAACGGCTCGGGCGTACTACATTGGCGTCGAGGCGGCGATGCCGGCGGTGCCCGGAATGGAACCTGTGCTGCATGCGCTGTGCGTCGCGCCTCGAGGGATGGAGGAAGGGACGACGGCGGAAGTCGAGGGGCGCGAATTTGGCCTTTTTGTGGGGGAACCGGTCGAGTTTCGCTTTTTGTCCTCCTCGACGAGAAAAGGCGATGCGGTCGGCGCGTTTATCGAGGAAGCGGGCCCCGAACACGGCATCGAAGAGTTGGCTGCCGTCGAGACCGTTCTTCCGGCAGCGGACGGTGCGCCTGCTGGCACACAAATTCCGGTTCGTTTGACGAGCCACGTCAACGAGGTCGGCGTGTTGGAACTGTTTTGCGTGGCCCGCGACGGACATCGCCGGTGGAAACTCGAATACAACTTGCGCGAACGCGGGGCCTCGCACGAATCGGAAGCCGGTTTGTCCATCGAGGACTCGCCTGAGCTCGGACATTCCGACGGGACGTAGACATGGCAGCGCGTTTTTTCGTCGGTGTGGATTTGGGAACGACCAACTCGGCGCTGGCTTTCGTCGATGCAGCAGGAAAGAACCGGAAAGTCCGCGACTTTTTGATACCGCAACTTGTGGGGCCTGCGGATGTGGCGGCGCGACCGACCCTGCCGTCGGTGCATCACCACGTTGGAGAGCACGAGCTTTCGCAACATTCGACGCGGTTGCCGTGGACGCCGATGGATGCGCCTTCCCCTGATTTTGTCGTCGGTGAGTTTGCGCGAACCCAGTCGGTGCTGGTGCCGGGGCGGACGGTTTTTTCGGCGAAAAGTTGGCTGTGCCATCCCAGGGTCGATCGGCTGGCGGCGATTTTGCCGTGGGGCGGCGCGGCGGATGTGCCGAAGCTCTCTCCGGTCGAGGTTTCGTCCAGGTATCTGTCCCACATGTTGACGGCATTTGGCCATGCGCACGGGGCAACACCGACGGAAATGGAGGTGACGCTGGCGGTGCCGGCTTCGTTCGATGAAGTGGCTCGTGAACTGACGGTCGAGGCTGCGCGTCGGGCGGGGATTCCGTTGTCTCAGTTGTCGCTTTTGGAAGAACCGCAGGCGGCGTTTTATCACTGGCTGTCGCAACACGCGCGTTTCGCCGAGGAGGTGGAGGTAGGTGATGTGGTGCTGGTGTGTGACATTGGGGGCGGAACGACGGACTTTACGCTCATCTCGGTACAGAAAACGGCGGCGCGAAGTGGGAAAAAGTTGTCGTTTACGCGAACGGCGGTGGGAGAACACTTGCTGCTCGGCGGCGACAACATGGATTTGCTGTTGGCGCGTCGCGTGGAGCAACAACTCGGCGGCCAGCGCCTTTCGCCGCACACGTTTGCTGGGCTTTTGCAGGCGTGCCGGGTCGCGAAAGAGAAATTGCTCGGGGAAGAGCCGCCAGAGCGTTTCAGCATTCACGTTGCCGGACGAGGCAGCCGTTTGATCGGCGGCGGTCTACACAGCGAATTGCTGCGATCGGACGTGGAACAGGCGGTTCTCGACGGGTTTTTCCCTCGGGTGAAGGCGGATGCAGAGCCGGGCCGGAGCCGATCGGGTCTGCAAGAATTTGGTCTTCCGTATGTGGCCGACGCGGCCATGACCCGTCACGTCGCTGCGTTTTTGCGACAGCACAAGGCGCACCCAACCGTGGTGCTGTTTAATGGCGGCGTGATGTCCGCCCCGAGCATTCGGGAACGCATCTTGGATGTGCTCAAGGAAATCGGCGGCGAGCGGCCTCGGTTGCTCTCGAGCGAGTCCCTCGATTTGGCGGTGGCGCGCGGAGCGGCGTATTCGGGCCTGTCTCGGTCGGGCGAGGGCTTGCGGATTTTGGGCGGGGCGGCGCGGGCGTATTACGTCGAAGCAGGGAGTGCGCAAGACCAAGCGGTGTCGCAGGTGTGCCTTTTGCCTCGAGGTATGGAAGAAGGCAGCGAGCAGGAATTGCCGTCGGTGCGCATGTTGCTTTTGTTGAATCAGCCGGTGCGGTTTCGACTGTTTTCGAGCGTGCTGCGCGAAGGCGATGCACCAGGACAAGTGCTGAAACTGGACCCGAGTGAAGCCACCGAACTTCCGCCGCTGTACACGGTGCTTCGTCATCCGAAAACGTCGCAACAGCGCCCGGTCACCGTGACGCTGGCGGCGCGGTTGACGGAAATCGGAACGCTGGAATTGTGGGCCGTGGCGACGGAAAAGGACGCGGAGGGCGGCACGCTCAAATGGCGGCTGCAATTCGATTTGCGACAGACCGAAGTTCCGACGGACGGCGAAAACAAGACCGAGACAAGCGATTCCGATTCGGAAGGCGACGAACAGCATTCAGGACCCAAAGCTGCCGAGGCTGGACTTCTGCAAGCAGCGGCAGAACACATCCACGCGACGTTTGCGCAAAGTGCGTCGCCAGCGGCTTTGCCCAAAGCACTTTCTCAGGTGTTGGGGCCGAAAGAAAATTGGTCCACGCCGACGCTGCGTGCGCTTTGGGAGGAACTGAAAAAAGCTCGCGATCACAGGACGAAAAGTGCGGCGCATGAAGCGCGTTGGCTGAACTTGGTGGGTTTTGTGTTGCGACCGGGTTTTGGTTTTCCGCTGGACGACTGGCGTGTGAAAGAGGCTTGGCGCGCTTGGAATGCGGGGCTTCATCACGAAAAAGACGATGCGTGTCGGCTGGAGTGGTGGATTTTGTGGCGTCGAATTTCCGGCGGCCTGTCCAGGAACCAACAAGAGGAAATCTGGAAACGTGCGGCACCTTTGTTTGTGCCGTCGCTGCGTCGCCCCGATCGGAAAGCGCCGGGGCCGCACGAACATGCGGAACTGTGCCGAATGCTGTCTTCGTGTGAACGGCTGGATGTGAAAAAGAAGACGGAACTTGGCGACGCGGTGCTAGCGGTGCTGGAAAAAAGACGCAGCGAATTTGCACTGTGGTCGATTGGGCGAATCGGAGGGCGACTGCCGTTGTATGGGCCGCACGATACGGTGGTGTCGCACGGTCTTGCGGAAAAGTGGGCGCAGCGGCTCATGAAGTTGCCGGTCGACAAAACCAGCCATGCGGACGAACGGTACCAAGTCGCTCATGCGGTGACAGAGCTTTGCCGTTTGACCGGCGATCGCGCAATTGATGTGTCTGCGACGGTGAGACAGACCGTTTCGGAATGGATTGCAGCGTCTCTTCCCAACGCAGAAGGAGGCCCCCTTTTGCGTTCCCTCAAAGAAGTCGTGCCGCGCGAAGAAAAAGAGGAGCGATTTGTGTTCGGAGACACGCTTCCCACCGGACTGCGGCTTTTGCCATCAGGACAATAGGGGTACTCCTAGTAGGGGCGGACGACCAAGTTGTCGAAGTGGACTTCTGTTTCCCAATTGTTGAAGGCGAAAAAAGCGTGTCCGGGGCCTGAAAGGGGGGACAGATCGTCCATTTCGAGGGCCAATTTTCCGTCGATATAGAAGCGCAGGAGTTGGTCTTTGCGGGTGGCGACCAAGTGATAGGTTTTGTGGGGCACGACGCGCAAATCCGAGCGGGTTTTCCGATCGTCTGCGTGTTCATCTTGCCGACACAGCGCGGTCAATCGGTTTTGCCAACCCCCATGAATGAACACATAACCCGTTGAAGTGTACGAAACGGTCTTGGCGGAACTTTGTCCGTCGCCCCATGCCTCGAATTTGAGGTCCCCTTGGGAACTCGTGCTCATCGCATCAAGTTCAATCACAGCGTCAGTGGGAAGCGGTACGGTCAGCCACAACGGATGGTTGCGAGCGCCTTTGACAACCAGTTGCCCGTTTTCGATGCGGTAGGTGCCCTCTGGCGCGGTACTTTTCCAGTTCCCCCCAAGCTCGGCGCGGTCGAAAGAGTCTACAAACAGGGGTGGTTTCGGGGGCGGCAGTTTGTCCGTACAGCCCACCTGAAACCCGACAAAAAGAGCGCTGCAAAACAGTGCTGCGAACACACCGTTTGGCGACTTTGGAACACGCGAAAGACAAGACTCCACAGGGTGTTTGTGAATCATGAGGGGCAAGTACCGTGTTTCTGGCGAAAAAGTCGAGTTTTTCCCCTGCAATAGCCAGAAAAAAGGCTCGCGGGGTGGGTGTTGGGGCTCCGGGAGGGGTCAACTGTTTCGAGATTCGCCGTCTTGCGGCGGGCCCACCGATTCGCCGGGGACCGTATACCGTTCGCCGAGCCAATTTCCCAAATCGATGGCCTGGCACCGCGACGAGCAAAAGGGTCGAAACTTGGCCGACGCTTCCTTCGGATCGGAAGCAAGGGGGTTTTCACAGATGGGGCAACGCAAACAAAAGGCAGGCATGTGTTTCTTTCAGTAGGCCATGCTCGCCTTGGCAGGAGCGGCTGCGGGAGCGGCCTGGATGCTTTGTTCCAAATCGGCAAAACCGACTTTTCTGGCGCGGACTTTGTAATTTCCGCCGTCTACGGACTTGAAACGATAATTTCCCTGTTCAGTGGTGCGCGTAGTTTGAACCACTTTCCCTGCATGATCCACAAGCTCGACCACGGTGTTGGCTGATCCTTGTCCATCGCGCAACGCAACCTGGCCTTCGACCTCTGCAAACTGAGCACGTTGGGCCTTTTCGGTACCATGGAAAAACAGGGTGCTATCCTGTTGCCGCACGTTTCCTTTTTGATCACGGAATTGCACTTTCGCGAGGTATCGACCGACGGGCAGTGCCTTCCCCTCTGTGTTGTTTCCGTTCCATCCGAACGCAAGACCCCCAATTTCCCCTTTCTTGCTGGTGGAGAACACCCTTTCTTGTGCAGACGGAGTGTTCTTGTCTTTCCCATTGGCCGTTCCGTTGTCTGAGACCTTGTATATCTCCACTTCCACCGCCCCACTTTGTTCCGCTTGCGGAGCGATGTTGCGCAGGGACACCACCGAACTCTGGCTTCTTTCGTCAAACTGCGCGCCAAGTTCTGTCATAAACACATCACCTGCATACACCGCAAAACGACGCACGGAACGCTGGCCTTTGGTTGTGATCGCGACAAAATCGACCATATGTTTTCCGGCGGGCAGCCCACTGGTTTCCAGCGTATAGGACAACTTGGAACCACACGCGGTGTGAATTGGACGATCGTCAACAAGCAGTTCGATCTGTCGGATTCCGGCCCCCTGATTGTCGGCTGCGGAAACCTGGAGAGCCATCTTTGGTTCCACATGCTGTCCGTCGGACAGGCCGGTCACTTTCAGGCTCGCAATGTCCACCGTGACCAGACCGAGCACGGCCCACATCGTCTCTGCTTTTTCCGCACCCCCTTGGTTGCTGCGGTACGTTTTCCACGCGCCGCTCTGATCCTGCGTGCGGGTCAAAAAGTTCATCGCGCGTGCAATTTGCGGATCGGCATCCGAAAAACCCGCCAGCTTGAGTGCATACACCGTTTGCCCTGTTGCAAACGCATCACTCTTTTTGCCATCCAGACCAAATCCCCCGTCCGCGTTCTGTCTTTGCAAAAGAAGTGAGATCAGGTTGTATGCGCTCGGTTCGTTTCGGGTCACTCCCGACGCCAAAAGACCCAGGAGCGCGAAGTTCACGTCTTGGATGTAAACATTCTTGTCATTCCGAAAAGACGCAGAGGATTTGACCAAAAAGCCCTCTGCTTTGCGCATGGGAGACAACCATTTTTCATCCGCAGTCCGCGCATACGCTTGCCGCCACGTTTGTGCCGCTTGGAAGGTGGTTTCGAGCGTCCCTCCGGTAACCGGCAACCGACGGTCATCATCGCGAATGGAGCCCTCTTTGGTTTGTGCAGTCAGAAGCTCCTTTGCATACCTCAAAAGCTCCGTGAATAGAACTTATTACACGGAGGATGAACACACACCGTACCACAAACAGTAACAAGACTGCAATCGGCTACGTTCGGGTGAGCACCCAGGAGCAAGTCTCCGAGGGAGTGAGCCTCGACGCACAACGCGATAAGCTGCGGGCATACTGCAAGTTCAACGGCATAAAGCTTATCGACATAAAATCGGATGAGGGGATCTCTGGGGGGACTCTGGAACGGCCCGGACTGCAAGCGGCCCTCGCAATGCTTCGTCGAGGGACGGCGAATACGTTGATCGTCGTGAAGCTGGATCGCCTCAGTCGGTCGCTACGCGATGTCTGCACGCTCGTCGAGGACTACTTTGGGAACGAGCGCTATCACTTGCTATCGCTGTGCGGAATGGCGAACACTCACTCGGCGGCAGGGCGGATGGTGCTGATGAACCTGGCGAACTACGCGCAGTTTGAGCGGGAGATGATTTCGGAACGCACGAGGGATGCGCTGCGCCACATGAAAGCGCAGGGAGTGCGGCTCGGTCCCGCTCCTTACGGATACGCACTCAGCGACGATATGGATGCGAACGGACGTAGACTATTGGTGCCGATTCCTGATGAACAGGAAGTGATCCAGAAGATCAAGAGTCTGCGCACAGAGGGGCTCTCCTTTGCGAAGATTGCGCAGAGACTGAATGCCGTACAGACACCAGCGCGACGAAACGGAACGTGGAGAGTGAACCGGATCTGCATCATCCTTCATCGCGAAGGAATGCACACGATGCGGAAGAATAGACCGCACATTCCGTCTCGCTTCGATCCTGAAGCAGCGTCGGCGCTGGCGGTCGAGTTGCGGAAGGAAGGGTTCAGCCTCTCGCAGATTGGAGTGCGTCTGCGGAAGGCGAAGTTGACTCCGCAGCGCGGAGGAAAGTGGCATCCGGCGCAGGTGACGAAGCTGCTGGAATCACCGGCAGATCGGAAGTCCGCTGCTCGACGGGCAAGCGAACTTCGCGAGCAAGGAATGACGCTGAAGGAGATCGGTGTGCGACTGGCGATGGAGGGCTTTCAACGCGACGGTGGTGGTGCTTGGTATCCGTCGCTGGTGGTGAGCTTGATCGCTTCGGTGGCGCACGATGGAGAGAGCGTAAGCGAACCCAACCAGTAATTCGAAGACGCTATCAACTCCCTTCTCACCATGCTAGGTTCCGTGACACCACATCGCCATGAAGACCACCATCGACCATCTTCCCGACGACCAGCAGCAGAAACTTCAGGCGATCACTGCGGTCTTTACGGACCCGACGCTCACGATTCCTATCGACATGCTCATCCTGTTTGGTTCGCGTGCGCGCGGCGACTGGGTGGACGATCAGGAGACGGGCTACAAGAGCGACTACGATTTGCTGGTTGTCGTCGAGAACGAGAAGCAAGTGAACGACCTTACGGTGTGGGGGGATCTCGAACGGAAGGTGCGCGCGATCATCGGAGACACGCCGCTCACGTTCATCGTTCACGACATCAAGTTCGTGAACAAAGAGATTCGGGTAGGTCAATACTTCTTCGGCGATATTGCGAATGAAGGAGTGATGCTCTTCGATAGACGGCGGTTTTCCCTCGCGAAACCGAAGGCGCTGAATGCGCAGGAACGGCTCGCGCTGGCGGAACGGAATTTTGAAAACTGGTACGACAGCGCCGGGAAGTTCTGGCGTGGGAGCCGTGATTATGGAGCGCGGCAGTGGCTAAAGGAATCGGCGTTCCTGCTTCACCAGGCGACGGAGCGTTACTATCACGCGGCGATTCTGGTTTTCACGGGATACAAGCAGAGAACGCACGACATCGAGCTGTTGGGAGTCCAAGCAGGAGAACAGCACGCGCTGCTGGTAGACCTCCTTCCCAAGACCGAGCCCGACGACAAACACCTTTTCGATTTGCTCAAAAAGGCATATATTGATGCTCGCTATTCGATGTCGTATCGAATCACGGCAGACGAGCTAGCAGAGCTGCAAAAGAGAGTCCTCCTACTCGCAGACAGAGTCCGAGCGGCGTGTCTGGAAAAGATTGCGACGTTCTGCGGAGCGGACGCGATGCGAAAGGACTTGCCGGAACCTCCGACGCTGAGCGAGCCGGTGCTCCAGAACCTCCCACCTCCTCCCACCGATCCACAAGAGTTTGGAAAGTGGGCACAGAGCTTGTCCGAACTCGCGGAACAGAGAGCGGAGCTGCGGTGGCAGGAGGGGAAGGAAGAAGGGCGAGCGGAGGGGTTTCAAGCAGGTGAAGAGAAGGGAATCCAGATCGGGGAGGAACGAGGACGAGAGCAAGGCCGTGTTGAGGGAGAGGCCAGGGCGCTGTTGCTTGTGCTGCGCTCTCGCGGCATCGACATTCCTGTAGAAGTCGAGAAGCGAATCACGGAATGTACCGATCCGGTTGTACTCGCCTCGTGGCTCAGTCGGGCGGCGACGGTTTCCGAGGTTGCGGAGCTTTTGGCTGGTTGAGAAACCATCGACCCTCTCCTGCGTTATCTCGACAAGGGGACAGAGCGGCAGTGGGTCTACATCCAGCAGGTCGCTCGGTGGGCCAGAGCCACTTTGTCATCCAACGCCCATGACCAGCGACGTTTGCGATGGCCAATAATGGGCTCGTCTCATCGAGCGTCCTTCCTCCAGCGGCGCACCTGACTGCGACGACGGGACGATATGCTGCCTGACCGAGGGCAAGCCGTATGCGCAGCGGGAATTACTGGGTCGTGGTCGGTGGAGTAGCGCGCGGGCATGAGCGCTGTTGGCCAGGTGGCTCCCGTCCCATCTGAGATTGGCACCTGATCGGCTGGCCTAGACCTTCCCAAGCCTGGGCCAGCGCCCGGCCAGAAACTGACATCGCACGCCGCATCCCGGCTACGGCTAAGCCACCATCAAGCCGAACGGCAGATCGACCGTTGCCCTGACAACATGGACCGATGTATGGAAATTATTAGTCTTTGGAGATGGGGTGATTGCGGACGGCACGGATCCCCAAGATCCCGAACGCGACCGCCCCAGAGATGGCTCAATGGGCGACGAAGGTATGCGTGACCAATGTACTGATCCCAAGATAAGTCTACCAGCGCATATTCGCTACATCCCTTTCTCGATTGTACTTGGTGCTTCATCCACATTCCCGATGATGATCTGGAACACGGTCCCGCCGCTTGCGCTTGGTTTTTGGGACAGGCGGCCACCGAGAGCGCTCACAAATTCGTGCGCAATGGACAGTCCCAAGCCAAAGCCGCTCGTGCTGCCACGATGACTGTCAGCACGGAAGAAGCGCTCAAAGATGCGCTCGGCATCCGTGGGCAAGATGCCTGGTCCAGAATCGGACACACAGATACAAAGATCCGTGTTCTGCCGATGCACCTCGATCGAAATGCGACCTTCTCGTGGCGTGTACTTACAGGCGTTGTCGAGCAGGTTCGCAAGTGCGCGGTAGAGAAGGAGCTTGTCGGTACAGAGAACGATATCCTGCGGACACTTTAGGAAGATCTGTTGTGACTCTTCCTTGGCAATGGCTTCGTACAGACTGACCACGTCCTCGATCAGCTCATTCAGCACCACCGGCTGATGCTTCACCTGAAGCTCACCAGCATCCGAGCGCGCCAGAAGGAGCAGTGCATCTACGAGCTGCTGTTGAGCATCCAGTTCCTCCAGGGTCTCTTCAATCAGCGTCTGAAGTGTGATCTCATCACGGGACTTTCGCAGCGCGATTTCTAAGCGAGTCCGTAAAACAGCGATTGGAGTGCGCAGTTCATGGGCTGCATCCTGGGTAAATCGCCGCAGTCCAGATACCGCACGTTCAACCCTCGCGAGCATGTGATTGAGAGAGCCAACCAGTCTGATGATCTCGACATCATCTTCCGGTCGAAGCGGAATCCGTTGGTCTAAACTATCAGGAGCCAGTACGCTTGCTGTCGCTACAATGTCGGACATCGCACGGAGCGTTCGCCGCGTCATCCAGTTGCTGCCGATTGCAGCCAAGACTGCACCAAGCGGAATTCCCAGGCTGAGTGAAACATAGAGCAGATGACGAACCTGCCGCAGCTCGCGATCTTTCTCTGTTTGGGATTCCGTTTCATGAGACTCCATGACGGCCGCTACGACATAGACCGCACTGCCAAACGCAAGCAGCACAGCTGCAATGAGCGCCGCAAAGAAGACTGCAAGTCGTGAACGAAGTGACCGGAAGCTAGGCAGAAAAGGAACCACGGTAGCCGACTCCGCGAATGGTGTGGATAACGTTTTCCGCTCCGGCTTGTTCGAGCTTCCGACGAAGCTGCGCAATGTGAACATCCACGATGTTCGTGCCGGGATCAAAGGAATAGCCCCAGACACTGCGCAGCAGCATGGATCGCGTGACCACCTCTCCTTCATGGCGAAGCAACATCAGGAGAAGCGCAAATTGCTTGGGGGGAAGCTCGATGGGAATCGCGCAAACCTGGACCTCATGCGCAGATATACAGACACGCAGCGGGCCGCGCACAATGACGTCGCCATGACGGGCACCGCCTCTGCGGATGAGTGCTTCCAGTCTGGCCAGTAGCTCTGCAAACGCAAACGGCTTGGTTAGGTAGTCATCCGCTCCTTCGCGAAGTCCACGGACGCGATCGGATACCGCATCGCGGGCGGTTAGCACCAAAATAGGTGTGGTGACACCGGCAGCTCGAGCTTGAGCCAGCACTGCAAGACCGTCTTGCTTGGGAAGCTGTATGTCCAAGATACAGACATCGAAAACAGTCTGTAGGAGTGACGACAGTGCTGCGTCACCGTCGATGGCCACTTCAACAGAATAGGACTCCTCAGCAAGTCCCGCTGACAGAGCCCGAGCCAAGCGAACATCATCTTCCACAAGCAGTACCAGCATAGCTGACACCTACCAAGCGCCCAAAGACACCGCAAGGCGCCAACGAGCGATGAGTGCATCTCGCTCAATTTGATAGAGCGTGCGCTGCGCGGTAAGCAGATCCCGACTAGCCAAGACCACTTCCGAAAATGAAGCAAATCCTTCGGCAAACAGTCGGCGTGTTGTAACGAGTGCCAGGCGACGGCGCTCCACAAGCGGCAGCACATGCTGGCTTCGCTGCATCCGTGCATGATAAAAGTCACGCAAGCTGCTCTCGACTTCGAGCCAGACCTGTTGTCTCACTTCAGCCAGTCGCGCTTGCGCCCGGACCCCTTGCGCTAGTGCGCGATGTCTTGCGCCTTGGTTCCAGTCCGAAATCGGAAGCGACCCTGCTAGTGTCACGACTCCACCAATTCCTATCTGCGAGCTTCGGATTCCTACAGAAACCTGCACATCGGAAAGCGGCATCGCGCGGAGCGTCGCAAGCTGGGACAAAAGCTCGGCCTGATGCTTCTCTGCAAGCGCCTGCGCAAGCTCGGGCCGCTTGGACTCTGCCAGCTTCTGAAGGACTTGACGCTGCGTCTCTACATCTTCTGCACCACCGCGCCGAAGCACTTCGGCAATCCGCTCTGGCAGTGCAACAAGAGCCTCTGGACTCTCTTCCTGTAGCGCAAGAGTCTGCGGTGGCAAGACCCCCAACAGCAGCGAAAAAGCCAGCTTCGCCACTGCTAGCGCATGCTCTCTGTCTGCGACTTGACGCGCGGCGTCCTCACGCTCTGCTTCTGCACGCAGCACAGAAAGACCGCTGGCATCACCAAGTCGCTTTCTTGTCTGTGATTCAATCACAAGCTGGTCCGCAAGCCGTGCAGACTCCTGTTCTACGCGCCACACCTTGTCTTGCATCAGCAGTTCGTAATACGCGCGCCCAACAGCATCACGGAGCTTCTGTCGATCGACTTCGATCGCTGCGCTGGTCTGCTGCTGACCTGCACAGGCCACCCGTGTTTCCTGAATGCGCAGCAGCGCCACAAGGGGCGAAAATCCCACGGTAGCCTGATGCAGAAGCAGCGGACCATTCGCGCCCTGTAGACCCACATCTTGCGCGACATAGGACACCGTCGGGTTCGGCAGTGTCTTGGCTTGTTCAACCAGCGCCGCAGCGCCTAGCTTCTGGGCCTTCTGCAACAGAACGACAGGCTCGCTTGCTTCCGCGAGACGGACACATTCAGCAAGTGTCAGCGGCCTGGGCTGCTGTACAGATGAACTCTTTTCTGTGTCGGCGTGCGCAGCAGGCGGACCGCTCACCTGTAATAGTAGACACAAACATCCCGATAAAATGAAGCAGAACAAATGCCTCATTTGTTCCTCCCAAACGCACCGTACAGAGACGGCAGCAGCAGCAAGTTAAGGGCTGTGGAAGTGAGCAGACCGCAGAGAATGACAAGCGCCATCGGATGTTCTATTTCGTAGCCTGGCAGTCGACCGCGGACAACGATGGGAAGCAAAGACAGCGCTGCACACAGAGCGGTCATCAGAATCGGAATCAGTCGCTCCTCTGCACCGCGCAGGATCAGCTCTGTGCCCTGTGGTAATCCCTCTTGCTCTTGCAGGTGACGGTAGTGACCCAGCAGCATCAGTGCATTGCGGCTGGCGATTCCAAGTACGCTGACAAAGCCGACCAGCGATCCGAGAGAGAGAACGCCTCCTCCGATCAATGCGCCGAGTACACCGCCAGTCAGCGCAAGTGGCAAGGTAGCGACCAAAAGCGCCGTGAGTCGCACGCTGCGAAAGTCAAGGTAGAGCAGGCAGAGCGCCCCCGCAAACGCCAGCAGCGACCACAGCAGAAGCTGATTGCGCGCACCCTTGCGTGCGGCAAACTCACCGAGCAGCTCGGGATGATAGCCACGAGGAAAGTCATGCGAGCGAACGACGGCTTCGACCTGTTTGGCGACATGTCCTAGATCGCGACCGCGCACATTGCAGGTGACATCAATGCGTCGCGATCCGCCTTCCCTTTTGATCTCGTTTGGCGCAGCTGTGATCACGATGTCAGCCACTTCATGCAAAGGAATCTGGACACCCTTGGCCGTTTCAATGAGGAGGTTCCGCAGCGCCGACACATCACTTCGGACAGGCTGCTCGCCCCACACCACCACCGGAATCTGCTGGTGTTTTTCGTAGACTTCACCGACTCTGCTTCCCGCAACCAGCGTGCTGGCAGCGCGGCGGATCTGCGCAGCGGTGAGCCCGAATAACGATGCGCGCTCCTCGCGAATCCGCAGCTCGACCTGGGGAACCAAGACCTGCGGCTCTACTTTGAGATCGACCACGCCAGGAATCTGTCCCAGCAGCAAACCAATCGACGCCGCCTCGGAGCGCAGCGTCGCAAAGTCCGACCCGAAAATCCGCACCACGATCGCACCTTGCGCACCAGACAGGACATCTTTCATCCGCTCGCGCAGGTAAGTCAGCACATCACGAAACACACCAGGATAGCCGGATACCACCGCGCGGATGCGTGCAACCGTTGGCTCGTAGTCCACGCTGCTGTCCAAGCTGATCCAGTGCTCAGTAAAGTTCGGACCCACCACTTCATCGGCGACTTCTGCGCGACCGATGTGCGATCCAAACGAGCGAACCCCTGGAATCGACAGCAGCTCCTGACTGATGCGCAGCGTCGATCGACGGCTTGCTTCGACAGAAGCACCAGGCTTCTCGACCCAGTGCATCAGAAAGTCGCGCTCCTGAAAGTCGGGAAGGAACTCATCCCCAAGCAGCGGCAGACAGATGAATCCGAACGCCGCTGCTCCTGCGGTGAGGTACGCGGCGATGCGCGGCCTGCCAAGAAGAGGAATCAGCAGTCGCCGATATCCAGAACGTAGCCACAGATTCAGCCGTGGCTCCGTTGCTTTCAGTTGGGATGCGTGGGGCAAGAGCCACAGCGAAAGCGCGGGTGTCACCGTCAGCGCAACCGCAAGCGAGGTCAGGATCGACAGCACATAGGCGAGCGCGAGCGGACGGAAAAACGCACCAGCAACGCCATCCAGAACCAGCACGGGCACAAAGACCAGACACACCAGAAGACTTGCGTAGACCACAGAGCTACGGACCTCTAGCGAAGCGGAGAGCACCACGGCAAAGACAGAGGTCTCCTGCGGGCGCTCACGCAGTCGACGGCGAATGTTTTCTACATCGATGATCGCGTCATCGACGACTTCTCCGATGGCAATCACCAGCCCGGCCAGAAACATCGTGTTCAGCGTTCCCCCAAGCAGCGACAACACAAGCAGAGCCCCCACGAGCGAGAGCGGGATCGCAGTCAAGCTGATGAGCGAGCTGCGAACATCTCGCAAAAACACAAACAGCACGACAATCACCATCAGACAGCCGATGGACAGCGCGGATCGCAGGTTGTGCAGAGACTGTTCGATGAAGGTGGCGGGACGGAAGATCGCAGGATCGATCTCCACATCGGCGAGTCCGGGCCGAAGCAGTGCGAGCGCTGCTTCCACATCGTGCGTAAGCGACAGTGTGTTTCCGGTCGGCTGCTTTTCGACGATCAGGAGCAGTCCCTCGCGACCATTTATCACCGCATCGCCAATCGATGGAGGATGCCCCACGGTCACAGAGGTCACATCGCCTAGACGCAAGCTGTCTGCGGAACCTCCAGGAACCGAAGGAATCGCTGCTTGTGCAAGCCGCTGTGGGTCCGAAAGGGAGGTGACATGACGCACTGCCAGCCGCTGGTTGGCGCTGTCAAGAAAGCCCCCTGCTACGAGCTGTGAGGCATCAGCAGCAGCGCGCAGAACCTGATCGAGAGAGACGCCGTGTCCAGCGATTCTCGCGGGATCAACCAGTACCTGAAGCTGTCTGTCGCGCAGTCCCCAGACCGTGACGTTGGCGACTCCTTTTACTGCCAAGAGCCGAGGGCGGATGGTGTAACGGACCAGCTCCGATAGCTCCATCTGAGACAGCTTTTTCGACGTAATTCCGATCTTGAGTGCGCGACTGGTCGAGGACAGTGCAGGCAGGATCACGGGAGGCTGAGCCAGCGATGGGAGTCGGGGGGACTCGATCGCAAGTCGTTCTTGAGCCAGCTGTCTTGCGCGCAGCAAATCCGTTCCCTCGCGTAGTAACAGCACGATCGATGACAGTCCCAAAACGGACTTCGAGCGCAGCGTGGTAAGCTCTGGCAGACCTGCGAGCGCCGTTTCAAGGGGCAGTGTGACCAGGCTCTCTACCTCTTCCGTAGAGAGTCCTGGGGCTTCGGTCTGGACCTCGATCATTGGCTGTGCAAACTCGGGAAATACATCCAGCGGAGTGCGGCTTGCGGATTGCAGTCCAATGCCAAGGAACACGACGGCAAACAGCAGGGTCAGAAGCCGAAAGCGCAGCGCAGAAGAGATGAGAAACGCAAGCATCTGGCAAGACTCCCTATTTGCCGCTACCGAACTCTGTACCGAAGATCTCCATCGCACCGGCTGTGACGATGAGATCCCCGAGCCGCAGACCGCTCGGATGCAGGCTCCTGTGACTTAGGAATGCGACTCCTTCCGCAATGCGTATCACCTCGACTCTGCGCCGCACAAAGGAGTGTGGAGCAGCCTGCTGATACACCCACGTACCGCCCGTTGCATCGTAGAGGAGTGCGTTCGCTGCGATGATCGGAGCATCCGTTTCTTCTCCCTGTGTCAGCCAAACAGCGACAGTCTGTCCCACCTCAAAGTGCGTCGGCTGGGGCAATACGAAGTAGCGATCGACGGTCGATTGCTGTGGACTTGCGGTCACTGGTGCATGCTCCGCAGGGGGAGCCGCTACCGCCGCAGCTGCTGACGATGCAGAGAGAGCCTCGACATAGGCTGCGCTTTTGGCGGGCAGCGATGCAGTTGCTCCCGCTGGAACAGGCACGCGAACCCACGCCACTTCATCATCGACAATCTCAACCAGCGGAGCACCGGCAAGGACGAGCTGCCTCGCAGAAACTCTCACCTCTTTGACCCTTCCTGAAAGGGGGGTGACCAGCGGGGTCTGTGACAAGACGCCCCGCGATGTGACGCCAGCTTGGGCTGCGACTACGCTGGTTCCCCCGACCGCTGCCTGCTGGGACAGCGCCGCTTGCAGAGCCGCTTTCGCGGTGTCGCGCTGGGCCTTGGCATCATCAACCACTTTGCTGCCGACCGCCTCTTCCGCCAGCAGGCGCTCGGCACGCTGAAGGGCCAGCTCACTCGCTTCATCTTGGACTTTGGCACGCGCGACCTGCGCATCGGCATCGACACGAACAGTGGACAGCTGCGCTCGCTCGGTAGGGGCCAGACTGGCGGACAACAGGACCACGACCTGTCCGCTCTGCACGCGATCTTGGGCTTGCAGAAAGGGTGATCCCGATGCGGGCAAGACAATCCCGGCATGTGGTGCACAGAGCCAGGCGGAGCGACCCGGAGGCGGAATCACTTCCCCGCGAAACAGACGGCGCTGGGACGTTCGCGAGGTTGCAAGTGGAGTCAGTCCTGTAGAAATTCCTAGCCGCGTCTCTGCTTGCGCAGACAGCGTCACCCGTCCGAGCGTCGCTTCACTTGACGGAGTCGGAAGTGGTGCAGTGGCCGACGGAGCCTTCTGGCATGCCAAGACAGCCACGAGGACAGGAAGCGAAAGCGCCGCTCGCCACCTACCATGAAGCGAGTACGCATGGTGCGGCCCAGGACTTCGGTCACGATGAGACATGACCGCACGCTACATCCAACGGCGACCATCGTTGGCTCGCTTCATGAAAACTTCATGTTGCAGCAGACCCTGCATCGATCCGCGGATGTTAGGCTAGGTCTATGCGATACAAAACTCCGATCCTCTTTGCGCTGTGTTTGCTGCTCGACGTATCTGCCCCTGCGGTGGCCAAGCAGTCTCCTCCGATCACAATGGCAGCAGCGAAGGCAACTGCGCTTAGGCGCGTCCCAGGAAAAGTGAAAAGTGCTGAGCTGGAAACAGAGAAAGGCAGACTTGTTTACTCATTTGACATCATTACGTCTGATAAGAAGATCATGGAAGTGCAGATCGACGCACAGACCGGCGAGGTGGTGGTAGTAGAGGAAGAATCCGAAGAGCATGAAAGGCAGGAAGAACAACACAAGCGCAAGCGAGCGAAACAAGGGGACGCCGCGCAGAGGCCGTAACAGACAGGGAATGACGACCTCCGGCGTTCGTCGTGCTGCAAAAGAGCGCACACAGTCAGTGCAACCGTTGGGTAGATGCTCCCTCTCGGAGCGACACCACGCCCTCGATCGGGAGCACTCTGACTGTTTGGATCGAGACGTACCCACGCCCAGCGTTGTAATGTCGGCTCTTCTTCGATGATATCCCCTCGCGACCGTGTCGAAACTGCGCCTCAGATCGCGTCTGAGTGCGCTTGAGCTGGGAGCGTCTGCTTGTGACGCGCTGCCCGCCCTTCCCCAAACGCCACCCACGACGGGCGCACGCCGAGGGCGAGTGCCAGTCGCTCGATTGTCTCGACGGTGGCGGACTGACGGCCCTTTTCGATCGCGCTGATCGATGACCACGAAACGCCGGAGCGCTGGCCCAGCTCGCGCAGCGTGAGGCCCGCCCGGTCGCGGGCTTCAAAGAGGCGTTCGCCGAGTTTTTCGCAGGCCAAAGTCACGGACTGTCGCTTAGCACGTCTGCGACGGCAAAGACACAGCCAGCACGCCTTGTTCTGTAAGCAGAACTTGTAAGCGAACGGAACAGAATGTAATTGTTCTGTATACAGCACATTCATGCTGGGCACAGCGAGGTGAAGTCATGGAAAGCACAGCACAAGCATCGGTCAAGATCAGCCGTTCTCGCCGAAGAAGCCGACGGCAAAGAGTTTATCAGTCACAGAAGATGGCGCAGTCTGCGACGATGGAACCCCCACTGCTAGCCAGCCGCCCCTGGTTGGCTGACCTCGACAGGGCCGCGACGCCAAATGAGCGGGCGCTGCTGTTCTGGCTCGATGCCGCGGCTCGGTTCCACACCGATCCCGTGCGCGATGTGATGGTCGCCCTCAAAACCGTCGAGCATCCCGCCAGCCAGCCAGGGAAGGCTGCGCACCTCTATGTGTGGGAGGTCGCTTGGTATCGAGAGCAGGGCGGGATCAAGTGGCACTTCATCGTGTGGGATGTCTCTGGTTACGGAGTCCTCTTCCATCCGTGTGCTAGCCGAGAGGAAGCCATGACCTTGTTTGCGCAGCCCGTCGCTTGCGGTCTGGCCAGTATTCGCAACTCCCCCGGAGTCTATCTGCGTCCAGACAGAGAAGAACCGTAGCGCGCTCTGCCACAGGAGCCCCCATCACCTCGTTTCCTCTATCCGCCCCACCGTGGTGCGCGGTACGATGTGTGTCGGGGTTGCAGTCGTTTTCTCGCTGTCCGTCACGGACCTAGACGTGATTTGGAGGTAACGGCCTCGCTGCTCCCCAACTGAGGACTGATGCACCACGATGAACACTTTCTGGACAGGACCGTCTCCCGGCTGTCGCTTCCGGCGATGGAGCGGTCGATGGTGCTCTACAATGATTCCCAGCTCACCCGGTTTATTCTGGAGCTAGCCAAGCTACCGGAGGACAACCGCGATGTAGCGATTGCCCTCGCTCCGGGAGACAAACCCGAGCACACCATTGTGCGTCGCGATGGCCACTGCCGGACCAACCTCGCGTCCGGGTGGCCCTACCATGATGCCCACCTCATTCCCTACCAAAGACTGGAGTCGCTGCTGCTACTGCACGACGAACTGAAGCGACGCTTCAAAGTCGCGGAACAACTGACGGGTGAGAAGAGCAGCGCCAAGCCGCTTCTGCTTCGTCTGCTTCATGCCGGACGGTATCTTTGCCGGGAGGAGTTCGATGCCATTTCCTATTGGCAGCCCTTCTGTCGCGACCTGTTCATCGACGTCTTTCCCCTGGCGACCAAAGCACTGAACCTACAGCGCGAGCAGCTCCGCAAGCTTCCACCGAAACATCTGCTGGATCGAGATCGAGCAGAACTGCGACGATACTGGGAAAAGTACTTCTTGCTTCGACATCTTGCGTTCCTAATCGCCATGGACTGGCATCGGGACGCAGACCGACTGGCTCCATCGACAGAGAAGCTGTTCTCTCGGCTCACCAATGGTCTGTTCATGAACCAAGGGAGTCTGGGGGGCATGTTGTGTCTGTGCTGGGTTGTCGGCGAACTTGGGAAAGACGTTCTTCGTCCGGTCAAGCAGCAGTACCTTGGCGCTGATCCGACAGACGCGTGGCTGATGGTTGCAACATCGCTCCTGCTGCTCGCCCTTGCTGCGCGTCGCCCGAAGACCTACGCGCAAATCAACCAAGTCCTCGATGTCCCCTTCGGAAAAAAGGGAACGCCACCCGAGGCTGCTGGTTTTCATCGTGAACTGCGTGCTGTCTTCAATGGACTGCGTGCGTCTCCGCCGTCACTAGACCCGCAGTGGCTGCTCCTGACGTCCCGACTCTTTCAGCTTCAGCGTGCCGGTCTGGAGCATCAGCGACTCAACTTCGATGCGCCTCTCACCGTGCTTGATCAAGAATGGCTACCGTGCGTGGCCGCCAGCTCTGTTGCCAGCCTCGGGACTCCGACCATCGGGGACTATGCACTTCTGGCTGTTCCGCAGTGCGTGAAGCTGCAACCTCGTGAGCTGTACTTTCCCTCTGAGGTCATGGCTCCATGGAAGCGCGACTGGCAGCCCACCGATACCGTAGCGCTTCTATCCGAGCAGAACGCGGCACTCGGGAAGCCCGAACCGATCCGTGCGGAAGCAACCCCTGGCCGGAACGACCCCTGTACCTGCGGCAACGGGAAAAAATACAAGAAGTGTCATGGGGCTTAGCGGCGGGAGCGGAGGACGGCGACTGCTCCGATGCTGCGTTCCCATCTCTATTTCCGTCTCTGCGAACTTACGGACGGATTGGAGCCTCGGGTCTTCCGTCTGGCAGGTAGCGTGGATCGCGTCTTGCGGCCTTCTGTCTGTGGACGATTCTCCGCTTCTGGTGCTGTCTTCTCGGGATTCGTGCCACTTTGCTTTTTGGTGGCTGGCTCGTCCTTCTCGGTTATCGCGGCGGTGTTCGACTTAATACTCTCTCGTAGCGCTGCTGCCTCAGCCTCAAGCGCCGCAAGCCGCTCCACCAACTGAGTGCGACCACCGCTCCGTGCCTGCTTCTCCGCCAGTTCTTTCTTCACCCGTTCTAGTTCGCTCTTGGTCGCAAGCAGCGCCGCTTTCTGTTCCTCGTCTACTCCCTGTCCGGCGACAAGTGAATCGAGCACAGAGCCTTCATCCTTGTCGTGCTTCCCGAGAAGGCTCACTATCTGGCCGAAAAAGATCAGGGCGCTGCCAAAGTGGTCTGGCGGCGGCGGCGGTGCGGCTCGGCGAGCCTCGGCAAGGCTGGCCGCTATCTTGCTGTTTTCTTCCATCAGGCGCTCTCGCTCGCGTGCTTGTAGGACGCTCATCGACTGCATCGCATTTTGGGCCTCCTGTCGCCAAGCCTGAGCGTAGGCGAGGGACTGGCCGTAATCAGTCAACATGAACTTCGCCTTGATACTGGCGTCAGCCATCTGAGTCAGCTCGAAGTCGACACGGTTCTTGATGGAATCCGGGTGATACAAGATCGGGTCGTCATGCTTTGCCGGAGGCTGCTTCTCTGGGGCTTTGGTGATGGCCTGGCTCAGCTCTGGCACTGGAATCACTGGGTTTGCAAACCCTGCGATGGCAGGCGGGAGCGGCACTTGATCGGAGATGTTTGCGAGAAACGCCAGCGTGTATTGTCCAGAGGGACAGACTGGCTGGACAAATGGATCGAGGCTCCAGCCTCCCTGCTTAGGAAACCGTCCGTTGACATTCTGAAGGTAGTAGGCACGGGCTCCATGTGGACGGTGTGAGCGTATGACATCAGCCAGATCGCGAATATCGTTCATCTCTTGAATCTGACCGATGAGCCGTCACCGACGCAATCGCGTGCTGCATCCCCGCGAAATCACCCATGAAATGGGCGCAGTGATCCCGCAAAAAATTGCGCTCCAAAACGGAGGACGCGGACGTGCCAAAAGAAGGCATGGCGCTGATGCAGCCTGCTCTTTCTTGGCCACCGGGGCGGCTCCATTCTGCTTCCCTTTGGGCGTTGCGTTCGGCTTTCCGCTGGGCATCCAGGTCAGCCTGTGGTTGGGCGATCTATTCCGCGATCTGTGGCCAATGAGTGCGACGGGATCGCGGGCTCTCGTCGGATGGATGGCGCAGATTGGGGAACAGATCGCCGATCGGAGGGCGCAATGGAAAACCCAACAGATGACTGAACAGAGAGCCGATCGAAAGGTTGAACAGGACGTGGCAAACGCACTGCGCAGATGATGCTGCCGCCAAACGACCCGGACCTACCCATCGTTTGTGTCATGCAATACACCTGTACATTCCAGGGGTTACGCGAGGGGCTGGTTTTGCGTGGCGAGGCCACGGACAATGCCAACATGACCATCGAGTCGAGATTGTGTGTAGGCTGCAAGCTACCGTTCATCCCAAAGCGGGAGAATGAGCGATACCATTCGCAGAGCTGCCGGATGGCAAAGAAGCGCGACCCGGAGCGAGACAGAGCCGGACGCACAGACCCTCCTCCTGACATGATGAGATTGTGGGCCCAGAGAGTCCTGGCCTGCCGCGCAAGGGGAGCGGTTGGGTATCGGCTGTATTGTCCCGTGCTGAACTGCGTGCTGCCTCTTCCGAACACGCAGCGTCGAAATGGGACACGGCCCGCACACGGAAACTTCAGCCTTGACCCGCTTGAGTACCCACTAATCCCGTTGGAAACAGACTACCTTCTCGTGTGGATTTTTCCGGGTGACACAGCGGAAGTCGCCAGTCCGCCGCAGGTGATCCGGCCCAACTGGGTAGACCATGGGATGGATCAGCTCAAAGGGTTCAAGCACTTGCTAAAACTCTACCGGCAGCAGGGGACGAAGAGCGAACGGAAGAAGAAAATCGAGGCGACCCAGGCGGCAAACCTGCGTCTCACCGAGTTCTTTCGTCCGTCACCACTCGAGCTGCCGCCGCCGCCGCCACTGCGCTCGCTACCCTCGCAGGAGGAAACCCTCGCGCTCACCGCACACACTGATGGGAATTCCGATGGAGACGAAAGCGGTGCAGAGTGAAGCGAATGCGAGCGGAGTAACCGGACATGCGATGACTGGCTTCGCACGTCCGCAACGCACCGCATCCCAAGCAGCATCAGCACCCTCATCCAATTCCTAATCGAGCGGCTGTGCCGGTTCTAGGAGTCCGTCCTGCTCCCGTTCGCGCTCGCTGTCATTCCTATTCGGCCTGCTCGGTGGTGGTACTTCCCTCTCTCTCGGATATCAACAAAATCCGGCCACGCCCCAGTTCAATTCCCATAGCGCAAGTAGAGATATCGACATAAAGACCCGTGCGCCGTCCAAGAACGCCCACACCCAGCTCAGCGCAGGTCAGTCGTCAGGGTAGGGCAATCCCAGCGAGCGGTCGTCACAATAGGCTTGATGTAAGCCGGATCAGAGTTAGTCCAAAGTAGCCGGCGGACGTTTGGTAGCTCAGCACACCATGAAAAAGACCAAATTACGACCCGCTGGATTAAGAGTGCTCGACGTGACGAAAAAAATGCTTGATCTGTCCCCTGTTTCGTTGTTTCCAACCCACTGATCGTATCGAGCCCACGCACTCCCCTCGAATGCAATTCCTGTGTTGTGCCCGCCTGCGGTCACGCCCATTTTCAGTGCCTTCACCATGTCGGACAGATCACCTGGGGAAACGGGATATTGGTGTTTTTTACCGACGGAAAGAGCTTCCATTGTGACCGCTTGTACGTGACACCCAAAACAGCGGTGCTGCTGCGTCCAAGTGCGGCTTGACTGCGCCAAAAATGCAAGCCCGCGACTTGCCGCAGAGCGGATTTGGGGGTCATTTTTTGCGGCGGTTTGGGGGTTCTCCGAAACGCAGGGTTTGGGATTTGCAACCAGCACGCCAGACGGGCCAGATGGGGCCCCAGGATGGGAAGAAGCAGCGGCGTGAACAGAAGAGGAAGGGAACACAGACAGAGCAAGAAGAGCAGCGCAAGCGAAACGGGGTAGTCGGTGTGGGTTCGGATTCATGTTGCCTCCAGTTTTTGCGCTCAAACGCGACACTTCCGGGTTGGATCTGTCTTTTTCACCACCTCCCGCATGTTTGTTTTTTCGGCCAACGAACTCTGTTGTGATCAGGCGACCAGTTTTGTGGCATCACAGAGCACATACAAGACAGAGGGTCTCTCATGCGGCTTTGGTCTATACATCCCCATTATTTGGACGCAAAAGGTCTTGTGGCGCTTTGGAGAGAAGGCCTTTTGGCACAAAAAGTCTTGCTTGGACGAACAAAAGGATACAAACATCATCCGCAGTTGATTCGGTTTCAGAATACAACAGAACCCGCCGGAGCAGTAGCTACTTATTTGACAATCATTGCGAACGAGGCAGAGAGGCGAGGTTATCAATTTGACAGAACAAAAATATCCATTCAACAATTCAATGGAACATTACCTGTAACAAATGGGCAATTGAACTATGAATTTGACCATTTGTTGAGAAAATTGGAAACACGAGATCCTGGATTACACGCTACCTTACGCAACATCAATTCGATCGAACCGCATCCGATGTTCCGCGAAATCAAAGGCAACCGCGAAGAATGGGAGAAAACTTCTTGACCCGATTTTGCGGTGCCTCCAAAAATCCTTGGACATGGTAGCCACCTGTATTCCGATCGGCGTGCGCTCAAAAGTCCTTCTTTTCGGGGGACTTGGCCTTCGCAGACGATCTCCGTTTGCGGCTTGCGCCGAGGCGTTTTTCCGACGGAACCTGGCCGTTCGCCCGGGTTGCAAAACACCGCTTGGGAACAGGTAAAAGGGGCGTTGGTCATGCGTGTGCTGGTGGTGGGTCCTGATTGGGAAGACGGTTCGGAAATCGGTTGCGTCAACGGTCTGCGGGCGCTTGGACACGAGGCGTGGCTGTTCGATCCTCGGAAACATTTGGGTGTGCCCAAGCCGCTTCAGCGTTTTCCACTGGCGTACGCAGCGGCGGAGTTTTTGCTGCGGGGGACGGTGCGCGAGCCGTTTTTTTTCGCGCAAAAGCCGCTTGTCGCACGGGCGAAGGCGTTGCGGGTCGATTTGGTGCTGGTGGTGCAGCTGTTGTGGGTGTTGCCGGAAACGGTGACGGAGCTGCGGTCGCTCGGGATGTCGTGCGCGGGCTGGTTCCCCGATGCATTCACAAGTTTTGGGCGGGGGACGTTTTTGCTCGCGCCGTGGAACGGGTTGTTTTTTCAGGATCGGTTCATGGTCGCGCGGCTGCGGCACAGTTTGTCGTGCGATTTCATCCACCACTTGCCCGAGTGTATGGACCGCGTGTTCCATCGCCCGATCGAACTGTCCGACGAGGATCGCGAAACGTATGGGGCCGATGTCGCGACGTTTGGGAACTACTATCCGTATCGAGCCAAACTGCTTGAGCCGCTGCTCGACGGTGGTTTGAAGGTGAAGCTGTGGGGGGCAAAACCTCCGACGTGGTTGCACCATCGCGTACATGATTTTTGGGCTGGAAAAGTGGTTCAGGGCGACGAAAAGTGCAAAGCGATGCGCGCGGCGGCGATCGCACTGAACACGAATCACTACGCAGGCATTGGCGACGTGAACAAGCGGACGTTTGAACTTGGAGGCATGGGTGCGTTTCAGCTTACGGACCACAGACCGGCGTTATCGGCGTATTTCGAGATTGGCTCGGAAGTCGTTACGTTTGAGGGTCGAGCAGACCTGCGTGAAAAAGTCGAATACTACTTGGCTCGCCCGGAAGAACGACAGCGCATCGCTGAAGCTGCAACAAAACGGGCACATCGCGACCATACGTTTGAAAAACGTCTCGAGGTGTTGCTAAAGACGGTGGGCCTTTCGCCCTCACCACCCACTTGTTTATCAACATAAACAACAACATAAAAAACAACATAGAAACAAATGGAGAAACACATGCAAAATACGGTTTGGTTCCGACGTTCCCTGTTTGCGCTCGCCCTGTCTTTTGCGGGCTTGATGTCCGGTTGCGGGCGTTCGACCGTAACATCGTCGGTCTATTTGACGTGGCGCATTGTGGACGCAAAAGAGCCCGATGCGAACGTAGCGCCGGCGCTCGATTGCTCGTCGAAAAACGTAAAGTGGGTGCGGGTGCAACTGGCCGGGGCGCAGCCGTTTGATTTTCCCTGCACGGCCTACAGCGGCGAATCGACGAGTTTCGAGTCGGGGACTTATGTGGTGGATGTGATGGCGCTGAATCCGACGGGCCAAGCGGTCGCGGCCAAGCGTTCCACGATGGACCTGTTTGGCCGGATGAACCTGGGCAACTTCATTTTTCAAGTCCAATAACCCGTCCCAGGCCCGAAACGACTTCCCTCGGCTTGCGACGGATGTGATGGTGTCGGCTTTGCGCGAAGTAAGCGGCCATGATTCCTTGGGATTGTGGTACGTTCCCTAGGGCCAGAAGCATGTCCCGACCGCGCATTCAGATTACCAATCCCGCCGACGGTGGGTTCTTTTACTGGCTGTTCAAGTACTACCTGTTTGCTGCGCTCGGATGTGGGCTGCTTCTGTGCCAGGTTTTGCTTGCGGCGTATGTGTACTTTGCGCGCACATTGCCGGAAACGCCGGATCTGGCTCGGTACATGCAGCTTGCGCCGGGTGTGACGGAAATCTATGCGGGGGACGGGAGTTTGCTGGCGACGTTCGCGAAGGAACGCCGCGAGATTCTGCCCCTTCACAACATTCCGAGCACGCTGGTCGATGCTGTGATTGCGATCGAAGACCGGCGTTTTTACGAACACCGGGGACTCGATCTGCGCGGCTTTGTGCGAGCGATGCGCGTCAACCTTCAATCGGGGCGGCTGAGGCAAGGCGGCTCGACGATCACCCAGCAGGTCGCCAAGGCTTTTTTGGGCGCGGATCGCACGCTCTCCCGCAAAATCCGCGAGGCCATTTTGGCCCGCCGCCTCGAGGCCCGTTACACCAAAGCCGAGATACTCCAGACCTATCTGAACCTGACGTTTTTGGGCCACGGCAGTTTTGGCGTCCAGGCCGCCGCCCACCGCTATTTCGACAAACATGTCTGGGAGCTTTCCGTGGATGAGCAGGCCGTGCTCGCGGGTCTGTTGCGGGCCCCGACCCGGTATTCGCCCATCGATCATCCCCAGGCAGCGCAGCAGCGTCGAGATTTGGTGCTGCGAAAAATGGTCGAAGTCGGCAGGCTCGACGCCGGCACGGCGGACAAGCTGCTCGGCGCGCCGCTCGTCCTCAAACAGCGTCGCGATGCGTCCAAGGAAGTGTCGCCGCATTTTGTGAATCTGGTCCGCAAGGAACTCGTGTCTTTGTTTGGTGAGCAGCGCGTGCTGGAAGGCGGTTTGCGCGTCGAGACGACCCTAGAGCCGTTCTTGGATGTTCTGGGAACCGAGAACGTAGACTTTGCCGTCCGACGCCTGGACAAGCGCCAGGGTTTCCGGGGCGCTGAGGTCAACCTCGACCCCGACGGCCAGCGCGTGTTTTTGGCCCGTGCCAAACAGCGGTACAGCGGTCGGTTGAAAGAAGACACCCTCTATCTCGGCCTCGTCATAGCCCTGCGGGCCAGCGGGGCCACCGTGCAAATTGGGCCGCACACGACGGAGCTGCCCCTCAACAACATGCTTTGGGCCGCCAAGTATAGTCCGCGCGACCCCACCAACGATCGGCTGATTCTGTCTGCGTCCGAGGCCCTTCGCCCTGGCGACGTGATTTGGGTCAAGTTGGCCCACCGTTCGCACATCGGCAAGTTCACCGAGTTTGTGTACGCGCCCATCACACCCTACAAAGAAAAAGAACCTGGCACCGACGCAAAAAACGCGACCTTGGCTGCTGCCCAAAAATCGCCTGCTCGCGGAATCACCGATACACACAATGTAGCCAAAGCACCCGCACCGTCCGGTCGAGCCGCCGCTTCTGCTGCAAAATCGACCCCTCGTGTCGCAGCGGCGCAGCGTGGCCCGGCTGGCAAAGGTCCAGCGCCTCGGGCCGCCAAACCTCCGACTGGTCGGCCCGGCGGCACACCCAAAGCGCACACCGCCCCGGCCCCAGCCCCCGAAGTCCGACCCCTGTATGCCAGACCCAGCTACGTGCCCGGCACCGGCGTCTTCATTCCTCCTGACGGCGATCCTCGCCGCGCCGGCGTTCCTCCTGCCCAGCCCGGCAAGCGCCAAGAGGTCGGCGAGGCCGTGTGGTTGCCCGAGCAGCGCCGCAAGCCCCCCACCGGCAACACCATCGAGGTCGTTTTGGAGCAAACCCCCCGGCCCCAAGGCGCGCTTCTTCATTTCGACCTGCGCACCGGGTACGTCCTCGCCATGGTCGGCGGCAGCGACTACGACCGCTCCGAGTTCAACCGCGTCGTGCAGGCCTGTCGCCAGCCCGGCAGCGCGTACAAACCCATCTATTACTCGCTCGCCCTAGACCGAGGCTACGGGTACGACACCCTGTGGAATGACAAGGTGAAGACCGAAACCGATCCCGTCACCGGCGAGAGCTGGCTGCCCACCAACATCGACGGAAGTTACAGCCAGCAGGTCAATTTGGAACGCGCCCTCGTGTGGTCCAAAAACCCGCCGGCTCTCGAGGTCTTCAAGACGCTCGGGAAAAAGGACGTGGCCGCCTGGGCCCGCAGACTGGGGATGACCACGCCCATCCACGCCGACGACGCCCTGGCCCTCGGCGCATCGTGCGTCCGCATAGACGAGCTGTCCAAAAGCTTCGCCCTTTTCGGTCGCGCCGGTCGCCCCATCGATCTCGTCACCGTCAAGCGCGTCGTGTCCCGAACCGGCGAGGTGCTGTTCGACCGCAGCGCTTGGGACGATCCCCTGCTCGACGGCAAAACCCGGATCGAGCGCATCCTGGCCCAGGCCGGGCGGCAAAAACGGCCCATCCTCGCGCCCCGCACCGCCCACCTGACCGGCACCTTGCTCCGCCGCGTCGTGTCCCAGGGCCACAGCAAACCCATTCGCGACGCCGGTCTCCTCGCTGCCGGAAAAACCGGCACGTCCAGCCGCACGTCCGACGTGTGGTTTGTCGGTTTTACCTCGCGCGCATTCACCACAGTCTGGGTTGGCGATGACCTGTACGAGCGACAGCTTGGCTACGCCGATGCCAGCTTCACCATCAGCGTCCCCATGTGGGCTCGCTTCGTATTCCACGCCAACCAGGGCGCGCCCCTTGTCGAGGTGCCCGAGCCCCCGCCCCACATCAAACCGACCGATCGCGGCGGCCCCCTCCTGACCGGTTTCCCGCCTCCACCGAGTGCCGGATTGCGACCCGACGGCACCCCCTACGACTTGCCCGAAAACCTCCGTGACCTCCCGACCGCCCCCAAAGGCACCCGTCCCCCCAAAATTTTCTGATCCAAGCGCCCCTCACCGCCCCGCCCACCTCGGTTCTCCTGACAACGACACGCCGGGTCTTCCTGCCCGGAAAGTCGGTTTTTGTGGGATGGTTTCCAGCAAGTAGCACGAGCGGATGAGCGGATCATGGAAGTCGCGCGGCAGGGTTTCCGATGTCATGTCTTTCAGTTGCACATCGGGAAAGTCCTCCTCATGCAGCCGCAATCCACGCCGGTTTGACGAAAACAGCAACATCCCTTGCGGCGACAAAAATGAAAGTGCCCGGTCGATCAGCCACCTGTGGTCCCGCTTCACGTCGAACGTCCCGTGCATCCTCTGGCTGTTCGAGAACGTCGGCGGGTCCAGCACAATCAAGTCGAACGGCCCCGACAGCGACGGCACACTTTCCGGGTCTCGCAGCCACAAGAGTACGTCCGTCCGCAGCGTTTTGTGCCGCGCCAGATTCAGCCCGTTTAACTCGAAATTCCGCGTCGCCCACCGCAGGTATGTCGCCGACATATCCACCGTCATCGTCGAAAGCGCCCCGCCCTTGGCCGCACAGACCGAAAAACTCCCCGTATACCCAAACAGGTTCAGCACCCGCCGCCCCGCCGACAGGCGTTCCACCAGCGCCCGCGTGTCTCGGTGGTCCAAAAATAGACCCGTGTCCAAGTAGTCCGACAGGTTCACCAGGAATTTGTGCCCCCGTTCTCGCACCACCCGTTCGTGCCGAGCCTCTGCCAGTCGCCCGTATTGCGCCTTTCCCTTCTGTCGCATCCGCGTCTTCACAAACATCCGCTCGCGCGGCGTCTGCGTGAGCGACGAAATCACCGTCATAAGCTCCTCGCTCTCGACCTCGGCGTCGGCGTCAGCATTGGCGTTCCGCGCGTCCGTTTCCCCATCGTCCCCTGCTTCACCGGTCTCTCGCGGTTCGGCTGAATGCGCGTCGTCCAGAGGTGTAGGGTTTGACCGCACATACGGGTACACCACCAAGTCTTCCCCATATCGATCCACCACCAAACGCACCTCTGGGATGTCCCGGTCGTACAGCCTGTAGGCCTCGACGCCCCGCTCCGCCGCCCACGGCAAAAGCCACTTCAGCCGCTTCCGCAGCCGGTTCGCAAACATCTCCACCTTGGGTTTCATGCCCGCATTCATGCGCGCTTTTCGCCCTCGCGAAAAGCCCAAAATCCAACCTTTCACTCCTCCCGAACCCCAAGTCCCCCAAAGCCATCCAGACCAAACGCTTCCAGACCATGCCAGGTTCCAAGAACCGCAAAGCCCCGGCGTTCAAGTCAATGAGGGGAATGGAAAAGGGGTTCGGGGGTTAGAACGGGGGAGTGTCTAGGGAGGGGACAGGGACCTACAGGGGACTACCAACCGGACAGCAGTTTTTTGGCACCGCCTGCGAGTTTGGAACCGACGTTTTTGGCACCATCCCAGGCCGCGCTCGCACCTTTGCCGACCGTAGAGGCGATGCCTTTGCCCGCTTCAGCGATGCCGCCCACAGCCGCCTTTCCGACGTTCAGCGCACCTTTGCCCACAGCCGCAGCGCCGCTGCCGATGCCCTTGAGCACCGCGCCCCCGGCTTCCGCGCCCCCTTTGAGCAAGCCGCCCGCGCCGTGAACCAAGCCTTTTCCGATCCCGCCCAGACCGCCGAGCTTGCCATGAAGCAGGTCGCTCGCGCCGTGCAGAATCTCGCCGCCACCGGTTTTGGCACCGTCCCACGCGGTATGTGCGCCGTGTCCGATTCCATGGACCGTATCCAGGGCAGCGCCACCCAGCTCACGCCCCGCATTGCCAATCGCATGGCCCGCACCACCAATGGCGTGCTTCGCACCGTTGGCGATGCCTTGACCTGCATCCGATCCGGCGATCATGTTGCCCAGACCCTTGGCGCCTTCCCACGCTTTTTCCGCGCCGAAGATGCCCAAGTGAGCGAGTCCTTTGGGAATGCCCATCAGGCCACGCCCGAGACCACCGAGCATGTCACCGGCACCTCCAACAAGGCCTTTCCCTGCATCCCACAAGCCCGAGCCCACACCTTTGGCCACATCCCACGCCCCCGATGCCACGCCGCCAATCGCCTGACCCGCGCCCTGCACAAGACCTTTCGCGCCGCTGAACAACCCTGACCCAATGCCGCCCAAGCCGCCCAGCAGGTTTCCGCTCATCAGTTGCTTGAAGCCACCGACCAGCTCGGAGCCGCCTTTTTTCGCTCCGTCCCACGCCGTGCTCATACCGCCGGTCAGCCCGTGCATCGCGCTCATGAAGCCGTTTTTCAGGCCCGCGCCGACATCTTTGACCGCATCGACGACGCCACCGCCCGCCTTGGTAATTCCGGTGATGATGCCTTCGATGGGACCGCCCAGGCCGTTGCCCAAAAGCTGCCGCATTCCTTCAAAGAAATGCCGGTCGCCCTGCACGTCTTTGTCGTGGTGCTTCACCTCGTCGCGCTTGCCGAGGGGATTGGAACCATCGCCGATGTACGACCCATCGTGCGGATTGTGCAAAAGGTTCGCGGTGTGAGACGCACCGATGTCCGCAAGACCCGCGCCCGGAACGTGGTGTTCATAGAAATTTCCGCCGAGTTTTGCTTCGCCCGCGCGGTGAACCACGTCGCTCGTCACGTAGTGATGATTGACCTTGATGTGCCCGTCGGAGTTTGCAGCATTGAACTTGGCCGCGTCCGCACCGTCGATGCCTGGCGCTTGGAACGTCGTCACTGCGCCGATGTCTTTCGCGTGTTCCGCAGCCGCGCGTTGCGCCAGCGCGCCGCCCAAGCTGTGCCCGGTCACTTCGAGTTTTTGCCCTGGCGCGACCTTCATCAGATCGTCGATCGCCTTTTTTTCTGCGTTGTATTGCCGAGAACCCACCGACGGGTCGAGCAAGTCCGAACGCCAATCGACCATTCCATCGCTGAACTCACTGCCACGGAACGCGACGATCGGCGGCATTTTCGATTTTGCGTCGATCGGTTCAAACCGAGCCGCATACAAACCCGATTCCGTGTTCCCTTTGGTTCCGTCGCCGCGAACGTCCTTGCTGAACTTGTAACCCCATTCCTGCAAAAACTTCTGGTCGGCAGCCGAATAGCCGTTCGCCGGGTCTTTGTTGCCGTCGATTTGCGGGTCTTTGTAGGACAGTTTCGCCAGTGCCTCGTGGAAGTACTGCTGCGCGTATTCCTCTGGCGAGCATTTCATACCCGGAGTCATGCCGTACTTCGCCGGATCAGCCATGACCTCGGCTCGGCTCGGTAGTGCTTCCTCTTTTTGCGCGTTTTCCTTCACCGATTTGCTGCCCACCTGATCCGAGAGAGCTTTGGTGTCTTTCCCAAGCTGCATCTCGCCGCCCGAACCACTCCCTATGTGGAAGCCGGTTCCCATGTCGGTTGCGTCGAAATCGTCATACCCGACGAAGCCGCCCCCGACGGCTCCGCCCGAAAAGGCACCCAGAGTCGCATTCTCGGAAGTGGCAAAACCAGTGTCACCGGACATTGAAATCCCCCAAATAAAGATGTTCGCCGATGAAAAATGATCGGCTCAATCGGGGCAAAAGTTGCGCGCGTTCTCTCGAGAGAACCGCCTTTTTCCTACCCAAAATCCCTGCCCAAGGTGTTCTACTAACCGACAGGCATTCTTTCGGAGTTTGCGTGCCCAAGACCCATGCGCCCACGCCGCCCAAAACGGAAGCGACCCCCAAGCCCCCTGCCCCACTTTCTGCGCGTGTGGCTTTGGTCATTGAAGGCAGCCGTTCGCACGCAGATCATGGCGCGCTAACCGCACTCGGCCAGGCGCTTGCTTCGGCCCAATTGGACGTGCAGGTGTTTCGCCATGGCTTGGGTCAGCTCGCCCGGCTGCATCTGCGGCGAAAACTCGTCGAGTTTGCGCCCGACTTGTTTCTGGTCAGCGGGGCCACTTCGCTGCGGGACGTACAACCCCTTGCGCAAAAACAGGGCAAACCCCTGGTCGCGTGCTATTGGCCGCAGGGTGTGATTCACAATCTTCATGTCGGCTTTGGAGCGCCCCTGGCCAAGTTCCCTCTGCCTTCGTTTGCCATCGTTGGTCCGCCGCAAGATCACACTTCGTTTGCGCAGCTTGCCCAGCTTCCCCGAGAACGCATCCACACCTTCCCGGTTCCCAAAGACGGACAACCTCCTTCTTTGCAAACCCTGCAAGACCTTGTGCGCCTGATCTGCGAACTTCTGGCCGCACAGTCACCTGTTTCCCCCAGCGTTCGCCTGGTGCGCGCTTCCTATGCCCGCGTTCTGCCTTGGCTCGCGCAAAAAAAGGCGGTGTCTTTGGCCTATCACCGCGTCGTTCCCAAGCTGCGCGGCCCCGATCTGAACCTCGTCGTGTCTGCCGGCGTCTTTGAGCAGCAGATTCGCGCGCTCCTTCACAAAGGGTACAGACCCCTCACCCAAGCGTCCCAAGCCGCTGAACTTCGCTCCGGGCGAGCCAAAGACCCGAGTTTTGCCGTGACCTTTGACGACGGCTATCTCGACACCCTGGAAGTCGCCGCACCGATTCTGCATTCCCTGGGAGTTCCCTTCACCGTGTATGTCATCACCGGCCTCCTTGACAAAACCCTCCCGTTGCCTTGGTACGAGGTGTTTCAGCAAGCCCTTTGTGCCCCAGAGACCGCCCTGCAAGCTCTGTTTGTCTTGCGGACCCATGACGTGTTGCGGCAAAACCCCGCGCTCGATGCCCCCGTTCCCCCGATTGTCCGCCTTCCGTTTCTGCTTGCCGCGCTCAAAACCCTTCCGCATGCAGATCGGACTGCCCTTGCTTCCCACCTGTTTGCTGAAGTGGGTCCCGCCCTCCTTGCGTCACCCCTTGCGCCCAAGTATCTCGATGCCCAGCGCGTCTTGCGTTTGCGTGAAATGGGGGCCGAGATTTCCTCCCACACCTGCCAGCACCCTCTTTTGCCCGCCCTGGACGATGCCGAGCTCCAAGCCGAGCTCGCAAACAGCCGTGCCGCCCTGACCGCGCTGTGCGGAAGCTGTCCCGGCCTCGCCTATCCCAACGGAGACACCGACGACCGCGTGGCCCGTTTCACAAAAGAGGCCGGGTACGACTACGCCGTGTGCATCGTTCCCAAAACCGGCACGACGAGTCCCTTCCACCTTCCGCGCCACATGATTTTCGAACACTTCGCCCTCACCCCCAAAAACCGCTTCGACGAACCCCTTTTCCTCGCCAAGCTTCTTCGATAGGACCAAGACCCTCACATCTGTTTGTGGTCCCCTGCCGGAACGTCTGCGCCCTCTTTTTTGTACGTCCCAGACCGGCCCCCCGTTTTTTCGACCAGCTCGATGTCCGTGATTCGCATGCTGCGGTCTTTGGCCTTGCACATGTCGTAGAGCGTCAGCGCCGCAACGCTCACGGCGGTCAACGCCTCCATCTCGACCCCGGTGCGGTCGAGCGCCGTCACGGTCGCCCAAATGTCGATCGCCGCGTCTTCTGGGTCTTCCCCCAGGTCGGAACGATTCGCCTCCTGCGGCGAAAAATCCACCGAGACCTGCGTCATGCGAATCGGGTGACACAACGGAATCAGGTCCGCCGTCTTTTTTGCCGCCACGATGCCTGCAAGCCGCGCCACCTGGAGCACGTCCCCTTTGGGCAGACCGCCCGACAAAATCAGCGCCAGCGTGCTTTGCCGCAACCGCACCCGCCCGCACGCTTTGGCCGTCCGCAGCGTCTCGGGCTTTTCGCTGACCGAAACCATCCGCGCGCGACCTTGTTCATCCACATGACTCAAACCGACTTCTTGTTTGCTCGAGGTTGACATGGCCGCGCATGCTAGCATCCGACGCATGAACAAAGGAACTCGTCGCGTTGCACCTGGGTCGGCTTTCCCACACCGGCGACCTTGGCTTGTCGGCACGTTTCTATTGTTCGGTCTCTGTTTGCTGACCGGTTGTCTGTCGCTGCGCAGCGTCTCGGCCACTGCCCTGATCGGAACCTGGATTCCCGCCCGCGCGCCCGCCACCCGTGACCTTTTGCTGTATTGCGACGCTGAAAACCTGCTCGCCGGCCTTCACACTGCTGCCCCGTGCAAACGCGACGAGGTCCAAGCCGCCCTTTCCGAAATCGAGCAGTATTCCAAAGTCCTCGGCGAATACGCCCTCGCGCTCAAAAACCTCGCCGAGCACAACGACTACCGTTCCGCCGACCCTGCCCGCACCCTCGTTTGGAACCTCCAGCGCGTGTCCTCCTACGGTGCGCTGTCGCTTGACCCTGCGTCGGTCTCCATGCAGCAGGGTGCGGCCTCGATCGTCGCCATGCTGACCGAAGAATGGAGACGCCACAAACTCGAGCAAGTCATCAAAGAAACCCATCCCCACATCGTCGCCCTCTGCCAGGGACTCCTTCACCGCACCAACTTGCTCGGTGAACCCGCCCGCGCGCTGGTGCAAAACGGTCTCTCTGTCCGCCTCCGCAACCTCCTTTTGGTCGAACAGAGCCTCACCCATTCCGACCCCCAAAGTCGCCAGCAGCGCCAGGCCCAACTCCTCGCCCTTCTCCTGTTCCAACACACCCTCACCCAAAGCTACGATGCCCTTCTCCTTTACAAGAAATCCGTCCATGCGTTCCTGCGCGGACACGAAATTCTGTACGACAGCGTGACCCAAAACCGCAGCCTCCGCAGCCACGACAAGGAAATCCTCGCGCAGCTCTCCAAAGACCTCCCGCCCCTCTTCCAATAACCGCCCGCGTACAGAAACGCAGCGTTGCGCAAATTTGGTCGCGTCGCCCTGCCAAACGCCGGTGTGGCCCGCGTAGGTAGACATGGGGTGGGGAATGGGCTTGAGCAGCGCATCCCACGTCGCCCCATGCCGGTTTGCCAAACCCGCTTCTGCGGTCGCCGCACAGGCCTTTCTTCCGAAAGAACACGCCTGCTCGGTCTTG
>DAOLIT010000042.1:8926-43993 GCA_035328405.1 Pseudomonadota bacterium | reverse complement strand
GGATCAAACCTGTTTGGGGGGTGAAACCTTCACCCCAGGCCTTGGATCAAACCTGTTTGGGGGGTGAAACCTTCACCCACAACTTTGGATCAAACCTGCCTGGGGGGTGAAACCTTCACCCCAGGCCTTGGATCAAACCTGTTTGGGGGGTGAAACCTTCACCCACAACTTTGGATCAAACCTGTTTGGGGGGTGAAACTCGGAAGGGCTTTGTGACTCGTTCGATTGTTTTGATGGTTTGGTCGATTTCTTCGTCTGTGGTTTCAAAGCTCAGGGAAAACCGAACGCTCTCGCTCGCCTCCTGTTCGGAAAACGAAAGCGCCCGCAGGACCGAAGACGACTTGATCTTGCCCGAGCTGCACGCCGCCCCTGTCGAGACTGCAATCCCCTCCAAATCCAGCGCCTGCATCAGCAGATCGCTTGGTATCCCCACAGCGCGCACATTCAGAATCGTAGGACACACATGTTCCGGGTCTCCGTTTGGCACCATGTTTCCAAGCGCACGCAAACCCGCTTCCAAACGCTGTCTCCGCTCCGCCACATTCGCCATCGCCGGGAGCATCTTTTCCATCGCCAACTGCGCACACGCCCCCAGACCACAAATCCCAGGCACATTTTCCGTACCCGCTCGTCTCCCATGTTCCTGTCCACCTCCCAAAAAGACTGACGGCAGAAGCAAGGAACCTTCCCCCGACTTCGGACCCCCGACCGCCAGCACCCCTACCCCTTTCGGACCACAAAACTTATGTGCCGACAGACTCAACGTCGAGACCAGCGGTGCAATCGAATGGAGCGGTATTTTCCCCGATGCTTGCACCGCATCACAGTGCAGGAACGCCCCAACATCCATCGCCAGGTGAGCCAATTCCGCAACTGGATACAGATTCCCAATCTCGTGTTGCACCAGCGTAACAGAGACAATCGACGCTCTGTCTGTGTGCAGGATTTCTTTCAGGGATTGCAGGTCCATGCGGCCCATGCGATCGAGCGGCAGAAACGTCGTCCGAAACCCCTTTTCCGCTAGCCGATTCACTGTTTTGAGCACCGATGGATGCTCAATCGGCGTCGTCACGATGTGTTTCGGCAGACCGCGTTCTTCGCACAGTGCCGCAAGACCCGTCAGCGCCGTGTGATTCGACTCCGTTCCACCCGAAGTGAACATCACAGACGCCGCAGGAACCGCCAAGAGCCGCGCCACCTTTTGCCGAGCTTCTTCACACAGCGCACGCGCTTTCCGGCCTTCCTTGTGTTGAGACGATGGATTTCCAAAGTGCAAGAAAGCCTCGTTCATCGCGGCGATGACCGAAGGATGAACCGGTGTCGTGGCGCAGTTGTCCAAATAGATGCGTTTTTCCATGCCCGAACACTACCCGAATTGCCACCGCAAAAACTAAAATGCTTGCCCAAATTCTGCGGAGAAACGAGGCGCGTACACTGCACCGCTTCGGGGGGCCAAAAGGGGGAAACCCAGGTCGAGCCGGATGACCTCTCTGTTGAACTGGGGCAAACCCAGACGCAGACCAAAACCCACGTCCTGTCGATACGTCGTTCCCGATGGCGTTCCATCGCGCAAATACCCGAACAGAGAAGGCGGCGCGTCACCCCCATCGTAAAACAACACCGCTCCTGCGTGGATCGTCCACAGGTTCAGAGCCTTCGTTCTTAGCTCCGCATTGACACGATACAGATTTCCCCCTTGTAGACCCCTGGGTGCAAACCCGCGCAGGCCGTTGTCCGAACCGAGCGTCATCCTCTGTTGCTCCAAATCGCGTCCCCGCAGCTGCAAACGCCCCACAAGGTGAAGCCGCAAAGGTCCAAAGGCAGGCGTAATCTCGCGCGCTTCCACAGACAGATATTCATTGACCAAGGCACCGCGCGGATCGACCCCGTGCTGCAAACGAACACCTGCTTTGACCTCATAGGAAAACAGATTGTCCAGAAGATAGTGCAAGTTCGTCAGCGTTCCCGAAAACTCCAGATAGTTGCTGGAAAAGCCGAAAATCTTCGAGGCGTAGCGCATCTCAAGGGACAGGTCTGGGCCCAGCTTGAAATCCTCGGACAGCGCAAGCGTTTGGATGTCTGTAAGACGAATGAACCGCGCCGTAAACAGATTCACACCCAAAAAGGGACCCGATGCGCTTTCGCTGCGCGGAAGAAGATGCAGATACTCCGCCTTCGCCGCTTCCGAGATTGTGTCGGGAAATTCCGGGGCCAGGCCGTACTGCACATGTTGCACACGAAACCCCAAGCTCAGGTTCAGTTTGTGGACGACGCCCGCAGAGTACTGAATCTGAACCTGCCCCGCGATCTGTTCACGCGCATACACATCCGGCACGTCCTCTGTGAGTACCTTTCGGTAATAGATCGAGCCCCCTGAAAAGTACCGCGCGATGTCCTTGGTCACTTGCAGTTTGGCTTCCCATCCAAGCCGCGTGCGCAACGAAAACAGAGGCCGCCCGACCTGAACATACAGCTGCCCGCCTTCGACCTGGCTCGTGTCTCTGTTCAGAAACAGCCCGCCGATGATTTTCAGTTGATGACGTGACCCCCAGATGCGCGGATCGGAGTACGACATCCCCAGCGCATAGCGCCCCGGATCAAAACCAAAATCAAACGACAACCGCTTGTTCCGACCCGCCAAATTGTGTTCCGCAAACTGAAACGACAACACATCGAGCCGCGCCTGATCAAAACGAAATTCCGTGTTCAGCCGCAAACTCCACTGATCTTTGGTCGCGACCAGGATTTTCACTCTGTCCGGTGTCGAACCGCGCAGCGCGACCAAACGTGCGACAGACAAGATGAACAACCCCCGCAAATTCCGACCGCTCTCTTCCACCAGATCGCGGCGGAAACGCTCCCCCACATGAAAGAGAAGTTCGCGCGCAATCACTTCCTGTCGCGTTCGGACATGAAAGGCATTCAGCCACACCCACGGAATGTATTTTGCGAGCGGAAACTCCCCCGGAAGAATCACTTTGCTCGCATCGATCAGGACCTCTTCGATGATTTTGCCGTCGGGTGAAGGATCTACGTCGTTTTTCGTTCGACCCAACCGAGCCAGCGCATCCTGGATCAGTTTTTCTTCATACTGACTGCGGATTTTCGGCTTGTTGTCTGCACGGACCTTCGGGAAAAACGCGAGCGCGCCGATCCACAGAAGCGCAATCCAAAGGAAGAACCTACCCAAGCGTCGGCCTCCCGTTCAAGACAAGGGGGTCTGTGTCCGTTTGGAAAAATGCACCCGCAAAAACGCGATGATGGCGGGCAAAATGGACAGGAAAACCACGACGATGATCACGAGTTCGATGCGCTTGGGAATGCTCGGGAAAAGGGTTCCCAGAAAGGAACCCAGAAGCGTCATCGAAGACACCCATCCGACGGCCCCGATCACGTTGTAAAGAGCAAACCGGCGGTACGTCATTTGGGCGATGCCCGCAGCAACGGGAACGAACGTGCGCAAAATGGGCATGAAGCGCGCGATGATGATGGTTTTTCCACCATGCTTTTCGTAAAAAGCGTGGGCCTCGCGGATGTGTTCGGGGTTGAACAAACGCGACTTGGGACGGCGAAACAGAGCCGGTCCCGTTCGTCTCCCAATCGAGTAGGAAACCGCATCCCCTGCGACGGCCATGATCGAAAGCAAGAGGTTCATGTGCAACAGATTCAGGTCGTACTTGGGATTCGCCGCGAACACGCCCGCCGTGACCAGCAGTGAATCGCCAGGCAGAAAAAACACCATCACTCCGGTTTCCGCAAAAATGATTCCCATCATGATGAGCAGCGGATAGCCCGTCTGAATCGCCTGTGCGATCAGGTCTTCGGGGTTGCGAATCAAGTGAAAGAGGGTGCGCAAAAAATCCATGTTGGGTCGTTGCCTTTGCCAGTCAAAAGTGGGCGGCAGTGTGTCAGATTCGCGCGCACTCGTCGAGCCATCGCGATGCCGCGCTTCCAACGTGTTCCAAAAAACGCTGGCGGGGCTGCTTGACACGTCGGCTTCGGGCCTTAGCTTTGCAAAGTTGTCCGATGAGCAAAGAAAAACGCGATTACTACGAAGTGCTTGGTGTGCCTCGGTCCGCGACCGACGCCGAACTGAAAAAATCCTACCGCCGTTTGGCGATGGAGTTTCACCCGGACAGACGGCCCGGCGACAAGGAGGCAGAGGAAAAGTTCAAAGAAGCCGCTGAGGCATATGCGGTCTTGTCCGATGCGGAAAAGCGAAGCCTCTATGATCGGTTCGGACACCAGGGCCCGGCACAAAACGGCTTTTCGGGTGGTTTTTCGGGCATCGAAGATATTTTCTCGGCGTTCGCAGACATTTTCGGGGGTGGCTTTCCGGGTTTCGGGAGCGGGGGCGGCGGACGGCGGGTCGCTCGGGGGGACGACATCGAAGTCGAGTTGACCATACCGTTTCTCGACGCTGCCAAAGGCACGAAGCGCGAGATCGAAATCGACCGCCATTCCCTCTGCGAAACCTGCAAAGGCTCGGGGGCCAAACCGGGCACGCAACCACAACGCTGCCGGTCGTGCAATGGACGGGGACAAGTCGCTCACCAGCAGGGCTTTTTTGTGATCTCGACGACGTGCCCACAATGTCGGGGTGCGGGAACGACCATTGCCGACAAGTGCTCAGGTTGCAAAGGGGCCGGACAAGTTCCGAAGCGAGCCTCGGTCAGCGTGACGATTCCGGCAGGCATCGACGACGGCCAGCGGTTGCGTTTGCCGGGACAAGGCGATGCGAGTCCTCAGTCGGGCGGCGATGCGGGGGATCTATATGTGCTGTTGCGGGTTCAAAGCGATCCGCGTTTTGCCCGCGACGGAGACGATTTGTGGACCGACGTACCGCTGACGTTTGCCGAGGCCGCGCTCGGCACTCGCGTCGAGGTACCGACCACCGATGGCACCGAGACGATCGAAGTCGCACCGGGAACACAGCCTCTTTCCAAACAAGTCTTGTCCGGTCGAGGCATGCCGAATGTTCGGGGCCGAGGACGCGGGAATTTGATCGTGCGTTTTGTCGTGCTCGTCCCGAAAGAACTGCCGCCGGAAGCCCGCGAGCTGGTCGAACAGCTCGCTCCTCATTTGTACAGCCCGCGCAGTACCCAGTCTCATGCGAATGTTCTCGACGACGCTCATGAGGACGATGCGGAATCACACGACGGCCCCAAGGCGTCGTTTTTCGATCGTCTGTTTCGCAAGAACAAAAAGAGCGAGAAAACCGAAAAAGGCGAGAAGGAACACGGCTGAAAACGCGGGCGCTTAGCGACGACAACCCAACCGGTCCGAGCAGGCTTTTGTGGTTCGGCTGGGGTGACGCCAGAACCAGACGACGACGGAAGACGACGACGGAAGACGACGACCCAGAAGTCGAAGCGGTTTTTCAGTTTTTTCAAAAATTTGTGCTTGACCGACATACGCGCAGCCTGATAGAAGTCTTGCCCACCTGGGCGTTTTCACCCGGCGGTTTGTTTTAGGCGTATAGCTCAGTGGTAGAGCATCGGCCTTACAAGCCGAGGGTCACAGGTTCAAGCCCTGTTGCGCCTACTCAAAATTGAATAGTTGGCCCGTTTGGGGTGGTAGTTAAGTTGGTTATAACGCCGGCCTGTCACGCCGGAGGCCGCGGGTTCAAGTCCCGTCCACCCCGCAAAAAAGCCCGAGTTTCTCACGAGATTCGGGCTTTTTCTTTTTCCACAAAACCACCCGCACAGCTCCGTTGCGAAACCAAGCCTACGGTTTTTTGTAGAGCAGGGTTGTGCCCTGTTGCAGACGACGGTTTACCGAGGTGGATTGCACATACACGGCAAAGCCCGCGTGGTCGCCCGGACGCACCTTGATGCGAACGCCGATGGGCAGGCCCAAGAGTGTTTTTGCTTCGTCGCCCACGTAGATTTTTCCGCTCGCGGTTTCGACAATTGCGATTTCTTTGTATTCCTGCACAAGTTCCGGTTTTGTAAGTTGATAGTAACCGTGCCCCTTGTGAAAAGAACCTGAGCCAAGCGCGTTTTCCACACAGGTACGTATGTCGCAATCTGCGCTCACGGTTAGTACCACAAACTGCCCTGTGGCTTCTGTGAGTGTGTTTTTGACTTCGGTCACTGTGACGGTTGAAAGATCCGTGGTGAACACGCCCGCAACGGCTTTTTGTCCTTTGCTGCGCGCTTGATAGAAGTTCTGCAAGCCCTGCTGCATGGTCTGCTCAAGCTTCTTGAGGCCTGCTCCGCTCGTCTCCCATGCACGGATGTTTCCGTCGGGAATGCCGAATTTTTTAAGCACATCCTCACCACCGGGCGGGGTCAAAAAGCACAGCGTCCACCGACCCGTCGCCTGCGCCTTCTCGATCATTCCTTTGAGCTTCGTGTTGTACCGAGAGGAACTGTTTTCCTCGCCATCGGTCAGCACCAGCAACAGGAACGAGACATTTTCCAAGTCCGCGCCCTCAATCGCTGCCAGATCGTCCATGGCTTTGCCCGTCGCATCGAGCAGCGCCGTCGTACCCGTACACGAAATGCTGGCCAGAGAATCCACGTCCGCAATCGGTTTCGCAAAAAAGCGCGGAGGGTCCACCCGCGATTGAAAGGTATAAAACGACACAAACGTCTGCTGCGAATGCGCCGCCGTGTTTCTGCGAATCTCGTCGAGTTGTGCGTTGAACACCGTCACCACTTTTTTTCGGACAGAGGACATCGACCCCGAACGATCCACCACAAAACAGATGTGATTTGTCGTTGCTCCCGTTTTGGCAATCTCGACGGCAATCTGGGCTGCTTGCACCAAGTTGGTGGTCTTTGCCGCAGCCCCGGTTGCTTTCTTTGTCGTCGCGACTTTTTTGGTCGTCGCAACTTTTTTTGTGGCTGTGGTTGTGGTTGTGACTTTCTTTGTTGCCGTCGCTGTCTTGTTCGCGGCAGCCTTTTTGGTCGTCGGTTTCTTCTTGCTTCCAGATCCTGTTGGACTTCCGGCAGTCATGTTCCCCCCTTGTTGAGCAATCTGCGCAAACGCTCACCTTTTACGGTCCATGCAGACGGGGGTTTCCGTCAACCGCAAAAAACAAACGCGGCTGCTACGAAGAGATCACGGAAACAAAAAACACTGTGCAGACAGGTGGGACGAAGAACTGGAGTCACTCGGAGGACTATCGCGAGAGCGTGCTGCCAAGGGGAACGCCACCTACGAAATAGATTCCCGTCGGAGAATCCACAAGAACATCCCACAGGAACGTACCAACAAACGGAATTTGCTCGATGGTGGACACCTCAGTGCCATCCACTCTGTCGCCCACGCGAAGCTGTCCCAACCATCGACCCTCGGCATCGGCATCGGCATCGGCAAGGGGATGGGATGCGGAACCCAGCAGTTTCCGGCCATCCGCAAGCGTGGCCGAAAAAAGCTCGTGCGAAGACACCACCGGAACGCTCCTTACGGCAACGACTCGAGCGACGATACGAACGCCGTCCCGATTTTTGGAAAAAATCGGCTCACCTGGCTTGAGGGTAGGCAACGGGCGTGGTCCAAAAGGAGTGTCAACCAGCGTTTCCGGGGGCAGACACCGGCAACCTGAGCAAAAGCTCTCTGAACCACAAAGAGAGCTCTCACAATCGGTCTCGCCCGGCATGGCTATGGGACCGCAAGCACGGACAATTTGACCGTCGGGAAGACAACACTCTCCTTTCCGAGCCGGGCACGGTAGGCGTTGACCTTTGGGAATGCACTGCGAAACCGTATTCCAAGGCGTACTACAAAGGGTTGCGTTGGGAGCGTGCAAATTTGGACATGCGACCAGGCCTGTTTGCAAGAAAGAACCTCCTACCATTCCTCGCGCGCAGGTGAACTGAATGGCACGGGTTCCACCATCGGGACAAGGCGTTGCGCAGACCTTGTACTGCAAATGAAAGGGGGCCAGGTGGCCGATTTTGTAGAGCTTTCGGAAACGTCTCTCTGCGTCACTCCGAATCAGGGCTTCATCCATCGCACATTGCGACTTGGCAGCCGATTCGGCTTGGGCGCGCTGGGCCTCCAGTTTTTGTGCGGTTCTTCGTTCTGCCTCAAGCCGCGCTTCCTCCTTTTGGCGAGCTTCCAAGGCCTCCGGTTTGGGCTCACATGTCCAGACATCGTTACAGGGGCAAGGATTGTCGGGACTACACGGCGGACAGTACTTCTTCTTGACGGCCCGCTCATGCGGCTGACATTGGATCGGCGCACAAACACCCACACCGATCAAAACGGTACCGCTACCCCAAAATACACCCACCTGGATCAAAAGAAACACAGACCAAAATCTGCGCGGGATCATAGGACACATTGTCCTCGATTCCCCCCACCGGTGTCTACGCGCAGATCGCGTATGGCAACTCGAGCATTTCTGGAAAAACTACGGAATGGGAGTGCCTGAAGAGGGTGTCCACACCGGCGGCGTCGCAGGGGGAATGGCAGGCGGAGCAGGAGGAGGGGGCGAAGCAGGCGGAACAGCCGGCGGCGTCGCAGGAGGAGGCACAACAGGAGGAGGCGTTGGCACCACTTTCGGCGGCGGCAGAGGCGGAAGCGGAACGCTAGGTGTTGGGGGTACATACACAGGTGGAGGCACAGAGCCTTGGGCTTCAGGACACCCTCGGAAGGCCGGAATCCCGGCTACATCGGGGCACAGATCCGCGATGTCCGTAATGCCATCTTTGTCGCGATCGGAAACCCCCGAAGAAACCGAGGCAACTTTGGTGTCTCCGAGACGCCCAAAGAACGCGAAACTGACTTCTCCGTCGGGAGTGACCGCAGGACCACCAAAGACGCCCGGTTGAAAAAGCGCGCGGCCATCGAGGCGCAGACCGAAATTCTGTGTCAAATCGACCTTCACACCCCCACCCGCGCCGATGCTGTACACCGTGTCTTGCGCCAACATCGCAGCATTCGACGACGACGTGGTAAAACCGCCCGCCCCGACCAACACATACGGCTTCACCCGACCGGTCAGGATATGAACCAAGCCTTGCAACCGATACCCGATGCCCAGCACGCGGGCCGAGGAATCAAACTTGGGATTCGGTTCGCCACCTCGCGTATTCGAGGGAGACAGACCGAGTTCCCCTTCCAAAAAGAAGTGCCGATGAAGACCGACCGAAAAGCGGATTCCCAAAAGGCCTCCGTGATTCACCTGACTGGCCTCTGTGTTGTCCAGCCGACCCACGCCCCCCTGTGGATTCCACAAGTGAGTCCCACCGAAAAGGTCCAGCTCATATTCGGGAGAAAAGTCGGCTCGCGCAACGCCGCCGAAAGCCACACCGGTCAAAATCACCAGAGCCGAGATACTTTTTTTCATCGTTCGCACCTCCACACCGCGAAAAACTCCATCAGAGTTGTCTCTTCTCGTCCGACGCGCAACCCACTTCCTGCCCGCCGCCACCACAAAAAACCAAGCGCGCATTCTATCGCATTTTTCCGAGGCTGCTCGAAAAACGACAACTTGTCACTCACGTTGTGCCCTTCGGAAGGAAAGCGAGGGTCGATGTCATCGACATGTCACCGCACAGTCATTTTTTCGCGGGACCAAATTTGCGTTTCAGCGACGGGAAAAACTTGGCTATCTTCTTGTCATGTCCGTTTCCGACCGTTCCGCATCCGATTCGTTCACTCGGTTTTCGCGCTTCCAAGACGATCTTCTCACGACTTGGCGACGACGATTCGTCACGATTCCGATCATTTGTTTCTTCGCCGCTCTTGTTTGGGTGTTGTCTCCCCTGTGGCTGCTGTTGGGTGTTTTGACCGCACCGTTTGAAAAACGCCCATTTGCCAGATTGCGGTTTCTTTTGTTTGTATCCGGCTATCTATCCGGTGAAGTGTTGTTTTTGCTTTTGCTATTCTTGCAGTGGTTGTTTTTGCTTGGATTTTTGCCTGGAAGCCGAGATCGGATGTATCGAGCTACGGTTTCCTTGTCCAATCTGTGGGGACAAGTGTTGTATCTTTTGGGTGTATATTCATTTGACCTGCGGCTGTCTTTTGAAGGTTTAGACTCGCTGGAAAAGCCTGGTCCGCTGATTGTTCTTTCGCGCCACGCGAGTTTGGGTGATACGCCGCTTGCGCCCACGTATTTTGGTGCGCAATATGGTTTTCGATTGCGCTATATCGTAAAAAATGAGCTAAAAAACGATCCGGTATTTGATGTGATCGGAAAACGCCTTGGTTCGTGCTTCGTCCGTCGAGGATCGAAAGACAGTGGGCGCGAAATCGAATCGGTTTGTGCGCAGTTGGATGGCCTGTCTCCAAACGATGCAGTCATTTTGTATCCTGAAGGAACACGCTTCTCAGAGGCAAAACAAAGACAAATCATTGAGAAAATCCACCGCGACAATCCTTCTTTGTTTGCACGAGTGGGTCATCTAAAGCATGTGATTCCACCACAGCTCGGCGGTGCGATAGAATTACTTGCTCGCAATCCAGGGGCTGATATCGTGATTGTGCAACATGTGGGTTATGAAGTTGCTGCGACATTTCGCGATCTAATAGACGGTCGTGCTTTGCATCAACGCATTCACGTCGGATTTCGCCGATTTGCATACCAGGATTTGCCAAAACCGGATGATCGAGAAGCACTCGTGACTTGGTTGTTGCAAAGGTGGAGCGAAATGGACGAGTGGGTGGGCGAAAGAAAGCCCGAGATCATTCCGAAAAGCGCCCCCGACATCGCCCTCGCCGAAGCGCGCCCGTAGTACGTACACGCACGCCGATTCCTGTCATGTTCTCTGTCGCAAGTAGGCTTTGGATTCTGCGGACATTCCTGCCCAAAATTCCGAAAGAATAGGGGTTTTCAAAGGTTCTTTTCTGCACAGCAGAGAACGCCTATCCTCATTCTCCAGCGAACCCGGAACAGGGGTTTTCGTGATTTCTCTTGGGGTGACATCGTGCTTCACGAAGAACTGGCCGAATTTGCGGCGATGCTGTCGAATGCAGAAAAGTCGCAGGATGTGTTTCCTTCCGTTGCACAGATCGACCGGAGTGTCGAGGAACGGTTGGCTCTGTTGGAACAGGAATACGTCGAATACATGAATCGACTGAATCCTGAGCGTTTTGCAGGGAATCTGCATGCGCAAAACACCGCACGGCATTTGCTGAGCAAGTTGTACGCCTGGCATATGCGTGCGGAGCGGGACATTCCAACGCGAGAGGAACGCTCAGGACCGCCCCCTCCTTCACAACCCGCCCTTGTGGCTGTGGCTCGTTTGCGCAGTGTTCAGGCACCCCCTTCCGAACCGGTGGATTTTTCGATCACAACACCCAATGGAACGTATCGCGCGACCCAATTTTTGGCTCAGGGGGATGTCGCGATGTTGTACCAGGGAATCGGAACGGCAGGTTCACACGCGAATGAAAACGTGGTGATCAAAATTGCAGCGGAAGCGCAAGACAACGATCTCCTCGTCGAGGAAGTACGTGTTTTGAGGACGCTGCAAAGCACGGAGGACGTGCAAAGAAAGCATCTTCCGCAGGTGTTCGGAGAGTTCAAAACACCGGACGGACAAGCGGGAACGATTCTGTCATATTTGGAAGGTTACGATCTGGATCAGATTCGGGAACGGTATCCTCAAGGACTCCCTTCCGAACATGTTGCGTGGATTTTGGCGCGTGCATTGTCCGGTCTGGGTTTTGCGCACAAACATGGCATTTTGCACGGCAACATCGAGCCCGCGCACCTGATCGTTCGTCCTCGGGATCACAATGTTTTTGTGATTGATTGGACATATGCTGTGGTAGCGCCGGAAAAAACGGGTCAGGGGTTCCGCGCGCACAACCCCACGTACAGTCCAGAGGAAGTGGTGGAACGGAAGCCTCCTTTGCCTGCGTCGGATTTGTATTCGCTGGGAAAGACGATGATCTTTCTGTTGGGAGGAGACGTAGAACAGGGGACATGTCCGCAGCATGTGGACGAACGTTTCGTACGATTTGTGCAATTTTTGTGTCGAAAAAGTCCGCGCCAACGGGCTCAAGATGCGTGGGAGGCAGCCCAACAGCTTGCGCAGCTTCGACTGGAAGTGTTTGGCGAGCAGCGCTTTTTGGCTCTTGAGATGTAAAGAAAAGACGCAAGGGAGGAACTCATGGGTGGTGGTCATTATGACGAGGACATCGCGCTCGAAGCGCGTTCTTCCAACCGCGACGTGTTCACGTACAGAGGGTATGGATCGGCACAAGAAGCGACGGCACACAGAGGTGTCCATCCCATCTTGAATCCGTTTGGGAAAATTCGGGAATGTATGAATGAGACTCCGATCGTCGTGGCGATGGATGTCACACGTTCTCGGGGGGACGATACGAAGATCATTTACGACAAACTCCCGATGTTCATGGGACAGATCGAAATGCGAAACTATGTGCCGAGTCCGGCGATCAGTTTTGCAGCGATCGGGGATGCCAATTCCGACCAAGCGCCGTTGCAGGTCGGACAGTTTGAAGCAGACAATCGTTTGGATGAAGTTCTGTCGAAAATGTGGATTGAAGAAGGCGGCGGGGGAACGGGGCAGGAGTCGTATGAACTTGCGGCCTTTTTTTACGCAAGACAGACAAAACTCGAGTGTCTCAACCAAGGAAGAAAGGGGTACTTTTTCTTCTTGGGGGATGAGGGTTTTTATCCGCAAGTTAGCGCGAATCACATCCGGCGCGTGCTCGGACAGGAGGCGGAAACAGACATCGATTCCGCTGCGATTTTCGAGGAACTCAAGCAGAAATTCCATGTGTTCTTCATCTATCCGCAAAAGTCGATGGCCGAACGACAGAACGACATCGATGCAGAGATCAAAAAGAGGGTCGAAGCTGCAGGTGGTGTCTATGAAGGGGTGGATGTTCGCGCGAGCCTTATCTGGGACAACAGGAATGATCTGGATTTGCATGTGATTGCACCGTCAGGGGAGCACATTTTTTACGGACACAAACAATCCCAATGCAAAGGGGAGCTGGATGTCGATCGGAACGTGCGTGGGGAAACCACAAAACCCGTCGAGAACATCCGATGGAAAAAGGGAGAAGCACCTGCGGGTCGATATCAGGTGTTCGTGCAAAACTACCGCTTTCATGAACCGGATGCCGCTCCGACTCCTTTTCGGGTAGAACTCGAGGTGAATGGCAAGATCCAACACATCGAAGGGGTCATTTCAGGAAAAAGAGAAACCGGAAAAAACAGCGATATCACGGTTGCTGAATTTGAATATGACCCGCGCCAGAGACCTGCGGAAAAGAAGCAGTCCACGTCGGAAAACCCACTGTATGCTAACTACCAAGACGACGTGATCATTCGGCAGTGGTCGAATGTGATTTCTGCCGAACATGTCCTGCGGATCATGGACCCAAAATCCATCATTGATGTCATGTTGGGGGCTCTGGCGATGGTAGGAGGGGGGCGCGATCTTGATGGATATCTGCAAGACATGTCGGAACGGGAGCAACACGATCTGCGACGGGACCAAGCGTTGGCGACTCTTGGGGGTCTGGCCAGCTCGCTGAACCGGGCGTCCTCTGAAGTGTCCGGGAGCATTCCCAGGTCAGGCGCTTCCACCGCAGCCAGCCGACGGTCCAGACGCTTGTAATTCGAGCGGCCCCTCTTCCCTCTTTCGCCCAATTCCTCTCTCTCTCCTGAACACCCCTATTGTTCTTTTTTGCGCAAAAAGTACCGTTCCATTTCTTGCGCGGCGGGTTTGTGCCGCATGGTGTATCCGCGCGACACACGCCCCCCAAAACCGTAGTAGTTCCAAAAATAGGCCCCTTGAAGTGCGGGCTCGTTTTGCCACACGGTTGCGAAGGCTTCGTAGGCGCGGCGTTGGTCCTCGAGGTCGATCGGTTTTTGGGCGGACTCTTCCCACGGCCAAGCAGAGGCCCCACGTTGGCTCAGGTACCCGACTTCTGTGAACAAAAGGGGTTTGCGGATTCGTGTGGAAAAGGCGACAAGCTCAGCCTGTTTTTTTTGCCATGCAGAGACCATGGTTTCGAGCGAAATGGGAGGCGATTGCAGACGGCTCGCGAGCGGAAAATAGGCGCACAACCCGGCGCTGTCACACAGGTCATACAGAGCCACTTTGTCGTAATGATCCCAATTGCCGGAATACGTCAGGTGGCCGCGAAACACGCTGCGGACGGACGCGACGAGTTTTTGAACGTGGGGAAGGTCGCGTTCTCCGTCGAGTGTGGAAAATTCACTTCCAACGGAAAACTGCGCAACGCGATGGTCGGCGCAAAGTCGCGCAAGATGCAGCACGAGCCGTTTGTAATTGTCCCACCACGCGGCGCGGTTGTCGGGAGTGAGCGTGCCACGCCACTCACTGTCTTTGCGCGGGGTCGCGAGGCGCACGATGGGAAACAACATGACAGACAAACCGAGGGAGTGAGCTTCGGAAACAGTCCTTGTGATGGTTTCATCGGGCACGCTAAAACGTGGATGCCGATAGATTTCCGTCGAGCCAGCGTGTTCTTGGTAGTACGCGGGGACCAGCGAAACGTGGCTTGCAGACAAGTCTTTGATTTCGCGCAAAAGGCCCGCGTAGGACCACAGGGGATCTTCATGAAACAGCCCCAAGGCGACGCCACGTTGGAACGTGCTTGCGGAAGCGGGGCTCGCCGCGCGCAGAACCGTGGGCAGACACGCTGCGCACAAACCGGGCAGCGCGAGCTTTTGCAAAAAATGCCGCCGGGAATTCATCGTCCGAGTTTCCAGCACACAACCAGCCACGAACGGGCCAAATAGAGGGCGTGTGCGGCAAGGTAGGGCAAAAGGAACCATTCGAGGCACGCGAACAAAGCCGGAAGAAAGAACCACGCGGGATAGTGAAGGGCGATGCGGCCCAGCGACTCGACAAGAGAAATGGGAAACCGGACGAGTTTGGCCAAGAACGACTTGGGCAAAGCCGACGTGGGTTCTTTGAACTTGGTGTATCCGGCGACGCGCTCTCCTTTTTGGCCGTGGACCGCTTCAAAGTATTCCGGTCGGCGCATGAACGTCGTCGTGGAAATGCCGGACGCCGCGACGCACACACCGACCAGACCGACGCAGAGCCAAAACACGTCTGGGCGAAACTCGGTCCCCCAAAATGGTATTTTTCCGTCGAGCGCGAGCCTTGCCGAACAACTGGCAATCAGCAGCACCGCCTTGATTTCATCGACCAAAAAATCCAGGTACGCACCGACGGGCGAAGACAGTCCTTTGATTCGGGCGAGCTGTCCATCGACGCAATCGAGTACGAAGGCAAAGTGCAAAACGATCGCCGCAGCGATGAGGCCGATTCGCCCCGGACACAACACAAGCGTCGCAAAACCGGTTACAGCGACGAGAAGCGAAAACAACGTGACCTGATTGGGCGTGATGCGTGTGCGACGCAGCACATACACCAGCACAGCCGCTTTGGGCCGAGCGATGTATCGGTTGAAACGGAGATCCTCGGCCTTGACGCTGCGACGATAAATGTCGGCGATGGACAGACCGCTCGGTTCTTGCGGCCCCGACTCCGCTGCGGTCATCCGCCAGCCTCGGGATCACCGCCTGGTGTCGTTTCGTCTTCGTCGGCGAGGTCCTCGTCGGTGCCTTCTTCGCTGTCTTCGAGAACTTCTATCGGACTTGCGGCCAGTTCTCCGTCGGTTACTTCCCCGGTTTCCGTCACATCTTTGCCTGGATCGAACAGGGCCTCGACGGCCACCACGCGCTCGCCGCTGTCGGGAGCGATGCGAATGAGGCGCACACCCTGCGTGTTGCGACCACGTGTCGGAATGTCGCGAATGCGAATGCGAATGACGCGGCCGGTGTCGGTGACGAGCATCAAATCCTCGCCGTCGGTCCCGGTGAGAACGCCGACGACCTTGCCGTTGCGATCGTTGGTTTTGATGGTGATGACACCCTGAGTTCCGCGATTTTTCAGCGGATAGTCGGACACGGGCGTGCGTTTTCCGAAGCCCTTTTCGCAGACGGTGAGAAGGGTGATTTCACCGCCGGAATCGCGGTTCAAAACCTGCATGGCGACGACGCGATCGGTGTTGCTTTTGAGCGTGACACCGCGAACGCCGCGCGCGGTGCGACCCATGGCGCGGACTTGCTCTTCGCGAAAGCGCACAACGTAGCCGTCGCGCGTACAAAGTGCGATGTCGTTCTGTCCGTCGGTGATGTCCGCGCCGACCAAGTCGTCTCCGTCGTCCAAATCGACCGCGATGATACCGGTCGAGCGGATGGCGGAAAAGGCATCCAACTCGGTCTTTTTGACGACGCCTTTGGCCGTCGCGAGCATGACGAATTTACCCGCGTCGAAATTGGCGAGCGGCAACATCTCGACGATGCGTTCGCCGGGCTGAAGTTCCAGAAAATTCACCATGGCCTTGCCCTTGCCCGCGCGGGTTTGGGATTCGGGCAAGTCGAAGACGCGCTTGGAATACGCACGCCCGGTGCTGGTGAACATGAGGACGTGATCGTGCGTGCTGGCGACGAACAACTTGTGGATGAGATCTTCGTCTTTGGTGGTCGCACCTTGTACGCCGCGTCCGCCGCGTCCCTGCGCGCGGTATTCGGACAGCGACACGCGCCGCACATATCCCTCGCGGGACAGCGTAACGACCATGGGTTCCTCGGCGATGAGTTCTTCCAAACTGATTTCGCCCATGTCGTCGAGAATTTCGGTGCGACGCGGCTGGCTGTACGTTTTTTGCACTTCCGAAAGTTCGGTCGCGATGACTTCGCGGAGTCGCGTTTCGCTGGCCAAAATGTCTTCCAAATCGACGATTTGCGCGGTCAATTCGCGGTATTCGTCCGCGAGTTTGTCGCGCTCGAGGCCGGTCAACCGCTGAAGCCGCATATCGAGAATGGCTTTGGCCTGCGCCTCGGTAAAAAAGCGCACGCCTTCTTTTGTGCGCGCCTCGATTTCGGCTTCGGGACGCCCGGCTCGACGCAAAAATGCGGCCAAACCGGAAAGCGGCTCGGCCATCAAATGTTCTTTGGCCTCGGTTGGGTCTTTGGCGGCGCGAATGATGGCGATGATGCGATCGATTTGATCGATGGCAAGCCCGAGTCCCTCGACGATATCGCGCCTGGCCCGCGCTTGTTTCAGCATGAAAAGCGACCGCCGCAGAACCACTTGCCGACGGTGTTCCAAGTAGTGCCCGAGCGCATCGCGCAGCGACAAAACTTTGGGTCGTCCATCGACGATGGCGAGCATGATCACGCCAAACGTCACCTGCAAATTGGTCTGCTGAAACAGTTGATTCAGCACGACTTGTGCGACGGCATCACGTTTGAGCTCGACCACCAGACGCATGCCGAGACGGCTCGACTCGTTGCGCAGATCGGCGATTCCCTCGATCTTTTTTTCGCGCATAAGTTCTGCGGTCCGCTCGATGACTCGGTTCGGGTTCACCTGATAGGGAACTTCGGTGACGATGATTTGTGATTTTCCGTTCTTCAGTTCTTCGATTTCGGTGCGCGCCCTCAGTACCAAAGAACCGCGCCCCGTTTCATAAGCTTGACGAATGCCGGCGCGACCGTAAATGAAGCCCGACGTCGGAAAATCCGGGCCGGGCACATGCTTCATGAGTTCTTGGTTGGTCGCGTTCGGTTCGCGCAGAAGATGCAACGCGGCGTTGAGAACTTCCCCCAAATTGTGCGGCGGAATGTTCGTGGCCATGCCGACGGCGATACCAGCTGCGCCATTGATGAGCAGATTCGGCAACAACGCGGGCAACACGGTCGGTTCGCGCTCTTTGTCGTCGAAATTCGGAACAAAATCGACCGTCTCTTTGTCGAGGTCGGTCAGCATCGTGCTCGCAACGCGCTGCAAACGACACTCGGTGTATCGGTAGGCTGCGGGAGGATCGCCTTCGACGGAACCAAAGTTGCCCTGGCCGTCGATGAGCGGATGACGCATGTTCCATTCCTGCGCCAAACGCACCAACGCGTCATAGACCGACGCATCCCCGTGCGGATGGTACTTTCCGAGCACATCTCCGACGACACGAGCGCATTTTACGTAGGGGCGATTCCACACCACGTTGCTTTCGTGCATCGCAAACAGGATGCGCCTGTGAACGGGCTTCAGACCGTCGCGAGCGTCGGGAAGCGCACGCGCGATGATCACGCTCATCGCGTAGTCCATAAAGGAGTTGCGCATCTCCTCGTGAATCTGCTGAACAAAAACCGACGACGGAGGTTCAGTCGGCGGGAGCGCAGTCTTTGCCGTATTGTCATTCGCCATGAAGGAAATCCTCACCCTCGCCCGTCCGCGTCTTTTTCGGACACACGCAAGGATGGCGCGTTTTATCCCAACTAGCCGTCGGCGGCAAGCACCACGCGCGTTGTGAAAGTGCTTGGCTTCTGTTTCCTTTCGAGTACTTTCTTGCGGTGTCGGAACAAAAACACTCGATTGAGAAGCGTCAACTCACGCTGATTGACTGTTTGGGCATTGGCATCAACGGCATCGTGGGCTCGGGAATTTTCCTGTTGCCAGCGGCGCTGTGGAGACGAGCAGGGTCGCAAGCAACCTGGGCTTGGCTGCTGGCGGGCGGACTGTGTTGTTTGGTTGCGCTCGTGTTTGCCGAAGCTGCCGGTCGCACCGATCGTTCGGGGGGTCCGTACCGATACGCCTGCGATGCCTTTGGTCCCTACGTCGGTTTTGCCGTCGGATGGGTCACGCTCGTCAGTGTGCTTCTTGGGTATTCTGCAGTCGCGAGAGGTTTTGGGGGAACGGCGGTGCAAATTCTGGCCGATTTGGGAGGAATCCAACTCGGCAAAACAGGAGTCGTCGGTTTGTCCTGTCTTGTGGTCTTTGTTCTGACCGTGATCAACTTGCTGGGAGTCCGAAGTTCGGTGCGAACCAGCGACGCGATTTCGGCAGTCAAACTGCTGAGCCTGTTTGGTTTTATCGCCGTTGGTTTCTTTTTCGTAAAGGCCAATCGGCTCGTCGGTGTCCCCGCTTCCCCAGGACCCGGTGAAGGCACGGGCATTTTGGCCGCTGCGTTTGCCGGTTTGTTTGCGACGACGGGTTTTGAATTCATCCCCGTTCCAGCAGGTGAAGCGAAAAGTCCTCGGCGCACGGTACCGCTGGCCATGGTCGTGAGTGTGTTGCTCACCACCGTCATTTATGTGTTGGTTCAATGGGTTGCGACCGGCCTCCATCCATCACTCGGTAGTTCTCCGTCGCCGCTGGCCGATGCGGTCGGGCAATTTGCCGGTGCAAAAGGTCGGCACCTGATGAACATCGCTGGGCTGATTTCGATGTTTGGCTTTTGTGCAGGCAGCGCGCTCGTCGGTCCCAGGTATTTGGAATCGTTTGCAGAGGATCGGTTTGTGCCCCGGATTTTTTCCATTCGCCCCAAAACCCTGGGTACTCCTGTGTGGTCTGTGGTGTTCCTTTCTGCGCTGGTCATGGTGTTCCTTCTGCTCGGGCTCGAGTTTGAACAACTGGCAGACATTTCCAACGTCGCCGTCGTCATCCAATACATCGCGACGTGTTTTTCGGTGATGATTTTGAGACGACGGGGACCGGCCCCCAAAGAAGCCTTTGTGAATCCGTTTGGAATTTTGGTGCCCCTCCTTTCGCTCCTGGGCTGCGCAGTGTTTTTGTACGGAGTGACCAACAGCGCCGATGGCCTGAAGGCTCTCGAATGGGCGGGCGTTTTGATCGTCGTGGGCTTGCTCCTGGGGTCTATGTTTCGGAAAATGATGGCTCGACCCGTCGCGAAGGAGGCCTAGGGGGGATGATCGGGGGGAAGTGCAGTGATTTGTCTTTGCGTCCGCATCGCGGCGGTACACAACGCTTGCAGCTTCTTCCGTCGGCGGATCTGTTGGGTCTTGTGATGGCTCTTCGAGACGGCAACGCCGCAGCCGCAGTCTCTGTGGCCTCGCTTTCCGAAACAGCGCTTTTGAGAATTGCACAAAGGATTCTGCGGCCTCCGACGGTGCGAAAACCACTGCATCCGCTGCTTCCGCCGCAGTGTTCCATGACGGAACTTGAAGTCTCGAATTTTCGCGAAAAAGCCCTGACCACGACGATCGTCGCCGATTGGGCCCAGCAGCAGGGTTTGCCTGCCCGACATGTGGTGGCGCTGGAACAAGCCGCCGACGAATTGCTTCTGAACGCGCTGTATGACGCACCGCGAAATGCCGATCAAACACCCAGATATTCGGCCCTTTCTCCGTCAGACCGTGTGCTCCTCGAAGCCCAACCTGGCGAGTCAGCGCGGTTGCGTTTTGCATCGGACGGAATGCGCATCGTGCTGTCTGTCAGCGATTCCATCGGCCACTTGCGACGGAAAACCGTGCTCGACTATTTGCACCGGTGCGCGACGGCACAACTGCGGCATCAAAGTCCCATCGAACAAAAAACCTCGGGAGCAGGAGTCGGTCTCTTTTTGGTTGCCGAGGCTGCCAGCGAACTTCTGTTTCGTTTGCGACCTGGCCGCTTGACCGAAGTCGTCTTTTGTCAGTACCTCTCCCGTCCGCGACCTTTGCGTGTGCTGTTGATTGATGACCAGGACTAAAAAAGGTCCCCCTTCCGATTCACAAAACCATGAGCGCCACTCTGCTGAATCCCGTTCTGCTTGACCGATACGGTCAGAAACCCCTACCCCGCTACACCAGTTATCCCCCGGCGAATTTGTGGCATGAAGCGACCGAAGAACTTGCGATTCGCGCGTTGTCGTCGGTGGGCAGACGCCCCCTTTCTTTGTACATACACATTCCTTTTTGCCACAAGCTTTGTCTGTACTGCGGATGCAACATGATGGTTACGCAAAAGCAGGACTTGGTAGAGCGTTACATTTCTGCGCTCGAGCGGGAAGTCGAACGTGCCGTGTCCTTTTTGCCTCCCATTCCCATCCGTCCCGAAATCGTCCAGATTCATATCGGGGGAGGAACCCCCACGTATCTGAGCAGCGCGCAACTGGAACGGGTATGGCGTCTTTTGTCCTCGCATTTTCGGATCGAAAAGGGCATCGAAGCTTCCATTGAAGTCCATCCTCCTGTCACCACGCATGAACAATTGGAGTGTCTGTCTTCACTTGGTTTTAACCGCATTTCGATGGGAGTACAGGACTTCGATCCCATCGTGCAAAAGCGTGTGAATCGGCCCCAACCTTATGAACAGACGCGCGACCTGATCGAAGCCTCCCGTCACCTTGGTTTTCAGAGCGTCAACGTGGATTTGATGTACGGTCTGCCGCTTCAAACGACCGAGCGCTTTGCCCACACCCTCGACTGCATCCAAAGTCTCATGCCCGACCGGATTGCTCTGTTTGGGTACGCCCACATGCCTGCCATCCGAAAGCACCAAGCTGTATTTTTGTCGAGTGAACTTCCTGATTCCAAGACGCGCGCGGCGCTGTTTGAGTCCGCACTGACAAGACTCCTTTCGCTGGGGTATGTGTACGTTGGCTTGGATCATTTTGTTCTTCCGGGGGATGAACTCCTTGCCGCGCGGGAAATCGGTCAATTGCGACGCAACTTTATGGGCTACACCACCTGCAAACAAAGCGATGTCCTTGCTTTCGGATCGTCCTCCATTTCGGAAATCGGACCCTATTACTTTCAAAATGCGCGCGATGTGAAACCGTATTGTGAACACGTCGAACAGAACTCCCTTCCGGTCCATCGGGGGTATTCCCTGAATCGGCAGGATGTGATTCGCCGCGACCTGATTATGCAACTCCTTTGCAACTTGAAACTTGATTTCCGCGCGTTCTCAGACGAACACGGAATTGCATTCCGGGACTTTTTTGCAAATGAGTTGCAACAACTTCATGCCCTGTGCCAAGACGGTTTGTGCAAAATCGAGCAAGACACGCTGCACATTCTGCCCCCTGGCCAGTTGCTCTTGCGCGTGGTGGCGTCCGTGTTTGATGAAACACTGTCTAAGCCCGCACCAAGGCATCATGCTGCGGCAGTTTGAGGACTTCCCACAGGCTTCCGAACCGGCCCCCTTTTGGTGTCCAGCACACCCCTGATGGACCTCTGTTAAAACCACCAAACCAAAAAAGGAAACAAGGAAATGCTCTTTGTGAAAGCACTGCATGTAATCATGGTGATCAGTTGGATGGCAGGACTGCTCTATGTGTACCGTCTGTTTGTGTACCATGCGATGGAAACAGAGCAGGTCTGTCGCGACCGTTTCCAAGTGATGGAACGACGCCTGATCCGAGGCATCGCTCATCCATCCGGTTTTCTGAGCGTAGCGACGGGAATTGCCATGATTGTGTTAAACCCCGCGCTAGTAAAAATGCCCTGGATGCACGTCAAACTCACCTTGGTGCTCGGGCTTCTGTTGAGTCATGGTCAAGCGATGTACTACCGAAAGAAACTCCTTGAAAATCCAACGGCGTACAGTCACCGAAAATTCCGTGTACTAAATGAGGTGCCGACGTTGCTTATGATCGGTATTGTGATCATGGTGATCGTTCGCCCGTTTTGACACATGACCAAACGAAGTTCTTCCTCGAAAAATCGTCCTGGCTTGGCCTCTGCTTCACCCCATTTCCGCTCGCGACGTTGGTACAGAGTGCTGCGAATTGGCTTCCTATTGGGACTCCTTTGCGTTTGTCTGTCCATGATCGGCGTGGGTTCCATTTTCCTGTATTACACTTCCGATCCGGCGCTACCCACGATAGACAACATCTCTCAATATCAACCCAAAGTGACCACCAGAGTGCTGGCCGCCGACGGTCAACTCATCGGAGAAATTTTTGAGGAACGCAGAACGGTGGTCCCCCTTGAGCACATTCCGCGAACCGTCATTGATGCGTTCGTGGACGCAGAAGATGCTCAGTTTTTTGAACACCACGGTTTGAACTACGTAGGAATGATTCGCGCGGTTCTGCAAAGTTTGGTGCAAGGTCGGCACTTGCGAGGTGCTTCGACGTTGACGCAACAACTTGTGAAAACATACGTGTTGAAAAGCAACGAACGGAGTTTGAAGCGCAAAGTTCAAGAGATGTACCTGTCGTGGCGTTTGGAAAAGAAATTGAAGAAAGAGGAGATTCTGTGGCTGTACCTTTCCCAGATCTATTTTGGACATGGACGGTACGGAATCGAGGAAGCTTCGCGGTACTACTTTGGAAAGTCTGTCACCGACGTACATCCCGGTGAAGCAGCAGTGCTTGCATCGCTTCCGAAAGGGCCCGAGGAAATCTCTCCGCGTCGCAATCCTGAACGGGCCAAGTTGCGACAGCGGTATGTCCTTTCGCAAATGGCGAGGTATCACCACTTGAGCGAACCAGAGGCAATCAAGTATGCGGAAGCTCCGATTCTGCTTTCCAAGGAAACGCTCCCTTTGAGCATGCTTGCGCCAGAATACGTAGAAGATGTCGAGAAGGTTCTCGTCGAGAAATACGGGCAGGACAAACTCCCCTATCTAGGTCTGAATGTGCGGACTTCGTGCGATGCAGATCTGCAACGTGCTGCACGTCGAGCGTTGGAGTCAGGTCTGGTTCGGATCGATGAACGAAACGGTTATCGGAAAGCCACACGCAAACTGCACGGAGCAGACCGCAGAAAATACCTGGAAGAACTGAAAAAGGAATTTCCGAACGGACCCCCTTTGAACAAAACCATTGAAGGTGTTATCACCAAAATTCTCGACGGAGAAAAGGGTTCCGGGTGGGCTATGGTGGATCTGGGAACGGTGTCGGGTTCGCTGCCTCTTTCCCAAATCGGAGACAGATACAATCCGAAAGGCCTTCCGGCATCGCAACGGTATGCAGAAGGAGATGTCCTGAAAGTCAGGATTGCGAGACAGGCAAAGGAGGGACCGATTCTGTCTTTGGAACTCGGACCTCAGGGGGCCGTGGTCGTGATCGACCCCGAAACGCGGTACGTACTCGCGATGGTAGGAGGCTATGGGTACGTAAAGGGCAGTTTCAATCGCGTGCTGCGTGCACAAAGGCAACCGGGGTCGGCTTTCAAACCGTTTGTCTATGCGGCGGCTTTTGAGACGAGAAAGTACACCGCTGCGAGTATCCTCAACGATTCTCCGCAGGTATATGACTTGCCAGATTTGAAAGCGTGGGCGCCGAAAAATGCGGGGGCGCATGCAACGACCTTTTTGGGGCCCGTGCGGCTGCGGGTGGCGTTGGCCCAATCGCTGAACACAGTGGCATCGCAGCTCATCTATGAGATCAAACCGACGATTGTGGCGGCAACGGCAAAGAGTCTGGGAATCGTTTCTCCGCTTGAGGAGACGTATGCACTTGCGTTGGGAGCATCGGTCGTGACCCCCTTGGAATTGACCAATGCGTACAGTTCCCTTGCTGCTCAGGGCCGGCATGGCGACCCACTCTGGACTGTGCAAGTCGGGGCGGAGACACCGAAAAAAGGCGAACTACATTCCGCCGTGAGTCCAGAGTTGGCGTTTTTGATGACTCATGTGTTGCAAAGCGTGATCGATGAAGGAACGGCGGTTGGTATCAAAGGGAAATTGCAACGCCCTGCGGCGGGGAAAACGGGTACGACGAACGCGAACAAAGATGCGTGGTTCGTGGGATACACAAAGGAGGTTGCGGCGGGAGTGTGGATTGGTTTTGATGACGCGCGTCCGCTCGGGGAAAAAGAACAGGGGGCGCGGGCTGCTCTGCCGATTTGGTTGGATGTAATGCTCGCGGCGCACAAAGGAAAAAAAGTGCAATCGTTTGTGCAACCGGCGGGCGTCGTGATTCAGAAGATCGACAGCGCGACGGGAAAACTCGCAGCGCCAGGTGCCCCTAGCATTGAAGAAGTCTTTTTGGCGGGCACCGAACCGACTGAACAGGCACCCGCGCCCGGCGAGACAAACCCTGAAACGTGGAACATGAACGAGGAGTAGATGCGCGTAGGGGGAAGTCCCCCTAATAGCGTTTTGCGTGAGCAGAGAAGCCGATGGACAGCTCTGCATTCCAGCGGACTGGACCATACAGACCGGCTTCCCCCGCAGCTTGAACAAAGAACCAGGGCTTCACATGGGCCCGCAAACCACCGCGAGCCGAGAAACCAAAACCGCGTGCTTGAAAATCGGCTTTCTCGTCGTTGACCGCAGCTCCGACGTTGGCCCAGTAGGCGTATCCGATGATGTCCACAAACGGCGCGAACGCCCACACCGGATACTCTCCTCCGATTCCGAAACGGAGTTCATAGGGGCGCAAGGATTGGACGGCGACATTGACGGTTTGCCCATTCAAGGAATAGGTGCCGGTAGCGTCGCGGCCTCGGAATGTAGAGAACGGAAAATCGACACCGATGGTCCCCCGAATGTACGAATACACGACGCGCAGGTCGTATCGAAGACCCATCACGGTTTCGGAAACAAAGGGCGCGTGAACAAACGGCTCTGTGAGGTTTGCGGCAACTCCATTTTGGCTCTCGAAAGAGGAATCGGAGTAGCTGCGACCTCCGGCCATAAAACCCATCGTAAGTTGAAAATAACTACGCGCGATGTTGGGTCGTTCGGGGGCCGGCGGCGGCGGCGGCGGCGGCGGTGGCGGCTGCGCGTAATTCCCATCGAGGGGCTGGTATGCACCGCCCGTTTGCGGGGACGCCGATGGTTGCGAGCTTTGCGCAAAAGCGCGACCCACGTCCACCCCACACAGAAAAAACACAAAAAGGGAACCCAGGAGTGCTTGTGTCATGCCGCCATCATCGACGAGCGGCGCGTTTTTCGCAACGAGACCTCTGCGTATGCGCTCGTGTCGTCGAAAAGTTGCGCAGAATTTCGCTGGCCAAACAAAAAAGGGCCATTTCACACGTCGCACATTGACAGAAAGAACTGTCGGCTTAGTTTGCCCATGTCATGCAGCGGCTTTTCGCAAGTGAACGCCAAAAAGCGAGTTTTGGGCCGGACATACCCGAAGATTCGTCCTCCGCAGTGCGTCGGCTCTCGAATGGAATGACAGAAGAGTCGGCTTTGGTTTTTTCACACCGCGCGTTTTCAGCAGAATCAGCAGAATAGGAAGACAAAACGATGTTTGAGCAGAGAACAAATCCCAACGAGCCGATGCTCGATTTGCCGGTTCTTCCATTGCGCAATTTGACCCTTTTGCCGGGGCTGACGCTGCCGGTGGAGGTCGGGCGACGCAGCTCGCTCAAGATGCTCGAACACGTCGTGCGGCAACACCCGCCGACGTTGCTGGTGGCAGTGCAACGCGACCCGCATACAGAGGACCCACAGCCCGTGGATCTTCATTCGATCGCGGTGCAAGCAGAAGTCCTGAAAGTGGTGAGAACCGCGTCGGACAAAATGACGGCGATTCTGAAAGGCGAACGGCGACGCCGGTTTGAGATCGTCGGCACCGAGCCGTTTCTGGTGGGGCGTTCGTTGCCAGCCATGGAGGTCGGCGGCGATGCGGTCGAGACGATCGCGCTGGCATTGACGGTGAAAGAGGCGGGGCAGAAACTCGCATCGCAGGTCCAAATTCCCGACGCTGCACGGGCTGTGCTTCAACTGTTGGATCAGACGAGAGATCCGAGTTTGATAAGCGATCTCGCGTCGGCGCTGGTCGAGCTTCCGCTGCATGAACGACTGGCGTTGCTCAGCCAGCTTGATGTGCGTGTGCGTCTGCAACAGGTGTTGACGGTTCTGCAACGGCAAACCGAGGTGATGAGCGCGAAGGAACGCATCGACAAGCAAGTGCAAAACGAGTTCGCGCGAAGGCAGCGCGAAGCGGTGTTGCGCCAGCAGATGAAAGCGATTCAGGAAGAGCTGGGTGAGAGCGACAGCGATAAGGACCTACAGCAATTCTCGGAACGGATTGCGCAGGCCGAGATGTCTCCCGAGGCAGAGAAAGTCGCAAAGAAGCAGCTCGACCGTTTGCGCAACATTCCCGAAGGCTCGCCCGAGTCGTCGATTCAACGCACGTACTTGGAATGGCTGTGCGACTTGCCCTGGTCGAAGCGCACGACGGACAAACACGATTTGCCATCGGCACGTGCGGTGTTGGAAGCGGACCACTACGGCCTCGAAAAAGTCAAAAAGCGCATCGTCGAGTATCTGGCTGTGCGCAAGCTCGCACCAACGAAAAAAGGTCCGATTTTGTGTTTGGTCGGCCCGCCGGGCGTCGGGAAAACTTCGCTCGGTCGGTCGATTGCTTCGGCGCTGGGACGGAATTTTCACCGCATTTCCCTGGGCGGTGTGCGAGACGAAGCGGAGATTCGCGGCCACCGGCGGACGTACATCGGCGCACTTCCGGGCCGCATCATCCAGGCGATGAAGCGGGTGGGCAGCAAAAATCCGGTGGTGCTGCTCGACGAAATCGACAAGCTTGGCCACGACTATCGCGGCGATCCGTCGAGTGCGCTGCTCGAGGTGCTCGATCCCGAACAGAACCACGCTTTTTCGGATCACTACCTGGAAGTGCCGTTCGATCTGTCGGAAGTGATTTTCATTTGCACGGCGAACACGCTGGAAACGATCCCCATCGCTTTGCGCGATCGAATGGAGATCATTGAAATCCCAGGCTACACAAGCGCCGAAAAACAGAAGATCGCCGAGCGTCACCTTCTTGTGAAGCAAATCACCGAACACGGAATGAAGCCGACGCAGATTCAGATTACCGAGGCTGCGATCGCAGAAATCATCGAGCGTCACACCCGTGAGGCGGGCGTGCGAAATCTGGAGCGCGAGCTGGCTTCGATCATTCGGGGCGTTGCGATGAAAATCGCGGAGCGAACAGTTTCCGTCGAAGAAACCGAGACGAAACCGGTTGTGGTCGATCAGGTGGATGTCGCGGAATATCTGGGCCCGATCAAGTTCTTTCATGATGTCGCAGAGCACACAAACTGTCCTGGCGTGGCAACTGGGCTGGCGGTCACTCCCGTCGGTGGAGACATTTTGTTCGTCGAAGCAACGGCGATGCCCGGCAAAGGCAAGTTGCAACTGACGGGCAAACTGGGGGATGTGATGAAGGAGTCGGCGCAGGCGGCTCTTTCTTGGGTCCGTGCGCACTCGGCAGAGCTACACATCGACCCGGATTTCTTCGAGAACATGGACCTGCATTTGCACGTTCCGCAAGGTGCCATTGCAAAGGATGGTCCGTCGGCAGGAACGGCGATTTTGTCGGCGATCGTGTCGCTTTTGACCGGCAAAAAAGTGCGTTCGGATGTTGCGATGACGGGCGAGGTGACGCTTCGAGGCGCAGTGCTCCCCGTCGGTGGCATCAAGTCGAAAGTACTGGCGGCGCACCGGGCGGGAATCCACACGGTGTTTGTCCCCGAGCGCAACAACAAGGATCTTCTGGAAGTGCCCGAAGATGTGCGGACGGAAATGAGTTTCATCACCGTAAACAATGTCCGCACGGTGCTGGACAGCGTGCTCGAAACAACCACAAGTGCTCCTCCGCTTGCTCCTCTGCGGGTTCCTTCTGGCCCAGCGACGAGCTCGAATATCTCTGCAATGGCCTAAACGTCGCCTCTCGCTGCCTCCTCTCCTCTTTTCTTCTCTTTTCTCCTCTTTTCTTCTCTTCTGTCGCCCTCGCTTCACGTTGCATTTTTGGGGACCTTTGTCTGTAGCCCTTCTTTAGAAAGGGGCTCCATATCCTTGCTCGTTTTCTGGGTTTTTTTGTGAGATGCTCTTGCATGTTGGGGGCATCTTGGGGTGTTCGCTTCCCCACATACAGGGATGCCCAGGGAGGAAAAGCTCGTGTCCGCCAGCAAACTTGTTGAACTGGTTTCTCAAACACCATCGTTTTTGGGGTTTGTCAGGGCCTACCTGTGGCAGCTTCAGCGCCAAGGTGCGATTCAGCCCGAGGAAGACGCATCCAAACAGATGGCCGCGCAAGTGGCTTCCGCGATTGTTTCCGTGACTACGGACAGAGACAAAGCCGGTGCCTTGCTGCAAGAACTGAGTCGTCTGCTTCAGTCGGGGTCGGAACACACCCCGAGCGCGGGACTGCAAGCCGTGCTGGACAAAGTGGTGCCGGACCTTCCCTCGGAAACTGCTGCCCCGAGTTTCGAGGTTCCCGCCCCGACACCGGCACCGGAAACCACACCGGAAACGGTTTCACAAGACCCAGAAGCGACCGAGAACGCGGTCGAATCCCAACCTGAGCTGACCCCGCAAAGTGGTCCTGTCGTGGGTCGCTCATCTCGCACATCCAACCGACGCAGACCCAAACCTGCGCCTGTCCCGGCCCCTGCAAGAGCCCCGCTTGAAGATCCGAATGCGGGGGATTGCCCCGAAACAACGAACTCTCCCGACGATCCCGAGGTGCCTGCTCGTTCGAGCGATTCCGACCCGGACGACGGACCCAAGACTGCCCGCTCACCGGACGAGAACGACCCTCTGTAAACCACCGCGCTCGCGTTTTTTTGAGCGAAAATGGTTGCGATGGACTTGGGGGAAAATCCGCAGAGGGCGCTGCTGCATCGTCTGCGAATGGCGCTCGCGCTGTTTGCGGCGCTGTTGTTTTCTTCGTTTGCGTACAGACAACGCCTGCTGTCGGTGTCGCACAATCCACTGTTGTGGGCGGACGAACCGCTCGATCGCGCGTTTTTTCTTCGTCAGCTCGGCAGTGATGCGGCGTTGTGTTTGTCTGCGGCGGCGCTGCTTTGGCTGTTCGCGCTGCTCGGAAGTTCCGTTTCGCGTTCGGTGTGGCTACGACGGGTGGGACTGACTGGCCTGAGTCTTTTGCTCTTTCTTTTGGGAATGCTCTTGCAAGCGCATTTCGGAACCCTTTTGGCGATGCGCAGTGGTCTGACGCTCGAGCTTTTGCGCGAATCGCTCGATCCAATTGCGCTACGGGAGTCCATCTCGCTGCTTCCTGCGTCGGAATTTCCGTATCTGTTCGTGCCTCTGCTCGTCTTTTGGGTGTCGTTTGTTGTCCTACAGGGGCGCACCTGGGTGCGTGGTACGTTTGTGAGCTTGCTGGGCGTTGCGACGGTGGTTGTGTTCACTTGGGCTGCGCGGGTTCCGGCACCTCCGCTTCCTTCTGCGTTGCTGCATCATCCGCTGGGTTTTTTGGCGACAGAGCTTGCTCTCGCAAGCAGAGCCCCCAAGGTGAGTCTGTCTTTCGCACACGCCGCGACCCACGAAGCAATGCCACCTGCGCAAGCGAACACAGAGACCGCATCCCCTGACGAAACAGAGACCCCCGAACCCGCCCAAAACGGCGACGGCTCAACCCTTTCCCGATTCCAGATCGCGCTCACCGATCCTCAGTTCGTGAGGCCGGAAAGCAAACCGGAAAAAAGGAAGTTCTCTTCACAGGCTGAACCGCCGCAAAATGTGCTCCTGTTCATTCTGGAAAGTACGGGTGCGGAGTATGTCTCGCGTCCCCTTCCGAATGGTCAATGGGCGATGCCGTTTCTGAAAAAGCTCACGGAAAAGGGGTTGCACCTGGCGAACCATTACTCGGCGGGAAACTCGAGTCCGCGAGGCATCTTTTCGGCCCTTTCGGGGTTGTATGTGATGCCCGATTCCGGCATTTGGGATGTGCGCAAAGACATCTATGTTCCGTCGCTGATGTCGTACCTTGGGTCTAGTTATCAGCATTTCTTGGTGACGCCGGCTTCTCTTGATTGGTACTTCCCTCATCACTACTTGGTACATAGCGGGATGACGGATCTGTGGGGGTATCACAACCTGCCCACGCGCAAAAATTCCCCGGGAGGTGCCCACGCGCGTGACGAGACCGAGGCCGTGTCGTTTTTCTTGCAGAAACTCAAAACGGCGGCGGAAAAAAAGCAGCCGTTTGTGGGTGTCTACTATTCGTTTTTGGCGCATTGGCCGTATCCCGATTACGGACCGGCGTCCCATGTCGTGCCACCGACGAAGGCGCTGCATTTGTACCTGAACAGTCTGCACTACCTGGACAAGCAAATTGAACGGTTGTACATGCAGGCGGACGCGCTGGGCCTTTTGGAAAATACAGTGCTGGTGATTTTGGGCGACCACGGAGAGGCATTCGGACAGCATCCGCACAACTACACGCATTCACGCGCAAGTTTCGACGAGAACTACCGCACACCCGCGCTCCTTTTGCACCCTCGTCTGTTTCCGCCTCAAGTCATCACCGCTCCGACGAGCCACGTTGATGTGTTGCCTACGCTGCTCGAGGCATTGGGAAAAAGTTACGACCCAGAACGGATGCAGGGGGAATCGCTGTTCCAAACCGAATTTCGCCGCAAGTACATTTTTCTGTACGGCAACGAAGAAACATTGTCGTCGGTGAGCGCCGATCAAATCAAGCTTCAGGTCTCTGTCCGCGACAACACCTGTTGGGCCTTCGATTTGCGAAAAGATCCCGGCGAGATCAAAAAACTGGCCTGCGCAGCCTACAAAGAGCAACACCAAGCACTGCTTGCGTATCGCAAACACCAGCAACGCGCGCTGCGAAACTACAACGCGCTTTCCCGAGCGCAAGGATTCCAAAACCTCGTTTTGGCGAAAACCACAGCCTCGAAAAAGAAATGAATTTCGACCAAAACGAACGAAATTCGCTGGAAATGGGCGAAAACCGCAGGCGTTTTAGTTGAGAAATGTTTTTGGGGGGGAAGAGAGATCCTGCGCGGCGTGTTCAGCAGCCTCGGTGGCGATCTCGAGACCCTGGCGCGTCAAAAGAAAATGGACGACGCCCTCACCTGCCTCTGTGCTGATGTGCGCCTCAAACGCGGGGCCGACGACGCTGCCGATGGCCAAGTCCTTGTGCAACCGCACGACTTTTCCAGACAACAAATCTCCCTGGAGGGGCTCGACGTTTTCGCCTCGAAGATGAAGACGGAGAGCGGCTTGATACAACCGATTGGAAATCTCGGGACGCAGAGGCAGCGTGCTTGACAGCACAGCAATCAAAAGCCAGTAGGGAGGCGGTGAATCGGCGGATGCCATCGTTTGGGAATGCCTGGGGACAACCGCAGGAAAACAGAATCACCTGTTCGGCGAATCGGTGAGTGACCCCAGCGGGACTTGAACCCGCGTTTTCGGCGTGAGAGGCCGACGTCCTAACCACTAGACTATGGGGCCAAAAGAGGTCGCCTTGTAACACAGGCTGTTTGGGCAAGGCAAGACCACAAACGGAAGTGTTCGGGGACTAGGATTCGAACCTAGATAGCCAGAGTCAGAGTCTGGTGTCCTGCCGTTGGACGATCCCCGAGGAACGCCGGAAAAAGAGGCAGACGGAGCTTACTTTTTGCGGCCATTCAGTCAACAGTTTTTCATTTTGGGCCGGGCTTGGTGTTGGCCCGAGTGACTACTTTTTGGCGTGCGAACGGATGTAGTTCACCGCGTCCTGAACGGTTTTGATCTGCTCGGTGTCTTCATCGGGAATTTCGATTCCGAAGGCTTCTTCCAGAGCCAGCACCAGCTCGACGACGGCCAACGAATCGGCTTTGAGATCGTCAATGAAACTCGCCTGGGGTTTGACCTTGTCCGGCGAGACTTCAAGCTGCGAACAGACAATTTCTTTCACTTTTGCTTCGATTGCGTCGCTACCTGCCTGCATAGTTCCTCCAAGTTGAACATCCGTTTTGCGCCCGTTCGTTGGTCGGCACCGGGATCGGCGTCAGCGTCGGAAAAGTGCGCTTCCGGGATTTTGAATGCGCCATTTTGACTTGACCCGACGAAAAAAGCCAAACGTAAAAAACGCGCGCGATCCTGTTTTCAACGGTTTTCAGACGGACGGCTTTCCAATGGATGAACCAGTGTTCTCCGCTTAGAAGTCTCGCCTATTCGCCGGTCTCGTCGCAGGCGTCGGCGTTTTCGAGCGCCTCGGCAGACGCAAGACCGCGCACGACTTTCCAACACGTCGGCTGGGAAAAACCGGCGCGCACAAGCGTTCGCAACAGTTTCGCGGTCTGTTTGGGAGGCAACGGGCGCTCGTCGCCAAGCGAACGGAGCAAGCGTTTTTTTTCAACAAAAGCTTGCGCGAGAGCGACTTCATCGACGCCGGAATAGGCCTGTTCGATCGTGCTACTGACCAAATCCGATGACACACCCTTGCGGTGAAGTTCCTGCGCCACGCGCCGACGGCCCAAGTGCGCTTGTTTTTGCCGGATTTCGACGAAATGTTGGGCGAGGCGCTCGTCGGACAAGTACCCCAGTTCGCGCAAACGGACGACGACCTGAGAAATCAGTGCGTCGATGATGTGCGTCGTTTTTTGCTCGGGCTCGGCTTTTGGCTCGGGTTCGGGTGTTTTGGCCCGCTTGGTCGGCGCGTTTTTGCGGCTGATTTTTCGTTTCAGAAGCCGACGCAATTCCGTTTCCGACAAGGACCGCCCAGCCAGCGCAGACACCGCCGCAGCAAACAACACATCGAACGAAGGCACGACGAAAGGCGACGACACGTTTTTCGATATCCCAAACGCACACATCGCGCAGGAAGCTAGCACGGTGGGCCTCTCGAGGTTCGCGGGACGTAAGTTTTTGCGACTTCAACGCACTAGACTCTTGCCGTGGCCGCAGTTCATTCCTTGGCGGATGCGCCGCCGACTCCCTACACCGTTCCCGAGGTCTATCGACTTCATGCGGACGATGTGGCGCGTTGGGCGGCGCGTTTGGGCGGTCCCAGAGTCGATGTCGAAGACGTGGTTCAGGATGTTTTCGTGACGGTGACAGAGCTTTTGCCCGAGTTTCGCGGCGAGGCGAAAATCACGACTTGGCTGTTTCGCATCACGCAAAACAAAGTGCGACAGCGCCTTCGACGAGCCCGCTTGCTTCGATTGCTCGGCCAACACGAGCAAGAAACGCTGGCTGACTTGCCGGCGCTGGGACCGTCGCCGCTTTGCGACCTGGAACGCAAAGAGGCACACAAAATCGTCTACAAAATCCTCGACGGAATGGGCGACAAATACCGCACGGCGTTCATCTTGTTTGAAATCGAGAAATTGTCCGGTGACGAGATCGCGCAGCTTTTGGAACAAAAAGTCGCGACGATTTGGGTGTGGCTTCACCGCGCCAGAACGCAGTTTCTCGACGGACTCAAGCGACACAACGCGAGTGAACGACCATGAAAACTCCGACAGTTCCTTCGACAGATCCCAAGGCAAATTCTTTGACTGAACCGTTTCTGCGCCTCGCTGACGTGGCAACGCATGCCCGATCGGCTGGGCTGTCGCCGCTGGAGAGGCAGGCCGGCGAGCTTTTGGCCAAGTTGCCGCCTGTGGTGCCGCTTTCGCCCGAGGCCCGTTCCAAAATCGGCGCAGCGACGAAAAAGCCGACGAGGTTTTCCATCCAGCGCGTTTTGGGGGGTGCAGGTCTTGTGACGGCCACGGTGGCATTTTTTGTGTGGTCCTTTCGAGCAAAGGAACCGTCCGTGCCGCTTCGTTCGGAACCAGCAGCGTCGGTGGAGCGTGTTGCGGTTTCTCCTCCGCAAGGTTCTATGGCGACTCAAGAAACGGCGGGTTTGGCCATCCAAGCCGACACGGAAACCGCATCGCAAGAACCAGGGACGCAAACCGCGCAAAGTCCCAAGAAAGCGGCTGTTGCGAACGTGCGAAAAACGCTGGAGAAAAAGACGGACAAACCGCTGTCCGTTTCCGATGCTCCCGCACCCGCTGCCGTGCCTGCGGACATCGAACCGGCCCCGGAAGAACATCCGCTTTCGGCGGAAACGCGCCTGCTCGGTTTGGCGCTGCAAGCGTTGCGCACAGAAAACCAGGCGCAAACGGCCCTCGCGCATTTGGATGAATACGCGGCACGTTTTCCCGATGGGACGTTGCGAGAAGAAGCGCTGGCGGCTCGCGTCGATGCGCTGCTCGGTTTGGATCGCCGTGCCGAGGCGCTGGGCCTGTTAGAAAAACACTCGTTCGACCGCTTGCCCCGAGGCGGCGAGCTACGTGTGTTGCGCGCCGAACTTCGGGCGGCCAAAGGCCGGTGTGGCGACGCGCTGCGCGATTTTTCAGGTGTGACAGAAACGCACACGCAGGGCGATGTGGCCGAACGGGCGCTCTACGGTCAAGCGTTGTGTCAAGCGCAAGTCGGTGATACGCAAGGCGCGATGTCGTCTTTGCAACACCATTTGGCGCGCTTTCCATCGGGTCGTTTTGCCGCCCAGGCACAAACCGCGCTGCAAAAACTCGGAGCTTTCGACAAAGCCACCGCGACGACAACAGCCCCAGCCAACGGCAACGCCAACGCCAACGCCAACGCCAACGCCAACGCCAACGCCAACGCCAACGCCAACGCC
>DAOLIT010000042.1:234-8826 GCA_035328405.1 Pseudomonadota bacterium | reverse complement strand
AACGGAAGATAATCGGCCTTTGCGCATCCTGCTCTCGGTGTCGTTTCGGTATGTGTGTTTTGTCGCGATGCTTGCACTGTCGCTGTGGGCGGAAAATCGGCCCGCGCCGCACCTGCCGGATGTGCTGATCGACCGAATTCCGTATCAGCCGCTTGTGGACCAATACAACTACGTGCTGCTCGCGTGCGGATACGTGCCGGTCGCGCTGCTTCTTTTGGTGAAAAACGCGGACCGGTTTTGCCGGTACAACGTGACCGCAGGCGTACTTTCGCTTGTGCGCGGTGTGTGCATCGCAGCGACGGGACTGGGCCCCGTGCGAGGTCCCGATCTACACGCCGGTTTTGCGACCGAACATCCCGAACGATGGGGCCGCGCGCTGGCAGAATTGGCGAATCCGCTGGGCGTGCTTTTTCGCGATGCGCCGCATGTGTATCTGACCAAGGATTTGTTTTTTTCCGGGCACACGGCAGCGACGTGTCTTTTGTTGCTGTACGTGTGGCCGTATCGTCGGCTGCGCGTGCTCATGTTGTGCGTCCACATCGTGATTGTGGTCAGCGTTTTTTTGTCGCATTTGCACTACACGATCGACGTGCTTGGAGCGTATGCGATGGCGTTTGCTCTGTTCTCTTTCCGCGAGGGTTGGCCGCACGGCCTTGCCCCGAAACCTTCATCCCCATGACCGAAACCACGCCAAAAACCACGCCTGAAACCAAGGCCGAACCAAACCAGCCCGTTTCTTCGGCCCTGCCATCTCCCGTTTGGGTCGGCGCGCTCATCGATGGCGTTTTGCACGCTCCGATGTTGTCGTTGTGCCCGCCCGAGCGTTTGGCAGCACTCCTCAAAGATGCCGCGCTGGCGTATTTGCCGTCGCCGCTTGCCGCGCAACACGCAGAAAAAGGGGTTGCGTTTTTGCACGACCGTTTGTCTTCCGAAAAGACGGTGCGAGCGTGTGTGCCTCCGGCTTTTGTGCGTTTTGCGAAACAGGAGCTGGTGCAGCCGTATTTTTTGCAAAGCCGCACGCTGTCGGCGCTGCTCCGGCGACCCGCTGTGGCGCGCCTGTTCCGTGAGCTGACTCGCAACGCGCTGCTCGACTTTGCCAAAAAACTGCGAACGCAAGTCAGCGAGGTTTCACAAACGCGTGGCGGCATGCTGGGCCGTTTGGCGAGTGAAGCGGTGAAAAAAAGCGGCTCTGCGATTTCTGCGCTCGCGCCGGGCATGACGCAAGCCGTGTCCGATGAACTTTCGCGCCAAATGACGCAGCGAGCGACCGAACTTGCGGACCAACAAGTCCAAGAACTTTCCGACAAACTTTGCACCTTGCTGACGGACCCCGCGCGCAAACACGAGCAACGAGAGCTGCTTTCGGAGGTGCTCGATTTTGCGCTCGACCAAAAACTGGTGTTTTTGCGCGACGAGCTGTTCAGGCACGATCCGGTGGGGCAAGCAGCGCGTTTTCGCGAGGCTGTCGTGTCGTGGCTTGCCGAACCGGACACGCTGTCGGATTTGTCGCGAACGTTTGCGTCTTTCTCGGCGCTTTTGGAAGGACAAACGTTGGCGACGCTGCTGGGTCCGGCGCTGCCTTTGGTGAAAGACTTTTTGCTTTCGCTTTTTTCTGCGCCCCGCTGACCGTCTGCACGACCGGTTTGCGGCTGCAAAAAAGCTGTGGCACGCGGGCCGAGGATGGGTTTAGAACGCCTGTATATGTTTGTCCTCGATCGGCTGTTGCGTTCTCCGCGCCTTGTGCTGGGCGTCGCGCTGCTTTTGACGGTGCTCGCGCTGCCTGCGCTGCGTCGGATTCGTCTCGACGGCGATGTGCTCGACCTTTTGCCGCGTTCGTCGCCGGCGACGCAAGCGTTTGCGGCGTACAGCAAAAACATGGTGGCTGCGCAGGAACTGGTGGTTTTGGCGACGTGCAGCGACCCGACCCGACTGACGGAATTTGCGGACCAATATGCGGACAAAATCCGCGCGCTTCCCGACGTGGAGCAAGTCACGCACCGAATTTCAGCCGATTCGCTTCGTTTTTTGCGCGACCATTTGCTGCTGCTTCTGCCCGAGGAAGACATCGACGAATTGGGCCGTCGGCTGACGAAAGAAGCGTTGCAGACACGAGCGGCGGAGCTGCGCGGTTTGCTCTCGGCCCCAGGCGGTTCGGCGATGGCGGGGCTTTTGACGACCGACCCGCTGGATGTGGTTTCGCTTCTGACGCGGCGACTCGGCAGCGGTTTGAAAGTCGATTCCACGTCGGGCTATTTGCGCACTGCCGATGGAACCGCGCTGCTTCTGAAAATCCGTCCGCGTTTTTCGCCGGTGGAGTGGGATCGCGACCAGAAACTCATGGACGATGCCAGCGCGCTGGCGGTGTCGCTGGGCGGGCGAGTCGCACAGACGGATTTTGCGAATAGTCCGACGCCGCAGGTGGCGTTTAGCGGTGCGTATGCGTTTCCGCCATATTTCCGCGAATGGATCGAAAAAGACACGATGTTTTCGACGGTGCTTTCGGTCGGTGCGGTGCTTCTTTTGTTCGCGTTTTTTTTTCGGTCGCTACGGATCTTGCCGTGGGTGCTTTTGCCCTTGCTCCTGTCGGGAGTGTGGACGGCGATTGTGGCGGCGCTGGGGTTTGGGCGCATCAGCGGGATTTCGCTCGCGTTTGCGACGATTTTGGTGGCGATTGGGATTGACTTGCCGATCCAGATGTATTCGCGTCTGAGAAATGACATGCAGGAAGACCCGCACCGAACGCCAGCCGAGGCGGTGCGGCACACAACCCGGACGATTGCGGGGGCTTCGATCGTCGCGACGCTCGGGCCCGCAGCGGTGTTTTTCGCGTGCGGTCTGTCGGATTTTGGAGGGCTGACGCAGCTTGGCGTGCTCGCAGGCGTCGGATTGTGCGTGAATTGCGTCGCGATGTTGACGGTGTTTCCGGCGCTGCTTCTGTCGGTCCCGGCGTGGATGTGGCAGCAAAACAAACGGCAGAATCAGGCGTCTTTCCGAGCGTCTCGGATTGCGGCGTTGTGTGTGTCCGTGTCGAAAAGGCCGCGCCTCGCGCTCGGGGTCGCGCTGCTTGCGTTTGTCGTCGCGTTGCCGCAAGTCCGCAACGTCCGGGTCGCGCACAACTTGCTCGATGTCGATTTGGGAGACATGCCGCCGAAAAAAGCGCAGGCCGAGATCTCGCGGCGTTTTGGCGAGCAGCAGCGTTTTCTGGTCGCGCTTGCGCAGGCCCCGACCGAGCAGGCTGCGCTCGAACAGGCCGAAGCGTGGCAGCAGGTCGCGGCAGAACTTGTGAAACGCAACGAGCTTGTCGGATATGAGGCGATAGGGACGTTTTTGCCGTCTTTTTCGGCACAAAACACAAGGCGGCAGAAACTCCGCGCGCTCGATCTTTTGCAAGCAAGTGAGCGACTGAAAAACGCGCTGGAAGCCGCCGGTTTTGATTCGACTGCGTTTGCACCTTTTTTGTCGGTGCTGGCGCAGGACCCGATGAAACTTCCGTCGCTCACGAAAGCCGAATTTGAAAAGACCGAGCTGGGTTTTCTTCTGCGCAGTCACGTCGCGGAAAAACCCGGCCCGACTCCGACGCACTTTGTCGCGCTGTATCTGTTTGCGCCTGCGGACCAGCGGCTGCCCCAAACGCTCGCCCGGCTCAGGGAGGCTGTGCAGAGTCAAAAAGGGGGACAATTGACCGGCCTTCCCCTGTTGGAAACGGAATTGCGGAGTCTGCTTGCGCGCGACCTTTTGCGCATCACGCTCGTGTCGCTCGGCCTGGTAACGGTGCTGCTCATGCTGTATTACCGCCGACCACGGCCCGTGCTTGCCGTGCTTCTGCCGCTGTCTTTGTCGTGGGTGCTCTACTTTGCGGTGCTGGTGGTCGCAAACATTCCGATTCACCTTTACAACTTGCTGTCGGTGCCGCTGGTCATCGGGTACGGCATCGACGACCACATTTTTTTGGTCCACAGGTATTTGCAATCCAAAAACGTCGCGGAGTCCCTCCACTCGGTCGGTCGAGCGGTGGTGCTGACCTCGCTGGCGACGATGGCCGGTTTTTTGGCGCTTCTGGTCGCGCATTTTCCCGGCCTCGTTCAATTCGGTCTGTGCGGAGCGGTGGCGGTCCTTTTGTGTCTGCTCGTCGCCCTGTTCGTCCTGCCCTCTTTGTTCGAGATGCTCCTTTCCCCGCGCACGACCTCCGGGTCTTGAAGTGCCGCATCCCCGCAGCCAAGACCAAAACCAAGGCCAAGGGAACGGCGGTACACTCGTTTGGCTGTGCCTTTTCGCCGTCCGGTTCCCATTTTGCAAGTGGTGTTGTCTCTGCGTCGTCAGGCCGAGGTCGAGGCCCAGCAGCGGGTGCGCTTGTTGCGGGCGGAATGGGAACGGCAGAAACGTGCGCTCGAACAAACCACGCAAGCCAAAGAGCAGCTTGAACAGCGTCGTCTTGTGCTGCTTTCGCGAAGTCAGCAACGAACGCTCACGACACCCGCACAAGAAGAAGCAGACTGGGCCTTTTTGACCGCCCTTCGCGCTGAATGGGAACACCTGAACGCCCAGGAAGCCGCGCAGATTGCAGACGGAACGCAAATCCGCACGAGTTTGGAACACCTGCAACAACAACTGCGGTTGTGTGTGTCTCGGCGAGAAGCTGCGGAACTTCACGAAGCAGAGGAACGTCGCGAACAACGTCGCCTGCGAGAACGGAAGGAACGCGCGATGGAAGAAGAAGTCCGCGACCGCCGAGTGCTCAGCAAGAAAACCGGTCGATAAAAAGCGACAAAAGGAGTGCTCGGAAAAAGTCCATCGCGTCGGCCTGACCCGACAGAGGCTTGCCCAGACAGGGCGCGGCATGCGATGTTCATAAAACCTGTTGTGGTAGAGACTGGTTTTTCAATTGGCGCGGTTTCATCGGGGGGTGTTGTTTGAAACGCAGCGCGACGGCAAGCAAGGCCACGCTTTCGCCTGGCAACATCCGCTTTGCGCGAAAACATGCGTTTGTGCTGTGCGCGCTGCTGAGTGGGCTTTGGGGCTGCAAAGGAGCGCAAGTCCAAGCAGAAGGGGTGCCCGACAAAGCGAACACTGCCAGCGCGATCACGATTGCGCTCATCGGTACAAGTGATCTGCATGGCTATCTAGAGCCGCGCAAAAACCAAGTGGTCGATCAGAACGGAACGACGCACGCCGTTGAAAAAGGCGGGCTTGCGCTGCTCGGCGGTTACATCGCCAATGTGCGCAAGAGCAAGCCGGTGCTGCTTCTGGACGGAGGCGACCTGTTTCAAGGCACCCTCGTATCAAACCTGCAAGAAGGCCGCGCCGTGATCGACGGATACAACGCGCTCGGGTACACGGCGGCAGCGGTCGGAAACCACGAATTTGACTATGGCCCCGCCGGTCCGAAACCCGTGGCGACGCTGGAAGCGGATGACCCCAACGGTGCCTTGAAAGCCCGGATTGCCGAAGCGCGTTTTCCCTTTCTGTCGGCGAATTTGGTCGACAAGAAAACGGACTTGCCGGTCGCGTGGCCCAATCTGTATCCGTCGCGCTTGGTTCACATTGCAGGGGTGCCCATAGGACTCGTTGGGGCCATCACAGAAGACACGCCGCGCACCACCAATGTGCTGAACCTGCGAGACGTGCGAATTTCCAACATCATCCCGGCGGTGCGGGCCGCTGCCGAGCAACTTCGGCGCAGTGGGGCCGCTGCCGTCGTGCTCACCATTCACGAAGGCGCGAACTGTCGCGACTTCCACGACCCGCGCGTCCTTTCCGCTTGCGAAAACGAAGACGGGCGCGTGCTGCCGATTGCACGAGCCCTGCACGACGTGATTGATGCCGTGGTCGCCGGACATTCCCACGCCGGAATCTCGCACTTTGTCGATGGCGTGCCCGTCATCCAAGCGTTTGCCTACGGGCAGGCGTTTGCTCGGGCGGATTTGGTCTTTCGCCGGACGCAGAACGGTTTTGTGCTCGACAAAGAAAAAACGGTTGTCCACAAACCCAAAGAAGTCTGCTCCGTGCAGGTGCCCCTGCCTGACACCCACCCGTCCGCGCATCCCGCAGAAGGCGAGGGTGACGGCAAAGGGAATCGCGGCGTCCCCCCACAAAAAACCTGGGAATGCGAACCGAAATTTCTGACGGGCAAAACGCTTCTGCCCGCCACGTATGAAGGCCTCCCCGTCACACCGCAAAAAGAGGTCGAGACCGCCCTTTCGCCGCATATCCAGCTCGCTGCGCACAAGCGAGCCATGCCCCTGCATGTGACCCTCCCGCACCGGTTGCCTCGCCACTTCAAGGCGGAAAGTCCGCTCGGGCAGTTCTTGGCTGACCTCACGCGCGGCGCGGCGGCCCACACGACCGGCGAGTCGGTCGATTTGGCGCTGCAAAATGGCGGAGGCATTCGCAACGAACTGCCGCAGGGCCCGTTGACCTATGGTGCCCTGTTCGAGGTGTTGCCCTTTGACAACCACCTCGCCATCGTCCGTTTGCCCGGCCAGGCGCTCGTGGACTTGTTCAAAAAGAACATCGAGGGTGGCCACGGCGTGCTGTTGCCGAGCGACGGCTTCCAAGTGACCTCGCGCTGCATCGGCAGCGAGCTGTCCGTCTCTGTGCTTGGCCCAAACGGCCAGCCGATCGATCCGCAACGCACCTACACAGTCGCCGTCAGCGACTTCTTGGCCCTTGGCGGAGACAACTTCGGCCACATCGTCCCCAGGTTGGGCAAAGGCGCAGTCAAGGTCTACGAAGACACCATGCTGCGCGAAATCATCGTCCAGGAATTGCAACGCTACGACGGGCCCTTCGTGCGCGGAATCCTGCCCCAGAAACGCCTCCTTTTGCCCATGCCCCGCCCCGTCCGCTGTCCTCCACCATCCATGTGATTCTCCCCGATTGCCCCCGTCCACCCCGTCTCCCCAGCCCGGAACCTCTCCCCGCCCCCCTCGAACAAAACCACAACACCCCGCAAACCAAAACCCTCTGTTTGAGGGGGACTGGGTTTGCGTGACAGGTGATCTCAGAGGCTCGACGCAGCGACTGTGAGCCTGTGTCCTTTCGATCGGTTCTTCCGAGCCGCAGACGTTCCGAGGATTCTGTTCGCCAGCCGTTGTGCCCCTGCTGCGTCCGTACACAGAAGCGCTTCTTCGTACCACGCGGACAGATGGGCGTCGCTTGTCTGACCCTTGACGCGCCGCTCCACCGCCAAATCCGTTCCCCCCAACCGCGCCGTCAGAACCCGCAAGATCGCGTATATCTTCTGGTCAAGCTGCCCACGAATCTTTCCGCGCGCCTCCCCGCGCGCTTCCCCGCGCGCCTCCCCGCGCGCTTCTCCGAGCACGATCCCGCGCGCTTCTCCGAGCACGATCCCGCGTGCTTCTCCGTCTGCAAGAATTTGTTCGTAGAGAGTGCTTGGCATGATGTTCTCCTGCAACAAGAGGTTTTTCAGGGAATCTATCGGAACTTGTTCCGATTCTGCAACCAGCCACATCACGGCCCATTGATCCGCCAAGTCATCAGGAGGCAAACCACGGCTTTCGATGGCCAGGCAAGTCTGGCGCAGGGCTTCGGGGTGGCGACCGTCCCGCGTCAGCGCCACGAGCGGCCAAAGCGACGGCGGCCCTTGCGCCAGCAGCTCGACGTAGGTCATCGCCCGCAGGTTGACCCGGTGATACCGGCAGCGCAAGTGCGGCCCATCTGGACCAATCACCGTCTCGAGTCCGGTCAGCCGGACTTGCTTCGGTGTGCCGTACAGATCCCACAACAGAGTCGTGATGGGCAGGCGCTCGCGCCGATACAAGCGAATCTGCGCCTCGGCGATGTCCATGGCGAGGTGTTCCCGGTTTTGGTGCCGACGGTGAAACTCCAGGTGGACGATGCGGCGCTTTCCGTCCTCTTCGATGAGGTAGCAGCCGTCCACCTCACGGCCCCGGCCCGCCAGCGTCGTGCTGACCGGGCGGACGACGTGTACTTTTTGCCCGAGCCCAAACCCGAGCAGGTCGTCGGGGGCCCGCGCCAGCAAGTGCTTCAACGACCGATCAAACGAGTCCATGCCAACCCCTCCGTGTCCGTGAGCAAAGACCACGGCTTCACGGCAAACCCCATGCCACACGGAACACCCCCCCGGCAAACTCGGAAATACGACCTGGCGGGCTCTGGGATACGACCTGGCGGGCTCGGGGATGCGGCCTGGCGGGCGTTTGACAGTTGTGGGGGGGTTAGAGCGGCGAGGACGGGGAGGGAGCGTGGGGTTTCGCGCGCTTTTTGGAGGGCGGCGGCAGGGGCGCGCTGCGGATCTTGTTCACCAAGTTTTGGGCGCTCCGCGCGTTGGTACACAACAAGGCTTCGGCGTACCACGCAGACAACAGCGTATCGTCCGTCTGCGCCTCGACGCGTCGGCGCACTGTCAAATCCGACACCCCCAACCGCGCCGTCAACACCCGCACGATCGCGTCCATCTTTTGCTTGGTTTGCCCGCGAATCTCGCCGCGTTCTTCTCCGAGCACGATCCCGCGCGCCTCCCCGCGCGCCTCCCCGCGCGCCTCCCCGCGCGCCTCCCCGCGCGCTTCTCCGAGCACGATCCCGCGTGCTTCTCCGTCTGCAAGAATTTGT
>DAOLIT010000042.1:0-134 GCA_035328405.1 Pseudomonadota bacterium | reverse complement strand
CGTGAGCAAAGACCACGGCTTCACGGCAAACCCCATGCCACACGGAACACCCCCCGGCAAGCTTGGGAATGAGACCTGGCGGGCTCGCGAATCGGCCCTGTGTTCTCACGCCCGAATGACGGTGATGTTTCGGG
>DAOLIT010000041.1:0-44231 GCA_035328405.1 Pseudomonadota bacterium | reverse complement strand
AAAGGTCACAAGACGCGATGTTTGGGGTTTGCAACTTCTGAAAAAGGTCACAAGACGCGATGTTTGGGGTTTGGCGCGTTTTTCGCTTGGGGGCGGGGGGCCAGGTGGGCGGTTTAGAACAAAGACGGCTGCCCGGCGTCGGACACCCGCGCGAGCAGCGAGGTCGTCCACGCAGACAAGCCCAAACCCAAAGGCTCGTGCAAGGGGACGAACCGGTGGCCTGTGTAGCCGTCCGGTTTCAACCTGGGCGGCACCGTGTACGTCAGCACAAACGGTTGAAACACCATCTTCCGATGCGTCAGAACATGCGAGAAGGCCGGCAGCGCAGTGGTTTGCTCGGCGACCTTTTGCAAGCCCAGCCGCGTTTCACAAAGTCGCGCAAGACCCTCTGTCGCCGTTTCGCCGTCTTGCAAGGGCAGCGTAGGTGGTTCCCACAGCCCGCCCCACAAACCGACCTCGGGCCGACGCACGAGCAGCACTTCATCGGCACAGACCAGAAGCAGCGTCACGTTTTGTACCGTCGGAACCTGGCGCGGCGGTTTTTCCGGCGGAAAGTCCGTCTCGCGTCCCTCTTTGTGCGCTTGGCACAGGGTCGCAACCGGGCACGACAGACAAACGGGCCGTTTGGGCAAACACACCGTCGCGCCAAGCTCCATGAGGGCTTGATTTGTGTCCCCCGGATCGTTTTGTGTTTTGGGTGGTGTTCCCGGCGGCGCTGCATTCGGCAAAAGCGCCCGCGCGAGTGTCCAATACAGCGTCTTGCCCGCCGGTGAATCGAGCCGCTCGTCCAGCGCAAACAGCCGACTGAACACGCGGACGACGTTGCCATCCACAATCGGTGCCGCTTGCGAAAACGCGATGGAACGAATGGCCCCGGCGGTGTAGGGACCGATGCCGGGCAGTTGTTCGATGTCGCTTGGGTCCGTCGGAAACTGCCCGCCGTGCAGGTCGCGAAGGTGCTGCGCGGCTTTGTGCAAGTTGCGCGCTCGGCTGTAATAACCAAGCCCGCTCCACAGCGACAGCACGTCATCCAAAGGCGCATTCGCCAGGTCCGTCACCGTTGGAAACTGCCGCATGAAACGCTCGAAATAGCCTTTGACCGTTTCGGTGCGCGTCTGTTGCAGCATCACCTCCGAGATCCAAATCGCATACGGGTTCTGCGTTTTTCTCCACGGCAAATCCCGGTGGCCCCTGCGAAACCACGCGAGCAAGTCCTGCCTCAGCGTGTGCAGCACGAGCGGCGAGGGGACACGCCCGGGCGCTGCGTCGCTCGCGGCGGACGCGCGCTCACTTGGCGCAGGCTGCCGCTTTTTCATTTATGAGCGGCTCTCGTGCTCGACGACAACCACCGTGCCGATTCCGCCTCGCACGGCGAAATCGCCCTCGACGTGCAGCTTGCGGGGACGAATCGCGGCGATGATGTCGTCGGCGATTTGATTCGTCACTTTCTCGTGGAACGCGCCCTCTTGCCGGTACGACCACAAATACAGCTTGAGCGACTTGAGCTCGAGGCACAGCTCGTCAGGAACGTATCGAATGCGAAAGGTCGCAAAATCCGGCTGGCCCGAAAGAGGGCACAGGCACGTAAACTCAGGGCAATCGAAGCGAATCTCGTAGTTTCGAGCGCGGTTTGGATTCGGAAACGTGGCGAGTTGTTTGGACGGCGCAGACGGCATGTGCGGCCTTCATAGTCGGTTGGGCCGCGCGTTGTAAACCCCTACTTTCGCGTCCGCCGTTTGGCCGTTCGTGTTGGGGTTGGCCGTTTGGGGGCTGGCCGTTTGGATGCTGCCGGAAGAAGGGGTTTTTTGGACTTTTTCGGGTGTGTTTCGTCTGCCACAAGCGACATGTCAATCCGGCGCTTGGGCACCGACACCGCGTCGATCCGAACGCGAACCCGCAGGCCCATTTCAAAGCTTTGGCCCGTGCGTTCGCTGCGATAGCGCAGCTTTTGATCATACAGCTCAAACTCGTCGTCGAGACGTTCGCTGGGAATCAGTCCCTCGACAAACGGATCGTCCAATTCGACGAAAAGCCCCGCTGTCGTCACCGCCGAAATCGCGCCCGAAAACTCCTCGCCGATGTGCGCTCGCATGAGCAATGCGCGATAGAGATCGACGACCTCGCGTTCGACTTCCATCGCTCGCCGTTCGCGCAGCGACGAATCGATTGCCCAGGCTTTCATCTCTTTGCGCACCGGCCAGGTTCCGTCTGTCCGACCGGACAAAAGCCCTTCTTGGCGCAACACCAGCTTGAGCAGACGATGCACCACCAGATCGGGATAGCGCCGAATGGGCGACGTAAAGTGCAAATACAGTTTTGCGCCCAGCCCAAAGTGCCCGACGTTATCGACGGAATAGGCCGCTTGGTTGAGCGACCTTAACACCATGTACGACAGCGATCTTTCTTGCGGCAGACCTTTGATTTCCGACAGAAACGTGCGCAGTGCCGTGGGTTTGTCCGCAACGTCCGGTTCCAAATGCACACCGAGGCTGCGCGCGACCTCGACCAATTTCAAAAACGGTTCCTTGCGAGGCGGCGCATGGACACGCCACAACACGTCGAGCCCTCGTTCGGAAAAGAACTCGGCCACCGCTTCGTTCGCCGCGAGCATCGCGTCTTCCACCATTTGGTACGCGCGCCGCGTCGTCTCGTCCGCCTTCGACCGTTTCACATTCAAGACAATCCGTGGATCGTCTGCCGCAAGTTCCACCTTGGCCTCGGGCAGCTCGAAGTCGAGCCCACCGCGCCTGGACCGTGCGTCTCGAAGACGACGTGACACCTCGGAAAGAAGCAAAAGCTGCGCAAGGTGTGCGTCGTGTTGTTCGTCCGTTTTGCGGGCTGTACCGAACAGCGTTTGCCCGACGCCCGCATAATGAAGACGCCCTCTAGAGTGAATGACCGCCGCCATCAACTTTTTGTCGCTGACCAGGCCGTTGCGATCTACATCCAGCCGCACCACCATCGCCAAACGATCAACCGATGGAGACAGAGAGCAAATGCCCGCCGACAAACACAGCGGCAACATCGGAATCACGCGGTCCGGCAAATAAACCGACACGCCTCGTCGTTCCGCCTCTGTGTCCGTCGCTGTGCCAGATCGGACATAGTGCGCGACATCGGCCACTGCCACCCAAAGACGGAGTTTTCCCGGTTCATCCGCCGTTTCCACGCAAATCGCGTCGTCAAAATCCCTCGCCGTTTCCGGGTCGATCGTCACAAAAGGCAACGACCGCAGGTCTTCCCGATCCTTTAGATCCAGCGGATCTCGTTCCCCCACGTAGGCGGGCACCGTCTTTGCCTCTGCTTCGACGGCGGGTGGAAAGCGTTCCTCGACTTCTTCGCACGCGAGAATTTTCTCGATTTCGGTGCGCGGATCGTCGGGTGCCCCAAGAATCGACAACAAACGAGCCACCATCGGCGCGCGTTCGCTTTGTGGGTATTCAATGATCTCTGCGACGACGGCGTTGCCAATCGCGTTCCGAGGCACTTTTCCATCGAAAAAGACACGGTTGGAAATTCTCGGGTCATCCGGCGAAAGCATCGCCGCCGAATCCTTCCATTCCACCGTTCCCGTCAGGCGAGCCCGACCGCGTTCCAGAATCGCCAGGACTCGACCCTCGGGGCCGCGCAAGGTTTGCCACACTTTCAACGCGACTTTGTCGCGATCCATTGCGACGCCACGATGACGAGCCGCCACAAAAACATTGTCCCCGCCGTCATCGAGCTGAACGAAACCGAAACCGAAACCGCCCGGATGCACCAAAATGCGTCCGACCACCGCCCCGTCGGGAACCGCCTCTACCGTTTCGAGAGGTCGTCTCTTCGGCGGCACTGGCCCCGGTTGGGTCGCAGCCTGTTTGGCACCCGATGTGGGAAGAAAATTGCCTGCAATCGAGTCCTGCGTTCCCGCTATTGCATATCGCTTGCCGGGGCCGCGCTCGATTTGGCCTATCTCGAGAAGCTCCGAAAGCAACCGGCGCACGCGGTGCCGGGTTTTCTTGTCGGCCCCACTGCGTTCGACGATTTCAGTGGCCTTCATGCCCAGCGGATGTGTGCCCGACGACAAAATCTCAAGGATTCTGTCGGTGCCGATCGCGCCGGGGGAATCGGAGGAAGTCTCGGGGAAAACTTCGGGGGAAATCAGAGGTTGTGTTGAGGGTTGAACAGGACTTGGGGATGAAAAGAAATCGTTTGGAACAGAATCCAAACTTTGCACGTCAGTTTTTCGGGACACGGATCGGAAAGGAGCCTTTTGCGTTTGGGGGAGAGCACGATCGGAAGGAGCGCGCGAAATGAAAAAACAGGCGAACGGTAGATCGCTTTTTCGGCTTTCGCAAGAGTCGGTTTTCGCAAACACGCGAAACCATGGTCCAAACGAACAGCATTTTTTTTCATTTTTTTGTTTTCTCAGAACTTGTCGGGAAGACTTCCTGTCCTACGCTTGTTACAAGCGGCGGACGCGATTGTCGGTTGCGGGTGCAGTTGCATCCGGGACCGAGCAAAACAAAAGAGCACATCGTCTCCATGTGAGAAGACCCACTCGGAGTGATTGCCACACAAAGAATCGTTTTCGCTGGTCTATCGGTGCTTTCAACATCGACTTTCCTAAAGGCACAACTGCCTCGGAGATAAGCCTATGAACCGTTATCCAGAAGCACTTTCCCAAAATGATTCACCAGAGGCTGAAAACCTTGATCAGGAACCGGTTGAAGCCGTTGAAGCCATTGAATCGGAACCGGTTGAGGAAGAGGACGAGGGGCCAGCCAATGATCCGGTGCGCATGTACCTGAAGCGACTTGGCGACACGCCTCTTTTGACGCGCGAAGGAGAAGTGGCCGTCGGAAAACGAATGGCCGAAGGAAAGAGGCTGGTGCTTGAAGCGGTGCTCGCGTGTCATCCGTCGATTGCCGAAGTACTCGCGCTTCGAGATCGGCTTCTTGCCGGAAAACTGCGCGTCCGGGATGTCGTTTCGGATTCCGAAGCCGAACAAGAAGGCGAAGCCGATGCCGAAACCGTTGAATCCCTGCTTTTGCAGCGGCTCTTGGCCCAGCTTGAAGCCTTGGGGCCCCGCTATGCAGATTTGCAGCGAAAACAGAAGGCCTGGCGGAATCCTCGTCGCCCGTTGTCTGAAAAAAAGCAGCGAGAATTGCAACAAGAAGTCGCCGAACTTCGCCAAAAGCTCGTGGACGATGTCGCTGCAATGAAGTTTCACCCGCGCGTGATCGACGCTCTGTCGCAAAAGGTCATCGGCTTCGCTGATGATGCAAAGAAACTCCTCCAAGAAAAAAGAAAGCTGGAAGAACGTGCAGGCATGCCGACCGAATCGCTCGCGGCTTTGCTTGCGGATTTGCCTAAGAAAACAGAGTCGTCTCGACGCCAAACTCTGCGGAAATTGGGCCTGCGTCCAAACGAGCTTGTGGAGATTGAGCAACAGCTCAAGCAAAATGAGCAGCAGATTTCGCACATCGAACGAGAGACACGCCTTGGGATTTCCGAATTGCGAAAACTCGGCCAAGACATGGAACGAGGTTTGAGACTTGCAAATCGCGCACGCCGAGAACTCTTGGAAGCCAATCTTCGATTGGTGGTTTCGATTGCAAAGAAATACACAAATCACGGAATGCAGTTCCTCGATTTGATCCAGGAAGGAAACTTGGGACTGATGCGCGCGGTAGACAAATTTGAATATCAGCGCGGCTACAAGTTTTCAACATACGCGACTTGGTGGATTCGGCAAGCCATTACGCGCGGTATTTTCGACCAATCCCGGACCATTCGCATTCCTGTCCATGTGTTTGAAACGGCACGAAAACTGTTTCGCGTGAGTGGGGATTTGTCTCGGCAGCTTGCGCGCGATCCGACGCCCGAGGAGATCGCGGAAGTCAGCCAACTGCCGCTCGCAAAAGTGCGACAGGTGCTCAAAGTCGCGGCCCGAGAGCCTCTTTCGCTCGAAACGCCGAGCCCTGTGCGCGAAGGTTCCAATCTGGGCGACAGCCTGGAAGATACGACCTTGCCGTCACCCGCAGACAGTCTGATCGATGCAGCCATGGTGCGAAAAACACGCCTGATGCTGCGAGCGTTGCCGCTGAGAGAGCAACAGATTCTGAAAATGCGCTACGGAATCGAGCAGGAGGCTGATTGCACACTCGAAGAAATCGGCCAAAACTTCGGCCTCTCCCGAGAGAGAATTCGCCAAATCGAGGTTCAGGCGCTCCGCAGACTCAGGCACGCCAGCAACACCAGACACCTCAAATCCTTCGTCGAACCGTAAACCACATCCCTAGCTCTGGCTCACACACCGCACTGCTTCCTGCCTTCAGGGTTTCTTTCCAGGGTCTTGCACAAACAGCGTGTCCGTCGGTTCGTCGAGCAGCAACGCCCTCACCGCTCCGACCAAGAAGATCGAGCCATACACGACCAGCCGTTGTCCTTTGGCGACGTGCTCCAAGGCTCGCAAAAACGCTGCACGCCAATCTTCGACTACTGTACCGACGGAAAAAGCAGCGATTTTGGCCAATTCCCCTGCCGGAAGACCTCGCGGCGTCGGTGGACAACACAAGAACACATCGGTGGCAAACGCGAGTGGACTGCCCATTCCCTCGGCATGTTTTCCGACGACAACGCCGCACAAGATGGTGGTCCGCTGGCTCTGTTGTTGAGAAAGCCAACGGGCCAACACGCAAGCACCTTCGGGATTGTGGGCTGCATCCAAAAGGATGTCTCGGTCCGCGAAAGCTTGAAATGTACGTGCCGTCGGCACAATTGTTTCAAGTCGTCCAGGCCAGCGCGTCTTGTCGAGGCCCGTGTTGATGACATCCTCGTCGAGAAAATCATCTTGCAAGGGTCCCTGCGCGAACGACAGCGCGGCCACGGCCATCGCGGCATTGTCGCGTTGGTGCGCTCCCAAAAGCGGCACATGCGCGCAAACCTCCTCGGGCAACCGAGGGAGAGGCTGCGTGGAAGACCCAGCATCCCAAGGCCACATCCACAAAGGCGCACCCACTTGCCGGGCGTGCTCGCAAAGCGCCTGCCGCGCAGCCGGATCGTAGGCAGTCGCAAGCGCCGGAATGTTCGGTCGAAAAATGCCTGCTTTTTCGTGCGCGATTTCTTGCAGCGTCGAGCCCAACCATTCGGTGTGATCGAGGCCGATGCTCGTCACGACGGTCACTTGCGCAGAACACAACCGCGTTGCGTCCAAACGTCCACCCAGGCCCGTTTCAAACACTGCGAGGGAAACCTGTTCGTCGGAAAAAACAAGGAAGGCAGCGGCGGTGAGCACCTCGAAAAACGTCAGGGTGACGGATGGTGCCAGGAGGGCGGCGTTTCGCACACGATGCACAGCGTCGGCAAAACGCGGTTTTTGGCACTCGCGCAACTGGCCATGTTGCGAAAAACGAATGCGCTCGGTGACTCGATGGAGATGCGGAGATGTGTACAGGCCGATCGAAAAACAGCGGCCCAGCCGAGTTTCCGCGCGCTGTGAGGCGACCTGGGCGATTGTGGCTGCGAAGGCGCTCGTCGAGCCCTTTCCGTTGGTTCCGGCGATGTGGATGGCCGGAACTCGATGCTGCGGCGAGCCGAGTCGTTCCAACACGCACGCGAGCCGGTCAAGCCCCGGCTGCATTCCGAAAGAAGACAGCGAGGCGAGATAGGTTAGTGCTGCGTTGTAGTCGAGGCTGCTCACATTTCAGACGTGTCGGTTTTGGGCAGAGCAGACCCTTTGGGACTGCCCAACAACAGGCGCAAAAGCCGAGAGAGACCCGCCTTCAATTCGGGACGGGGGACGATGCTGTCGATGAAACCGTGACGGAGCAGAAACTCGGCGCGTTGAAAGCCGACCGGCAGTTTTTGGCGGATGGTTTGTTCGATGACGCGCGGGCCAGCAAAACCCACCATCGCGCCCGGTTCGGCCAAAATCACGTCGCCGAGCATGGCAAAGGACGCCGCGACACCGCCAGTGGTGGGATGCAGCAACACAGAAACATACGGAATCCCAAGCGCCCGCAACCGTTGCAGCGCCACCGAGGTTTTCGCCATCTGCATGAGCGACAAAATGCCTTCCTGCATGCGTGCTCCGCCCGACGCAGAAAGCACAATCGCGGGAATGTGCTTTTCAGCGGCTCGCTCGAACACGCGCGTGATCTTCTCGCCGACCACCGAACCCATCGAACCGCCCATAAATTCAAACTGGAACATCCCAAAAGACACGCTCACACCGTCGATGGACGCGAGAAAACTGCGGAAAGCGTCGGGCTGGCCGATGTGTTTTCGCGACGCTGAGAGACGATCGACGTAACCCTTGCTGTCGCGGAACCCGAGCGGGTCCAAAGGTTCGATCGACAAGTCTTGTTCTTCCGCCGAACCCTCGTCGAGAAGCAACTGCAACCGTTCTTCCGTCGGCATTGAGAAATGAAAACCGCACGCAGGACAACAGCGAAGCGACTCTCGAATTTTTTCGGAATCGACCGCTTCGGAGCATCCGTCACATTTCACAAAAAGCCCCGTCGGAACCGATCGCTTTTCCGAGGAAGTCTCTGTGGCTTTGTTTTTTTTCGACCACCAAGCCATGCGTTGCGAGCAGGGTATCGGTCTGCTCACCGTGAGACAAGAGCTACCGAGCTTGGAGGCAAACCAAAATCGAATGGCTCCGTCGGCAAAGACGTTCCCGTCGCTGCTCCCAAGTACAAACCGGGTCGAAGTTGCCCGGTTCCCGCTTTTCCTCCCGACAGCACCAGCAATCGCTCACCAAGCACCGCGACCGCCGGAACGTAACTCATCGGCCCCAGGAGCGCCGCTCCCTTTTTCTTGGCGAGCGCATCGACGAAAAACACCGTGTTGGCATAGCTCGAACCAGATTTTATTGACAAATCTGCAAAAACATGGGTTGCGTCGGTTGCGTCGAGCGTGCTCACGTTTCCGCCAAGAGACTGATCAGACAGGGCCAAACCCAGCGTTTTTCCAGACGACAAATCGACCCGTTCGATACCGCTTTTCCCTGTCAAAGTGCCGCCGAGCTGGTCGCCCGCAGAGCCGACGATCGCCTCGGTACAGTTGCCGTAAACCGCGAGTGCCGTCGGATTTTCCCCGGCGAGCGGAATGTAGGTCACTTGCGTTGGGTTTTTCAGATCGATCTTGGCCAAACGACCACTGCCTGCCGGTTTGTAGTTGTTGTTGCGATCGAGGTCTTGGAGCAAAACGTACAAATTCGATCCACAACCCACAAGTTGGCTGGCTTCTGGGTTTCCGTCGGTATCGAGCGGTCCGGTGCTCAAAGAGACAAACGACGCGATCCCGGCGGACAAGTTGTTCGCGTCGAGCACGGCGAGTGCGGTCGAAGCCTTGATTTGCGTCGAGCCGAACGAACCATACAAAGAAACATAGATTTTTGCCGAGGACGCATCGACGAACACATCGTGAGGATTCGCTTGCGCCGCATCGACGGTGGAGGTTTTGCGAATGGAATGGTCTTTCGGCGTTTTGAAACCGTCTGCGGCGTCGTAAACCCGCAACGTGCCGTGCGTGGAATCCAGAATGTAGAGCTTTTTGTCAAAGGCTCGCACCGTCGAACTTGGGTCCACCTGATCAAACGCTTTTTGCATTTGCAACGTGTCCGGGTCCAGGAAAGACAGCGTGCCTGAGCCACTGGCGAAGTCGCTGGCGGTCACGGCCAGATTGGTCACAACTTTCGACGGTGGCTCGGGTGTCGGATCGCCTCCGCAGGCGAACGAAAAGGCCAACGTCGCTGAGAAAAGGACTCGCGACGAGCCGGAAAAGGACCGAGGACGAGGCGCAAAACGGGCCTGAGCATGTTTATCGAGCATGAGCACATTTCTCCTTTGATCGGGGATGTTTCCCGTCGGTGATCACAGCCGCCCCGATAGCGTCGCAAACAGTGCGCGCCCTGGCAGCGGGTAGTCGAAGTAATCGGACAAAGGCACTGCCGTCGGACGCTCTTGCAGCGGCAGCGCCATGAGGACTGTTCTTGTGTCGAGAAGGTTCCGCATCTCGACGCGGAGCGACACGCGAAATCGGGTCAACGGGCCGAGCGCCACGCCGACGGCATGGAGCGTGCGCGTCGGTCGCTCGACGAGATTGGCCGGGTCCAAAAACAGACTGCTGACGACATCGAGTTCATAAAAAATTCGCGCAGGCCGGTGAGCAGCCTCGGTGCGCAAAAACAGCGTGTGACTCGGGCGACCCGGCAACATCTTGCCGTTGCGGCCCGGTTGGTCGGTGCGATCGCGGCTGTCCAAAAACGTGTAGTTTCCCTCGACAGACAGAAAATCTCCGACGCGAACGGCTGTCGAACACTCGAGGCCTGCTGCAACGGCTTGCCCGACGTTGCGCGCTCGAAGTGTCGGTCCGTCGCGTACGATGTCGATGAGATCGTCGATGTTTCGCCCAAATCCATACAAACCGAAAGACGCCGTTACGAGGGAAAAGGGTTGGCCGTTTGCCTCGACGCCCAGTTCTCCGGTCCACGATGATTCGGGACGAAGGCCGAGGCTTTTTCGATAAAAGGCACCGTCGCCGAACAGTTCCAAGAAAGTCGGCAGCCGAACAAACCGACCTGCGCCCACACGCAACAGCAGCCAGGGCCGCAAAACAACGCGCGCAGCAACTTGTGGAGACGGCAAGACCGAAAGTTCAGGAGGCAAAACCTCTGTGTCTCGGTCCGAGAGGCTTTTGTAGTTCGACCGAACGAGCAAAAGATGTACGCCCGGATCGAACAGCAAGCGACCGTCGGCAATGGATAGCTCTCCGCCGAGCGAAAGTACGCCACGAAAGCGATCACTGTCGGCAGCCAGGGCAGTTTGGCAATCCAGGCGCGGCGCGGGACACAAATTTCGCTGCGCCAAACGCTCGTACCGAAACTCGAGCAGCGTCAGGAGGTGCAAAGTTTGGGGGCTTGCCGACGGGTTCGCTCGAAATCGCGCGAGCGTTTTTTGACCTACCTGCTGCGACATGTGCTCTAGCAGCACAGGCGGGGCGACCTGTAGGTCTTTCGTTTGGACTCTTTCGAGGAGCGCATGCGCAGAAAGTTCAACCGCAACGCGAGACGTGGGCGACGCCAAACGGACACCCGCATCGAAAAGCGCCCGTGCGGTTTCCAGTTCAGGCTGTCCGGGCTGCGCATTCGGAGCACCGATCCCCGCGACACCTTGCCGACGCCAAAAACCGCTGCCGTGAACAAAAAAATGCCCAAGCGAAATGGGATTTTTGAGGCGAACGTCGAGAGAAACTTGGTCGAAACCGTCGTTTTTTCGACGCAGCTCGTCCAATTTGTCTCGGCCATAGCGCAACCCTTCGTTGAACAAATAGGGGAAATCTCCGTCGGCAGCTTGGTATGCGATAGACAGCGACAACGCAGGCGTTGGCCCTTTGTAGCCAGCACTCGCTCGTCGCAGACCGAACGAACCGCTGCCCAGGTTGAGCCACGCAGACGGCGTTCCCTGTCCGGTCCGTGTCACCAAATGGACGGCACCGCCGAGCGTCTCACTGCCGAGCCACAAAGGTGGAATGCCTCGGTAGATTTCGACGCGGGACAGTGCATCGGGAGGAAATTGTGACAAATCGACCGCCGATTGCCCTCCGCGCAAAAGAGGAATCCCGTCGAGAAATACAGCCACTTGTCCCGGCGCAGAACCGCGCAGGCTGGCACCGCTAAACTGCCCAAGACCGCCGCTTCGACGCACAAACACGCCTGGTTGACCGTCGAGCAGTTCCGCAACGGAAGTTTTCGCTGCGGACGGCGCGTTTTTTTGCCCAGGAAGGCCCAGCTCGATGACCGTGACAGACGAGACGCCTTTGTTTTGTTCGACCAGCGAATCGGATCGGACCGTCGTTTCAAAATGCTGTGCGCCCACCCGCCCGTGGCTGACCACAAGCGCCAACGTGCCGAAACCCAACCTGGCGATGCCGCAAAAAAAGGAACGTGTGTGCCGTTGTGAAAGCGTTTGCAAGCGACCCTTCCTCCCGAAAGGTATTGCCGCTTGCAGGCCGGTCTCCTGGCTTTAGGGAGTCCTCCGAACCTTGAGGCCTTCCCAATGTTTCCAAAAGTGGCCCGTTGGCGTTTGCATCAAGACACGACCCGTGCAAATCGCCGTCAAAGTACGTCGTCCTTTACAGTCGCGGGGGCGGCACCACAAGAAGAGGGGAAGTGAAAAAGAGTTCTCTGCAAACCCTCTCGGTTGGTTTCCCGAGCACCTGCATGCGTTATTCAGTTGTCGAAGCCCGCGCAGGCTAGCGAGTTTTTGCGGGTCCTGTCAAGCGCGGCCTTTTTCCGTTTGTTTCCGACGAAATAGGGGTGGAAGAGACAACAGCAAGAAAATGGAAAGGCTAGAACAGGAGGCCGATAACAGAGATCGCAGAAGCACCCCTTTTCATGTCTGTTGAGCCTCTTGTTTGGTTTTTGTCAGTTTTGGGAGTGCTTCCCAAGTTGCCCAACAAGCTCACTCACATCGGCAGGAATGGCACCGCCGGACTGTTTGTGAATGAGCAGCAACTTGAGAACCGCGCGCGCAGCTTCCGCAATCAGGTCTGGGCCGGCGCTGTGTGCAATCGCAGAGGTTCCAGCGGCAACCAATCCTTTCGCGGCTTCCTGTGCTGCGTTGGGAATGTCTGCTGCTTTCTGTGCTGCTTGCGTCGGCTCAGCTGGAGACGAAGAAACCGAGGCTGGAAACAGCGCCAACACTTCTTGTGCATGCTTCCACACATCCACGCGCGGAAACATGTGGGTCACAACCCCTTTCGGATTCAGTATGAACGTCATCCGGGCTGTGTTGTTGTTGCGCAGCGCCCCCCATTCTTGGCTGATTCGCCCCCCCTCATCACAGAGCACATCGAAATTCAGGTTGTGTTCCTTAGCAAACGCTGTGATCTCCGCAGCGGGGCTGGCTGTGATTCCTACGACTCTTGTTTTGCGGGCCGAAAGTTCCGACAAGATGTCGCGAAAACCGATGGCCTCCCGTGCGCAACCGGGCGCGCCGGCCTGCGGAAAAAAGTAGACCACCACAAAATCCGCCTCGGCCTGCAAGCGACCAAGCTGAACAATGTGTTGATCCTGGTTGTAGAGAGCAAAGTCTGGTCCGAGTTCTCCGATGTTTGGCATGGGAATTTATATTACAAAAATTTTCTTCCATGTTGTTGGTGGAGCGGGGACTATTCTTCCGTTGGTCAAACGAACAACCGCGATAACAGTTCGAGAAACCTCCTGGTTCACAGAAACACACGACCGAAATGCAAATCACAGAAAATATCCGACCAATTCCAGACAGACCAGACTGCTTGTACAAAACGCCGGGGCGCGTCGCGTTGGTGTTGGCAGGGGGCGCGGCGCGAGGTGCCTATGAAGTTGGGGTGATTCAACACCTGCTTGAAGAGGTTCCCAGAGACCTTGGACGCGATGTGCCACTCGATATCCTGTGCGGAACGTCGATAGGCGCGGTCAATGGTTGCGCGCTGGCTGCGTTTGCCGACGCTCCACGGAGTCGAGCACGGCGTCTTTTGGACCAGTGGTTGTCGTTGCAAATGGAAGATGTGGTTCGGCTTAGGCCTTTGCATTTGGCGCGTTTTGTCCGCAGTCTGGTCGCGCCGTCGCCGCTCGCTTCCGAGGTTCATGAGGAGCAATACGGAGGTCTCATCGAGCCAAGTGGCATCCACGGCATTCTGAGCAACGCCATTCCGTTTGCTCGAATCGAGCAACATCTGCAAGCAGGCCTATTGCAGGCGGTGACGGTTTCGGCGACGCACATTTCGACGGGAAACACGGTGGTTTTTGTGGCCAGGCAAAACCATGGCATTCCGCGCTGGTCGCGAGATCCCAAAGTCGTGCCGCGAAGAGTCAAGGAGCTGCGGCTGTCGCATGCGCTCGCTTCTGCGGCGATTCCGCTTGTGTTCCCGTCTGTGCGCATCGACGGCGAATTCTATTGCGATGGAGGTTTGCGCCAAAACGTGCCGTTGTCTCCGGCGCGTCATTTGGGTGCGAACGGAGTCATTGTGGTGAGCCCGCGCTTCGTCGGTGAAATCCAGAAAATTCCCGAACGAGCGAATCCGAACGCGAAAATGCCGAGCCCGCTGTTTTTGATCGGCAAGGCGCTCAATGCGCTGCTCCTGGACCGAGTTGAAAACGACATCGAGCGTCTCCAGCGCATCAACCAAATCCTCTTGGCTGGCGACGCCGCGTTTGGTTCGGAGTTTGTGTCGCAGCTCAATCACGCGATGGGATATCACCAAAAGCACGACGGTCTGCGGCCTTTGCCGTCGCTGCTGGTGAGAGCGTCCGAGAACATCGGCAAAATGGCCGTGGACTATGTGCGTTCGCCGACGTTTGCCAAGCGCACCCAGGGCCCGCTCGCGAAACTCGTTCGCGTGATTTGTGAAATGGACGCGGAAGAGGAAAGCGACCTTCTGTCCTACCTGCTCTTCGACGGAGAATTTGCAAGACAACTGATTGATTTGGGTCGTCGCGATGCGCGCTCGATGCACGCCGACTTTGTGCGCTTTTTCACGGAACTTCCCCCTGACCTGGGCCTCCCCAAGCGGCCGAGAGCAAACTCCACAGCCTCGGGTTCCTAAAGGCGCACGGGAATGCGACGGCGGCCAAACGTCCCGGCTTTGTCCGCAAAATGGCCCGCAAGAGGGCTTTGGCACGTCGGACAATGCCCGGTCGCGTCCAGCCGATACGACAAGATTTGGTAGTAGTCGCGGACGATGAGCGCCTCTCCGCACCCCGCGCAGAACGTCGTATCGCCTTCCACATCGTGGACGTTTCCGGTGTACACATGCTGCAGGCCGACCTTTTTCGCCAGCGCGCGGGCTGCCGACAGGGTTTCTGGCCGCGTCGGGGGAACGTTCATCATTTTGTAGTCGGGGTGAAACGCCGAAAAATGCAGGGGCACATCCGGGCGCAGTTTCGTCGCGACCCATTCGGACAGTTTTTGGATTTCCGCCTGACTGTCGTTCATGCCGGGGATGAGCAGCGTCGTGATTTCCGTCCACACCGACGTGTGATGGACCAAGTATTCCAGCGTTTCGAGCACAGGCTGAAGGTGTGACCCTGTAAGCCGCGCATAAAACACCTCAGAGAAGCCTTTGAGGTCCACATTCGCCGCATCCATCTTTGCGAAAAACGCTGCGCGCGGATCTTTGTGGATGTACCCGGCTGTCACGGCGACCGTCTTGACCCCAGCCTCGTGGCAAGCGTCCGCAACATCCATCGCATACTCGGCAAAAATCACCGGGTCGTTGTACGTAAACGCCACACTCTGCGCGCCGTACCGCAAAGCCGCTTGCGCAACTTGCGAGGGGCTCGCTTCATCCGACAGGCGGTCCATGTCTTTGGACTTCGACATGTCCCAGTTTTGGCAAAACTTGCACGCCAGATTGCAACCCGCCGTTCCAAACGACAGCACCGACGAGCCCGGAAAAAAATGCGACAGCGGTTTCTTCTCAATCGGGTCGATGCAAAAACCCGAAGACCGTCCATACGTCGTTAGCACCATCCGTCCGCGCTGGTTCTGCCGTACAAAACAGAGCCCCCTTTGTCCTTCGGCCAAACAGCAATCCCGAGGGCACAAATCGCACTGGATTCTCCCGTCGGGCAGCGCATGAAAATAACGCGCGTCGGGGTGTGTCCCCTGTTCGTGTTGGGCCGTCATGGACAAGGCGGCTCCTCACGCCATTTTTTCACTGTGTAGCGAAAAACCTGAAGGTCAGGACTGTCAAAGCCCGGCGGCAGGCCCGCTTTGCGCAAAAGCTCGCGCCAGAACACCGATTTGTCCGGCAGGTCTTTCCACACCTGCGGCAAAAACGTCCCCCGCTTGTTTCCGTGTTGAAGCACCACCCCATGTTCCCCTGGCACAAGTTGCGCCAGCGCCTCCTCTTTGTTGTGGGCCACAATCCGCTCCATCGGCGATAGCACGGACACCTCGACCGTCAGGTTCTGTTCATCCGAGGGCCGCAGCTCCGTCGCGCGCGGGTCCCGAAATGCCGCCGAGACGGCGTTATCCACCACATCCTCTGCGAGGGGTCTGTGTGCCACAAGACTCCCAATGCAGCCGTGCAACATTCCGTTCCGATGCAGCGTCACAAAACACGCCCCCGGTGCCAAGAACACATCCCCTTTCGGCAGTACGGCAGCCGACCCGCCCAGTGCTTCTGTGATCGCCGCCCGAGCCAAACGGCACAACGAAAGACCTTGCGCATCCGTCAGCATGTTTCCCCTCGCGTTTCAAAAAAAGCGAACGCCCCGTATCCCACGACCCGGTCCTTGTCCCCCGCCGTGTCCCCCGAGTTTCTCAAATCGAGCAACCGAGCCCGCAACTTTTTCCTTCCCGCGAGCCACAAAAGCCCATTCACGCCGCTGCACCCGCACGCCTGGTCCGGCAAAATATCCCCTGTTTGACTTTGCGGTGACACGATGTGCTCCGCTGTCTGTCGATCGACCGCCTGCGCTTCTCTGTACGGCAAGTAGTGCGACAAATCCGAGCTGACCAGCACCACCGTTTCTCGCCCGCCCCACAACGCTTCGAGCACGGCTCCCACCTCCGCAGGACTTGCTTCCCCGCACACCATCGGCACCACCTTTGCTCGAGGCAGCACCACTTGCAAAAACGGAAGCTGCACTTCCAGCGAATGTTCCTGGGCGTGCGCGCGAGGCTGGCTGGACACATGCGGCACACGCGAAAAGGCCTCCGCATCGACCGGCACGTCTCCGAGTGGTGTCCGCATCGCCGACACACCCGGCCCCGCCATACCGCGCAGAAACACCCGATGAGACGGCCCAATCAGCACCACCCGTTCGATGTGCTCCCCGCCTTGCCACAGCGCATACGCACTGCCTGCGATGGGCCCCGAATACACAAAACCCGCGTGCGGCACGATGAGCGCCTTGGGAAACTCCGCCCGGCCTTGCGCAGAAAGAGCCCCGGACCCAGGTGCAGGCGCGGAAGACCCCGACAAGACAAACGCCTCGACCGTGTTTCTCAGCCTGTCTGGTTCCCGAGGATAAAACAGCCCGGCCACTGCCGGAGGACGGAATCCGGTCTGCATACAGATACCGTGCCCATTTCCACCCAAAACAGCAATCCCCCCATCCAAGGGTCTTTTCCCCACAGTGTCCAAAAGGGTTTGCGCCCCTTCGCCAGCCGTTCTCCGAACGTGGAAGAGGGGTTGCGGTCCATGTGGGTTTGGGTGTTAGTCTGCCGACATGGCAAAAGTCACTGGCATAGGTGGTGTGTTTTTCAAAACCCAATCGGACACAAAAGCCCTTGCGGACTGGTATGCGAAGAATTTGGGGCTGTCTTTGGAAGACTGGGGCGGCGCAATTTTGAAGTGGCCCGACGACAAAGCCGACGATCGCGGGCTGACCGTGTGGCACGTCGCCGAAAAAGACTCGCAGTGGTTCGCTCCAAGCGCCGCGAGCTTCATGGTCAACTACCGGGTGGACAACCTGGACGAGATGCTCGCGCAGCTGCGCCAAAACGGCGTGACCATCGTCAGCGGACCCGAAAGCCACGAAAACGGGCGTTTTGCCTGGGTGCTCGATCCCGATGGCAACAAAGTCGAACTGTGGCAACCGATGCTCTGGGACGACAAAAACAAAGCCTCATGATCGTCGGCCCGACACAGGGCAGCCATGGAGGGGCTTGACTTACGCGGATTTGCGAACTCGTTTTTTGGCGACGGGCTCGGCAGGTGCAGCGATGGCTGGGACAGAGGGCGCAGCGGGAACAGCGGGAGTCTCGACAACCGCCGGAACCGACGCCAAAGACGGTGCTTCATCCTTGGATGCAGCTTTTTTCCGCCGAGTCGAGGTCGTGCCGCTCGCTGTTTCGGCTTTGGGTGCCGCAGCGGGCTGGGCATCCGCTTCCTTTTTGGGCTCGGTCGCTTTGGTTTTGGCTCTGGTGGTTTTGCGGGCCGGCGTCTTTTCTGCATCCACAGGTTGCACGGGCGTTTCCGCGCTGGCTGCCGTGGGTTCCTCAACGGCCTTGGTCTTCTTGGCACGAGTCGCACGAGGCTTGCTTTTCGGGGTTTCGCTGGAAGCGGAGGAAGGTGCTGTTCCCACACCCGTCTCGGAGGCCGCCGTAGCCTGGCTTGGGGCTTCTGCACCTTGGGTTTGCGCAACGGTTTGGGGCGCGGCCACTGCGGCAGAATCCGCCGCTGTTTCTTGGGTTCCTTCTTGCGCCGCCGCAGCCGGTGCTTCTGCGATGAGCCGAATCGACAAACGCACCCGGCCTTCGCCATCCACGCTCATCACTTGCGCGAGCACTTCCCGCCCAATCTGAAACATCTTCTTGAGGTCCGTGCCTCGCGGGACGCCGATTTCCGCATTCGGGATCAAGCCGCGCGGATACGTCGTCGGCAGCACGTTCGGCACCATGACACGCACAATCAAGCCGTTGCTTTCGCACCGCTCGATGCGCGCCTTCAGCCGATCCCCCGCCGTCAGGGTTTGAGCCACTTGGGCTTGGGCGGCACGCGCTTCTTCGATGAGCGAAAGACCGATGCGCCGACGTTCCCGGTCCAGGCTGACCACGGTCGCCGTGATTTCTTGGCCAAGCTGCAAGATCTCGCGCGGATGCGTGATGTGCCGCTCGGCCATGAGCGAAATGTGAATGAGTGCCTCGACACCACTGCGAATTTCCACAAACCCGCCAAACGGTTCAAGCCGCACGATTCGACCTTTGACTCGTTCGCCTTCGGACAACGTGGACAGAGCTTCCGCCATCGGATCGGCCAGAAGACCTTTCAGCGACAGACCAATCCGCAGGTTGCCTTGAAAACTGTGGTGCAGGTGGTCGTGCCCAGGTCGCACTTCGTCCAGCTTGACGACCTCCACATCCACGCGCTGGCCCACTTTGATCGAGTTTTCGTCGCGTCCGCATTGCCGCGCCGCTTGGTAAAGCTCGTTTGTCGGAACGCTTCCGTCGAGGCCACCAATGTCCACGAGCGCGCTCGGTTCTTGCATCATCACGATGACGCCCGTGTATCGCTCGCCGATTTTCAGCCGCGCCCGGTTCTCGTCCGACAGCGCCCGCTGTTCGGTTTCCAGCACGGCCCGCCGAGACACAATCACCTGTCGGCTTTCCTCGCTGATGCGGCTGATTTTCAGCGCCAGCGCCTTGCCCAGATAGATCGAAGGATCTTGGCAGTACCGCAATTCAATCTGCGACGACGGCAAAAACGCGCGCACGCCGCCCAAATCCACATCCAAACCGCCCTTGTTCACACCGGTCACAAGACCTTGAACGGGCGTGCCCTGACGGAACGACGCACGAATTTGGTCTGAAAGGCCCGCACCTTTTTGAAGGCGGCCACTGATCAGCAGGCCTCCGTCTTTTCCAACTGAACCGATGACGTGACCTTCCAGTTTGTCGCCGATGCGCACGGTCAGCTCGCCGTCTTCGCCACGCAGCTCGTCGAGCGAAATCATCGCTTCCGATTTGCCGCCGATGTCAAGAAAGGCATATTCCGCCCCAATCTGCACGATTTCGCCTTGCACCAGCTCGCCGACCTCGGGGTCCCGTTTGGCGACGGCGCGTTTTTCCGATCGAAGAGAGGCCTCGAACAGTTCGGCAAAAGACTCGCCCGTGGCGACGGCCTGGCCACCGCGGGCGGTTTCATTCATGAGGTATCGATGTTGGGTCTCAGGTTGCGTGAGGTAATCCCTGGGACTGCGGAGCGGCGGCTTTCGCATGAGAAGAAAAGCTCCTTCGTGGCCGAAACGGAACGTGACGTTCAGAAAATGGGTTCGCCTTGCAGGCAGTTTGGCAAACGGTTGCTGTGTTTGATTCCTCGAGTTTGCCCTTTTGTGCGGCTGTTTCTTGGAACAGCTTGGGTCCAAAAGCAAGGGAAACCGGTAACGCACCTTAGCATGGAAAACCGTGTTAGCGCGAGGTGCGCGGCCCATCCAGCACAGGATTGTCGCGGGTTACAAAGCTTGCCAGGTAGCCGACAAAATCTGCGAACGGCTCACTTCGCCGCACCCGCCACGTCACAAGAAGCGACCGCAAAAGCTTCCGCTGCGCCAGCCGCAAACTGGTGCCGGGTCCCCCTCCGCACAGCGCCGGGTCGAAAGGTGAGGTCTTGTGCGGGTCGGTGCTTTGGGTCTGTTGGTTGCGATCGGCGGCTTCCACCGCGAGGGTACACAGGCCGACCCGATGAAACCGCGCCCGCAAACGTACGCCGGGCAAATCGCTTTCCGCCAATTCCGCCAGCACTGGGAGATCCACCGACGCAGGCGGCGGCAACGGCAACGTCGGATCGAGCCGCGTCGCAACCGCTTGCTCGGTCTGAAAAGCCGGTGGAAGCGTCGGCAAAGACAACGCCGCCCGCAACCGAGCCAGTGCTGCGCGTTCTTGAACCACGGGGTCTTGGCGAGCTGCCGTGCCCAACCCGCCCAGGACCATCGCTGGTTCCGCACGTCCCGAAACCGCTTCTGCGGGTTGGCCGCCCGTTTGAATGGAAGCGGCGTTCTCAGCGCCGGGGGCGGTCGCGGAGGCCGTGGCTGGAAGCGGCGGAACGGTTGATGCAGATGCAGGCGATGCAGGCGTTCCGGCGGAACCGGTCGGCAGTGGATTCGGCAAGTTCGGCTGCGCGGGCTGCATGGCTTGCCCCTGCGGTTGCCCCTGCGTGGCGTTTTGCGCCAACACCGGGTTCGTCGCCAAGGCAGCCGTTTGTGCCCCGTCCGTGAGCGCCGCCTCCCCATCGCAAGCCGCCGGGCGCGGGTTTCGCTGGATCGCCAGGGGCAAATCCACAAACACCTGCTCAAGCATCAGCGTCTCGGGAGATTGCCGCAAAAGGCTTGGATACAGCCGCGCGCCGTGCAGGTCGAACACCGTGCGCTCCCAGCCCAGGCACGCTTTTTCCAGCAGCGACCCCGCGCTTGGCGACCCCGGCGACGCCGACTTCTGCGCGACCTGCTTGTATTGACCCAGCAAGAAATCGAGCTGAATCGAGTTCGTGTACCGCGAAACTCGCGGCAATCCATTCGCATCGACCGGTGGACGCAAGGCGCAACCGCCCAGCAAACCCGGCAACCACAAACACAAGCCCAGCAGAGAAAAGAGAGCTTTCATCAAACGGTCCTTCCGCACATGCAACCCGAAGGACCCTGCCAAAACCCTTCTTCCTCGTCAAGTTTGGCGGCCACCCCACAAGGCGGGGCTTAGGGCAATCGGGGTGGGGGCTCGGGCAATTTGCGTGGGGCTTAGGGCAATTTGTGTGGGGGCTCGGGCAATTTGCGAGGGGGCTCGGGCAATTTGCGTGGGGCTTAGGGCAATTTGCGTGGGGCTTAGGGCAATTTGCGTGGGTCTTAGGGCAATCGGGGTGGGGGCTCGGGCAATCGGGGTGGGGCTTGCGCGCACTATGCGGGGGGGAGCTGGACTCGGCTGGGGGCTTCGATTTGGTAGGTGAGCAGGAGCTCCTTTTGGCCTTGGGGGGACAGGTCGAGATCGAAGTGAGCGAAGCCGTCTTTGCCGTCCCAACGCATGCCGCTGGTCTGCTTGACCACGATCTCGATTTCGCGGATTTCGCTGACAGGAATGCGTTCGGTGATGAGCACTCTGCGCGAGGTGGCGCTGAGGTTGCTGACGTAGAGTTTGACGGTGCGGCCCACGCGCTGGGTGCCGGTGAGGGTGCTTTGGTCGCGTTCCTCGCTGATGTGGCGACGGACGCGGATGGCGTCATCGGGACCGAAACCCAGCTCGAAGGGCTCGCCGCGACCCACGAAAGCGGTGCGACTTCGGCCACATAGCTCGGTGCCGCGCACAAGGACGACCGGGCCGGCGAGCAGGGGCGTGGCACCTTGCAGGGTGGCCGTTGCACGCAGGTGAGCGGCGATGCCTCGCTCGGGAAACACGACGCGCTCGACTTGGGCGGCCATGGTGCTTCGGGAGATTTCGACGCGGACGGGTTGGCCGTTGGAGGCCAGGGTCAAAGGGCGCGCCGCCTCGAAGACGAGGGGCTCGCCGCCGTCATCGACGCCGGGCATCTCTTCGACTTTTTGCCCGCCGCGCGCAAGACCTGCAACGGTGATGCTCTGCTCGCGAGCCTCGACGACGATGACTTTGCGCTCGGAGTCGGTTTTGCGGCGCAGGCGCAGGACATCATCGGACAAAAGCGGCGGCGAGGCATGTTGGGCCGGACGGGCGGTGGAAAAGCGGCAACTGACCTGGGTCCACTCCTCGCCGCAGCGTTGCCACAAAACGGCTTGGGTGGTGATGTGCAAACTGGAACTGCCGTCGGAATGTTGCGCCAATTTCGCGGTGTGTTCGGGGCGCCACAAAGCACAGGGAGTGATGTAGGTCAGCTCGAAGGACAGCTCGGTGGCTTGGGGAACGGCGACTTGGATTTCGACGGTGGATTCCTTTTTGGGCCGGACTTTGCGCGCGGCTTCGTAACGCAGGCGGGCGCGCTGTTCGTCTTCTTTGGCGTCGGAGAGTTCGATTGCTGCTGCGCTGGTTCTGTCGAGCGCGTCTTTTTGCGCAGACAGAAGGTGCGAAAAGGCGGCGCGCCAACCGGACAACGTGGATACGGCCCCGCGAGGCACACGCCCGAGCGCCGTCATCCACGCCACAACCAACTGGACCGTGCGGGCTTCGTGGACCTGCGCAGCTTCGAGCGTGCGTTCAGCGACGGTTCTGCGAATGCGAGCCCGCTTTTGGTCGGTTTCGGTGTCGCGGAGGTCCTGGTCTGTGCCGGCCTGCGTTTCGTGGATGCGCCGGCAGACGCGCGCGGACAACAGTTTGGCGTCCCCCAAGATGCGAGGCTGTACGCTTTTGTCATCGACGAGCGCGGTGACGCCGCGAACGCTCAAGGTGATCGTGCCGCTCGGGACGCGGGCTTTTCCGGTTCGGAACACTTCGGCGCGGTCCTCGAAAAAAGTCACGCGCACGGGGCGGCTCTCGACTTCGACACGCGATGGTTCGGTTTGTGCGATGGAGTCAGTCACGGCGGTTTCCTCCGACAAGCTCGCTCTTGGCCGAGAACACGATGCGGTATTGGTATTCAATGTTGGCTTTGCCGCCGGGAGGCAGCGACAGACGCCACTTCATGCCTTTGCGAATCGGGGCACCCCGGTCGGCTTGGTCATACGGCGTGTGCGGCGGTTTTTCGTACACAAGTTCCAGGGTGACGTTCTTGTCCTCGGTGGTGGGCCACCTGTCGAACACTTCCAATTGCGCGGGCTGCCCGAGCGCCGACTGGATTTCGAGGGTCACGGTGTGCGTCATCGCCGTCGAACCGCCCAAAAGACCTGCGCTTTCTTCCTCGGCACGCACGTTCCGGGCGACGCGAACCCGGTCTTCGACGCCCATTCCGATGCGCAGACTGCCGCCGCGATCGACGCGCTGGATCGCGTCCGTCGTGAGCAACGCGCCCTCGACGAAAACATCGACCGGCCCGCTCAGAAGCGGGACACCGCAGGGATTTTGCAGCTCGACCTCGCGATACACCTCGGCCCGTTCGCGAGGCACCGTGACCAGGCGCAGCATCGGCGAACCCTCTGCGGAAAGAATGGCGACGCGGTGCAGTTTTCCGTCGGATGCGATGTCCAGCAGACCTTCGGCTTCATACCGATGATCGAACTGGCCGCGCGAAGTGAGCGGATCGGTCAAACCCGACGGGGTTTCAAGCTGCTCCATGGCTCGGGTGGCCCGCCGGATGTGCTTGGCGGCCAAATCGTCGCTGCGCCTGGCAAGTTTTCCGCGCGTTCGCGCATCGTCCGGGTTTGCAAGCTGAAGGTTGTCAAAATCGAGCCAGGTGTCCTGCGGCTCCAGCTCCGTTTTCGATTCGGGCGCTTCCGGTTCACTGCCGAGTCCATCGCTCCCAAACACGGCCCCGCTTCCTTCATCAAACGGGCCTCCTCCTCCGCCGCGCGGCATGGCGCTTTTCGATTTCCGCATCGGGGCCGCAGGCGAGCCCGGAGCGGCAGACAGGGCCATTGGGGGTGCGGGTGGGGGTGCTCCCGCAGAGAATGATCGGAGCTGCTCTCTCGACAGCGGTTTTGCCGCCTCCGTGCGGGTTGGCAAATCCCCGTTTGCGAAAGGGGCCTCTTGGGGCGGTGGCATTCCTCCCACAAACCCATCGGCCCCCGACGTGTCGGCGCGGCCTTTTTTCGCGAGTTCTTCTTCGACGGCCTCTGCCTTGGTGGCCCAGGTCGGTTCGTCGCTGAGGCTGTCGTCTACATCGGTTGGGGCTTTCTTGGGTCGCGCGCCGGTCTTCGGTTTTCCGCCGAGGGCTGCCCCTTCGTCGGTTTTTGCAAAACCCCGGTCGTACCCCGCAAACAAGCGGTCGAGACCATCGGGTGGCGGACGATAACCGCGCTTGGCCGGCGGTTGTGCCCGCCCAAACCGAAGCGACGGAAGCTCGGGCAGCCGCGCGTCGTAAATCAAATCCGCCGTCGAGAGCGCCAACCGCACCCCTTGCCAATCCTCGCCGCCGAGTTGAGCGACGTGCGCTTCTATCGACCAAACCGCGCGCTTGCCACCGTCTTTGAGCCGCAGCGCATACGCCGGAAAAAACCGCGCAGCGGATACCACATACGACACGACAAGCTCCGAAACCGGACCCGTTCCCGACAAAAACACCCGGACAGAGCGCGTCGGTTGCCCCGACCCAGGCCGTTGCGCCGTCGAGGATTGATTCTTTGCCAGCTCAAGCGCGGTCTTTTGTTCCAGAAGTTCCGCGAGCGTTTCTTCCTGCGCGAGCTGTTGTTTCGCGAGTTCCGCTTGCACCTCAGAAAAAAGTCCGACGGTCGCGATCGCATCGGCCATGCGGTCTTCGACTTTTTCCGAAAACGACGTGGTTCGCAGCGCGGGATCGGGGAATTGGCTTTGCAACTGCCGTTGTTCGGTTGCAAGCCGTTCGATCTCGGACCGCGCCCGCTGAATCTTGTGTGACAGGGCGTCGAGTTTTCGGCCATCCGTCTCGACAAGCGGCCCGCTGGCTGGCGGCACAAGCTCGCTTCCGATCGATGTGATCGTTCGCCCACAGGCGGGAAGTTGTGCCCGAAAACTGCCGGGTTCGCTTCGCACAGTCACGTCCGGGATCACAAGCTCCACGTCCCCATCTGCCAGTTCTTGGGTGCTGGGCACGTCCACTTGCCGTGTGACGACAGCGCCCCGCGCATACACCGCAACGTGCGAAATCCGACTGGTACAAAGAACGTTCACGAAGTCCCCCTTTTCATCGCGTCTCGCGACAAGACAGCAAGACATCGTATCGCGTCTTGTGCCCAAAACTAAGCGCGAACCTGGGTCACGCGCTTGAAGCAACCTTCGGTCATTGACCGCGCTGGCGAGTCTGCTGGCGAGTGTGCAAGCCGCTTGTTCTGGGTGCGCTCTTTGGCCTATGGTCCGCGCGCAAGGAGGCCCAAGATGACTCGAAAAAGTGGAAAGCCGGGGATGTCTCGGCGCAAGGCGTTGCGCAATTTGGGGGTGTCGCTGTCCGCCCTCACCGTGGGTTGCGCGAGCAAGGATGCGGACTTTCTTCCGACCGATGACCCAACGGAAGAACCGCCCACACCTACACCTCCCGACCTCTCTGTGCCCGAGGATTTCTCAGAGGCGTTGCCGCAAACCCCGCAAGAACTTTTGGCGGGCATCGATGCGGTGGTGGTCCTGATGATGGAAAACCGCTCGTTCGATCACTATTTCGGCAGTCTGAGTGGGGATACGAGATACCCCGGTGCGCGGCGTCCCGATGGCCTCACGGGCAAAGAGACAAACCCAGACAAGAACGGTCGCCCCGTCGGAGTCAGCAAGTTAGAGAACTATGAACCCAAAGACCCGCCGCACGGTTTTGAATCAAGCCACGCGCAATGGAATGGCGGCAAAAACGACGGTTTCGTTCGGGAATACATCGACAGACACGGCGAAAAAATCGCGAAGGAGGTCATGGGATATCACGATCGCAGCCAGCTTCCTTATCTGTATGCACTGGCGGATCGGTACACCGTGTGTGATCGGTTTTTCGCGTCTGTCATGGGGCCGACTTGGCCGAATCGGTACTACCTACACGCCGGAACGTCAGGAGGCAAAAAGGACAACACCCCGTATGTTGTAGGGGGTCCCACAACACTTTGGGAGCGCCTCTTGGACAAGAAACTGACCGGCAAGAACTACTTTGCGGGTCCGGTGGCTTGGTATTGGGGCGCGTATCCCGGAAAACTCCTGACTCTCAATCCGACCCAACGTCTCGATGCGTTTTTCACCGACTGTAAAAACGGGACGTTGCCTTCTTTGTCCATCATCGACCCCGACTTTCTGACATCGGATGATCACCCAAGCCACAACATCCAACTGGGGCAGGTGTTTTTGGCCACGGTTTTGACCGCTCTGTTTCAGAGTCCGCAGTGGTCCCGGTGTCTGTTTGTCCTTACGTATGATGAACACGGAGGCTTTTTTGACCATGTGTCTCCGCCTCGCTTGAAAGACGAACATACAGAGTTTCAACAGGTCGGTTTCCGTGTCCCTTCGTTGCTGATTGGGCCCACCGTCCGTCGAGGTTTTGTCGATTCAACCCAGTATGACCACACGTCTGTCGGGGCCACGTTGCGGACCCGTTTTGGGCTGGACGATCTGTCTTTGCGCATGGCCGCAGCGCACGATTTTTCCGCAGCGATTGACCCCTATTTGGCCAAACATCCCGCGCCACCCCCAACCGATTTGCCAAGGTTGTCTGTGAATCTGACCGAGCTGGCCTCCTGGATTGGGGCAGACAGCCAGCCCGAACTGACTGCTGCGGTGAACAACCTTCCCCCACACATTCGGCGCGGACTCCCCCTTTCCGAAAAACAGACTCCCAAAGAACGAGTCCTGTCCTGGCTACAGCACGCCCCCAAATAGACCCCTGACTCGCCTAAATGCTTGCGGGTTTTTTGGGGAGACGGTAGGAATCGGCTGCTTGGCCGAAGGGACGAAGCGAAAAACGGGAAACGGAATCAAACAACGGAACGGAATTGAAAACGGAATTGCAAAAGGAGAAGGCAATGAAGAACGTGTTGAAGAAGGGTCTGTTTGTGTTGCTGACGCTGGGTTCTGCGTCGGCATGGGCGGTGCCAACGGAATGGAGAATCGACGCATCCCATTCGAGTGCGCAGTTCTCGGTGCGGCACATGATGGTCAGCAACGTGCGGGGTGAGTTTTCTAGCGTCACGGGCAAAGCGACGATCGACGATGCGGATTTGTCGAAGAGTCAGATCTCGGCGGAAATCGACGTGGCCACGATCAACACGCGGGAACCCAAGCGCGATGAACATTTGAAGAGCCCGGACTTTTTCGATGCGGCGAAGTTTCCGAAACTCACGTTCAAATCGACCAAGATTGAAAAAGCGGGGGCGCAGTTCAAAGTGACGGGAGATCTGACGATGCACGGCGTGACCAAGACGGTCGTGCTGACGGCGGACGTGCCGGCGCAAACGGTGCGCGATCCGTATGGAAACATCAAGCGGGGCATGTCGGCGCAAACGAAACTGAGCCGCAAAGAGTTCGGCCTGACGTGGAACAAAGTCCTGGAAACGGGCGGGGCAGTGGTGGGCGACGAAATTCAGGTGACGATTGATCTGGAACTGGCCCAACTTCGACCGGGACAAGCCAAGCCGGAAGCGGGCGCTGCGAAAAAGTAGTCTCGGCAAGCAATCGTCCCGTCTGCATTTCGCAAAAACGCGGCTGGCTCACCCTCGGGAAAGCGCGTTGACTTTTCCCCAAAAAATTATACGCTTAGCCAAAGTCGCAAGCTGCGACACTCAGGAACAGTGGACAGTTCCCAGCAACCGGCAACGACCGGACAGCGAGTTTTGGTGGTTGCCGAAGATCCGGCGGTGCGGCAGCGGCTTGCGGACGCGGTGCGGCTGTCGGGCGGGCAACCGGCAATGGTCGCTGGGCCACACGAGATCCAGGGCCCGCAAGCGCCACATCGGCTGGTGGTGGCAGGTCTTGACGGCAAAGTGGAGACGCTGAAAAACCTGTGCAAAAAACTGCGGGATTCGGCGCAACTGGTGGCGATGGTGCCGCCTCGCAGCTTGGCGGAACAGGTGCAGCTTCTTTCTGACCCGCACTGCAATCACGTTCTTGTGTCGGACGACCGTGGAATGTGGCTTCTGCAAGTGACGGTCAGCAAGTTCATTTCGGGCGAGCTGTTCGGAATCGAGCGGTATTTGCCGAAAAACACGCCCGTGGCGCTGACGCGGCTGCGCGATTTTCAGGGGCGACAGGCAGCGATCGACGAAGTGCTGTCGTTTGCGGACAAATCAGGCGTGCGGCGACAAGTGCGGGCATCGATCGGGCAAGTTTGTGAAGAACTATTGATGAATGCGCTGTACGACGCGCCGGTGGACGCAAACGGCACACCGCTGTTTCACAACGTCGAGGTCAAAGAGCGCGTGGACAAACTGTCTCCACGGCCCGTGTCGATTCGATACGCGGTCGCGGAGGATTTGTTTGCCGTGTCGGTGCGCGATCGGTTTGGCCGCCTCGAGAAAGCGACGATCCTGCGGTACATCGAAAAGTGCCTGAGAAGTTCGGACCAAATCGATCGAAAGACGTACGGCGCGGGGCTCGGTTTGTATTTGATTGTGAATGCAGCAACGCAATACATCGTGAACGTCGCGCCCGGCATGGCAACAGAGGTCATTTGCACATTCGACCGAGGCGCGCGGCAACCGCTTCGGGCTTTGTCGATGTTCGTCCACCCCGGATCTTCGCCGCCCAAGTAGTCCCTCTCGCGTCGCACTCGCGTATCGGAGACAATAGGTAAGCAGTGAAAAGCATGGCGTAAGGGCCAGGCTTGGCTGGGGAAACACTTGCTTACGGGGAAACTTGGTCCATACCAGCTCGTCAAGAAGATTGCCGTCGGTGGCATGGCCGAAATCTATCGCGCCATCGTGCCCGACACCGAGCCGCTGCGCCAAGTCGCGATCAAGGTGTTGCACCCGCACAACAGCGAGGACCCGGATTTTGTACGGATGCTCCTCGACGAGGCTCGGCTGGCGGTGCGGCTCAAGCATCCCAACATCGTCACGACCTACGATTTGGGGAAAGAAGAAGACCAGTACTACTTGGTGATGGAACTGGTCGAGGGTCTGGACTTGTTTCGCCTGGAACAACGCGCGACCGAATCGCGCACGAGTGTTCCGGTTCCGATCGCCGCGTTCATCATTCGTGATGTGTTGCGTGGTCTGCATTTTGCGCACGAACTGAGCGATCTCGAAGGCAAACCGCTGCATGTCGTGCACCGGGATGTCTCGCCGCAAAACGTCCTGCTTTCGTATGACGGCGCGGTGAAACTGACGGACTTTGGCATCGCAAAAGCAGAAGGCCGATCGGAACAGACCCAGCTCGGAATCATCAAGGGCAAGTACTACTACATGAGCCCCGAACAGGCCTCTGGGCACCCGCTGGATCGTCGCACCGACCTGTTTGCGTGCGGGATTTTGCTGTACGAGCTGCTCGCGGGGGAGATGCTGTATTACGACCAAAACATCGAGCGGCTGCTCGAAAAGGTGCGGCGGGCGGACGTGCCGCACATCGCCAAGCGGCGGCCCGATACGCCCCAAGAACTCGAACGGATCATGATGAGGGCGCTCAAACGCAGGCCCGAGGAGCGGTATCGAACGGCGGAAGAAATGGCGTTTGCGCTGGATGCGTTTTTGCGCCGACACGCGCCGAGCTTTTCAGCGGCAGACCTGGGCAAATTCGTCGAAAAAGTCCAAAAAGCCCAGGCCAAAAAACGCAGCGCAGATGAACCCACGGCGGCGCTCAACTTTGCGGCGGAGAAAGCCCGCCGAATGAGCGCACGAGATTCTTACGACGGTGACGACGAAGACAAAGACGACGAAAAGACGCCGACTCCCACGCAAGGTGTCGATGACGCCGTGCTCGAGCAGCTTCGCTCTCTGGGCGTCCGCGACGACAACAGCCTCCTGTTTCAATCGGGAAAACTGAAGGCGTTGCTCCAACAGGGGGCCAAGTTCAGCAAATCTCGCGACGACGCCGACGCAGATCCGCAGGGGACGGAGCGCGGTGTTCGCCCGCCGGACGATTCCGACATCACGACGCACAAACGGCTGGCACCCCGAGCGGCGGACGCTGCGCCTCCAAAAGCCGTGTTTCTTGCGATCACGCCTGAAACGGAAGCGGCTGGGCTTCTGATAGACGGTGCGGAACTTCTGCCGCATCCGGTGGAACTTGGCCAGGCAGGCGCGGCGAAAAAAACAGACAATAGGCCGGATTTCAGCGGGCCGCTGTATCCGAAAGAGGACGGCGATCGCGTCGGGGATGGCGTCACGGCGGTGGCACCGGTTGCAGAGCTTGCGCAAGCCGCCTCGAAGCGTCGGGCCGCCTCGCGTCCGAGTCGAGCACCCAGGTCACAACCTCAACCACAGCCTCACTCTGCGCGCGATCGTCTGTCTGAACCCAAGCTCGAGCTTCTGCAAAGCGACGTTTCGTATGACGACAGCGAGCCCGCTCCGCTCAGACCGGCGGTGGAACTTCTGCAAAGCGACGATTTTTCGCCGTTGCACACACCGGCTCGCGCCGCTGTTCAGAAAAAAAGCAAACCCGCGTCTGTCGTGTACGACGAGCAACTGGTCGCAGAGCCGTCCTCGCAAATCGACATCATTTCCACGGAAATGACCCACGATGCCCTGTCTGCGCCGTCGCATCTTTCCTCTGAGCCCGTGGATCAAGAAGCATCGGTGAAGCTTGCCGCGTCGCGTTCGCGCCTGTTGTTTGTGGTGGCCGGGATTTCGGCTGCCGTGATTTCCGCGACGCTGACTTGGTTCTTGGTGATTTTCCCGCAGCCCAAAACGCACGTTGGTTTGGGCCCGCCTGACTTGTCTTTCCCGGCTGATTTCGCTTTTCCGCAAGATTTGTCCCACACAAGTTCCGGCGTCCCGGACGCTGCCGCACGAACCACGCCGCAGACCACGCCGAACGCAGCGAAAGCCGTCCCCGCACAAGACAAACAGAAACCCGAGGCGGGCCAAGTGCTCGTGCGGAGTGAACCTCCGGGGGCGACCGTGTTTCTCGACAAAGAGGAACTCGGGCAGACACCCCTGCTTTTGCTGCGGCAGACTCCGGGAGAGGACTTCAAAATCGAGCTTTTGCTCGACGGCTTCAAAAAAGGCCGCAAACGCATCAAGTGGAAAGACAAGGACCGGCTGGACGTGAAAGTGAAACTCCGCTCCCAAAACGAAGCCGCAGGCGGCACCGACGAGGAAACCGAGAAAGAAAAAACCTGACGCGATCGCTTCGTCGGCCCCTCGCGGTTGTTTGCGCTGAACTTCCTATTTGGAAAACGTGGGACACAACCGACCCGACTGAGCCGCTTGCGAAAACGGGCCGTAGGGTTTGGGCAGCGTTTTGATGCTTCCGAGCGTCGCGTTCAGACTCCCGTCGAACAGCGCGTTTTGCGACGGTTCGACGATGCGGAAAGAGCGCAGGTTGCCGTCCGCGTCGATCGTGAGGCACGCCGAGGCTTGGAGCTTGCTCAGTTCCTCGGGCTTGATCATCGTTGGCACCGTCCAGCGTTCGAGCACAGCCGCGACGATTTCCCGCAAATACGGGTCGCCTGCTGCCTCGGTCGCCGTGCCTCCGCGCACGCCGTTCGGATCGCCCTCCTCCAATGCTTCGCGCGACGCCCGTTCGTCGTCTGAGCGCAGGTTTTTGGCCAAATCGATCAACTTGGACAAATCCTCGGTTTTTTTCTCCTCGGGCTTTTTTTGCGATTTGTCCGGGTCCTGCGCCAGCTTGATTTTGTTTTTGTCCGCGACGCGAGGGGCCGCCTGCACATGCGGCAAAAACGACAGATCGCGCTTGCGCCCAAACTTGAGCAGCTTCACATCCACGAACACTTCCGGGCCGACGGTTTTGTTGGTTTGGGTTTTGTGCTTCTGACGCAACAGCAGAAGACCGAACAGGCCGTTTACCACCAACGCAAGACACAGGCCCGCCACAAGACCTTGCCGATCAAGCGGGCGTCGTCGAATCGGAGACGCCGTTTCCGTACCCGGTTCAGTCGTCTTGTTCACGGGCCGGGACGTGCGCAATGGGGCCGGGTCAGTCGCAGGCGTTGGTTTCGGCGTGGACATCGCTTACGGTCCGGTTTCTTCCCGACTCGATATCGGGTCCGTGATCAGGCCCACCTTGTCCGCGCCCGCTTTCGACACAAGCGACATGACCGAAATCACGTCCTGGTACCGCAAACTGCCGTCTGCGTGGATGTACATTTCGCGTTCCGTTTGCAACTTGTCGTTCGTGCGCAGCTTCAGGGTCAGGTCCACCACGCGCACCGGGTTTTTTCCCAAATAGACCACTTGGTCTTTGGGAAACGTCGCGGGAATCGTGAGGATGATTTTCGCGTCCTCGCTGTCGAGCGTCTGCGTTTCGCCCTTCGGCAACACCACCGGCACTCCCGTCGTCGTCAGCGGCGCGGCCACCATAAAAATGATGAGGAGCACCAACATCACATCCACAAGCGGCGTGACGTTGATCTCAGAGACCATTTGCGTGCTTTCTTTTGGACCGGACATCGCCATTCCCGCAGCGTACCGCACAGACAGACCAAGTCCCCGACAGACTTCGATGCGCTGCTATTCCTCGCCGGACAGGCCGAGTTTTTCGCGAAACTCCCGGATTTCCCGCGCCGCCAAACCGAGCGCCGCCAAATCCGGCTTTTCGCCCCGCAACAACGCTTTCACTGCCGCCAGTTCCATCCGGGACAGCGCAACGCCTTCCAAACGAAAGTCACAAAACGCCTCCCACGCCAGCGGCACCCATTGGGCCACGATCTTCGCCAGAATTTCCGCATATACCCGAATTTCGTACTGCGCATGTCCATCCGCTCGCAGCGACAGAAAATGCAGCAAGTTGTGCAGGTCGATCTTCCAATACCACTGCGTGTAGTAGTTGAGCGTCAGGTTCATGCGCGCCAGCTCTCGCGCCAGCATCGGGTCGTGTGGGCGACGGGGCTGTCCGTGTTCGTCTTCGTTCAGAAGTTCCTCGTAGTGGTCGTAACAGCGACGGGCATCTGTGCCGAGCAGCTCCAGCACGCGCGCTGCTTGCTCGGCGGAAAGCGTCGCCTCGCGGCCCTGCCGATTCGACCGCGACTGTTCCGCAAGCTGCGCCGGGTCCGGCAGATAAAACTCGCGATCCAGAATCGAATACCGCGCCGAGTACTCGTTCACGTTCGCCGTCCGATGGCGAATCCACTGCCGCGCGACGAAAATCGGCAACTTCACATGCAGTTTCAGCTCGCACATCTCGAGCGGCGTCGTGTGCCGGTGCCGCACCAAGTAGCGAATCAGACCTCGATCGTTGCTGATTTGCGTCGTGCCTTTGCCATAAGAAACGCGCGCTGCCTGCACAATCGCCGCGTCGTCGCCCATGTAGTCCAAAATCCGCACAAAACCGTGGTCGAGCGCCGCAATGGGCTCGAACAGCAGGGTCTCGAGAGCGGGGACTGTGGGGCGTTTTGTGTTGTGCTGCGCCGACCGAAGTTCGCGGACGGCCTCCGCTTGGGCGTGGGCCTGAGACTGGGCCTGGGATGAAGAAAGCGACATAGGCCGCGCATCCTACTGCTTGCCCTGGTCGTGCTGTCAATTGGACAAAACACAAGCCGCCTGGCTTCTTGGGGCTGAACGCGCGGGACTTGTCCTCGCTTCGTTCGGGAGGTCAGCAAGTCGTATCAGTTCTTGCTTCGTGCGCAGCGGAAGCCGGCGTTTGGATAGTACTTGGCGGCGTCGTCTCCCAAACGGGAGGTTGCTTTTGTGAACATGGCATCGTTGTCAAAAGCACTCCCTCCCCGAACAGAGAATGTGGACGATGAACAAGTCTCTGCCGGATACGTGCAAAATTCGCTCGACGTTCGTTCCCACACATTCCCAAGCAAATCGTAAAAACCTGGCAGATCGGTGGAAACGAGTTTTCCCAGATACGTTTTGCTGGCCAAAAAGTTCGCGACTTTGCACGTTCCCGTACTGGCCTGATCCCAGCAAGCTCGGTTCGCCAGGGTTCCTACCAGCACGCTGCGTTGACCGGTGTCTTTGCCTTGCGTACCGAGCGCCGCAAATTCCCATTCCTGTTCCGTCGGCAAACGCCGCCCCATCCATTCACAAAACTTTTCGGCTTGCGGTTTTGTCACGCACGTTACGGGGTGCTCCTCTTTGCCCGAGACGTTGTACGTACAGACCCAATTTTGCGTGCCGTATGCACCGGTTATAGGCACAGAACAAACCTGCGCCGTTACGCAAGTCCGATAGTCTGCGACCGTAACCTCCCGTTCGTCCATGTAATACGGAGCAGGAATCGCTCGAAGGTAGCTCGGTCTGTCGTTCATTCCGTCGGTCGCATCCGTTCCCATCCAGAACGATCCACCCTGTTCCACCAGGACCTCTGTTCGCTTGGGACGGGGATCGAAACTCATGTCTGCGTTCTGTGGATTCGTACCCTGTACGCAGCGTTTTTCGCTCGAACAAACATAGCCCGGCGGACAACCTGCATTGTCCTGACACGGCTTCTTGGTGTAGTCAGGGTCATAACAAGCGGACAACTCGATCACAGCGACGACAAACGCGAGGTGGTTGCGCATCAAAATCTCCCCGAAAGTACGACACTGCGTGAGGAAAAGGAAACCGAAACCTGCGGCTGCGGAGGCGTGTCCTTCGTGGTTTTTTCAGACGTATTCTTTTCGGACGTGACGCTCGGTTTTTTCGTTGCGGAAACAAGAATCGGAATGAGTCCTCCCACCAGCGCAACACCCCCAATCACATCCAACGCGATTCCTGCGTTGCTGAGCGTTTTCCCCCGCGAGTCCGTATCGGGATTGTACGGAGCATCGGTAGCCACCGCGTTTTTGGCTGCCGAAAGGGCTGCACCTCCGAGCGCAATCCCAGCGATCAAAGACGCTCCGCCCAGCGCGACTGCACCGACGGGCAACCATTTCGCAGCAGCCGAAGGTGCCGTCGCAGGCCCAGTCGTGTCAACCGGAGGGACCACAACCGCAGGGGTTGTGACAGAGGACCCCTCTGTTGCCGTTGAACCATCAGAAGGGGTCGTGCTGGACGGCCCCCCTAAAGGCGTCTTGTTGTCCGCAGAGGGGGTCGTTTTTTCGCCGGGATTTGCAGGGTTTGCCGCCTGCATCGCCGCGAGTTTTTGCTCGGCCTGCCGTTTGAACTTTTCGACATCTTCACGCGCTTCAGGGGCCAGGTTCTTCTCCTCGACCATATAGCGGTCGTAATAGACAATCGCGTCTCGGGGTCTCCCATAATCCAAATACGCATGCGCGATGTTGAGCAAAAGCGCGGGCATGGGACGAATCAAGTACGCCGCTTCCAGCTCGTTGATCGCGCAGTCATACAACTTGCGTTCGTAGCACGTTTGCGCCTTCGCGACCCGTTTCGCAAATGGATCGGCGGCCCAGGCCCCCGTCGAAAACAGGAGCAGTCCGGCCAACAGCCACCGGCTAGTTGAGTTTGCGGTGTGTCTTGAAATCGAAAATGAGATTGTCATTTTTGCGAACCTTGGTAGGACCTGTGGCCTTTTGTGGGCGCGTGCTGGGTGGTGTACGCGCAGGTGTGACCGCATTCGACGCGGGCAAAGTGCCGGGCTTTTCTGGCAACTTTTCGGGCAGCTTTTCAGTCGGCATTGCAGCGGACGCAGACAGCGTTTCCGGTTTCGTGAGTGCCTGTTCGGGAACCGTCGTCGTCGGGGAAATTGGTTTGGGAACGGTTGGCGCGGTCCCGGACGCAGCTTGGGATGCAGCTTGAGGTACAGCCTGGGATGCAGCCTGGGACGCAACCTGCGACCGCCACGTCAGCGCACCCAAAAAAGATCCAGCAACGATCAAGATTGCGAGGGCGATGGCCAAACTGACCCGCCACTTCGGTGCCTTTGTTTTGGAGGCCGTTTGGCCGTTCATTCCCCCGATCGTCGGTGCGCCCAAAGCCAGGCTCATATGGGTCGGCAAACCCTCGGCGGTGACGGCGGAAATCGGTGTGGGCGTAACGGAGGTTTTGCTGTCGTCGGCCAAATCGGGAGTCCACGCGGGGTCATCGGCCAGCTCACGCAACGTCCATTCGACCTCCGCCATCGAGGGTCTGTCCGCGCCCTCTTTTGCGAGCATTTTCTCGACGAATTGCGCCACTTTTTCGGGCACCGCAGGTTCGAGTTCGTGCACCGGTTTTGGGGGCACCAGAATGTGCATCGCCAGAATGTCCCCGTCGGCCTGCGAGTAAAACGGCGGTCGCCCCGTCAGCATTTGGTAAAGAATCACGCCGAGCGCATACACATCCGTTTTGTCCGTGACGGTGACGCCGCGACACTGTTCCGGGGCCATGTAGACCGGTGTCCCAATCATCGTCCCGGTGCGCGTGTGAAAATCTTGGACCTCGCGGTCCTCGGCGGTCATTTTCGCGATGCCAAAATCGATGATGCGGACGTGGGTTTCCTCTGTCGGATGCGATGGCAAAAGGATGTTCGACGGTTTGAGATCGCGATGCACAATGTTTCGCTTGTGGGCCGCTTGCAACGCCGACGCAATTTCGACTCCCAGCCGCAGCCCCGCCCGTCCCAACCGCTTTTCGCGTTTGAGCCGCGCCGACAGCGTTTCCCCGTCCACATACTCCATCGCGATGAAGCAACCGCCCCCGTCGATTTGCCCGCTTTCGAGCAACTTCACGATGCCCGGGTGATGCAGCGCCGCGATGGCTTTTCCTTCGTTCAAAAAACGCGCGAGACTTTCCGGGTCCTGCGCCAGCCTCGCGTGCAACACTTTGATGGCGGCTCGTTCCCCCGTGGTTTCGTGTTTTCCCTCGAAGACCGCGCCCATACCGCCTTTGCCGATCGCTCGCACGATGCGGTATCCGCTCACGACATCATCGGGTTTGGGCATTTTTTCGGTCATCGGATTCCCAATTCCACTCGCCCCCTAAGCGACTCACCCGCCACGCGAATCTGACCCATGAAAATAACATAGCGGAAGCGCACGCGAAAGCACTCCCCCAACGTGCAAAGCAGCCTGTATTCTAGGCCGCGTGACGAAACCAACGCTTTTCCGTACTTCCTTCTACATCTCCCTTCCCGACCCAAACAAACCCCGTTCTAGCGAGGCTAGCGAGGCTGGCGAGGCTGACGAGGCCAGCGAGGGACAAACGGTTTCTCCCTTCCCCCGCACGTTGTTTTTCCGTTTGGTCTTGGTAGTGGGTTTTTTCTTTTGCGGATGCGAAAAGACAGACTCCCTTCAACATGCAAAAAACCAACCGGACCCTGTACCCCGTTTTGAAAAACCTGTGCAAGCTCCTGTTGCAGAAAATCTGCCCCAGGATCTTGTTGCAGAGCTTGTCAAAAAACACGGTGACGCGCAGCGACCCCGCATCGAAAGGGGGCTTCGACAGGTGGCTGCGCTGTGGCGTTCTTCCGACGGAAATCTTGCTGAATTTGCGCATGAACATTTTGTTGCGGATGAAACGCAACTGGAAAACCACGTACTCCGTTTGCAGACCGCATTTGAGGAATTGGATGGACACACAAACGAGATGGTTCGAGAGCTCAAGCGCCCACTCGATACGGATGAGGGGCCTCTGTCACCGCTCGACAAACTCTTGGGCAGCGTTGATCCGTCCGTTCATGTCATTGAAGATTTGTTTCAAAGCAAAGTGGGTTTTTGGGTCCTCCTTAACCTTCCCCTGACGGACTTGAATCAGCGAATTTCCGATGGAGAAAAGTGGTCCAGAAAAACTTGGGCCCAAGTCCGATTGACCCAACGGTTTTCGCGGCGGATTCCCCCCGACATACAACAAAAAGTGACGGATTCCGTGGTGGCCGGAGAACGCTACATCGCCTCCTACAACCTGTATCTTCACCATCTTTTGGATGACAAAAATCGGCGGCTTTTTCCCAAAGGACTCCGTTTGATCAGCCATTGGAATCTGCGTGATGAAATTCGCGCGGCATACTCCGCACAGGAGCCTTTGGCCAAGCAGCGCACGATCCAAAAAGCGATGCAGCGCATCGTCGATCAGAGCATTCCGCTCGCCGTCATCGACGATCCGCGCGTGGATTGGAATCCATTTACCAACGAAGTACGTCTGTCCCCAAAAGAGGAAATCGAACCGGGCCAAAAGACGACTCCGCTTCCGTCCCCCCTTTCCGTTCGAGAACCCGATACGCGGTACGCGATGCTGCTTTCCCAGGCACGCGCGCAGCGACTTTTCGACCCCTATTCTCCGCAGGAAAAAACCCTGATTGAAAGAAGTTTTCAGCGTTCGCGCGAAATTCCTGAACCGGAGGTGGTGCGCGCGTTGATCGAAATCTGTTCGTCTCCCCTCATCAAACAACTGGGTGTGTTGGCGGAAAAACAGCTGGGTCGAAAGCTGGAAGCGCACGATTTGTGGTACGCGGGCTTTCGGCCCAGGAGTCGCTTTTCGGAAGAAAAGCTCGACGAGATCACCCGCAAACGCTATCCCTCGCGCGCAGCGTTTGAGGCCGATCTCCCAGCGATTTTGGAAAAACTTTCGTTCACTCCTTTGCGGGCCAAATTCCTGGCCGAACACATCCGCGTGGATGCTGCGCGCGGAGCAGGACATGCGATGCAAGCGATGCGGCGCGGCGATTTCCCAAGACTCCGCACGCGCATCGGACCGCAAGGAATGGACTACAAGGGGTATAACATCGCCATACACGAACTTGGACACAATGTGGAACAGGTGTTCTCTCTGTATGAGGTTGGGGACACACTCCTTGCCGGTGTTCCGAACAATGCGTTTACCGAGGCGCTTGCGTTTGTGTTTCAGAAGCGAGACATCGAGCTTTTGGACTTGGGAAAACCTGACCCCGAAACAGACCGCAGCCGCATTCTGGCTGAGTTTTGGGAAACGTGGGAAATCGCCGGTGTGGCACTCGTGGACATCGCAACGTGGCACTATCTGTACGACCACCCCGATGCGACTCCTTCTGCCCTCCGTGAAGAGGTCGTCCGGCTGTCCAAGGAAGTCTGGAATCGGTACTACGCGGACGTGCTACACGAAAAGGATTCCACGTTGCTTGGAATCTACTCCCACATGATCCAGAACACGTTGTATTTGCCCGATTATCCGCTTGGACATTTGATTGCGGCGCAGCTTGAGGAACACTTCGCCAAACAACCTCCCGGAAGTCTGGGACAGGAGTTTGAGCGCGTCGCCAAAATGGGTCAAGTGACCCCCGATCTGTGGTTAAAACATGCGACCGGGAAGGGTCTTTCTACCGCTGCTCTTCTGCGCATGACGGAAGCCGCCCTCCGCACCGAAAAATAGAACCCCTTATGTGTGTCAGGGAGTGATGGTCTGGCTTCGTTGGCGCAGACATTCGTACAGAAACACGGCCCCTGCGGAAGCGACATTCAGGGACGCTCCGTGCAGCAACGCGGGCATCGGAATTTCAGCGCGCAGGTCACAGTGTTTTCGCACCAGGGGCCGGAGCCCCTTTTCCTCGCCTCCCAACAGCAAACCCAGCGGCACAGTCAAGTCGAGTGTCCACACCGGTCGCCCACCCTGTCCCGGCGCAACTGCGGCCAAAAACCACAGCCCCGCTTCCTTTTGCACTTCCATTGCGCGCACCAAGTTGGGAACGCGCACAATGGGCACCACCGCCGTCGCACCCGCCGCTGCTTTGATGGCTGTTTTGGTAATCGGCGCGGAACGATCCTGCGGCAGCACCACTCCATGCGCACCCAGCACGCAAGCAGAACGCAAAAGCGCCCCCACATTCTGCGGATCAGTCACGCCATCCAGCAAAAGACAGAGGGGTGTTTCCTTGCGTTTCTGGGCGAGCAAAAGCGGAACGAGTGGGTCGGTTTCGTACTGAAACGGAACACACACCGCAGCCACCCCCTGATGCACCCCCGATTCCGTCAAACGGTCGAGTTCTCCCCGGTTCACATGCCGTGGCGCAATGCCCGCTTGCTGCGCGAGCAGAGCAAAGTGGTCTGCGCTCCCACCGTCGCTGTCCGCAACCAACAAGAGGGACAAAACGTCCTTGGGACGATGGGACAACATTTGGCGCACGGCGTGTGTGCCATAGACGACCTGTTTCGGTTCCGCACTGGGTTTCATGACAGCAACCTACCGCAAGTCCGTGGTCAAAAACGCGCACGCAGGCCGATCGACGGCAAAATCCAGCGAAAGCCATTTAGCTGCGGCTGGTCGTACCGCGTGACGTTGCCCTGTCGAGGGTAAGTCATGCCAAACACAGCTTGGGAATAGGTGGTGTTGACGACCTCGAGAAACAGATCGAACGCGAACGAGGAAAAGATCCACTCGCGATCCAAGCGCAAGTCGAGTTGGAACGTGTCGGGCAGCCGGTCGGCGTTTCTGATCGTCGAGCTTCCGTCGGGCGGCTTCAACAGCGTGACGGGACGCCCCGTGGAATAGAAAAACCGGGCACCGACGAGCAAATTCCACGGCAAACGGACTTGCAACACGGCGTTCAGCACATGCGGCTGGTCGTAATCCGCCGGGCGAATGCCGCACGAGAACGCTCGCTCGGCGCGGCTCAGCGTGTAGGCAAGCCAGCCCGTGACGCGCCCACGATGCCGACGGAGCATCGTCTCCATGCCATACGACGCGCCATCCACCTGCCGTGTGATCACCGCCGCGTAACCCGAAAGACTTTTGGGGGGTGGAGACGTACACCGCTGCGGCGTGAAATCAATCACGACATCGTTGGCATTTTCGTACCGCTGATAAAAACCGGTCAGCGCCAGGGAAAATGAGGCCGGGAGTGTGATTTCCTCACCGACGGCGGCGTGCGTGGCGTGTTGCAGACCCAAACTCAGCGCATACGTATCGATGCCGGGCAGCGCGACGGGAAAACTCGGAGGTTGTTGGAAATAACCGACGCCCCCGTGAATCAACAAAAACTCGGTCAGCTGCGCTCGCACCTGAAACCTGGGATCGACGCCGAGCAGCGTCACGGGCCCGGCGTGATACAGATCGAGCCGCGCGCTGCCGGTCAGCGTCAGAAACGACCACGGCTGAAAAGACGAAACAGCATACGCCGCAGCGACGATGCCGGTTCGATCTCCCGCCAAGTCTCCCAAATCGTTGGGTCGCGCACGTACATCCACGTCCCCGAAATTTTGGGCGGTAAATTGCGAAAGTTCGGTGTCCACTCCGACGCGCAGCTTCCATTTGGGCCACACAAAAGACCCGAGCCCACGCAAATTGAGCGCGAGTTTGCGCACCCCGTTTCCTTGAAAAATCGTCATCTCGTCCAGGCCCAGCACCGCGCCCGTTTCAAGAAGGTGCTGTCCGACGTTTTTTCTGTACCGAAGCTGGACGCGATGAAACGTCGTGCGAAACGTGTTTTCTTGGCTTGGCGTCGCAGAACTTCCGAGCAGAGACAGATCGCGTATCGACACGCTGTCGTACGACCCGAGCGCCTGGACGGTCAGGCCTCGAAAATCGAGACGAAGTTGATAGTCCCAATACCCCATGTCCACACGCTCGTCGATGGCGTGGATGATGGGCCCCGGATATCCGTAATGTCCCGACACCGTCACACGCAAGTCTTTGTGCAAAGGAAGCTCGACGAGCGCGGACACATCGAAGACACGCAACTCGAGTTCCGCGTGGTATGCATCGGTGCGCGCGGCTCGCGTTTTGGCGTCGATGATGCCTCCCGCATACCGACCAAACGAAGCGTCGTAAGCACCCGGATAAAAATCCATTTGCTCGACGAGCCGTGCGTGAACGACGCCGCCGCCGACCATCAAGTGGAAAAGCTGCGGCACACGGATTCCGTCCAGATAAAAACCATTCATGCCGGGGCTCGCTCCGCGCACGACATAGACGGGCAAAAGCGGAACCGGCGTGGCGACGCCAGGCAAAAGACCGACGGCGCGAAACGGATCGCCCAAACCGCCGGGCAACGTGCGAAGTTCCTCGCCTCGCAACGAGATGTGCTGGCCTTCGGCTTGGTTTGGATGGCTGCGGACGGTCGTCGAAAAAGCCTGCCGAAATGCCGGTTTCCGACGCAGCCGCAGGTCAAGCGCATTTTTTGGACCCAGCATCGCAGTCTGCCGCAGCGTCTCAAACTCGGGGTGCGAAACGATCACCGACGCGTTTCCGACGGGGACGAGCAGGTCGAAATGGCCCTGCGCATCCGTTTCGGTTTTCACGGTTGTTTCACCCAGACGAATTTCGACTTTGGCCTCGGGAAGCGGCGCGAAAGAACCCCGCACAAACACGCGGCCGGAAAGCTGGCCTGTCTCGTCGGCGCGCCCAAACCGCGCGAAACACAGAACCAGCGCCACCATGCACACACGCGCCCACCTTTGGATGCCAAACCCAGCACGACCCAACATGTTGCGGTTATATGATGGCGCATGCTTCGCGGCGAGCGTTCGCAAGTGTTGTTGAACCCACCGAAGCGGCGGTTCGCGCTGTCGCACAAGGTGGTTTTGGCGATGCTGTTTCCGTCGCTCGTTGCGTTTGTCGCGTTTGGTTTTTTGGCCCGCCGCGCAGCCGGGCAAGCAGTCGAGGCAGAGCTGGGTCGGCGCTTGCAGACGGTCGCGAAACTTTTGTCGCAGAGCCTGTCCGACGAAAGTCTGGCGCTTTTGCAGCCGGGCGACGAGAACAGCCGGACGCACAGGAATCTGCGCAAACGGCTCCTCGAGACGCAGCACGCGATCGGTCTGTCCCGCGTGTACGTTTTCGCGAGCGACTTCACCATTCGGGTCGATACGGGAAACGCAAAAATCGGCGAACGAGAGTATGGCCTCGACGGAAGCCGCACAGAACTTGCTCGCATGCTGTCTGCCGATGCGACCGTGCGGACAGCATCGTCGGTATTGTTTGCGGGCCACGACGGGCGGCTTTACAAAACCGGTTTTGCGGCAGTTTCGGTGTCTTTGGGTCCGCCCCAGTTCGCGGTCGCGGTCGAGGGAAATGCAGCGATTTATGCAGACCTTTTGCAGTTGCGAAAGACGCTGCTTCTCGTCGGTGCGTTGGCGGGCGTTTTGCTGACGGGTTTGGCGATTGCTCTTGGGCGTCGTGTGAGTCTGCCGCTCACTCGTTTGTCCGAAGGCGCTCAAACCATCGGCTGCGGTGTGCTCGATCAAGCGGTGCCGTCTGATTTGTGCAAAGGCCAAGACGAAATCGCCGTCCTCGCGCAAACGCTCGAAACGATGCGGCAAGGTCTTTTGGCCCGCGACGAGCGAATGCAGATGATGCTCGCGGGAATCGCCCACGAAGTGCGCAATCCGTTGGGCGGGATGGAACTTTTTGCGGGCCTTCTGCGCGAGGAACTCACAAGCCTCGGCGACGAACAGGACCCGAAACTCGAAACGGCGCGCACGTACCTGCAACGGATTGGGCGAGAACTTGCACATTTGCAAAAAATCGTCGCGGATTTTCTGCTCTACGCCCGTCGCCCAGCCCCGGCCCTCGAAACGATCGAGATCGTCGGCTTGCTCCACGAAATCAAAGACAGCGTGCAGGCCAAAGACGCCAACGTACATGTGCAGGTCGTGTGCGAGACGGACACACCTGTCTTCCTGCGAGTGGACCCGGCGCAAATGAGGCGTGCAATCGAAAATGTCGCACAGAACGCCGTGCAGGCTTGTCAAGGAAAAAGCGCAGGTCAAGTGACGCTTTCTGTGAAACCCGAGCCTGCTGGTTTTGTGACGCTGCGCATCACCGACAATGGACCGGGCATTCCCGACGAGGTGCTCTCGAAAATCTGGACGCCGTTTTTCACGACCCGAGCGCAGGGCACCGGCCTGGGCCTGCCGTTTGCGCGCGAAATCGTCTTGGAGCATCAGGGCACCCTCCGCGTTCAAACCAGCCCCCAAGGCACCACTTTCCTCCTCCAACTCCCGAAACACTCCCCCCAAACACACCCCTATCGAACAAAGAATCCCTGACCGGAAAATAGGAAAACTCCCCCCGAAAGGAAGTCACTCCCTGCTGCTGCCCCTGTTCCGCTCCTGGTAGCGAATGCCCAGAAACGGAGCTGCTTTTGTAAAACTTGCTCGGTTGGCCCCCTGAACGTCGAGTTTGATCTGTTTGGCCCGCTCCTCAACTTCGATCTTTTCTCGGTTCAGGGTGAGGATGTACTGAAAGTCCTCGCCGCAGTCGGCCTGTTCCTGAAGGAAATTGAGGCACTGGACGAGGGTGTCTTGGTCCACGTCGAAAAGGTTCCTTGGTGCAGGCGTTGCCGGCGCGAATCTTCCCGCGAGTCGGGTGGTGTACC
>DAOLIT010000040.1:0-44976 GCA_035328405.1 Pseudomonadota bacterium | reverse complement strand
CTTTGAGGTCGCAAGGGACTGCTGTGGTCAGACCAATGAGAGCTTTGAGGTCGCAAGGGACTGCTGTGGTCAGACCAATGAGAGCTTTGAGGTCGCACGGGACCCATCGAAGGCGTGGGCTCCGAAAAGAAAACCTCGACCCGCTCTGTTCGCACAAGGCCTTGCAGCCCCAACATGCCCGAAAACGACACATGGATTGCGGCGGGGGAGCGTGATGTGGCTTGAATCGGTGCGAGCGAGGGGACTAGCATCGCCCCCATGCCTACAAAAAAGACCCCTCCAGCCAAAACACCAGACAAAACAACCAACAAAACACCCAACAAAACACCCAACAAAACACCCAACAAAACAACAGACAAGGTTGAGGTCGTGCCTCGCGGGCACCTGACTCCCGCAGCGGCGTATGCGCACTTTTTGCCCGAGGCGCAAAACCTGCCGCAGGCGAGCGTGCAGACGCTGCGGCTTGACCCCGTGCTCACGTTTGGGAACGTGCAAAGCGCCGTGGCCGCCGTGGCACCGCACGCGGCTCGCGTCAAGACCGAGCTGCCGGCGATATCGGTGGACGCGCTGTTGGGCCTTCCAGACCTGTCGGCAGCGGTGCTGTACGCCACAGAGCAGTGCGCGACCAAACCCATCAAGAAACAGGAACTCGACGAAAAGCTTTCGGCGCTGCACAAACTGCGGACGCCGATGCTGCTGGTGGCAGAGGCGCTGTCACTTTTGGGTCTTGTGAAGAAGGAGAAAGTGGCGAGCATCCGGGCCGGTATGGGCCCGTTCGATGCGGCGCAGGACGGGCTGGCGCTGTGCGAGCTGTATACGGACGCGGCCAAAGCCCTTGTGGGCAAGCATCCGTTTTCGGCGGAACAGATTGCAGACATCGGCAAGCGGGGGCAGGAACTGATGCGTCTGGTGACGCCGCAGGGCGCGCACGCAGAGAAAGACCCGGCGCAGGCTTTGGCGCTGGAGGCGCGGGACCGGCTTGCGACGCTTCTGGCGATGCGCTATGCGGACCTGCGGCGGGTGGCGGTGTATCTGTGGGGGGATGCAGCGGACGAACAAGTTCCCCCCTTGCGCTCGCGCGTCCGCACCGGCAAACCGCAAAACCCCGCGCCGTCTGCCGCCGCCCAAGAGGGTCCCGCCGCCGCCTCTGCCGCCGCGCCAGCCGCCGCAAAAACCCCGTCCGGCGGCGCGTGAGATGCTGACCGAGATCAGGCTCAGCGACTGGAAGAGCTTTGGCTCAGGTGACGCAGCGCGGAACACGGTGAAACTGGGACGACTGACGTTGCTGGTCGGGCCGAATGGTTCAGGAAAGAGCAACTTGCTCGATGCACTGCGGTTTTTGCAGGGCACCGCTTTGGCGTTTCCGGTGGGTGATGTGCTGCGCGGACGTTTGGAAGGCGGGCGCGCGGTGTGGCCTGAGATTCGAGGGCATGTGGCCGAGGCAGCCAGAAAAGGCCGCGAGTCGTTTGCACTGGACACGGAATGGTCGTGGCCAGGACAGACGCTGAGCTACTCGCTCACGATTCATACGGGGGGGCAGGTGTATGTCGAAGCAGAAAGCCTGTGGAAGAACCGGGCAAAGCCGGGTCTTGAGACGCTGGTCTTCGATACGCACGGCAAGGAACTCGATGCAGGCGGTCGGGGAACGGGAGGGGCCATCCAAGCGGTGCTGCGCCGGCCTGCAAAAGGCGTGAAGCGCCGCGTGCTGTCCTTTGCGTCGTTTCGGACCCTTCTACCGCAAATCGAATTGGAAACCCCAGAGGTCTCTGTGCGAGCGCACGAGAGCCTTCGGGAAGACTGCCAAGCGGTTCGCCGGGCGCTGTGCGAGGCGCGCTTTTTGGACATGCAGCCGGGGAGCATGCGTGACTATCGACCGGCGAGTGCGCAAGACCTGGGCACGACGGGGGGAAACCTGTCGCCTGTGCTGCTGCGTTTGAATGCAAAACCAGAGCGGCTTGCGGACATCACCGGGTGGCTGAGTGAGCTCTGCGCCCCACAGATTGCGGCGATCGAGTTCGATCGGACGCAGCTTGATGAGGTGATGATGTACTTCGTCGAAGGGAACGGCCAAAAAATCTCGGCGCGGAGTCTGTCGGATGGAACGCTGCGCTTCTTGGGCCTGCTGACGGCGCTCATCACCTGCGAAGAAGGCAGCCTGGTTGTGGTGGAAGAGCCGGACATCGGGTTGCACCCGTCGCGGATTCGGTTGCTCGCGGAACTTTTGCAGGACCTGTCGCTTCGCCGCAACCTCCAGATCGTGGCAACGACGCATTCGGCTGCGCTGCTGTCGCACTTGCGAAAAGAATCGCTCGGGCAGGTGGTGGCGTTTGGTCGGGAGGACCAGACGGGAACGACCGTCTGCGCGCGTGTGCAAGACCTGCCGCATTTTGAGCAACTGTGGGCGTCCAAAGAAGTGGACCACCTCATCTCGACAGGCTGGCTGGAAATGGCGCTATGAGGGTCATCATCATCCCGGAAGACCAGTCGCTCGACCGGTACATTCTTCAGCCGATTGTGGAAACCCTGTTTCGCACGCTGAAGATCCCCGCAAAGGTGTCGGTTCTGCCGGAGCCGCGCCTGCGGGGAACCAGCGACGCACTCGATCCAGTTCAAATCCGCCAGATCATCACTCGGTATCCGATGGTCGATTTGTTTCTGCTGATGGTGGATCGGGACTGCAACCGAGAAGGAAATGAAGCGCGGGTGGCAGAACTGCTTCGCTCGCACCCGGACAAACTGCTGGCGTGCGTGGCGCACCAGGAAATCGAGGTTTTTCTGCTGGCGCTGCATCGGGACAAGCTAGATGAATCGTGGGCGAACATCCGCAATCACTGCGATCCAAAGGAGGCCTATGCGGAGCCGTTTCTGGAAACGCAATCATTCGCTGGCCCCGGCAGAGGTCGAAAGCAGGCCATGCAAGCACTGCCGGGCCACTTTCGGAGTTTGTGCAGCTTGTGCGACGAACTACAACACCTCTCAGACGACATCGTAGCGTTCGCCGGTCGATTGGGAACGGGTGGAAACCAAGTCTAGGCTCTGCGCAGAAGGTCGTGCGCCCAAGCGGGGTCTGGGTCTAGGGTTCAGCGGTCGTCTGGTGGGTCGGTTTCTGTCTGGTCGGTCTCTGCTGGGTCGTTGGGCGAGGGGTCGGAAGGGGATGTTTTTGCCTCTTCTGTTGGGGTTTTGGCAAGAGGGAAGGGGGGACCGTAAAGGGGGACGGGGGGGCCATAGGGGGCTGCTGCTGGAACAGCTACGTCTTGGGCGGGGGCTGGCATTTCGCCGGCGAGGAGTCTCTTGATTGCGGCGGCGCGTTCCTGGGGGGACAGGGTTTGGTAGGCGACGATGGTTTGTCCGGGCAAAAGGTCGGTCTTGCGGCTCATGCGGTTGATGCGCTCCATGTCGGCCACCGTCAGGCCGTACCGCCTCCCGATGGATTCGAGGGCGTCGCCCGGCGAAACAGAGATGGTGACGCGGCGGCGGCCACGCAGGGTTTCGACGATGGTGAAGAACTCCTCGCTGCCGACGGTAACGACGCGGACGTGAGCGGGATCGACGAGCATGACGTGGGAGACATCGAAGTTTGGGTCGATCCACAAAGACAAGACCATCTTGGTGGCGAGGGTGGCCTCGGGGTCCACGTTGTTCCAACGAACGAGGTCTGCGTCTTTGACCTTGAAAAAGCGTGCAATGGACCACAGGGTGTCGCCGGGCACGATGCGGTAGAAGACCTGGCGCTTGCCTTCGACGCGGAGGTTCTTGTCGGGGACTGCAACGACGACCAGATCGTCATTGGGCAGGGTTTTGGAAGACTCGGTGGGGCCGCGAGAAGGGGGAACGAGAAGGGTCAGGCCGGGGCGTACCTCGGCGGGGTCCTCGATGCCGTTGATGGTGCGAAGGCGGCTTGTGGCGACCCCGCGCGTTTTGGCGATGTCCTCGAGGCGTTCGCCGAAACGGACGACATAGGGCAAAAGCTTTTCGCCGCGAAAGTCGTAGGCGGCGACAAATTGGGGTGCCAGGCCCACGGGGACGCGCAGCTCGAAGGTCTCGCCGGGTCCAAGGGGTGGGGTGCGACCCCGGCGCAAATGGGGATTCAGCCGGGCGAGTTCTTCCTCGGTGAGGGACATGGCGCGGGCGGCAGCGGCAAGGCTTACAGAGGTCGATACGGTGACGGAATCCCAGGCGAGGGGAGGGTCTTGGGGGGTGTCCTCGTACCCAAAGAAACTGCGGTTTTCACCGACGAGAGCAGTGGCGATGGCTTTGGGCACGTACAGGAGGGTTTCAAAGGGGAGTCCGTCCTCGTGGCGGCACAGCTCCCAATAGTCGTTGGTGTTGTATTTCTGCATCGCCCGGAGCACGGCACCGTAACCGGCGTTGAACGCGGCGAGGGCCAGGTGCCAGGAACCAAAGCGGGCTTTCAGGTCGCCCAAATAGCGGGCGGCGGCCTCGGTGGAACGCTCGGGGTCTTGGCGTTCATCGACCCAGTGGTCCACGCGCAGACCGTAGATGCGGGCACCCTCGGGCAAAAACTGCCACAGACCGACGGCACCTTTGTGGGACCGGTCGTGGGGGTCGTAGCCGCTTTCGATCATCGAGACGTAGAGCAAAAAGCGGGGCAGTTTGTACTTCTCGAGGGCCTGTTCGATGAGCTTGCGGTAGCGGCCTTGCCGACGAAGCCACGAGGCCATGATGGCGCGCCCCCGGCGTTCGTCTTTGTAGAACTCGAGGTACTTGATGACGTGGGTCTCGAACCGGACAAACGTGGGCCCAAGACCCAAGTTGTCGAGGAGCTTCAACGCTGCCAGCCAGGGTGGGGTGGTATACGAGGCGGGCTTTTCGGGGGACTCTGTGCGAGGGGTGCGCAGCCCTTCGGGGACCAAGTCTTGGGAAGTGCCATCGGACGACGAACCGGGAGGGGGCAGGACATCGAAGCGGGAGCGGTCGCGCAAAAACGTCTCGTGTTCAAAGGTGCGCAACTGTTTTAGCTCCTCGGATTCGCGCGTCACATCGAGCGCGCCACCCCGGATGGCTTTGCGCTGCACGCGGTCGTCTTTGGATGAAATGGTGGTCTTGCTGCCGTCGGATGCCGTCGTTTCGATCTCGTCCGCGCGAGCCGAGACGGCCAGACACATGCCCGCCGCCAACACCCAGCGAGGGGAAGATGGATTGGGCCAAAAGGACGATAGCAACGTGCGCATGGTTGTGTGTGTGTGGGAAAGTACCAGCGCCTTTTTGCCGACAGCAAACTTTTTCCCGCCCCCTCACGCAACCCCCACCGCAGTCGTTGCTGGATGAGCAGTCGTTTCTGGATCTGAACGCGCTAGCGGATGCCGCGGCGGTCTTCGCGCAGCTCTCGGCGGTCTTCGCGCAGCTCGGTGCGGGAACGCTGCACTTCAGCACGCGCCAGTTGGACAAAGCGAACCATGATCTCGCGGGCGCGAATCAAGATGGGAACCTGAGGGCCCCAGGCGTATTCGGCGGCGACGGTGCGCTCCAGCTCGGCCAGGAGGTTGCTTTCCTCGATGAGCTCGGCGCGCTCTTTCATCGCGTCGCGGCGGTCATCGCGCAGGTCGCGGGCATCCTTGACGTTGCGGTCGCGCTGAAGCTCTGCCGCCGAACGAGCGACCTCGCGGTTGGCTTGTCCGACTTCGCGGCGCTGCTCGGCGACCTCCATCCGGCCTTGCTGCACAAAGCTGCTGAGCGCGGCCTTGACCGCAACGGCGTCTCGGCGGGCGACCGCTGCGTCAAAGGCATTGAGGGTCATTTGGAAGCGGGCCAAGTCGCGCTGGTCATCGCGAACCTGGGCGGCGCTGCGGGTGACTTCAGCTCGGTCGCGTCGCAGTTCGGCTTGGCGTTGTCGGCCCGGCATGGGTTGCGCCGAAGCCAAGGTGGAACCGAACAGCACAAGAGCAGCAAACAGTCCGTATCGCATGGAGGTCTCCCTTTCTGGGTCTGTGAAGGTGCATTCAGGCTGCAAAGCGCAGGTTTCGAGGTTTGCTTCGCAGGGTGTTTTGCACCGAGTTTCGTTGCGTGTTTCGTTGAGCAGAGACGAACGAATCCGCGCTGGGATTCAAACAAAAGTCTCCCAAGAGTCTACTTGGGTGAAGGGGTGCGAAAAAAGCCCTGACTTTGGGGGAAATGAGACACCAGTTGAAGTGGAGCGGGGGTCAAAGGGACAGCGGGCGGAAACCAAACAGCCGCAGCCTGCGCAACAGCACGTCGAGGAGAAACAGGCCCAACGCGACCCACAAACAGAAAGGCCAAAGTGCCCGCAGGAAAGGAACTTTTTCGTCTCCTACAGACAGGGCTTCGGTGGCTTTGGACAGGTGTTGGCCCTGGCCGACAGTGTGAAGTTGGGTGAGCAGCTCGTCGTCGGGGGGCAGGGCCAGATATTCGCGGGGATAGGGGACGGACAGCGCGCCGAAAGACTCGGCGACGATGGGCCCCTTTTGGTTTCCGCCCGGTGATTCGCCGCGATGGATGGCGCGCAGAAGAAACGAACCGGTCTTTTGCAAACGCACCTCGGCTTCGTAACGGCCCGGTGCGGTCAAGGTCATGTCTTGCCGGGCCACAACCTGGCCTTTGCCCGACAAAAGACCCAGACCGTCCGCGTGCGGTTCGATGACTTCGAGTTCCGAGAACATCCCCGACAAAAAGCGGTCTTCAGAAGACACGGCATCGACGCGCACATTCACAAAAGGCGGCACAAGCGTGGCGTGCAGGTCATACCCGTGTCCGGTGCGCTGTCCGTCGTGCCGCATGGACGACCGGACAAGTTGCGCAAAGAACTTTTTGTATCCCGGCCAGCGCAACCACTCGATGGCCCAGCGGTTTTTCGCGTCTGACGTGAACGCGACGGCTTGCCCCAAACCTTGCCGCCACCGCGCCAGCAACGGTTCGCCCAGCGGAGACACCAAAATCACTTCGGACATGGGTTTGGCTTTGGTCGAAACGTAGCCGTGCAGTGGCGGCGCGTGTTCGATACCAACGCCGTCGAGCAGTTCGACGAACTTTTGGACTTTGGGGACGACCCGTTCTTCGACGAGCGCGGACTTGGCGACTTGCGTGGTTTCCTTGGTGAAAATCTTGGGCACCGACGACGCATCCTGCGTGTAGTAAAAGCGCCCGGCCCCGTGGTCGGCCATCGCGGTCAGCAGCGTTTGGTCCGCCCCGGAGCCAACGCCCACGGTCGAAACGGTGATCTTGCTTTGGGTCATCTGATCGACGAGCTCGAGGATGCCCTGGTATTCGGCTTGTCCGTCGGTGAGGAAAATGACGTGTTTGACCTTGGCGTCGGCGGACACAAGCTGCTGGTAGGCCTCGGTGAGGGGCGGCAGAAGCTGGGTGCCTCCACCGGGGGACAGGCGCGCGATGTCGCCGGAAATGCGAACGCGATTTTGGGCTTTTTGCAGACGCACAAGCGGAATCGCCTGGCTGTCAAACGCCACGACGCCGATCAAATCGTCGGGTTGGAGCATCTCGGCAGTGGCCCGCGCGGCGTCTTTGGCGAGTTCCAGTTTGGGTCCGCTCATCGACCCGGACCGATCGATGCAGAGCACCAGCGCGAGCGACGGCGTTTGCCGCTTTTTTTCCTGCTCGAAACGAACCGGCAGGAGTTTCTCAAGCTGGGTTCCTTGATATCCGCCCGAACCGAAACTGTTTTCGCCCCCGAGCATCACAAAACCGCCGCCCAAATCGCGAACATACGTCTCGATCGCGAGCATGGTGTTTTGCCCAACCAGCGTCGCGGACACATCGGACAAAAGCACCAAATCGAACGGCAAAAGGTCTTTGGCGTTGCTTGGCAGGTTGTACGGGCCGCGCGTCTCGACTTCGATATTTTCGGCTTGCAGGGCTTGGCTCAAATAGCCTCGCGCTGCGGTTTCGCCCTCGATGTACAGCACACGAGGTTTGCCTCGCGCGAGCACGGAAAGCTGGGCTTGGTTGTTTTTGGCGACGGTGTCGCGCAGCGGTGTCGTTGCATTGGCCGCAGGCAACACGCGGACGGAATACGTCAGTGCGCCGGGTGATTTGGGTTCGCTGCGAAAGCGAAACACATTGCGGCCCGGCACAAGCTCGGCGTCGCGAAAAGGGTCGATCGGGTTGGGCGTTCCGTTTTGCAAAAGCGACAGCCGCACAGGTTGGGGGACATTGGAATACACCTCGGCGTCCAGCGAAAACGGCGCGCCGACTTTGAGCTGCGCATCCGCAGACGCACCCCCAAGCAGCCGCAGCTCGCGGACCAGGACTTCGGGAGCGTCGGACGCAGACAGCGGAAACACATGTAGGTGTAGCTTTCTTTGCGCCGCTGCGGTGGCTTCCGAAAGCGCATCGCCCTCGGTCTGGTTTCCGTCGGAAAACACGACGAGGTGCCGCAACATGCCGGGCGAAAACAGACCATACGCAAATTGCAGCGCACCTTGCAGGTTGCTGGCGGATGGGTCCACATCGTCGGCAACCGAATCGGTTTTTTCGCGCAGGGACGGAATCGGCACGCCCGGTGCGGGCAACGACATCCGCTGCGGTTTTTTTCCAAAACGGACGACGTGCAGCTCGTTGCCCGAGCGGCGGGTTTGTTCGCGCAGGGACTCAAGCTCGGCCTGGACGCGGGCAAGCTGGACCGACGAGACCGAATCGGAAACATCCACGACCGCGACGACCGATACGGTCTTTCGTTCCTGCAATTGCGACGGCGAGGACAGCGCCAACGACACACACACCAAAAGGGCGCTGCGCACCACACACTGAAGCGCCAGTTGTTTCCGCGACAAATCCGTCAGCGAAACCCACAACCCGAGCACAAGCCATGGACAAAGCGACGCCAGCAACCACCACAGCGGCCGCTCGACGACCCAAATCTGCTGGCCCAACTTCAGGGCCAAGCCTGAACCGATTTGGTCTTGCAACGCTTGGCCCAGCATGGGCCTCCCCGACTGCAAAAGCGCGAGGGAAAACCAGCCGCGCACAAGGACGCCGTATCCGAACAGCAAAACAAGGCCGGACAGAAGCGCACACACGCCCGTCGGGATCGCCAGCGCAAAACGTCCGTTGCGAAAAGCCAACAAGGCCGCGACGCACGACATGGCGACATACGCGAACATGCCCAGCGCAAAACCCGAGATCCCGAGCGACGACACAAGCGTGGTCATACGGTCCACCTCCTGTGATACGTCCACCACTCGAGAAACAGCAGGCAGAAGGCGCACAAAAGAAGATACGGCCACAGCGTCCGTTTCAGCGCGGCCTGCCCTGCAATCGGCGACGACAAATCGCTTCCAGAAAGGCGCAAGGTCCGGGCAAGTGGAACGGCGCTTTCGTCGAGCGACCTCATGTTCAGTGCCAAATCGACGCTGCGTACCAGTTCGGGGACGCTCAGCGAGTAAAAACCCGCTCGGTCGCCCCACAGTTTGACCACGCCTTCATGAACCGGTACCGACACGGAACGCCCGTCGGGCAACAGCAATTCGGCCAAGGTTTTGGACGACAGCGTTGTTCCCAGACGAGTTTGCTTTTCGCCGCGCAGCGAAATCCCAAGCGGTGTTCCGGTGCGAAAACTGCCCAGGTTGTCGTCCACATCTCCGGCGAACCAATCGAGCGCGTTCATGAGCAACACGGGAAACGCCACTCGCAACGGCAAATCACTTTTTCGCACATCAAACCCGACGGCCACACTTCGCACGATACCGATGGGGCCGGGCTGTTCGCGCGACAGCAACAGCGGATCTTTCAGCATCTTGGCCAGCACGCGGTCTTTGGGTCCGGGCCGAAACACCGACGCGCGGCTCATGTTCAAATCGGACAGCGCGACCCACCGCATCACTGGATGTTGATCATCCACGTCGGACACATACGGCGCGGCGATGGTTTTTGCGATCGGAAACGGACTTGTGGGTCCTTGTGGGTCCAGGTAGATGGCGTGTGTCGCGGGTGGCACGGGCGGCGTGAACGCATCGAAAAGCACCGCATCGGCGAGGGCCGCTTTTTCCGCGTTGTACGCCGAAGGCGCCATTTTTTCGATGACCAGGTGGTTTTCTTCGCCTGCGCTCGCGGCCAACAGCGCGCCTTCCAAAAACAGATTGCCGGTCGTGACGAGCAAGAGCTTCATGTGCCGACGTTCGGGCAACACGGCCACCGCGCGATTGTCGAGCGGGAGCACATCCACCGCGCCGTCTTCGAGTTCCAGGCGCGCTTCCAGGTGTGTGCCGGAACCCGACAAGCTCGGATACAGCTTGCGCGTTTCAGCGCCGGGCAGAAGTTCCAGTTTTTGTACGTCGATGACCTCGCCTTCTTGCAGCAGCTTCAGCTGGGCCTTTTTCGCGACAAACGGACTTCCCGGAAACGGAAAATACGCGACCTGCAAAAGCACTTCGTAACTCAACCGATTGCGTCGGTACCGTCGCACTGCGAACGACGTGATCGCTGCGTTGCCTTCTCCGGGTTGCAGGGTCGCCGTGTCGGGCAGCGGCACAAACGCCACGTCGAGGCCTGCGGGTTTTTCCTTCAGCGAGGCTACGTCGAAACCGCCGTCAGAAAACAGGACCACTTGCGGATGAGGGCGTCCGCGCAACAGCGCCTCGGACAACGCGAGCGCCGCCGGTAAATCTGCCGCAGTGTCTTTTTGCACCACTTGATGAAGCTGCGACACAAGTTCGCGTTCATCGTCAGAAAAACCCCCGAGTGGTGCCGGCCTTCCATCGAGCTGGACAACGACGGCAAGATCGTCGCCGCGCAAGTTCCGCACAAATGCTTCGGCAGAGGCCAAGCTCAGGTCGAATCGGGTCTTGCCGACGTGTGTGGGCACAAGCGCCTGCATCGACGCAGACGCATCGAGCAAAATCACAAGAGAACGGCCCTCGCTCGACCTGCCCAAACGAGGATCGCCGAGCGCCAGCAAGAGCAGCGACAGCAACACGAACTGGAGAAGCAACGACAAAAGCCGCAGCAGTTTTTGCCACAGGCTTTGCGCTTCGCTTTGCCCGAGCACTTTTTCCCACAACGGAGAAAACGGCACTTCCAGACGGCGGCGTCGTTGACGCAAAACATAGAGCGCCGTCAGCAACGCTCCCGACAACGCGCCCGCGATGGCCAGTTGCTGCACCGGCAAACCGAGCCACGCAAACGGCGTCATCGGATAAAGCCGCCTTGCCGCAGTGCTCGCAGCGTCAGTTCGTCAAACGGCATGCTCGTCTCGGCGCGGATGTAACTGATGCTGTGGCTTTTGCAAAAACTCGCGATGCCGTCGCAGTATTTCTCAAGTTCGCGTTGGTAGGCCTCGACGAGCGATTGCGACAGCGTGACTTCGCGCAGTTCGCCCGTTTCCATGTCCACCATTTCGAGGTCGCCCAAAAGCGGTGGTTTTCGCTCGATGGGGTCGAGAATCTGGACAGCCGCCGGTTCAAACCGGTGATAGCGCAGAAGGTTGAGCCCCTCTTCGTATCCGTGGTGGTCGTAAAAATCCGACAAGACAATCGCAATCCCGCGTCGAGTGACCCGTTTCGTAAATTCCAGAATGGCCGCCCGCAAATCGGTTTTTCCGTCGGGAGACAGCCCCGCCAAAAAATCGAAAACCTTGAAAATCTGCCCTTTGCCTCGAGACGCTGGCAGTGCGTCGGACAGACGTTCAGACAGACCGTACAGGGCCACTCGATCGAGGTTTGCCAAACCGACATATGCGAGTGCAGCTGCGATTTGTGCGGCGTACCCGAGTTTGGCGATCCGACCGTCTGCGCTTCGACGGAGCAAAGGTTGATCTGGATGGTGCCCAATCCGCATCGACGCCGATCTATCGATCAGCAAATAGATGTGCAGATCCTCTTCTTGCTCGAACAGACGCAGAAGCAACCGATCCATCCGCCCGTACACCGACCAATCCACGTAGCGCAAATCGTCGCCGGGAGCGTAGTCGCGATGGTCCGCAAACTCGATGCCCGAGCCGCGTCCGATCGACCGACGGTCTGCGCGGCTTTTCCCCGCGAACACTTTTTTCGCGACGACGTGCAGGTATTCCAGTTGCTTCAAAAACGATTGATCGAAACCCGCTTGAGCCGCCCGCGTCGATGCGCTTGCCTTCTCCACGTTTTTTTATGATCGCGCCGTGCCTGGCAGCGTCTCGGGTGTGCGAGCGAGGATGGCCGCGATGATGTCATCGGGCAAAATGCCCTCGGCTTGGCCCTCGAAGTTCAGGATCAGCCGATGCCTGAGCGCAGGTTTGGCGACCTTGGCCACGTCCGCGCAAGACACCGCAAACCGACCATCCAGAAGCGCGAGCACTTTCGCACCGAGCAAAAGGGCCTGTGCGCCTCGAGGAGACGCGCCGTATCGCACAAAGCGGCGCACCCAATCGTTGCGATCCACTTTTTCCGTTTTCCCAAGTGCCTTTGCCGCTTTTTCGGCGTCGGGATGGGTGCCGATGAGCACGCGCACCGCAAAATCCTGAACCGTTTTGGCGACGGGAACTTGCCGCACAAGTTTCCGCAAATCCAACAGCTTGGGCCCGCCAAGCACTTTTTGCGCATGCACATTCGTTTGGCTGGTCGTCCGGTCCAAAATCGCGTGCAAAGCATCACTCGACGGAAATTCGACCCGCAGTTTGAAAAAGAAACGGTCCAACTGCGCTTCTGGCAAAGGATACGTGCCTTCCATTTCCAGCGGATTTTGCGTCGCGAGCACGAAAAATGGCTGAGGCAGCGAATACGTGGTTTTCGAGACGGTGACCGTTTGCTCTTGCATCGTCTCGAGCAGCGCCGACTGCGTTTTCGGGGTCGCTCGGTTGATTTCGTCCGCGAGCACAATGTGCGCAAAAATCGGCCCACGCTGGAACTCGAACCGTCGACGGCCGGTTTCTTCCTCGACGAGCATGTTCGTTCCCAAAATGTCCGCTGGCATCAGGTCCGGCGTGAACTGGACGCGCGAAAACGTCAGATCGATCGCTTCGGCCAGCGTTCGTACGAGCATCGTTTTTCCGAGGCCCGGCACACCCTCCAAAAGAACGTGCCCACCGGACAAAAGCGCGATGACAACGCCCTCGACGATCTCCTCGTGTCCGACGATAACTCGCGCAATTTCATCTCGGAGCAGACGCACATCCCTGCGGAACGTGTCGATCTGCTGCGCCGCTTGTTCCACCGTCGCTGGCTCTCCACCTTGTGTCATTCACGTACCCCGCAAACTCCGGCCATTGTATCTGACTCGCACGGGTTCTCGCAGCCGTTCCGAGCGTCGCAATGCTCCAAAGCAGCCTGAAATGGGGACGAAAAACCACTAACTCACAAGACCGGGCAGGGGCGCGACTTTTTGGTTCATTTGCCACAACAGGTTTTGCAGCCGCGCTTTTCGGACAGTCTCGACGTACTTTTGTAGACTTTGCCGATGCTGGTCGGTCATCTCTCGCAGACGAATGCCGAGGCCCTTCATCTCTCCGTCCAGCGACTCGTAACACACTTGTCCGTTGGCCAAGATCGTGTCGCCTGTCCCGGGCAGCGCAAATTCCAGCTTGAGGGGCGCGCCGAGCCACGTCATGTCGTCGGTGAGCCGAGGAGCAGTCAAGTAAAGCCCTGTCTCGGAAAGGTCGCGTGTCAAACCCAGAAACACGCCGTCGGGAAAGTGCTGTTGCACGCAAATCTCGACGGGCAAACGGAGCTTGTGACGACGATCTTGGTTCATGGCTGGACCTCCGTGCGCTGTGGTTTCATGGCGCTTATGTCGCATGATGTAGGTGGATATGGAACTGGGCGCAAATTTATTTTTCTTTTTTTGATTGACCTCGTCGGAGACAGGCCGTACCGATGGGGCGTGAACACTTCGGCGAACCGGTCGCTCAAAGAGCAGGTTGCGATTCAGTTGGCGACCTATTTTCGGATCGGCGAGGTTGCGCCTTGGCCTGGCCACTACGCGACCCTTGCGACGGTGCCGTGGGCGATTTTGCTGCATCGGGCGGGGCACTTCGTGTTCGCGGGCGTGACGCTGCTCCTGTTTCTCGTCGGAGTCTGGTCGTCGGAGGTGTACTCGGACCTCAGCGGCAAACATGACCATCGCTCGATCGTCATCGACGAAGTGGTGGGATACTTGGTGACGGTGTGGTTTTTGCCGTGGCACTTTTTGAGTTTTTTCGTGGGCTACTTCTTGTTTCGGGTGCTCGACGGGCTAAAACCTTGGCCGCTGTGCCTCTTGGACCGGCATGTGAAGGGAGGCTTGGGTGTGATGGTGGACGACGTGGCGGCGGGACTCGTGGGCGCGCTGCTACTTCGGTGGTTTGTGCCGTGGACCGCGCCGGTTTTCGATGAGATGCTACACAAGTTGTGGTGAACCCTTCTGCTCGACCTCGTCGCGTCCGACCGTTTCCCTACGCTGAATTGCCGAGGCTTTTGCGTGTGCAGGCAGAGCTTGCGCGTGTGTTCGGGCAGTACATCCAGAGTGCTCTCGATGCCGCCGGGTCTGCCGTCGGAGGTTTTCGGAATATCGCCGATCGATTGGGCGTTTTGCCGACGGTGCGAGCCTCAGAGCCGCATCTGATTTCCAACAAGCGTTTCTTGAACCACATGGCGGGCAGTTTCATCCTGCGTTTGGGTGTGGGGCGACCCGAACGCGAGGTTGTGCTGGCCGTCGAAGCGACTTTTGGTATCCGGCTCGGTTTCGCGAAAGGTTCCGAGATAGCTCAGTTTTTGCGAGAGGCGCTTGCGGCGGCTGACATCCATGTCGTTTCGATTGGCAGCGACGACGCGATGGATATTTTGTGGGGCAAAGGGAGCCAGCAAGTGCTCGGGTTGGACGCGACGGTGGCGGTCCCTTCTGCACAAGGGTGGGCGCGGCTGTTTTGTCGTCCCGATGTACAACTCGGGGTGCCCGAGCCGCCTTCATTGGCTGCCGAGGCGGCGCGGTGGGAACGGTGCGAGCGACTGCGCATGATTCCGGTCGATCTCGCCATCGAGGCGGGGTACGGTTTTTTGCCCGTGTCGTCGGTGCTCGCGTTGCAGCCGAAAGACATCGTCATTTTGGACCATTTTGGACCGCGGCCGGTGACGGGCGGGCCCGTGGCTTTGAGGCTTTCGGGCGGTATTTTTCCGGGTTTTCTCGACGGTGCTGGCGTCACCATCATGGCACCTTTTCATCTGCGAGCAGAGTCAATGGCAGACACAAAAGAAGAAGCAACGATTTCGACGACCAGCGGCGAAAAAGCCGCGCAGACCTCTTTTCCGAGTGAATCTTTGCTACGGGATTTGCCGGTGCAGATCGTGTGCGAAATTGGGCGGGTCACGTTGTCGGCGCGGGAAATTCTTGAACTCAAACCCGGTTCGGTGGTTCAGGTGGGACGACCGCTTGCGGGCCCGGTGGATTTGACGGCTGGGGGACGAGTGATTGCGCGAGGGGAACTCGTGGACGTGGAAGGCGAACTGGGCGTGCGCCTGAGCGAGATTACTGAGTGACGGGCTGCTGGGGGCGCGTGGCGTTGATGACGCACAGGATGTGCAACACGATGCCGGGCACGACGAAGCACAAATAGCCCAAGCAAGTGAACATCATCCACAAAAGGCCCGCAGGCACTCGGCCACTGACCATTTGTCCCAAACCCGGCACGAAAAAGCTCAGCAGCGCGGCCTGTGTGGCGTTGGTGTTGGTCCACTGCTGAAGCTGCCCTGGAGGCTGCATAGGAACGACGGCCGTCTGCGGCGGGCGCGGGGCGGCGGGTTGTTTCAGGTTCTGGATTTCGCGCCAGGCATCGTCGAGAAATTCGTGGCAGTGTTTGCACTTCTTCGCGCCGACGAGGACAACCTCGTTGCAGAAACGGCAGCGCGTCGTGCCCGTGGCGGTCTGCGAAGTCGAAGCAGCCGACGAGGACGAGGAAGACGATGACGGCGAATCCGGCCCCAATGCACTCGTTGCGTTTTTCCCGTCATTCCGAGGAGTCGAAGCCTCGATGAGGTCGATGCTGTCGGGAAGTGGGACCAAGTCCGTGGGGCCTAACTTTGCCGATGGACCTGATGGTACGAGTGCCGTCGTGGGAACTCTGCCTTGGAGCAGGTCTCGACGTGCGTCGGTTCGGCTTTCCCGTGGGAGACGCACTCGATTGGGGTAGGTGTACAGAAGGTTTCCGTCCTCGTCGCTCTCGATGTTGAGCAGACCGTTGACGGCGGCTTGCTGAAGCAGATCCGATGCTTGCTGAACCGTCAACTTGTACAAAAAAGCGATCGTCGCGGGGTTGAGCGGGTCGTCGGTCGTAAAAATCGTGTCCAGCAGCTTTTGCTCGAACGTGCGATAGTCCATCGCGCCTGTGGCCTCCAGAGAGGAGTTTAACTTGTCCATCCCGGTGGCTGCTGCAAATGGAAGTTGATTTTTGTGCAGCGAAGTCGGGACCGCAGTTTTCGCCCATGGAATCGCTACATGCCAAGCCCCAAAAACAAGCGTTGGCATGTTTTGCGCGCACGGTTGGTTGCCAAAAAGTTGCCCGCAAGTTGCCGCAAGCGCGATTGACAACGGCGGAAACTTCCATGTTAAGTTGCCGCTCCTTATGTCGTCTTGGATGTCGTCCTGGCCAGCGGTTTTCCGACGGAATCGGGTGGTTTCTGCGCGAGTTGGGTTGTCTTGTGGATCGCTGGGTGTCTTGTGTCCTTGTTGGGCTGCGGCTGTTTTGGTCACTGCGCTAGCGTGTTCCGTTGGGGCTGCCGAGACTGCCGCGCCGTCTGATGCTGTGAAGCAGCAGGTTCGTGGCCTGATTCGAGAAGCCGGCCAAAAAATGGATCGTGGCGATTTGGCCGGTGCCGCTTCGCAGCTCGAGCAAGCCCGTGCGCTGTGGAACGAACCCACCCTTGACTACAACCTGGGTACGGTATACGGCGATTTGGGTCAGCATTCGGACGCGGCGCATGCGCTGGCCCGTTTTCTGAAACACGCGGATCGTTCCGTGGTGACTGCGGAAAGAATCGACGACGCGGAAAAGCGATTGAAAGACTACGAACGGACGCTGGGCCGGCTGAGTGTGCGGGCATCGGGTTTCTCGGGTGCCGCCGAGCCATCGCTTTTTCTGGATGGGACGTTTCGATCGAAACTGCCGTCCGGTGTATTGCCGCCGCCTGGTTTTCTTTTCACGACACCGGGCTCGCATGGGTTGCGTGTGTCCTTGGCCGGCTCTCGCGAGTATGCGGTGACGGTAGAGACGCGGTCTGGCGAGCTGCGGCAAGTCGATCTCGAGCTTTTTCCGGTGTCGAGCAGCGAAGCGACGTTGTTCAACGAACCCGAGAAAACGCCGTCTCAGCCCGAGGGCACGCCTTATTACAAAAGGTGGTGGTTTTGGACAGCCGTGGCAGGTGGGACGGCCATTGTTTTGGGGTTTGTCGGCGCGGCAGCAGCAGGTTCTTTCGACCGAACGGCACCGGGATCGATCCTCGACCCGATTGATGTGGCGCGATGAAAAGCTGGCTTCGATGTCTGTTTGTGTGTGCGTTTTCCGCGAGCCTTTTTGGATGCACGACGGTGCCCGACCCGTGTGCGGATTATTCGCTGGCGTGCATCGGCGTGACGGTTGAAAGCGGCCCGCCCGATACGTATCAACTGATGGTTCGTGTGCTGGATGGATATGGCAGCGTGACGCCGCTGACTCCTCGAAAAACGCCGCGCGAACCGCTGGTGTTTCCGCTGCGTTTCGCGATCCGTTTCGAGGAATTTGACAGGCAGCATCGGGGCAAAGTCGTTTTCGAGATCGCGGCGCTCGACTTGGCAGGAGACGTGCTCGGACAGGTCCAAAAAATGGTCGAGATTCATTACTCGGAAAAGCGGGCGGTTTCTGTGTCGATTGGGCCGCCGTTTGACTTGGCGGTTCCCGAGGATCTGCGTCCGCTTTTCGACCTGTCGCGCCCCGACCTGGCGACGCCGCCTACTCCCGATGCAGGTGCCGATGCCGCGAGCCCCGATGGCGGGCCCTCATAAAGTCAGGGCTTGCTGAGCGGGAATGGATGTGGGGTTTTGTGTGAGGGGGAAGTTGCGAATCGCGGGCTACTGACCGCAGACGAGGCCGACTTGCCGTGTGCCGCGCGGGCCGGTCACAGTCGCCATGTTGGAGCCGTCAAAGCTGATCGTCACGGTGTTGCCTGCCGCAGTGTGAGTGAGCGTGCCCGTCGGACATTGGTCGATACCGGCTGGACGACAGACTTTGTAGTCCTTGGCCGTGGTCGCGACGGTGACAGCACCGGCTGTGGTCGTGCCTGCGCCGTTGACGGTGCGGCAGCGCGTGCTGGAATCGATGGTGGCGGCCCAGGCACTCGTGTGGTTGACCTGAACACCTCTTGCGCTGACACGCGACCACGTTGTCGTACCTTTCACATCGCGCGTGGTGGTGCCCGGCGTGATGGTGATGTTGCGTTCCATGGTGAAGGTGGCGGGGTTGCCGTTGGCGGTCATGTCTTTGCTTACGGCGCTGGCCTTGAGCGTGCCGTCCGCATTCTTCTGGAAGGTCACCGTTACGGTTCCGCTCCACTTCATCAGGCCAAACGGCCCGGTGCAGTTGTTGAGGGTCAGCGTCACGATCGGATTCGTCGGGTCTTTTTGCCGGGTGACACAGCCCGCCGGCCACCATTGAGTGGCAGCCTGCAAATTCGTCGCTGCGGTCGCGGGATCTGCCGAGTTGATCGGATTTGTGATCATGTATTCGACCGCGCTCGATTGCGCCATCGAGGCATTGGCATCTTCCTGATCGTCGTCTTGTCCCGCAGCGCCTCCGCATGCAGTCAGGGACAGGCCGGCACACAGCGCGAACACAGACAGCGAACGAACAAAGAACTTCTGGGTCATGAGCGTTTCCTCCTAAACGAGCGTTTTTTGTCCGGGTGTGTGCCGCAGAGCGGTCGTCTCGCAGTTGCGGCGTTTCTTCACACCAGACTGCTTGCCAAGACGAAGCGCCCCGCAATTCGGTTCCCGTTCCGCACAAAAAAATTACGGCACCGAAGGCAACCTTCCGCGCAGCGTTTCAAATGACACGTCCGCCATCGGATGGTGTTGGAAATCGGCGGCGTCGAAATGCCACCACTCCGTCGGGAGCGGGAGGAAACCTGCTTGCTTCATGGCTTGTTCGAGGCGGGCACGGTGGGCTAGCACATCTTTCGGCAGGCGAAAGAAGTCTCGATGGGCTGCGGGACCAAACGCATCGAATGCCGTGGGCATCGAGACCGGTCGGCCTTGCGCATCGGCGAGGGTCAGATCGACGGCGGCCCCGCGATTGTGGCGAGACCCCTTTTTCGGATTTGCCACGTAGCGTTCGTCGGGGACGCGCTCAAAAAGGCGTTTTTGGACCGAAAGAGGCCGGTAGCAATCCCACAGCAGGAGTCGCAGGCCGTCCTTGCGCAGTTCCGTCGCTGCGACTGCCAGTTTTTGCGCGACGCTTTTGCGCAGATAGCAATCGGCCACATCGGGATACAGGACTTGGCCGGTGAAATTGTGCGCCGTCGCATATCGCAGATCGACCACCGCATCGGGGATGACCGAAACCACGCGGCACAGCGGTTCGGCGACGGACTGGGCGAGGCTTTGCGCACAGCCTCCCACAAAGAATGACAGTCCCAGCCAAACACACACCCTGCGCATCGATCATTTCTTTTTGGAAGAGTCGGGTTTGGGCGCGCTGCACATGTGCCGGAGCGTAGCCATGTCCGCCGTCGAGGCCAGAAACACAACTTGCGAGCCCGGCGCAAGCGCAATGTCGGCGGCTGGGTTGTAAATGAACGATTCAGCGTCGGGAGGTTTGACAGCGACGACGAGTGAACGGCCCGTTGCACGGAAATTGGCGTCTTGCAGCCGTTTTCCTGCGATTTCGGATTGGGCCGCAATTTCGAGCTGCTCGAACCGGTGCGAGGATCGACGATCACGGATCATGTTGTCCAAGAACGTCACGACGGTGGGCCGCACCAGCTCGCTGACCAACCGAAGACCACCGATTGCAGTGGGGTTGACCGAACCGTTTGCCCCGGCAATCGACAGTTTTTTTCGCGTCGAGTCCTCGAGCACTTTGCTAATGATGCGCAGGTTCCGGTTCATTTGGCGCGCGGTCAGCGTCACGAACACGTTGTCTTTGTCCTCGGTCAGGCACGCGATCAGACCCGACGCGCGCTCGATGCCCGCTTGCAAAAGCACATCGTCGGTTTCTGCCGAACCCACGATGTACAAAAAGTCACCGAGGGATTCGACCATGTGTTTGAGCTTCGCCTCGTTGTGGTCGATGGCCACAAAGGGTCGTCCTGTCGAAAGAAGCTCGGTTACGCAGTGAACTCCGGTCGAGCCCACGCCGCAGACGATGATGTGATCATTTAGCGCGGCGATTCTTTTGTGCATGCGTCGCCTCCGAAACACGTCCGTAAAAAGTCCCTCGACCACCAGCGCCGTGATGTTGGAGACCAAAAAAGCGGGCACAGCGATGCCCACCATCGCGAGCGCCATCGTGAAAAACTCCGCCATATGCAGGCTTTTCAGCTCGAGCCAATCGCCGTAACCAATTGTGGTCAACGTGATAACCACCATGAACAGGCAGTTGACAATCGTCCAATCGGGTCGCCCGTAATACCGCCCCAGCAACCAAAACACGATCGTCGAAACGAGTGTCAACCCAAGCAGCAGCCACGCGCCCCACTTCAGGAAGCGAAACGGGTCGTAACGAGGCTCATCAAAAGCCGGCATGGGACCGCTGTCTGTGCTCACGGTGGCCCATCGTAGCGCGCGGAACGGCGCAGCCGAAAGCCCGCTTTTTTAGCCGAAACTACTGTTTTGCAATGGAAGGTGGGACGGCGGGCTTTCCGCCTTTTCGGGGATCGCTGGCCGCAGAAAACTGCGCGGGTTTTCCGTCGCGAGCGGGTCGAAAGGCGACGACTTGAACAGCGTTTTCGATAGGCGATGGAGTCAAAAGCACTTTGTGGCCGCGTTGCGCGAGTTTTTCGCGCACATCCGCAGGCACCTCCGGTTCGACGAAGACCGTTTCAGGGACAAGCTGAGCGTGAATGCGCGGAGACGAGACCGCAGCCTCGGGTTCCATACCAAAGTCGATGAGGTTGACCAGCGTTTGCAAAACACCTGACACAATCGTGGGCCCGCCCGAGCCACCGGCGCAAAAAAGGGTCCCATCGGGCGCGACGGCAATCGCGGGAGACATGCTCGACGCGGGCCGTTTTCCGGGCGCGACCAAATTCGCGTCCGCACCGACCAAACCGAATGCGTTGGCAGATGCGGGCTTGGCCGAAAAATCATCCATTTGATTGTTCAGCAGGACACCCGTTTTGCTTCCGACGACTCGCGCGCCGAAAGACAGGTTCACCGTGGTGGTCAATGCTGCGACATTTCCTTCGCCATCGATCACGCACAAATGCGACGTGCCTGCATCTTTGGGCGAAGATCCGGGCAAACCTGTGCCCGGATGTCCGTAGCTGGTTGTGGGGAGCACCCGTTCGGGCAAAATCGTGGCCGCCCGAGCCCGGGCGTATTCGACGCTGGCTAGCTCGTTTTGAGGCGTGTTTGTGAAAGCGGGATCGCCGTGAAATCGGATTCGATCCGCGAAGGCATGTTTCAACGCTTCGATGGTTTCGTGTAGCGTCGCCGACGAACCGGAACCCTGCGAAAACGGCGGTCGCGCATCCAGGATGTGCAGCGCCTCCAGGACGGTGATGCCTCCTGCGGGCGCTGGGGCCAGAAGAACCTGGTGGCCGCGATATCGACCGGACAGCGCAGGCCGCAAAACGGGTTTGTATGCGGCCAAATCGTCAGCTTGCAGCACGCCGCCGGACTGGCGCACAGCCAACAGCAAATCCTCACCGATGCTGCCGGGCGTCGTTTGGTAAAACGCCAAAAACCCGTTTCGTCCAAGCAGCCGCAGCGTTTGCGCCAGTTCTTTTCGCTGGACCGATTGTCCAACCGAAATGGCGACTCCGCCCGGTGCCAAAAACGTGCGCAACGGATGCGCGGCGTCCAGTTTCGGTACAGCCTGCCCCGCAGCGCGTCCCAGGTGATGTCCAACCGGAAAACCCTGCTCAGCCCATCGCAGGGCCGGTGCCACCACTTGCGCAGCGCCAAGGCGTCCCCACTTCTTCAGCGCGAACGCAAAACCCGCGGGCTCGCCCGGAACCCCGACCGCAAGCCCTCCCAGGCGCGACCGATCGGGCACGGCCTGGCCGGTCGCTGCATCCAAAAACAGGTCGCGATGCGCGCGTTTGGGGGCCACTTCCCGGAAGTCGAGCACTTCGGTCCGACCATCCGCTTTCCGAAACAACAAAAAACCGCCGCCACCCAAACCCGAACCGGCTGGTTGAACCACTCCGAGTGTGAGCGCGGTTGCGATGGCGGCATCCACGGCATTGCCGCCTTGCGACAGAATTTCGGCACCCGCCCTCGAGGCCAATTCGTGATCTGCGGCCACGGCACCGGCCTTACCGATGATGCTGCGAGGATAGGCTGCCTCCGTCGCTGTTTCGGAAACGATCAGAAGCGAACCCAGCAAAAAGCAGGAAAACCGAGCAAAACGCCGTGGAGCGCGTTTCCATTTCGCAGAAAAAATGTATGTCATGTTATTGTTTTCCATCTCATCTATTGGATTGATAGCTCGATTTACGTCGTAAGCGACCACAAAAACACGATACAAAACAAGTAGTGCAGAACACATAAAAGAGTGATGCGAAGAGAGCAAACCTCGATTGGGAGCAAAGATGTCAGCTTCTGAAAATCCGAAGGGCAAAAGCCCGCTGACGATGAAAATCAAGTTCAAATCCACCTCTCTCGAACAGTTTATCGAGAGGTATTCGGTGGATGTCAGCCGAGGCGGGATCTTCATCCGAACCAAGGAACCGCAATCGATCGGGACGCAGATCAAGTTTGAGTTTCAACTTCAAGACGGTTCCCCGCTTATCGTCGGAGAAGGTACGGTTGTGTGGAATCGAAACGCCGATCCCAGCAAGCCGTCTCTCGCACCTGGCATGGGCGTTCGATTCGACAAGTTGGCCTCGGACAGCCAGGAACGGTTGGAACAGATTCTGGCTGAAAAAAACAAACGAGGCGAAAGCGGCGTGGAATCTCGTTTCGATGCGGGCGTTCGAGAATCGCGCGCCGATGCGTCGCCCAGCCAAATCACACCGACGGCAAGTCCAGGCTCGGGGGGACACAACAACGAGTTTGGCGACGAACCGACGCGCGCCATGGCAGCGGATCAGGTCAACAAACTGGCAGAAGCCATGCAGTTTGGTACTACCGACGACGCACCGACGAAAGCAACTCCTGCGGTTATGACGGAGGCGTTGCGAAAAAAGGCGTTTGAACAGCCTGGCATGTCTCCGATGTCGCAGGGTTCCGCCAAGGCGGGATTGTCCAAAACGCTGCTCGGACAAGGTTTTGGCATGATGTCGCCGCCGGCAAAGCCCGCAGTGGGTGCTGGCCAAGCAAAAAACGTGCCGCCAGCGAACGAGGCCGATCGCGGCATTCCAGAATCTGCGAAAACGCCGACGGCATCTGTCGAGGAGCAACAACAGCGAATCGCGGACAGCAATCGTACGCCGACGGGTTCTGAAAACGCCTCGCCGAATGCAGCCGAAACACCGCAACCTCAGACGCAGGCAGCCGCAACGCCGGAACCGGAGGAGGAAGCACCCAAAGTACCCACACCACCTCCGATGGTGTTGCCTCCCAAATTGGAAGAACCAGAATCGCTGTTTTCCGATGTTCCGGCGGTGCAACCCGTGGTTCCGGCCCAAAAATCGGGCGGTTCGGGTACATGGATCGTGGTCGTGCTGCTGGTGCTTCTGCTCGTCGGCGGCGGAGGTGGCGCGTACTACTTCCTGGTGTTGAACAAGCCACCGGTTGATGGCGGGCCTCCGACGGTGATTGGTGTTACGACACTGCCCGATCCAACGAACAAAGGTCCAAACACGCCTGGCCCGACGCCGCAGCCGACCGAGGTCAAGCCGGTCGAGACGCCTGTCAAACCCATCGAACCGACCAACGTACCCGTTCGCCCCGAAAAACCGCCCGAGGGCACGGAAGTCACGACCGAACCGCCGGGCGCGCAAATCGAGGTGGACGGAAAGCCGGTCGGGACGACACCGACAAGAATTCCGGGCCTTGTGGCGGGAAAACAGCTCCGCATCACGATGGTGGGTTTTCAGGAAACCAAAACCAAACTCAAAGCCAGTCCGAAAGAGGGGGAGCCCCTCAAGTTCGTGTTGGTCCCAGCCGAACGCATGGTCGATATCGTTTCGATACCCAAGGGTGCGGACGTGTACCTCGACGGGAAAAAGGTCGGCAAGACACCATTTCAGATCAAAAAACTCGACACCAAAGACAAACACGAGCTGGAGCTTCGCAAGAGCGGTTTTGCGACGTTCACGCGCACCGTTTCAAGTGCTGACACCTTCGAGGTCAAGAAAGGCAAAGAAGTTCTTTCCGTCGAAGCGACGCTCCAACCAGCGGCAGATGGAAAGCGCACCCGGACCAATCGAACTCCGACCGTTCAGCCCGTCGGATCAGCGCCGGTAAGACCCGTGGTTCCCCCGGAAGCGCCCAAGGCCGAGGAAAAACCCAAAGCCGAGGAAAAACCCAAGGCCGAGGAAAAACCCAAGGCCGAGGAAAAATCCAAGGCCGAGGAAAAATCCAAGGCCGAGGAAAAATCCAAGGCCGAGGAAAAATCCAAGGCCGAGGAAAAACCCGCCGGATAAGTCGTTTTCAAACTTGTTTGCCGATTTTCACACAGACCGCTTGCCCCAATCGCTTTCCACACAAAAACGCAAAAGGCGCGTGAAGTAGGTTCTCACCGACGGAAACGCGAGCGCAGAAGACGCAAGGGCCGTTCTTGTGTTCGTCGTGTCGAACAGGGCTCGATAGTCCAAATACGGCACGTAGACACGGCCCGCATCGAGCGCCTGGCGTCGTTTGCCTCGGAAAAACAGGCGGAACACCGGGCGGATGAATCGATCGTAAGTGGCGGTATCGACGAACAGCGGTTTGCGGACCCGGAAAAACGATGCGGCTTCGTCGAGGGCCTCTCCGATCGTCATGATGCCGCTCGGGCCGGCGGCCAAGTGATAGCATTCGCCGACGGTGTCTTCTCGATGCGACAGTTCCCAAATCGCCTCGACGACGAAGTCAACCGGCACCAAATCGACGAAACCCGATTTCGACGCTGGGACCACGGGAATCAAGCCGCGCGAAAACACTTTCAGCGGCCAATACATCACCTTGAAACTTGTCGTCGCTCCCGTTTGAGAATTTCCGACGATGATCGATGGGCGAAACAGCGTCGCTTTGACCCCACGTTCGGTCATATACCGTCGGACAAGTTGCTCTGCCTCGGCCTTGGTCTGTTCGTAGGTGTTGTGAAAAGCCTGTTCGAGCAGGAGGTCGCCTTCGCACCGAAGCCCCGTCTGTGTTCCGGCCACAAATGCGGTGCCAATGTAGTTCAAACGGACCAGCTGTCGGTCTGTCGAGAGATGCCCAATCAGTTCGAGGATTTTGCGCGTCCCTTCCACGTTGGTTGCTCGGGCTTCCGACAACGGCAAATCGAAGCGTACGGTTGCTGCCCCGTGATAGATGTGTCCGACGGTGTTTTGCAGCGTGGCGAGGTCAATCGAAGACAAGCCGAGTTGGTGTTCTCCAAGGTCTCCAGAAACCGCGAAAACCCGAGCGACGTGCGGCGATTTCCCGTCGAGAAAACCCAGATCAGAAAGAAGCTCTGTGAGTCGGTTTGCGGGCGTTTTTGCGTTCCGCGAGGCCTTTTCGTCGGAGCGGCCTCGAATCAAACAAAAAATCGGCTGTGGAAGGGGCCACCGCTCAATCAGCAGCTTGAGCAGCTCGCGCCCCAAAAAACCCGTCGCGCCCGTCAGAAGAACGCCATTTTTGTCACCCATCATGTTGATTTGGCCTCGGTGAAACAAAGGAATCAGAAACTCCGACGTAACGGATCAAGTCGCACACTTCTCGCACGGCTCCCGAACCGCCGGGACGCTCGGTGATGTAGTGAACCGCGTTCCGCACTTCCCGCACAGCATCCGGCACGGTCGCCGAAAAACCCACCGCGCGGAGCAGGGGAACATCGCTGATTTCGTCTCCCACAAACGCGGCTTGCTCGGCGCACAAACCGAGTTCGGCCAGCAGTTCCTGAAACTTCCCGAGCTTGTCTTTCACACCGAAAAACGCATGCGGAATCGACAAGGAATCGGCGCGAACGCGACCCGACAAAATGTTGCCTTCGGACAAAATTGCGACGGACCAACCCGCCGCCAACAGGAGTCGAATACCCACTCCGTCTCGCACGGAAAAACGCTGCGAAAAACGTGCGTCTCCTTCTCCGCCTGCAAAATACAAGTGGCCATCCGTTAGCACTCCGTCCACATCCAAACAGAGCAAACGAACTTTGCGCAAACGCGCCAACAACTCGGAAGACAGAGACCGCTCAGGTTCCAGGTGTGACATGGCCGCGCATGTTACGGCGTTTTGTTGCCGCGTGTCTTGCGGAGTGCGGTGTGAATGCCATGAAAAACCACGGAACCGAGGATCAGAAAACCCCCCACAAACGCCGCACGCGACGGCAATTCGCCGGTTCCGAGGGCCACCCACACCGGATTCAAGATTGGTTCAAGCGTCGCAATCATCAAACATTCGACGGGTCTTAGCCGACGAACTGCTGCCGCATAGAACAGATACGCGAGTGCGATTTGCACGACCCCCAACACCAGCAACCACAGCCAGGAAACAGGAGACGGAATCGTGGTCTGTACCATTGGGAGTGCTCCGCACAAGACGGCCAGGACATTCCCAAAAAGAAGCACCACCGTCGGCATAAAGGGTAGGAGTTCTTTTTCTTGCGCAGAAAGTAGAGGGCTATCTCGTTCTGCACGGCGCAACAGCAGAGGCAGAAGTCCCAAGCCCATCCCCGATCCCAGCGCGAGCAGATTCCCAACCAGTCCTGACATCGAAAGCTGGTCTAGAAAGAACCACACGATTCCCGCGAAACAACCAAACACCGAAAGTACATCCACGGTGCTGATTCGCTCGCCCAAAAGCGGCCACGAAAGGAGGACTACGTAAATCGGCGCGGTGTACTGCAACAAGATGGCATTTGCAGCGGTCGTTTGTTTCGCGGCCAGCACAAACGACAGCATCGTAAAAGCGTAGTCAGCGGCACCGATCCACACCGCTCTGCGACGCACTCCCATCCAAAGTACTTTGCCGGTCAGGGAACCCGCTCGCAGCCGCAAAACCCACATGAAAATCGGCAGCGCAAACAGACTCCGAAAACCAACAATTGCGAGGCCCGACAGAGGAACCGACTTGATGCCGATGCCTGCGAGGCTCCAGCTCAGTGCGGCTCCCAGGACGAACAGAAAGCCAGCGGGGCGGCTTGGGAAACCAGACTCTGTCGGATTGTTCGATAGGGGTGTTTGGGGGGACAAAGCGAGTACCCCTTACAAACGGAACCCAAAGCTGCCAGATACGGCCAGGCTGGTGCTTGGCAACGCGGAATCGCTCGCACCTGTGTGTTTGTCGATTTCCACACGCACCCACAAAGTCAGTGCTTTGAGTACATTGGCCTGGCGCGGGTAAAAATCGAGCCCCAAGCGCAGAAGACCTCCTATCGACGCTGCGCTCGGTTGCGACCCGTCTGACTCGGAAGGATTCCATTGCCACAACCGACCTGCCGTCGGGCCCGCCGAAAGACGCACCCAATCCGTGACCCGAAAGAGCAACAACAGATTTCCCGATACGTCGGCGTGGGTCGGTCCATCGGCCAAGCCCGTTTTGGGCCCAAACACAGCGCGCGTACCCATCAAAAAGCCGACGCCATTGTCAAATTCCAGACCCACATGCAGTTCTCCGCCAGCGGCCACCATGTTGAAGCCCGGATTTCGTTCATCCGCCCACGCCACTCGCCAGGAAGTCACCGCTGCAAGGTCCAACGCCATGTGATCGACGAACCAGGACTGCACAGGATTGCCTCGGGCTGTCTTCTCAGCGCCCACACAAACCCACAACGCAACCGCGAGCACCCAGAGCGTTTTCATCTGGCTAGGAACCCCTGTTCATCAGGAGTTGCTCCGATTTGCGAAAAAGCATGGCGGCAAAAGGTTGGAAACCGGAGGCTGATTGTGGTCCGTAAGTCCATTCCTGTACCAACTCCCAACCTTCGCGTCGGAACGCATCCGATACCTCGCTCGGATCGTACCGCCCACCACGGTATACCGAAAACTGCCGTTCTTCTCCAGAAGGAAGCCGAAGGATTGCGTGCTCATCAACGGAGTAGCTGCACAAACGATTTGGCTGCGAGTCAATTCTCCTTTCGATGGATGCTTCGACCGAATTCGGTAGGAAGCGAAGGATGGGTTTGGACAAGAAGGTCTCCCATTGCTGCCTGACCAAGCTTGCGGACTCACTGCGTCCGTAAACGAAACCATGGTCCACGTTCAGCAAGTCGTGTTCTGCGCCAGGCCCAAACGGATGCCCGATCCGAAGATCCACAAGCAACAAATCCCCGTCAGACAGAGCAGCCAAGTTTGAGCGTACAAACCTCATTTCGTTGTCAAAAGTTCCCAAAGTGAATCCGAGCAGAGAAATGAGACGTCGCCGATGTGCATGTCTCGATCCAACCAAGTCCTCGATGAATCCTGGTCGGAGAAAATCCCCGTGAAATCCGTACACCGAACAGCCTCTGTCTGGCAAAACCTCGCGGGCGCGGCCAAGACAGACAGAAAGAAGGGGAAAACTTTCGTCCACCAGAAACAATCGCGTATCTCCCCTCTTCACGACTGTCTGGATGGATGCGGTCAACGCGATCTCGGTCTTTCCGGTTCCAGGCCCTAACGCAATGACGTCAATTCCTACTCGACTGTCTGCGGAGAAAGCCGCATCCGCCACCGCGTCCAACAACAAACCTCTGTGCAGGTCGTCGAGTTCAGGAGTCTCCGACAGTTTGACCCACAAAAAAGCGGACTCTTCATCAGTGAACAGACAACGAAAGGGAAGCTTCCCTGTCCGGGAAGCCATCAGACGATCCAACTCGATCCAGGCTTGCGTCGGATCGGCGTCTTGGATGCGGCAATTCATGTCCCAATGGGGGTCCCGATCTGCCTCTTTCCAGGGTATGTCGGCATACTCCAGTTCCAGCTGAACCACGTCGAGAAGTCGCAACAATACGTGTTGAGCAGGAGGTGTTTTCCCTTCTTCAACACTGCGAATGGTGGCTGTTGGCAACTGCGCCAGCTCGGCGACCCGTTCGACAGTCAGTCCTGCCGCCAAACGTCTGTCTGCAATGAGAGATCCGAATGCTTCAATCTGGGTAACTTGGATTTCTTGTTGGTCCGGCTCGCGGCTTTGGGGTTCTGAGCGGTATGCAGCCAGGAACCCCCGAAGCGTCATCGCAGTCATGTCCAACTTGTCTCGTTCTTCAAGCGGACGGGTTTCGATGGCCTGGTCAAGTGTCGCAATCGCGATTTCAAGGGCTTCAATTTCCCAAGTGCTGTTTGATTGGTTGGACATAAATAACTCCCAAAGCCGCCTGAAGACCCAAGTCGCCTCGTCTGTCGTTTGGAAACGAGAAAAACCGGAAAGCCGACCACCGCCTCTCTAGCATGGAAACCTCTCTCGCGGAATGGTTTTTTGGCTCAAACCAGGAACGGTCTGGCTCCCCTGACTGCCTCTGGATTGAGTAGTCACATTCGTTGCTGGTCAACGACAAGGGATTCCTGATAGACTTTCTCACATGTCCTTCGTGTCTCTTTTTCCAAAAGGGGAAGCCCTACAAAAAACGGAATCCTCGTGGACTCCGTTCGACAAACAGGGGTCTGTGTTGGTTGCGCCTCTCCTTGTGGAGTTGGGGGTTCGACATGGATTTTCTACTCGCGTTGGTGGAGTCTCGACTGGACGGTTCTCTTCCCTGAATCTGGGAAGAAATTGGGGGGACAACACAGAGTATGTGAAACAGAACCTGGAAAGAGTCGCGCATCTTGGGGGCTTTTCTGCAAACCTTCTGTCCCAAGTCCGCCAAGTTCATGGAACAGACATCGTGCAGATTGAGACTCCAGAGTCTTTCGCGCGCGAAGCAGACGGACTCGTGACCCAGAAATCACTTCCGCTAGGAGTGTTGTCTGCGGATTGTGTTCCTCTTCTTCTTTCGGATGGACAGGGGCGGGTTGCAGCGGTTCATGCGGGATGGCGTGGTTCCGTCGCAGGAATCGCCAAAGGAGCTGTTTCTGAACTGACAAATTTGGGCGCAGACGTGCGGAACATCCGTGCGGTTTTGGGTCCATCCATAGGCCCCTGTTGTTTTCAGGTACAGCAGGATGTGGCTTCTCTGTTCGCATCGCAAAATCCCCGCGTAGTTCTGTCCAGAAACGGGCATACTTATGTGGACCTGTGGAAATTCAATCAGGAGCTTCTTTTGGAAGCAGGACTTTCTGTGCAACATGTCGCGGCAAAGCCGTTGTGTACGTGTTGCGAATCGGAACTCCTTTACTCTTTTCGCCGAGATGGAACCGGAATCGGTCAACACTTGGCATTCATTGTCGGAGGTGACACTTGACAAGCGCGACCAGCACGACGAATGCGCCAAGCGCAAAAACGCCCCGTCCTGTAAACAGACGGATGATCTGGGGTCTTGTGGCCGTGTGTGTTTTTTTAGGGGGGCCGCTGGCTGCGTATCTGTATCACCGACATGCGCTTCGCAGCGTGGCTGAACAAGCCGATAGGGGTCTTCTGGCCACGCGCGCCCGAGGGTTCCTGTTGGAGGCCTCCCTTGCGACGCGATACGGGCATTACACGATGGCTTTTGAACGGACGGGCCGTGCTCAGGAATCGGCGACTCGGTTGGGTCAGCCGATGGAGCGCGAGTTTGCGAGCGTGAGGCAGGCGCTGTTCGAGAAACGGTCTGATCAGGAAGTGGTGGTGTTGCTGTTGCAGCTTGCGGATCAATTGGAGCGACCTCTGCCGCTGGGTCAGCCGGACCCGCAGCGAAAAACTCCGCAGAGCACGCTTGAGCAGTTGGGTCTTGTCCCCGCAGCGAGTGCCGCCGCCCCGAATCCGGCACCGACACCGGCAGGTGTTGCTCCGCCAACCCCGACTCGGCCAGCCCCGGCACCCACCACGTTGGCCCCATCTGCCCCGGCTCCATCCACTCCAAACAGCGCGGTGCCGAAGACCGCTGTGCCACCTGCACCCACCACGTCTTCTGCTGTATCCCCTGCGCCTACTTTAGGGGCACCCTCCACACCTGTTGCGCAGGCTGTCGCGACGGACGTGCCTGCTTTGCCGAAACTCGGGCAAAGTCCCGAGGCCTCGTTCGAGGCAGGACGGCAGGCGCTCGGGCAAGCCAAACTCCTTTTTTTGGCTGGCAAAGGTTCGACCTCGGCAACGGAGGCATTGGCTCGGGCCCAGGTGCTTCTGGATGAAAGCGGAAAAAATGCTGCGCACGAATCGATTTCGGCGGCGATTGCTTCGTTGCGAGCCGGCGATGAAAAGCAGGCTCAAGCGTCGATTGACACGGCCTTGGCGAAACTGCGATAGGGAAGGAAACTGGATGCTGCGCTGCTCCGTACTGCGCGAAATCACAGCGGAATGTTGCCGTGCTTTTTGGGCGGATTTTGCTGCCGTTTGTTGCGCAGCATCCGAAACGCGGTGATGACTTTGTGGCGCGTGTGTCTGGGAACGATCACCTCGTCGATGTATCCGAGGGAGGCTGCCGAATAGGGGTTCGCAAACTTCTCGCGGTATTCGTGGACATAGGTGCTGCGAACAGAGTCCGGGTCTTGCGCGTGAGCCAGTTGTTCGCGGTAAATGATGTTGACTGCGCCCTCGGGGCCCATCACGGCAATTTCCGCCGTCGGGAAAGCGAAATTGATGTCGGCCCGAACGTGTTTGGATGCCATCACGTCATACGCACCCCCGTAGGCCTTGCGGGTAATCAAAGTGACTTTGGGAACGGTCGCCTCGACGAATGCGTACAGGAGTTTGGCCCCGTGGCGAATGATTCCGCCGTGCTCTTGGTCTTTCCCAGGCATGAAACCGGGCACATCGACCAGGGTGAAAAGCGGAATGTTGAACGCATCGCAAAAACGGACAAACCGAGCGGCTTTTACTGACGCTGCGATGTCTAGCACTCCCGCAAGGACGGCGGGCTGATTCGCGACGATTCCAACCGACCGACCATCCAAACGAGCAAAACCCACGACGATGTTTTGTGCGTGTTCGGGCTGGATTTCCAGGAAACGTCCGTCGTCGATGATGCGACGGATGAGTTCTTTGATGTCATACGCACGGGTGGCTTCGACGGGAACCAGTTGATCGAGCAGGGCGTCTTCTCGTTGGGCGGGGTCGGTACAAGCCAGGACGGGCGGGTCCTCGGCGTTGTTTTGGGGCAAATACGACAAAAGCTCTCGCAGGGTCGCAAGCGCCGTTTTTTCGTCGGGACAACGCAAATGGGCCACACCCGACCGGGCCGCGTGCGCCACAGAACCACCCAAGTCCTCTTTGGTGACCTCCTCGTGGGTGACCGCTTTCACGACATCGGGACCGGTGATGAACATGTAGCTGGTTTTGTCCACCATCGCGATGAAGTCCGTCATCGCGGGTGAATACACTGCGCCGCCGGCACAAGGCCCGAGAATCAGCGAGAGCTGCGGAATCACTCCCGAAGCCAAGACATTGCGCGTAAAAATCTCGGCGTAGCCCGCCAAGGATTCGACGCCTTCCTGAATGCGCGCACCGCCGGAATCATTCAGCCCGATGACCGGCGCGCCCACTCGCATTGCCAAATCCATCACCTTGCAGATTTTCTGCGCGTAAGCCCCCGACAGCGACCCACCGAACACAGTAAAGTCCTGCGCGAACAGGAAAACTTGGCGTCCTCCGACGAGCCCGTAGCCCGTGACCACGCCGTCACCCAGGATCTTTTGGTCCGCCATCCCGAAATCGGTGCAACGGTGCGTGACAAATTTGTCGAGTTCGACGAACGAATCCTTGTCGCAAAACAGCTCGATGCGTTGGCGGGCGGTCAGTTTTCCGGCTTCGTGTTGGCGCTTGATGCGCGATGCTCCTCCGCCGGACAGAGCCTCTTGTTCTTTGGCTTGCAACACGTCAAGCGGCTTTTGGGGTTCGGTGCGTGGGGAAGGGACGGTTTCCTGTTTCTGTGTGGTGCTCATGAGAGGGCAAGACCATATCCCAAAACGGAAGGCGAAGAAACGGGACACAGACCGCGCCGGAGCGTGATAGGAAGTGTTCATGCGAGTTCCGTCTTCTCTTGTGTGTTTGGCTCGTCTTGTCTGTTTTGGGTAGGGTGTGGGCTGGTGTGTGTATCCCGCGTGGGTTTCCGCACAGAGTGGGCCAGGGGCTGCGACGGCAGCGGAAAACACGCTTCGCATCCAGGCGGCGCAAAGCACGCTCACCTACCGAATGGTTCACAAGTTGCACAAGTTCGCGGGCGTGTCGCGCCAAGTCGAGGGCATGGCACGGTTTCTTCCCGATGGAAAAGTGCAGGTGATGGTGCGCGCACCCGTGGAGTCCTTCGATTCCCAGAATGCAAGCCGGGACGCACACATGAAGGAAGTCGTCGAGGCGGCGCGCCATCCGATGGTTGTGCTCAAGGCAGTGGGGGATGTGAAAGTGCCAGCCTCGTTTCCAACGACGATGGAGCAGGCTTTCACAGCAGAGATTCTGTTTCACGGTGTGAAAAAGACGATGCCTGTGCCGGTGAAGTTCACGTTCGACAGCGCGACAAAAGTGGCGGCGTCGGCGCAGTTCGTGCTGAGCCTGACCGAGTTCAAGTTGGAAAGACCGAGCTTGATGTTTGTGAAAGTGGACGACGCGCTGCAAGTTGATGTGTCGCTTCAATTCGGAAACTGACGCGGACTCTGTTTCGACCGGGGTCGTGAGCGGGTTTTGCGACTTTTTTCGTCCCGGTTTTCTTTGTTGAGACGACGACTCAAACCATTGTATAGCTTCCGCCGATGCTGGCTGTTGGGAAGGAGTCGCGTTCGATGTCGAGGAAAAAGATCGTTGTCGTTTCTTGTTTGGGAGCCGCTGGTCTGGCGACGCTGTTGGGAAGTTGCACAGACTATTTGACGGCGCAAACTCCCGAACCGGAGGGTCCGCTGCGGGTGACGAAAATGACGTTGCTCGACAAGGTTTCACGAGATTCGGCGGTGTTCACAGACACGAGTTTGCCGGACTGTGCGCAGTACAACGCGGACTTCTGCGGTCAGGAGGAGAACCGTGGCAACGACGCCTGTCGCGTTTGTTACAACGACGTGTTCAAAGACAAGTACTCGGTGAAAAAAAGCCCTCCTACCCCAGATTCGGCGACGGATTTGCGGGTGGTGTTCAACAAGATTCCGCGAAAGTGGAATGGCAATGATGTCAATCCCGACAACGTACCCGACGAGGCGCTTCGGCTTCAGTGTGATGGGACGTGCGTCGGGATTCCGGCCTACAAAAGGCTTCTCGACGTTTCCGGGTCGTCGCTGAGTTTTGATCCAACCGAGATTCCGTACGGACCGTCCTTGCGCATCGCCGTGAACAGAGACGCCGATCCGAGAGCGGGGCTCGAACCTTCCGCAAAGTATTCGGTGTATTTGGATGTGGGTTTTGCCGACCGGGCGGGCAATGCACTGGATTGGAAGGCAGCGACGCCGTTTTTGCAGTTTTCGACGGAACCCCTCAAAGTCTTGCAAATGGGACGCGGGGACGGAAAAGCGGACCCGTGGGTGTATGCGTCGAACAAGTACGGAGATGGGTCGGCGCAAAACCCGTACAGCGTCGCCGATTTGGCTCGGAACAGCGCGATTGTGCTCAAACTGAACGCGGCGGTGTCGCCTGAACCGCTCGTGACTGCATCGATCGTCGGCACAGCGAAAAGCGCCACGGGAACTTCACAGACGGTGAATGTACTCGTGGGTACGAACGTGTGGGGAACAGAAGCCGATGGGTCGCTTTCCAGGAAGGATGCGGCGTGTGTGCAGCAAAACCAACGTCTGTTGGCCTTTTGGCCGGATACGCCCGATGGGCGCTGGCCGCAAGATGCCGTGGAAGTGAGCTTTTCTGTGCCGGAAGGCATTGTGAAGGATGTTGCGCAAAAGGCAGGTTTTCCGACGGGAATGCACGCGCTTGATCGGTCGGTGGCGGTGCGGGCCCGGTTTTCCGACAAAGACGCAGACAGCAAGTACACGGGGTTGTCCACGACCAGGGCAAAAGTCGGGGCGGGCCAATGCGCTCCGTTCGGAAGCGGGGACATGGCGGCAAGCGATATGGGGACGAAGGACCTGTAGCCAAGGACCTAAAAAGAGGCGATGAACACCATGAAACGGAACAAACACACGCGCCGTCTGCGTTTTCGCTTGCCACTGTCGGTAGTTTTGACCGGAGCGGCGGGTCTTTCGCTCGCGCCTGCGCTCGTGCAAGCCCAGTTGCAACTCGGGCAAATTCAAGGCCGCGTTACGAGTGAAGAGGACAAAAAACCACTGGCCGGTGTGACGATTGTCGTGACCGGCCCGGCGCTGCAAGGCGAGCAGACCGAAGTCACAGACAAGTCGGGGAATTATCTGATCACGCAGCTTCCGCCGGGTGATGGCTACGTCGTTCGCTTCTACTTTGGGGAGGCGGTTGTTGAGCGTCCGAACGTGCGCATTTCGCAAAGCAAGACCCTGCGCGTCAACGCCACGATCTCGACCCAGCAGGGCAAGACCGTTCGTGTTGTGAAGGAGCGTGCACCGGCTGTCGATATGGTCACGGCGAACACCGGCGTCGAAATCAACCAGGAAATTTTGCAAAACACGGCGGTGCGCGGGCGAACATTCGAGTCTGTCATGAGCTTGGCACCGGGGTCGGCAGATGTGGCCCCAAGAGCGCAAGCGGGCGGGGACGTGGGGGTGAGCTTTGCCGGGGGGACAGGCAACGAAAACTCGGTGCTCGTCGATGGTCTGAACACGACGGATTTGAGTACAGGTGTCGTCGCGACGCAGCTTCACCAATACTTCATCAAGGACCTGAACGTCATTACGGGCGGATACCAAGCTGAGTATGGGCGGGCGACGGGCGGTGTGGTGTCCATCATCACGAAAACGGGCTCCAATGAGTTTCACGGCGGGGTGTTTGGTTCGTGGGCACCGTATCAAGCTCCGGCGGTGACAGTGGCACGGCTTGGCGAGGCGCTTGCGACGCGCAGCAGGCAGTTTCAGCAGTACGACTTTGGTTTTGAGTTGGGCGGGCCGATTGTGAAAGATCGGGTGTGGTTCTATGTCGGCTTCGCGCCTACGTTTACCATCAACCGCACCGAGCGCGCCGTTCGCACGCAAATTCGGTCGAACGAACGCCGCCCAGACGGTTCGTGGAAAGCAGAGGTCGATCGAGACTATCAGGACCCGGATTACCTGGCGTCGGACATCTTGTATGCGCCGCTGCGGCAAATTGCGCTGCGCACCGAGGAATTGCCCGACCAGACGCGAAACCTCGACGAGTTCTACCGGCTGTACAACTGGATTGCGAAGGTGCAATTCAACATCTCGCCGGACCACAACCTGACACTGGGTTACATCGGCGCACCTGAGTTCCGCAGCGAGTACGACAGCTATACGAGCGACACCGATGCGATGAAAATCGACCGCGCTCGCCAAGTTCACGACGCGACGGTGCGATATGTGGGCAAGCTGCTCGACCGCAAACTCCAGCTCGACGTGACATACGGCTATCACTACCAGGGGTTGCAAGAGCTGCCCAACGCGGAAAACCAGCAGTATTTCCGGTATCGGTCGCCGGCCAACGATGATTTGCGCGGCGATTTGGCGTTTTCGCTGGGTGATTTCGAGAACATCGGGCGCTGTCGCATCGAGCAGGACCCGACGACGCGCAAGACGTTGTGGAATCCGTGTCCGGTGACCTCGTATGTGAAAAATGGGTTTGGGCAGTACAAGCCGAATCAAGTGCTCCAGCGGCATCTTTTGCAGGCTTCGGCGACGTATTACGGCAAATGGCTGGGTTTGCACGCGCTCAAACTGGGTTTTGATTTCGAGAACAACCAAAGCGACAACACCCGCAAATACACAGGCGTCGATTTCGACCCGAACGACCCGAAGTCGGGGAGCTATCTCGGCAGGCTGGCCTACGAGACGGACGCCGCAGGAGTCGGTGTGCGCATTCGGCGGGGTTTTGGGACGTTCGAGCCCACAAATGCTTTTGGGGCAGAGGGCGTGCGGTGTGGGCAGAACAACGACCGGTATTGCTACAACTATTTCCGGGCTGTGACGGAGACGCGGAATTTTTCGCTCTATTTGCGGGACCAGTGGACGGTGCGAGATGTGGGCCTGACGGTCAATGCCGGGTTGCGCTGGGAGGCGCAAGAGATTTTCGGCGCAAATGGCCAAAAGCAAATCGGGCTGTATGACAACATCGCCCCGCGTTTGGGTGCCAGTTGGGACCCAAGTCGCACGGGCCGAGCCAAGGTGTACGCGCAGTACGGGCGTTTTTACCAATCCATCCCGATGGACATCAACGATCGGTCGTTTAGCGGCGAAGGTCTTTTGGTCGGCACATCGTTTGTGAAAGACTGCCCGAGAGAGCAGCTTTCTCCGTCGGGACAGCCGGTTCCGGTGGCGAAATCGGGGTCGGGTTCACCGTGTACGTTGTCTGATCCGCGCGTGGCCGGCAGCGGCGTGTATGCACCGGTTGCGCCGAAGCTCAAAGGGCAGTTTTTGGACGAAGTGGTGGGCGGCGCGCAAGTGGACGTAGGTTTCGATATCGTCGTGGGTGCGTACTACACCTACCGCTGGCTCGGAAGCATCGTCGAAGATTTGTCGGTGAACGGCGGAAATACGTACTTCATCGCGAATCCGGGTGCAGAGCCGGACCCGAAAGTTGCAGCGGATTTGCAAGCAGAGGCAGATCGGCTCAAGCGAGAGGCGGCTGCGGCACCGACGAATGCGCAGCTTGAAAAAGATGCGCAAGCGGCGCAAAACCGCGTGGATGTGTACAAGGCGCAGGCGCTGTTCCCGAAAGCAACGCGCGACTATCACGCGATGACGCTGACGTTACAAAAGAGGCTGTCCAATCGGTTTTCGATTCTGGCGAACTACACGTATTCGAGGCTGCTCGGAAATTATCCGGGGCCGTACAGTCCGTACAACAACCAGCTCGATCCGAACATCAGCGTGCAGTACGACATCATCGACCTGACGGTGAATCGGAACGGCCCGCTCAACAACGACCGACCGCACAATTTCAAGGTGACGGGTTTTTATCAGCAGCCGGTGTTTGGCGGGCAAGGCACCATCACGGCAAGCCTGACGTTTACGGCGATTTCGGGCCGTCCGATTCAGGCGTTGGGCCAACACAATGCGTACGGGGCGCGCAACACATTCATCCTTCCGTCTGGAAGTGCAGGGCGGACACCCACCATCACGCAGCTTGACGCACACCTGGCGTATGAGCACGCGCTGACCAAGGAAGTCAAGTTGTCCGTGTACGGGGATGTCATCAACGTGGCCAACCAGCGCGGCGTCATCAACGTGGACGACGAATACACGTATTCCGTCGTCAATCCCATCGCGGGTGGCAAAGTCGAGGATTTGCCGATGTTGCGGACGCTCGACGGGCAGAAGCCGATTTTGAACTCGAACTACGGGCAACCGACTGCCTTCCAAGCGCCGTTGTATGTGCGTTTTGGGGCGCGGTTGTTCTTCTGATGCGGTTTGGCGCAGGTTGCGCGGCCTTTTTTTCGCTCGCGGTCTCGTTCGCGTCATCGGCTGCGCCGGTTGAGCCGGTTGCGCCCAAACAGGCTGCGGTGGCAGTCGCGCCCGTCGCTTCCGTCGGGCCGGTCGAGTTCGATCCGGCGGGCCTGACGCCGTTTTTTGCGCAACCTCCGCTCGGCAAAGCGATTGAACGGCTGCGGTCGGGGGATGCGGTTGCGGCTCGGGACTTGGTGAGCGAGTACGTGCAGACGTGGCGCAAAGAACACAATGCACAAAAAAAAAGCACTTCCGGGAAGGCGACCGATTCGGCGATGGACGAGGCACTCGATGTGCGGGTGCGGTTTTTGCTCGCGCTGTCGCTGCTGAAAACAGCGCAAACGATGCCGGCAGGACCCGAGCGGTTCGCAACGGCGCAAGCTTCGGCGGTGCATTTTGCGGCGCTCGCGACCAGTTATCCGCTGCTGTTCGACTATCACGTTTTGTATCGAGCGGAGGCGTTGCTTTTGGCGGACAAACCGCTCGAAAGCCTGGTCGAGGTTGCGCGGATTCGGCCTGAATCGGTGTTGGACTGCGAAGCGCGTTTTTTGAAAGGACGAGGGTTCGTGGCCCGGGCCGTGGCTGAGCCTGCGCAAGCGAGGCATCTGCGGGAACAGGCTGTCGGTGCGTTGTCTGCGTATCTTTCGGCGTGTGGCGACGGGGGAAAGCACAAACTCGACGCGCAGGTTCGGTTGGCTGAGCAATTCGATGCGTTGGCTCGGCCCGCCGAGGCGTTGCAGTGGTGGCGGCGCATCTATTTGGAGTCACCGACGGAAGCTGCCGGAACGCTCGCGGCCAAGCGTTTGGAGCAACCCGGAGTCAAACAACCGCCTTTTTCTGCGTCGGAATTGCTCGGGCGAGCGCAAGTCTTGTTCGACAACATGCGCAACGCGGAAAGCGAGGCGGCGTTTCGTCTGGTGCTTGAACAGCCCGATTTGGATGGAAAACAAAAGTGCGAGGCGGCGTATCACCTGGCGCAAAGTGTGTTCAAACAACGCCAGCGCCCGCGTGCGGCCCCGCTTTTCGATCAGGCTGTGGTTGCATGTGCGCCTGGATCTGCGAAAAACGACGATTTGCACATCAAATCGCTGTATCAGGGCGCGCGGTGTCATGCGTCGGCGGGTCGTTTGCAAGTCGCGGCGGATTTGTTTGCAGTAGCCGAACGTGCGCATCCCACACACAGTTTTGCCGATGACGCACGTCTCCGGCAGGCCGAGATGTATCGGGATTTGGCCGACCGGTTGGTCAAAGACGGTCCCCAAAAAACGTGTGAGGCGGAACAGTGCCCGGATTACGAGAGCAAGGTCGAAGTGCTTTTGTCCGATTTGCCGACGACGTTTCCCGACGGAGATCGGCGCGCTGAGGCTCTGTGGCGGTTGGCGCTTCCGGCGCTGCAAAAAAACGACCTGCAAACCGCCCAAAAGTGGCTCAAAGAGGCGCTCGTGAAAATTCCTCGCGAGGTCGGTTGGGATCAAGAGGGCCGGACGCTGTATTGGCTGGGTCGGGTCGCGGAACTCAACGGGGAACGGGCGGCGGCACTTGAGCATTACCAAAACACTGCGCGGACGTATCCCCTGTCGTTTTATGCGCTGCTCGCGTTCGGCAGGCTGCGCGAGGGTTTTCCGGCGGAGTTTGACGCGCTGTTGCGTGAACTTTGGGCCGATTCTGCCGTCGAGAAACCGGCTTTCCCCGTATCGTTTTCCAAAAAACCGCTGTATGGGATGCCGGGTTTTTTGCGTGGTGTTGAACTGTTGCGGCTCGGTCTGGGCGCTGAAGCCAGGCGAGAGTTTGCGGCGGTGGGGCTTCTGGTTCCGCTGAAAAAGCGGGATGGAGCTTCGCCAAAACCAGACGATGCACAGACCGAGCGTTTGTGGCTTTCGTCGGTGCTGTATGAACGGGCGGGTGATTGGCACCGTTCTCACTTTGTTCCGCGCCATGTGCTGACCGATTGGCAAACACACCATCCGCAGGGGGTGTTTCGACCCGCGTGGCTTTTGGGGTATCCGCGAGGCTATTCCGAGCTTCTTACGCAAGCCGCTCAAACCAACGGTGTTCCGTCGGCACTGCAATTTGCGATTGTGCGAGAGGAGTCCGCATTCGATCCCCTGACGGAATCTTTCGCCAATGCGATCGGGCTGACCCAGATGATTCCTCCGACGGCAAAACGCTTTTCGGCGGGCTTGCCTTTTCATCGGGAGGTGCTGCGCGACCCGGCCATCAATGTGGCGATTGGCAGCCGTTTTTTGGGTTTTTTGTGGCAGACGATGAAGCAGAATCCGGCGCTCTCGGTGAGCGGCTACAACGCTGGGGAAGGTGCGGTGTTTCGTTGGCTGAGGAAATACGCGGACACAAAAGAGATTGACTTGTTTGTCGAGACGATTCCCTACGACGAGACGCGCGGCTACACCAAGCGGGTTTTGTCGAGTTATTTCGTGTATCGATGGCTGGAGCCGCAGCCCGACGGAACGCCGATGTCGTTTCGAGTGCCAGAGTTGATGTTTCGTTTGCCGCCGCCGCCACCGGTCAAGACCAAGCCCACGGCCACACCAAATCCGCCGCCTGCCGCGCCATAGCCACGAATCAGTTCAGGTAGATGCGGCCTCCGGCTTGGCCGCCGGAGTAGTGGCACAAGTTGCAGTCCACGCGCACGAACGTGTTGGAGTTCGGGTCCAAACCGACTTTCATCGTCATCGTTTGGACATTGGTTGCGCCGCTACAGTCTGCTCCACTGCTTTCGCACACTCGGGCGACGAGCGGTGCCACAAATTTGTTCGAGGAGTAGAAGTTGCCCACCGAATTGGGTCTCATGCGTCCGTTGGGTTGTACTTCCCCGTACCTATACGCACCCTTCGGGTCGTTTTGGCCATACAGGATTTCCACAATCATAGGAGGGCGCGTTTCCGTCGCGTTGCAGGCCGACGTTTTGGACCGGTAGACCGTTCCAGACACCTGCCACGGAGAGTTCAGAGCTTGTCCTCCTGCTCGGTGACATGCGCCGCACACTCGGCCCGGCAGCATCGTGGGTCCCGCTTTTTTCATCTCCTCGGAGGGTTCCTCTCCTGCGCAACTGACCTGCGCTTCCGGTGTAACGGTCAGCCCATCTTCGTTTGAGCATGCGCCGATTCCCAGGACCGACAGGCCCAAGCCCAATGCCAGCCTCAACAAGCGAGGCTCTCTACCACGATGCGAACTCATATTGACGGCTCCTTTCAAACATCAATTGGATGAATAGACGGTTCTTCGCCGCTCGCGTTGGGTCAGCCAAGACACGAGACCTGCACGGTCGGAAGGACCTTCGCGCCCGTTCGGTGTGACTTCTTGCGAGAGGCACTTGGCACGGCGGCGTCCACCCCAAACGCCCGCGCTCCCGTCGATAACTGACGCCAAGCCAGACAACTCGCGCGCAACACTTTGTCGTTTGTGCTTTGTGCAAGCGCCAACACCTTCGGTTTTCGCCCCCAAGTCATCTTATCTTCAAAGTCAGGGTCGCGAACAGAGCAAGCTTCGGTCGAATTCCGTCCCTTTTGTTTCGGGGGTTTCTTGGGTTCCTCGGGTGGGTTTGGGTTCGGGGGGCAGTGTTGGGGTAGGTGCGGCGGCGCTCTCGCGGTGCGACTTCGCAAGTGCGATGTGTGTTGCGTCGGTTTTTTTGAACGGATGTGCGGCCTTTGTTCGGTCCATACCGAGGTCTCTTTCGACGACAGCACGCTTGTTGGTTTGTTCGAGGGCCTTGCTGGGAGATTGGCATTTCTTTTGCTGGCCAGCGCACCATGAACCAAGAACATCCTTGTGCCCCTGCTGGTTTTTCCGCAAACCGAAATGTCCAAGCGGAACAATCTTCTTCACCTCGCCAAGGTCCTGCGATTGGACTCGATGCGATGGCCTTTGCCGTTCCGAGAGCCTACGTCGATCTGTGCGATTTGGCGGAAGCACGCGGTGTGCCCTCAACCAAATACACGCAAGGCCTTGGAGTCGTGCAGATGGCTGTGGCTCACCCCGATGAGGACCCTGTGACGCTGGCTACCGATGCTGCCCGTCGCTGTCTTCTTGCTGCCGGACGAGATCCCAGTCAGGTTGGACTTTGCATCGTCGGCACCGAGACCGCCGTCGATCATTCCAAGCCGGTTTCTTCCTATTTGCACGGTTTGCTCGGTTTGCCGTCCGCGTGTCGCGTGTTTGAGACCAAGCACGCTTGTTTCGGAGGAACTGCAGGTTTGCTCAATGCGGTGGATTGGCTGGCCTCTGGGTCTGCGCGAGGCCGCAGCGCGCTCATTGTTTGCACCGACATCGCGCGGTATTCCGTAGGTACTGCGGGCGAGCCGACACAAGGGGCCGGAGCGGTCGCGATGCTGGTCAGCGAATCGCCGCGTCTTCTTGAACTCGAGCCTGGCATCACGGGTTGTTTTTCGCAGGACGTACACGATTTTTGGCGGCCTCTCTATCGAAAGGATGCGCTGGTGGACGGCCAGTTTTCCGTGAAGTGCTATCTGGATGCGCTCGCGGGCGCGTATGCCGAGTGGCAGAGCCTCGACACATACAAGGAACCACTTGTACGTACTTGCTACCACGTGCCTTACGGTAAAATGGCCCGCAAAGCCCACCAACGTCGGTGTCAGCTCGATGGAATGTCGGAAGAAGCGGCGGATTCGAGCTTCGCGCTTCAGGTCGAACCGTCGCTCGCGCTTCCAGCGCAAGTCGGAAACATCTACACCGGCTCGCTTTATTTGGCGCTGCTGTCCTTGCTGCATCACCAAGTGAAGGATCTTCTGGGGCAACGAATCGGCTTGTTCAGTTACGGTTCCGGCTGTGCCGCTGAGTTTTTTGCCGGGCGAGTGATGCAGACCGCGCCCGAACAAATCGCCCGAGCCAACATCGAAACGACGTTGCGCAACCGGCAGCGTTTGTCCATTGCGGAATACGAAGAACTGCGTCGCAACGACGTTCACGTAGACCAGCGGCCTTCCGAGCAAACCGTCGCTGCGTCCTATGGTGCCGCGCTGTCTTCTGCGCGAAAGACGCCTCGATTTTCGGGCATCGATCCGCGAGAGCGCCGCGTCTACACCGTCGCGTGATCGTGTTCGCGGCACGACTGTTCTTCTGCAACACGTCTTCTTGGGTCGCGCGGCACTGAATCCCAAAAACACTGCAAGAAAACGGTCCGCACAGAAATTTTCCTTGGCACGCGAGCAAGCCCTGTGGTAGTTAGCCAATCCTCGCGCGCGTTTTTGGGTGCATAGCTCAGGTGGTTAGAGCGCAGCCCTGATAAGGCTGAGGTCCCTGGTTCGAATCCAGGTGCACCCACACTCAGTAGCCTTGTGTATCGAGGGGGAAGTTTGGCTGCTGTTTCTCCGTGGTTTTGGTCCGCTGCGTGTGTTTCCGCGTGCGGGTTCGCTTGCTCGGGGAGCTTGTTGGTTTCTCCGTCTCGCCGTTTTGCGCGGCACTGCTGGTTGCGGCTTTTTGCGCAGCCTCGCTGTCCGCGTCGTTTCGCGTGGCCAAGGTTTCTTTCGGCGGAAGTGCTGCGGTGTTCGGGTCTCCGGGTCTTGTGTGGGTCACATGCACATGCCTAGACACGAAAAGCGCGAGCAAAAACGCAACCGAAACAAACGCTATCCATTTGGCGACAGACCACTTCCGAGCCTGACCCGCCTCGAGCGCGTCTCGTCCCAAAATCGATGTCGCCGAGCCCAACGGATTGGACGTTCCGCTTGTGCTTATCACCGTAATCGGCGCTCCCACCACCGTCGGCGGTGCTTTCCCTGTCTTTCCGTCCGGTTCCGTTGGCAAAGACGCTTCCCAAGGCCCGCTGTGGGGTGAACCACTAGCGCCCGGCAAAAGCTGCAAGAGGATTTGCAGCGCAACCGCACAATTTGCCGGACGATCTTCGAGTGAAAGCGACAAGAACTGATTGAGCACTGCCTGAAGTTCCACTGGAAAAATCGCGTTTGGCAACAGTTCCGACAGTGGCTTCGGCGCAGACACCAATCGCGACATCACCGACGAGACTTCCGAGCGGCTCGTTTCACCCCACGGAAGTCGGCCCGTGAGCATTTCCGTCAAAATCACGCCGACTGCGAACACGTCCGACTGCGGCGTTGCCTCCTGGCCCTGGAGCGTCTCTGGTGCCATGTAGTGAGGCGTTCCCAGCGCCGTGTGCGTCGCCGTCAGTCGAGTCTTCCGTCCCAGCACCCGAGCAATCCCAAAGTCCAACACCTTCACGAGCTCTTCCCCTCCCACCGCCAACCGCCGCCAGGCCACAAAAACATTCTCCGGCTTTACATCC